>DBGCDL010000021.1:0-4965 GCA_048358235.1 Oscillospiraceae bacterium
CGGCTCGATAGGTTTTGACAGTGTCGGCACCGGTGTTAAGTGCTTGATTTCTTCCGCAAACAGCCTGTCCGGTACCATTCTGGTCGTCTCGTGAACCTTGGCGTTTGCCGTACGGTCAAACCATGCCAGCCCTTCGCTGTTTAATGCGGATATGCCGTGACATATCCTGCAGGAGAGAAAGTTATTCTTAACATATTTTACAACGCTTTCGATTTTACCTTTGCTTTCAGGGTCAAAACCTCGGCAGAGACGGACTGAAAAACCGGCATACTTTTTGTAGCTTTCAAAGGTTTCTGTCAGGATCAGATCGCCGGCATTCTCTGAAACCGTCATAACACGGTCCTGGTCATAGACGATTTCCTGGGTCCGGCCGCCATAATATTTAAATGCCAGATCATGAGCCTCCACAAATTCCGATGCGCTGAACGGATGATCCTGAAAGTACACGAATTTCTTGCGCGACATACTCATGACCATGGCGAATATGTAGATTTTTATTTTGCTCCCAAAGGGGTCGGTCATAACCTTCTGCCCCATATCTACCTGAGCCTGAAATCCGGGCGGCTGTTCCGAAACCTCAGTATATTGCCGGACTTTTGCCTCTGTAGGTATACCAAGCTCTTCACGCAGTGTCATTACATAAAGCCTGACACTTCTGTATGACGGTGTAAAAGCCTCATGCCGCTCACACAGATGGTCGTAAATTATTGCCGAAGTAATATCAGGGTAGGTTTCAAGCTCCGAAATGATTTCCCCGCGATACGGGTCAAGTATTTTAGTCCGTTCACGGCTCGCGGCCAGATATTTTAAATATTCTTCTGCGTTCATATTCCAATACTTTCGGACTGTCTTTCTGTCGATTCCGGTTACTCGAGCACACTTCCTGATTGTATATCCTATTTGCTTGTAAGCTTGTATTTCGTTGAACATTTTTCCCTTCACCATTACCTTTCCGCCTTTCGAGTATAATGTTAACTAACATTATACTCAAGAGGCTATATTTGGTGGGGGATTTTTCTTTGCCATTATTGGTCCATTTTAGTTTACCAGTTACAGTGAAAATCCAGCCGATTCATTAAGGATTTCCCCACATGAAACGGTTTTGATCTCCTTGACTTTTACAGCTTTCTGTTTGTACCAGAAAGACACAAATCCGTTTTCAAAAATATAACAATTCTGTTTCAGGCTGTTTCTTATGACCGGTTATGTTCTTTCAAACCTCTGTAACCGAACAGAAAAAGTGCACCTTTTGCAAAATAACAATTTGTAATTTTTAATGCTCTGTTCAGCTATATATATAATAGTATCGTAAAGAAAAACACCCCGGTTTAAACCGGGGTGTTTTAAACAGCCGGATTCCTTCCGGCCGATTGGTATCAGGGATGGTTTACTGAAGGAGCAATTCGGCTTTACAGCCGTCAAAACAAGCCGCCGCGTCTTCCATCCACCGGGGATCCGGTTCTTTGCAGGAAACCGTGTAGGGAATTCCAAGCGCTGTGTACTTTCCAACACCGTACCGGTGGTATGGAATCAGTTCGATTCGTTCTACCGGAAGGTCTTTCAGAAAGGCCGCAATTTTTTCGATTTCATCTAAGTTGTGAAAATCCGGAACAAGCGGCACCCGAACCCAAATGTGGGCGCCGCGCCGGCAGAGCTCTTTGAGGTTCCCTAAAATTTTATCGTTTCTGACCCCGGTCGCCGCGAGCTGCTTTTCAGGGGAGATAAACTTGACATCGTAAAGGAACAGGTCGGTATCCGGCAGGATGTTTTCAAACATTTCCCACAGCACATTCCCGGCTGTATCCACTGCGGTGTGGATCCCCGCTTCTCGGCAGCGTTTCAGGATCCCGGAGAGAAAGATATTCTGCAAAACCGGTTCTCCACCCGAAAAGGTCACGCCACCGCCTGACGACTGATAAAATTCGGCATCGGCAGCGACCCGTTCAAAGAGTTCCTCTTCGGTGTAGCCCCGGCCGTTAAGTTCCAGCGCGCCGGCCGGACAGTCGACAGTACAGGCTCCACATCCGTTACAGGCCACCCGGTCAACGGTATGGCCATTCTCGTCAATCGTGTGGCAGCCCTGCGGGCAGAGCTGTACACAAAGACCGCAGCCGATGCAGACCGAGCTGTTATACCGCAGTACTGCCTGGAACGGAATGCACTCCGGGTTGTGGCACCAGGCGCAGCGCAGGTTGCAGCCCCGGAAAAAGACGGTGGTCCTAACACCCGGCCCGTCGTCTAATGAAAACTGCTGGATATTGCTGATAAAGCCTTTCGGCTTAGTTGGGTTCATACGACATCCTCGTTTCCTGCTGTAAATTTCCTGTAACGCGGCAAACGACTTCTGTTCCGGGAGCGGAAGCTCGTTCCTCCGCGCCCGGCAACCTTGCTGCGCAAAAATCATAGGAAAAGGCTATTAATATAGTATAAAGGGGAAGATCAGCCCGCGTATTCCGTACGGGCAATAATTTCATCCTGCAAAACCGGGTCAAGATGGAAGAAATAGGCGCTAAAGCCCGAAACGCGGACAATCAGGTTGCGGTATTTCTGAGGGTCTGCCTTGGCGGCCAGCAGGGTTTCCCGGCTGACAACGTTGAACTGGACTTCCATGCCGCCTTTGCTAAAGTAGGTCTCAATCAGGCTTCTGACCCCTTTGCGGTGTGATGGTTTTTTGAGGAACGCGGGGTTGAATTTAAGATCAAGGACCATCCCGTTCCCACAGACAGCGTGGTTGACTTTGGTAATAGAGCGGATAACCGCCGTAGGGCCCATCCGGTCTGCGCCTTGGCAGGGGGAAAGGCCGTTCGCAAGAGAGACACCTTTGTGCCGTCCGGTTGGGAGCGCGCCGGTTTTGGCGCCCATGTAAGCATGTAAGCTAACGGTTAAAAACCCTGTTTGGAAATGGTGGCCAAAGGGGTTTGCTGTTTCCTTTCCAAGTCTGACAAAGAAATCGGTCAGCTCTTTCATCATCCCGTCAGCGATCTGCGTTCCATTTCCGAACCGTTCCGGTAGGTTGGAAAGAAGGAGCCGGAGCGGTTCCTGCCCTTCAAAATCGTTTTTGAGGATTTCAGCGAGCTGGGAAAGGGTGAGGCGCTTCTTTTCAAAAACAACTTCCCGGATAGCGCAGAGAGAGTCGACTGTGTCAGCCATTCCGCAGGCGTTGAGGGTTGAAAAACAGTAAGTGGTTCCGCCGCGGGTCGCGTCCTCGCCTTTTTCGTAGCACTCCGCCATGGTGGAGGAGAGAAACGGCACCGGCCACGCAGACCCGTAGGTGGTGTCAAGCAGGTTGCAGGCTTTCATGGCGATCCTGGAGGAATACGCAAGCTCATCCAGGTACCATTTATAAAATTCATCAAAGGAAGAAATCTCCTCCAGGCGACGTTTGGTTTGCAGCGGCAGGGTTTCCCCGGTGCAGGCACAGACCCCGCCGGTCAACATCAGTTCAAGAGGTTTTGCCCAGTTCACCCACAGCTCTGCGGTTCTGGAATATTCCGCCCCGCCGATTGACGGTTCAACGCAGCCGACGATCCCGTAGTTCCAGCAGTCCTCCGGCCGGACACCAGCGTCCTCCTTTGCGCGGAAGACGACTTCGTCGTTGAAGATGGCAGGGAACCCCAGCCCGGTCTGGACAAGGTCCTGGACTTCATCCCAGAAAAGGTCGGGCATATCGGGGTGGCAGCGGTAAGAGATCAGTGGCTGGTCGAGCATCATTTTACGGCTGGCCCGCAACCCCATGACCGTGACTTCGTTCCCGGCAAAGCTTCCGTCCGGGTGGCAGCCGCCCAGGGTGACGTTCTGGAAGCCTTCCATCAGCTGGCCGAATTTAAGCCAGAGGGCGTCAATGTAGTCGGACGCTTCCTCAAACGTAATTTTCCCTTCGTCAAAATCCTTTTTATAATAAGGGTACAACATGTAGTCCACCCGCCCCAGGGACATGGGTTCGAAGCTTTCGCAGATGATCATGTCGTGGATAAGCATTAAAAGCTGGACTGCTTCAAAGAAGCTTCGGGGAGGATTTTCGCAGATGTTCCCACAGGCTTCGGCAATCCGTAACAGGCTCTTTTTGTATTCCGGGTTTTCGGTTTTTGCCATTGTTTCAAGAGCCGCGTCACGGTAACGTAGGATGTACTCCTTTGCCGCGCGGTTGGTGATGAGCATAGATTCCACACAGTCGCGGTGGGCGTCATCAACCTTTTTGAGCGCTTCTTCTCCCTCGCGGATCAGCGCGCCGAGCCCCTTGGTGACCGCTTTTTCGTACCCGGCAATCACATGCCCGCTTGCCCAGCGGCTATAAGAAGAGCCAGCCTGCAGGGCGGTATAATATTCATCCAAAAGTTTTGCTTCCGGGGTATCCGGTCCGCCGGAGCAGTTTTTGTAATGCTCAATTTCTTCTGAAACGTCGAACAGTTCGGTGTTGAGAAACATCGGGTGCAGGTCAACGTCTTTTTTGTTCATGATCCCCGCGCCGGTTGATACGGCTTTGACCGGGATTGACTCGCTGTAGCCGTAATACCGCAAACTTCCCGCCAGCAGGTCGTGTTCCCGCACCGGGACACTCTTTTCCCGCAGGAACTGCGCAAAACTCAGAGCGATTCTCCGGTCTGCCGAAATACCCGGATTTTCCGCCGCCACTCTCCGGTAGATTTTTGAACGCAGGCCGAAATCTTCAAAGGTAATGTCGGCCTCAAAACGTTCTTTTAAAAGAGCAACCCGTTTGCTAATCGTCATAGGAGGAATCCGTTCCATCCGTCCCGCCGCCTTTCCGTTTCGAAGAGTTTCATGACTTTTGGCAACATTTGCAAAGCCGCTTTCTAAATCTATAATTATTGTATCACAGTCCCGTGTTACTGTCAAGCAAAATTGGGCCAGTTTTGGCAAATAATTTTCCCCCACAATTGTTAAAAAATCTGTTTTCTGTGAGCGAGGCGCCAGCTCTCATCATCAAAGTTCAGTACCTGGCACTTA
>DBGCDL010000022.1:0-4093 GCA_048358235.1 Oscillospiraceae bacterium
TGTATGTTTTTTGTTAGGTTGGCAGACCTTAACATTAATATATACAGGAGCTTTTATTTTGTCCATAGCTAAAGCTTTTTACCCACCAGCTTAGCTGGTGGATTTTATACCATGAAAAAAGCAGACTCTCTGTCATAGAGAGCCTGCTTTTCAAGTGCACAGGTTATGAGGGAATATAGGTGTTATAAATAAAAATCATTGTCAGCACGGTAATAAAGCCTCCGCAGGTGAACAGATAGCCGTATTTTGCCTTGCGGGTTTTGCATTTAACGCAAAACATACCCAGCATCGCCACAGAAATAGCAAGGCCCAATACGTCCGCCGCCGCCCGGATATCCGGGGATATCGTGAGGGGAAAGGCATCGCCGATAATGCAGACGACAGCGTGCAGAAAGGGGACGACCAGAAGGGGAACTGTGGATATGGCATAATCCCTTTTGTGAGCGCGGAGAAAAATAAATACCATCACAGCCATAATCATCAGGATGGCAATGGATTCTACAAGCATTTCGGCCTCTCTTCCTGCCGCGGTTCTCCTCTGCGGCAATGATGTCATGGGATCGCTGCTGAAACGACTTAAAACATCTCTTTAAAAATTTCTTTTGCCTTGGCATTATCGCCTGTGATAGCAAAGAAGGCGTAGCGGCCTTTGGTTTCGATCACAGCTTTTGTGATCTTGTCCATCTCTTCGGGAGTATAATCCTGGGCGGTGGCGGCAATCTGGTCTCTTCTGGCCTCCATCATTTTTTTCACGGCGGCAACGTCGCCGGTGTCCTTCAGCTTGACGATAAAAACTTCTTCCGCGGTAAGACCGCTGCTGGCGATGATATAGGCACAATCTTCAATGTCGGCGGTATCCAGCTCATCGTAACCGAAGCTTGCCAGATCGTCTTTGGTCTTTTCCGCCATCTCCGGAAATTCAATTTCACTTCTGATCTTGGTCATTACGTCGGCAGCCTTGGGGTTTTTGGCCTCCTCACCGCAGCTGATCAAAGAGAACATCATCATAATCGCCAATAAAGCGGGCAGCAATTTTTTCATCTTTTTGTTCATATCCTTTCTGGAAAGTGTCTTTCGCTGAAGCAATGCCTGCCGGACGAGCCACAGGGGAAATGGGCAGACATCACTTCACTACTTTATCCATTGTTCCGTTGCCTAAAACCACGTGGGTTTTATAGTACTGGAACATAGCTTTATGTCCGGCCGTATTCAGATGGACGTTGTCACCGCCATTGTAATCTGCTTTCAAATAGCCGTTTTTGTCCACCAGAGCATCCTGAACGCTTAAATAGTATACCTCCTTTTCTTCAGCCATTTTTTGGATGAGAGAATTCATATTTTTAATCTTCTCGGTTGATAACCGGGGATATTTGGGATGGCTTTGCATAATGGGAGTAAGGGATTCCACATAGATGATGGCATCCGGGAAGGTCTTTTTCAGCCGGTCTACCAATTTGCTGTACATTTGTATGTGGTAATCATTGTCGTAGCCCATACCGTTTAAACCAAGCAAAACATATATTTTTCCGGGTTTGGGCATCTGTTCGCTGATTGCCTGAAACAGGGTTTTGGCCTCACTTCCGGTGGTATGAAACATGGCTTTGTCCGAAAGAATATGGTCAATGCCGACGCTTTTCTCAACCACCATGTTTTTGGCCGGAATTACACCGGAGTTCTTGATTCCGAGAGAGATGGAATCACCGATAAAAATGGCGTCATCAAAATAATTGGCGGGAGCCAGTGCGGTTTCCGGAACCGTACTCACAGCGGGAACATTTTCAATTTTGGCTGTTTCACCGGAACTGCCGGTGCCGGGATCGGCAATGGGTTTGTACACGACAGGAGAATTGGCCAGCTTGTCGGACATTTTTACGTTTGAAGGAAGCTGCGTAAAATCAACGCCGCCAAACAAAATGGCACCGATTTTCTGGCTGTAGGGATTCGTATTGGTGTTCATATCTTCAACGATAAAAAAGAAAAAGGAAACAATGATGGAAGCGATCAGCAGAAGCATCACGGCGATCATCGTAAAGATGGGAGCCCGATGGTGGGCTTTCCTTCTTCTCCGTACAATTTTCTGAGGCATTTGAGACATAGTTCCTTCCAGTATTAGTAAGAATCCGGAGATGACTGAGCAATTAAAAAGCGGAAAATTGAAATCAGCAGTTGCTGAAACCGTTTGCGGCGGATGACAGGAAACCGCCGGCAGATCTATTATAGTATATATCCTAATCAATTACAATGAAGAAATCAAGTCGCTTTTGCAACCAAAGGATTACAAAACATTTACAGCTTTGTGAGATCCGAGGCAAATTGTCACGCTTTGTGATCCCTGCACCTCTTGGAGTGTTTCCGGTTTCTTCGGTAAGAAAGATCAGCGGGCGGAAAGCACCGGCGCATCCTCCTCAAAACTTTCCAGCGGAAGGGGATAAAGCCGGAAAAGTCTGTCCTCTTCCTCCTCCCAGCTGTAGCGCTTCAAAACGGCGGAACGTCCCCGTTTTCCCATTTCCCGGGCAATGTCGCCGTTGGTTTGAATGTATTCGAGAGCGGCGGCAATTTCGGAAGAGCTGCTCATATCCACGCATACCCCGCAGTTGGCGTCGTCCACAATTTGGCTGCAGGAGGCCAGATTGGATACGATTACCGGCACTTCGGACGCCATGAAATCGAATAAGGCGGAAGGAAGAAGCGAAGCATCCCCATGGCTTGTCACAATCCCTGCCCTGGCTTCCGAAAGGTTTTTGCGGCGGGCAGCTTCTTCCGACGCATCCAGATACTCCACCGTCTGCCATTCGGGAAGCGCTTCGCATTCTGCCTGAAGCGCCTCATCTTCAAATTCGCCCGAAAGAACAAGCGAAAGATTTGCAGCCTTCGCAGCGCTGAGAAGCGGGAATACCTCCGACCTTGCAATTCCTCCGAACATACAGATTTTGTCCTTTTTCCGGCGGGAATCCCGGGAAGCAGTCCCGTAGTCACGCACTCTCGGATAATCCCAAAGAGGAACTACCCGGCGGTTCAGCTCTTCCAGCTCGGGCAGGGAAGAGGGATCCGCGGTAATGAGGGCGTAGAAGCCGCTTAACGCATTTTTTGCCTTTCTCAGACCTTTTTCGGAAGAAACGGCAGTGCTTTCCATGGCTGCGCAGCCGGAATCAAACAAGGGGTCGCCGCTGTGTACGTCATAAATCACTTTCATATGTTTCCGCAGCCGTACTCCAACCGGAATGAGCATGGAATCGTGAATATGGCAGTAGGCCGCACCGGTTTTTTTCGCAGCTGCGGCAAATCGGTGGCGGAACAGGGCGGCATGAATGTGATTCATGAGGAGGCAAACCCAGCGAAATCGAAATTTGCAGTCCGGTAAAGCGGAAAGCCGAATAAACCGGATTCCACTTCTGTCCACGCCCTCATAATCGGTACAGAGGATGCATACCTCGTAGCCGTGTTCCCGAAGCGTCAGAGCCTCTTTCTGATAAATCCGCGGATCATCGTGCCGGCGGCTGCCGGCCAGAATGCATACGGATGGTCGAAACATAACTTGTCAAACCTTTCGGTAAATGATGAAACAGGATACGGCTGCGGACATCAGCCTTTGGCAGCAGTATCCGGCAGCAGAACGGCGGGGTTGCCTGCGGCTGTTCGTCCGGCAGGAATATCCGACGTTACGACACTACCGGGAGCGGCTTGACCGCCTTCAAAAATTACAGTCCCGGGCATCATAACTGCGCCCGCCCCCAGGCAGGCGCCCTTCTTGAGAGAAACACCTCTTGGGGAATCCGTTTGACAGGAACTGTCAAACGCTTCCCGGAGAGCAACAGCCCGTGTCCCTACCCGGCAGCCATCCTCCAGAACCGAACCGGCTCCCACGGCGGCAAACGCCCCGACTGCACATCCGTTTCCGATTTTACATGCGCCTTCAATGACAGCGCCGTGCTCAATCACCGTATTGTCTCCGATTACCGCGTTTTCCTGAATTACGGCATAATCGCCCACCCGGCAGTTTTTTCCGATCACGGCGCCCTGGTAGACGACCGCACCGCTGCCGACCATCACGGCATCACCGATGTGACAGTTGATCGTCTGTTCTCTTGAGGCT
>DBGCDL010000023.1:0-56640 GCA_048358235.1 Oscillospiraceae bacterium
CAACTGAGCTAGCGGGCCGGATGATGGTGGGAACAACAGGGCTCGAACCTGTGACCCTCTGCTTGTAAGGCAGATGCTCTCCCAGCTGAGCTATGCTCCCATTCATCGCCGCTTCATCAGCGACGTGTTATATAATAACTCATCCGGCCAAAAAAGTCAAGCTTTTTTTTAGGAAACTCCCGGCTCATTCCGGAAAGACCGGATTATAACGCCGGCCGCCCATTTTCCCGGCGAAGCTGTTTTATGGAAAGCTGCTTCACAGCCCCTTCCCAAGAATACGAATCTGTCCAAAAGAAAAAGTAAAAAACATCTCAATTCTTTTGTAACACACTTGCCGCGATACACATAGTATGGGGTGTAAAAACTTAAAGGAGGAATTACTTTATGTGTGGTAACAATTGTGGCGGTTTTGGTGGAAATTGCAGCTGGATACTTATTATCATTCTGCTTCTGGTTTGCTGCGGCAACTTTGGCGGCGGCTGCGGATGCAACTGCGGATGCAACAACGGATGCGGTAATACCTGCTGCTAATTTCCTCCTGTGCCCGGCTGGCCGGACCGAATAGTCCGGTCAGCCTTACCCCATAGCATATTCCGTATTAACCGAGAGGCGGCGAAATGCCGCCTCTCACTATTTTATGCGCACTGTTCCGTCACGTGCCCTTCCGCAGCAGATTTTTCATTGCGTTTTTCGGCTAATTGGGCTACAATAGAATTAAGTCCCAGAGCCCTATGGGATGATTGCCGTTTGGTGGGACGGCGGCAGCTGCAAACCATCCCAAGCAGAAAGGAATGGTGGTTTCAATGGAGTTTACGTATCAATCCAATTTTATTCCCGCTCCGCATTACGTTATCGATTTGTATCACAATGTCGGCTGGCAGAATTACACCTCCGATGAGCCAAAGCTGATCCGGGCACTGAATCAATCCCTGTGTGTCATTACTGCGTGGCAGGATACCGATCTGATCGGACTGATTCGGGCAGTGGGAGACGGCGAATCCATTCTTTACATACAGGACATTCTTGTCCGGAAGGAATTTCAGCGCCACGGGGTCGGAAGCCGGCTGATTCATCTTCTTTTCGAAAAATATCCCGGAATCCGCCAAAAGGTTCTCTTAACGGACAACACTCCCGAGACAACCGCTTTTTATAAAAAGCTGGGTTTTCGTGAAGCGGGCGACGCGGGCTACGCCGCCTTTTTGAAAATAGAAGCCAACTGAACTCCTAAGTAAACCAATAACGGAGAAGATGCTGTGCCGCAATGCGGCACAGCATCGGTGTAATTATAAGATGAAAATTGTTCACACTGCGGACTGGCATATCGGGAAAGTTCTAAATGACTATTCCCTGCTGGAGGATCAGCAGTTCTGGTTTGATCGCTTTATTGAAAGGCTTTCCGAGATCCGTCCCGACGCTCTTGTGATTGCCGGGGACCTGTATGACCGCTCGATTCCCTCCGGTGAGGCGGTTTGCCTGATGAACTCGATTCTGTGCCGGATCGTGCTGGATCTGAAAATCGAAACATTTCTGATTGCCGGAAACCACGATTCCCGGGAACGGCTTTCTTTCGGAAGCGAACTGCTGGAACGGAGCGGCCTTCACATTGCCGGCCGTATTACCGGGGAAATCTCCCCCATCTCCCTTGACAGCGATGCGGGAAAGGTAAATTTCTACCTGCTCCCTTATCTGGAGCCCCACAATGTGAAATCCCTTTTCCCGGAAGAAACGATCAAAACCCACGATGAGGCTATCCGTGCCTATACCGTCTCTATGCTGGAAAAAGTGAATCCGGAAGAAATCAACATTCTGGCGGCCCACGGGCTGTTTTCCTGCTGGGATGAAAATGCGGCCGGTGAGTCCGCTGAAATTTCAGTGGGCGGCAGTGAAATGGTCAATGCTTCACCCTTTGGAAATTTTGATTATGTAGCGCTGGGCCATCTGCATTCCTTTCGGAATGCAGGCGACAGCCGCATGATTTATTCCGGCTCCCCGCTCAAATACTCCATTGATGAAGCCAACCAGAAAAAAGGCTTCTGCGTGGTGGACCTTCCCCGGAAGGGGGAGCTTTCTCTCTCCTTTGAGACCATCTCCCCCCTCCGGGATGTAAGGATTCTGGAGGGCAGCTTTGAGTGGCTCTCCCAGCGTGAAAACCACTCCGGGCTGGAGGATTACGTCTTTGTGAACATCACCGACAAAACAGTGGTGCTCAATGCCATTTCCCGGCTGAAGGCAGTATTTCCGAACATTCTGGGATTGAGGTATGTGAATCTGGAAAGCGCCGCAGCCGATTCTCTGAACCGCAGCCGGAATGTTCTGCGGCGGCTGACCAACTTGGAGCTGTTTGAGGAATTCTATCAAACCGTTACCCGCGAGTCTCTTACTCCGGAACAAACTGCTTGCGCCGAAGCGGCTTTTTCCGACTCGGAAGCGGGAGACGATACGAAGGAGGCGGAGGAATGATCCCGGTAAAACTCACCATTGAAGCCTTCGGCCCCTTTCCCGGCCGCCAGGAAATTGACTTTTCCCTGTTCGAAAGCGAACGGATTTTTCTGATTTCCGGCGCTACGGGGAGCGGAAAAACCACTCTGTTTGACGCGATAACCTTCAGCCTCTATGGTACTGCCAGCGGCGGTCTCCGGGAAAGCGAAACCTTCCAAAGCGACTTCGCCGAGGCCGGAGCCCTCTGTTATGCAGAGTTTACCTTTATTGTCCATGGAAAAACGTACACCGTTCACCGGGAGCCCATCCAATTCCGGATGAAGCGGGGCGGGAATCTGGTCAAGGACAGCAACTCTTCCGCCTCCCTCACTCTCGAAAACGGCGAAATCATTACCGGACCTCTGAATGTCACGGGACGGATTGAAGAGATTCTCGGCATCAACGCCGATCAATTCAAGAAAATTGTGATGCTTCCCCAAGGGGAGTTCCGAAAATTTCTCTCTGACGATTCCGGTGAAAAGCAAAAAATTCTTCGCAAGATTTTTTCCACCGAAGCACTCGATGCCTTTACCGAGCGTCTCCGAATCAATGCCTCCCGGATCAAGCTCGAAGCCGACCGGCACCAAACCCGGTGCGCCGCTTATCTGGACAGCATCCGCAGTGAAGAGCTTCCCGAGCTTGCCGAAGCGCTGGCTTCCCCGGAGCGGGACATTCCCCATATTGTTTCACTGCTCAAAGCAGGAAACCGGTCTCTTCAGAAGCAGATTGATATTTTCCGGAAATCCATGCTGGAAATTGCCCAAAAGAAGGAAGCCCTCAATATTCCTTATGCGCGGGAAATCAACTCAAAGCTGGCCCTTCTGGAACGTACCGGTAAGGAAATCGGAGAACTGGAAAGCCAAAAGGAATCCTACGCCGCTTTGGAAGCGCGCTGCGTTCTGCTGAAATCCATCCGGGAAATTTCTCCCAGGGAGGAGGCCCTCCGCCAGACGGAAAAAGAGCTGGAAGAACAGAGCTCCCGCATGGCACTGTACCGTACTGCACTGGAAAAATGCCATCGTGAGCTGACAGAGGCTCTGGCCGTATTTGATTCTGCCAAAAAGCGTCAGGACGGCATCCCCGCACTGATTCAGGAGGAGGAAAAGCTTCGTTCCCAGCTGGAAGCCCTCAAAGAGCTGGAGGACGCACGCCGAAGACTTGTCCTGCTGGAAAAGGAGCTGTCCGAGGCGAATATTCGGGAGTCACGTCTCCGTGAGCTGCGGGAACTCCTTCTTCTAAAGGCAGAGGATACCCGGTGCGCCGCACGCGCCGAGCAGCTGTCTGAACTGCGGCAGGAAATTCTTCTTTGCGGCAGTCTGAACGAAGAGTTTACCCGGGAAAGCGATCTCTACCGTAACACTACCGCCGCTTTCATCGACAGTCAGGCATTTCTCCTTTCGGAAACACTGACTGATGGCATCCCCTGCCCCGTCTGCGGTTCCCGGGAACATCCTGTCCCCGCCGGAATTCCTGCCCAGACCGTCACGAAAGAGCAGCTGGAAGAAGTGAAGGCCCTTTACGAAAAAGCTACTGCCAAGCTGAAAGAGCAGCAGGGCGTCTGCCGTCAGATGCTGCAGGGCGCCGGATTCGACTTGAAGTCTCATGGACGGCTTTCCGAATTTCTTCCGGAAATTGAGGCCGATGTGGGGGAGTGCCGGAATCAGCGTCTGCTTCTCCGCTCTCAGATGGAGCCTTACTCCCTGCTGCCAGCCGAGGAAAAATCTTCGGACGACATGGATGCGGCACTGTCCGAGGCCGCATCCCAAAAGGCTGTTCTTCAGGAAAAGCGTTCCGCTGTAGCAGAGAATCAAAACCGTCTGCTTGAGAAGATCCAGAGTCTCGGATTAGCGGAAGAGTGCCGGGAGGAGGATGTCTCCCGCAAAATAGACGAGCTGCGGCAGTCGGCGGAAGCCTGGACACACGCCGCAGAGGAGGCTTCTGCCCGTAAGGACAAGCTGTCCGGCGACTGCCAGAGGGGCGAAGAGGCGGTACGGCAGCTTTCTCTCCAGATAGATGCCCTTAAGGCAAAGCAAGACAGGGCCTGTCAGGAGCTCAGCGACGCCATGGCAGCATCCGGACTGTCGAAGGAAGAGTACCGGTCAGGAGCGGATGAGCTGCCGCAGCTGAAATCCTATGAAGAACGCCTTGCCCAGTGGCGGGAAATGCTGATGCAGAAACGGAGCCTGCTGGAAACGCTGTCACCCGAGGTAAACGGCATTGAGCCCTTCCGGCTGGAGGAAATGGAGGCGGAAGCGGAGCGCCTTCAGGAAGAGCAGGATGCCCTGAACGAGCGGGTCACCCGGCTGACCGGATCGTTGAGCCAGAATCAGGAAACCTTCTCCCGCCTGAAAACCGCTTACGAAGAATATGAAACGCTGGCCGAAAAGTATGGGAAATACCAAAAGCTCTACGACGTTGCCAACGGAAAATACAGCGACAAAGTGAACTTTGAACGGTACGTTCTGGCCGGGTGCTTTCACGAAGTAATCGACAATGCCAATATCAGGCTTGAACAAATGACCAATTCACGCTATACTTTAAACCGGCGAAAGGAAAAGGAAAAAGGAAACAAAACCTCCGGTCTTTCGTTGGAGGTATTTGATGCCTACACGGGAAAATCCCGTCATGTCAACACGCTTTCCGGCGGAGAGAGCTTTAAAATCGCCCTGTCACTGGCCTTGGGGTTGGCCGACATCATCAGTCAGAGTTCCGGCGGCATCGAGCTGAATACCATGTTTATTGATGAAGGCTTCGGCTCCCTCGATCAGGATTCCCTGGAAAGCGCCGTGGAATGTCTTAACAGCCTGAAATCCACCGGACGGTATATCGGGATTATCTCTCACGTCAGTGAGCTGAAGGAAAAAATTCCCTCAAAGATTAACGTGATTCAGGAACCACAGGGAAGTTTTCTCCGGATACAGGCGTAATCCGGATTTTTAAAGCGGCGGCAGACCGGGCGCTGTTTCCCGGAGGATTCTGTTTTGAGGAGGCATTTCTGTGAAAAAGAAGAAGCGGAATACTGCCATGACCCTCGGAATGCTTTCCGTTACCGTCTGCTTCCTGTTTCTGGGCTGGGCGGCGGTACAGGCCGGCAAGGCCGTTCCTCCTCCCAAGGAATATGACCTTTGGGAAAGCGGAGGGGATTCCTCTTTTTTATTGAACACGACCTCCGCAAATGGTTCTTCACCGGAAACAGACGGTTCTTCCGGGGACCGCCTTCCCTCATCCGGCAGTTCCTTACCCAATTCCGGGCAGGAGGAACCGGAAGGCCGGGAAAAGATTGATCTCAATACCGCAGATGCCGAAGAGTTGTGCGAACTGAAAGGAATCGGAGAAGTCCTTGCCGGGCGTATCATCGAATACCGCGCTTCTCATGGAGACTTTCAGAGCATTGAGGAAATCAGAAACGTTTCCGGCATCGGTGAGAAAAAATTTGCTGCCATCCGGGACCGCATTACCGTTGACGGCGGCACAACTGAATAGCAAAGAGGCGATATCGCCTTAAACTATAAAAAGCACAAAGGAGACAACACTATGGTCATTACATTGAAAACCGGTTCCAACATCGCGCAGATTGACTCCGTGGGCGCAGAGCTGATTTCCCTGAAAGACGCGCTGGGCACAGAGTATATCTGGCAGAAGGATCCCAAATACTGGGCAAAATCCTCCCCGTTTCTCTTCCCCATCGTGGGAAACCTTCACAACGATAAAACCATAATTGAGGGAAAAGAATACCACATTGCCAAGCACGGCTTCTGCCGCACGGCGGATTTCAAGGTTGTCTTCCAATCCGACACCAAAGCCATCTTCAGCTACAGCTTCAATGAGGAGACTCTTGCCCAGTACCCCTACAAATTCGCGGTTTCCCTCGCCTATGAGCTGGAACCCTCCCAGCTTTCCATCCGCTATACCGTAATGAATCTGGATGACAAGCCCATTGACTATTTTCTGGGAGCCCACCCTGCATTCAACGTCCCCATTGACGGAAATGGAAGCTTTGAGGACTACTGTCTCACCTTCAACAAGCCAGAGACGGCCCGCTGCCCGATCTACGATCTGGAGAAAAGCCAGTTTGATACCGGCCACCGCGTGACCTATCTGGACAACGAATCCAGACTGATGCTGAAATACAGCTATTTTGACAACGATGCCATCGTCTTTGACACACTGAAATCCGACCGTGTAACGTTGTCCTCCATCAAAACCGGGCGGGGCGTTGAAGTGCAGTTCGGCGATTTCGATTATGTGGCCTTCTGGACTCCCATCAAAAAGGACGCCCCCTTCCTGTGCATTGAACCCTGGTGCGGAATGGGAGCGTGCAGCGACGAGGGTGACCAGTTCACCGAAAAACGCGGTGTCAAGCATCTGGAAAAAGAGGAACAGCATCAGTACACCCTGACCATTATCCCCATGTAGCGGAATCCTCCGTTTCTGATTTCTGCCGGAATCAGAAACAGGCATGAAAAATATCGTAATTTGTCACTTGAAGCCGGGGGCGAATACTGGTATAATGAAAATGTCGATTTAAACTAGTAAACAGGAAAAGGAATGAAACAGATGGAACATTATTACCAACCGGAAATCGAGTGCGCTTCCCGGGAACAGATTCGTGCGCTGCAGAATGAGCGCCTTGTTCATACCGTTCATCACGTCTATCAAAATGTCCCTTACTACCGCAATTTGATGATGGAAAAAGGGATTACGCCGGACGACGTGACGTCCATAGACGATTTGCATAAGCTTCCTTTTCTCACCAAGAATGACCTGCGGGATGCCTACCCCTACGGACTGCTGGCTTCTCCTTTAAGCGACTGTGTCCGCATCCATTCCACCAGCGGTACTACCGGACGGCGTGTGGTGGCATTCTACACCCAGCATGATATCGATCTGTGGGAGGAATGCTGTGCCCGTGCCATTGTGGCTGCGGGAGGCACCAAAGAAGACGTGGTTCAGGTCAGCTACGGTTACGGCCTGTTTACCGGCGGATTCGGTCTCAACGGCGGTTCTCACAAGGTGGGCTGCCTGACCCTTCCCATGTCGTCAGGCAATACGGAACGCCAGATTCAGTTTATGTGCGACCTGGGGTCCACCATTCTCTGCTGCACCCCCTCTTATGCTGCCTATCTGGGCGAAACGATCTGTGAACAGGGCCTCCAGGATCAGATCAAGCTGAAAGCAGGCATTTTCGGCGCTGAGGCATGGACCGAGGAAATGCGGCAGGATATTCAGAATAAGCTGGGAATCAAGGCATATGATATCTATGGACTGACTGAAATTTCCGGTCCCGGCGTAGCCTACGAGTGCAGCTCCCAGACCGGAATGCACATCAACGAGGACCACTTCATTGCTGAAATTATTGATCCGAATACCGGCGAGGTTTTGCCGGACGGAGAAAAGGGTGAGCTGGTATTCACCAGCATCAGCAAGGAAGCCTTCCCGCTGCTTCGCTACCGCACCCGGGATATCTGCGTTCTGAACCGTGAAAAATGCTCCTGCGGCCGGACTCATGTGAAAATGTGCAAGCCAATGGGCCGCAGCGACGATATGCTGATTGTCAAAGGGGTCAACGTATTCCCCTCTCAGATCGAAACTGTCCTTCTGAACAAGGGATATCCCGCCAACTATCAGATTATTGTAAGCCGGGAAAACAACAGTGATAAGCTGGAAGTTTTGGTGGAAATGACGCCTGAAATGTTCTCCGACTCGGTCGGCCAGGTTTCCGCCAAGGAAAAAGAGCTGATTGAAGCGCTGAAAGCAATGCTGGGCATTTATGCGCAGGTAAAGCTGGTTACACCCAAGAGCATTACCCGCAGTGAAGGAAAAGCGGTGCGCATCATCGACAACCGTAAGCTGTACTGATTTTTGAAAGGAGCTGGAGCACATGACCGTAAAGCAGATTTCTGTATTTGTGGAGAACAAGCCCGGACGTTTGAGCGAGCTCACCGAATTTCTGGAAAAGAATGATATTGATATTCGCGCCCTGTCTCTTGCCGAAACAGAGGATTTCGGCATTCTCCGCATCATTGTCAACGACCCCTACAAAACAGTGACAGTTTTAAAGGAAGCGAACTATGTCTGTTCGGTAACCAAGGTGCTGGCGGTGGAAATTCCCGATCAGCCCGGCAGCCTCTCCAAAGTGCTGCAGATTCTGGGCAAGAACAACATCAATCTGGATTACACCTATGCCTTTATCACCCGTCGGAAAGACGTGGCCTATATGATTCTCCGGGTAGCGGACAACAGCGCCGCTATCGAAGTTCTGAACCGGAACGGGATTCGGCCCATCTGTCAGGACGAGCTGAACGAATTGTTTGCCTGACTGCTGAAAAAGGCTGGGGGCACCGCAAAATTGCGGTGCCCCAGCCTTTTTCAGAGCTCCGGATATCGTTCCTGAATGGAGCAGTATTCCTTGCCGGAAACGATGATGTGATCCACCAGTGTCACACCCAGATAGGCCAGCGCCTTTTTGATGGTGCGGGTGGCGATCACATCCTCATTGGAGGGTGCTGCCAATCCCCGGGGATGGTTGTGGGCGAGAACCACCCATGCGGAATTATGCCGCAGCGCCAACGACACAATCTCTCGGATGGCAACAGTGGCGCCGGACACACCGCCCTCCGTAATCTTAGTGCAGCTGATGGCGTTCAGGGAGCTGTCCAGACAGAGCAGATAAACAAGCTCACTGGTTTCTCCCACAAAGCGGTTCACGAAGTACTCTCCCAATTTGGCCGGAGTATTGAGAATCTCCTGCCCTCCATGCCGCTCGGTCAGATAAATGCGGGCTGCCTGCGGCAGAAGCTTCAGCAGAGCCGCCGCACTTTCCGTAACACCCTTCACCTGCAGCAGTTCCTCATAGGGAGCGTCCATCACCTCGGCCAGACTGCCGAATCGCTCAATAAGATGATGGGCGATTTCGTTGGTATCCACCCTGGGAACCCCATAAAACAAAATCAGTTCCAGAATTTCATGGGGCTGAAAGCTGTCGATTCCCTCCGCCAAAAAGCGGGCTTTCAGTCTCTGACGGTGCCCGTCATGAACAGCTTTCGCCATAAAATCCCCCCATTCTCCCTGCGTCTCTTCTTTTCTCTTATTATACGGCTTTTGCGCATGATTGAAAAGAGAATTATTCCGAGATTGGCTGTCTTTTTCTGAAAATTTATGCTAAAATAATGTCAGTTTACTATAACGCTGGCGGGCAGTGCCGCAATACTTCGGATTGCCCGGAAAAGGAATGCTATGAAAACAGTTATCATTCAGAAAAACGACGAAAATCAGCGGCTCGACAAGTTTTTGTCAAAGGCAGTGCCCCGTCTGCCCCAAAGCCTGATGTACAAATATCTGCGCACCAAGCGGATCAAAGTGAACAACAAAAAAAGCGAAATCAGCTACCGGCTCAAATCCGGCGATGAAGTGCAGATGTACATCAACGACGAATTCTTTGAGGAAGGCAGTGCGAAGGATTTCCTGCTGGCACCGGCAGATCTTTCGGTGGTTTACGAGGATGAAAGCATTCTTCTTGTGGACAAAAAGCCGGGTCTCTGCGTCCATGAGGACAACGACAATACCATTGACACGCTGATTAACCGCATCCTGCACTACCTTTTTCAAAAAGGAGAATATGATCCCGATCAGGAGCTTTCCTTCACGCCTGCGCTGGCCAACCGAATTGACCGGAATACCGGCGGCATCGTAATTGCTGCCAAAAACGCGGAGGCTCTGCGGATTCTCAACGAAAAGATCAAAGAGCGGGAGCTGAAAAAATATTATCTCTGCGTGGTGGACGGCATTCCCCATCCGGATTCCGCCACTCTGACCGCTTACCTGCAGCGGGATGAAAACGAGAGCACCGTACAGGTTTTCGACCGGCCCAATGCAAACACCAAGACCATTATTACCAGTTACCGCATTCTGCGCCATACCCAGCGCAGCAGTCTGCTGGAGGTCGAGCTGAAAACCGGCCGCACTCACCAAATCCGCGCCCACATGGCCCACATCGGCCACCCTCTGTTGGGAGACGGAAAGTACGGAATCGGAAAGTTGAACCGGGAGTACGGGCTCAAATACCAGCTTTTGTATTCGTATAAGCTTCAATTTGAGTTTTCCGATTCCGGTCACGCGCTGGACTACCTGAACCACCGGGAGTTTCAGGTCAGGAATGTCTGGTTTGAAAAAGAATTTTCCGACCGGTTTTAGCTGTACCACTGCTGTCCCACTACGCCGGAAAGGGCATGAGAACAGTTTCTGTTCTCATGCCCTTTCTTTATTTCAAAGCAATCTGCCGTCTCACTTGATTTCGGCAATGGTCACGCCGCTTTCGCCCTCGCCAAAGGTGCCCAGACGAAAGCTCCGGATCTGTTTGCAGCGCTTCAGATAATCATGCACTGCCGCGCGGAGAGCGCCGGTGCCTTTCCCGTGAATGATCGTAATGAGCCCCACATTGGACAGAATGGAGCGATTGATAAACATATCCAGCTCCATCAGTGCTTCCTCCACCGTCTGCCCCCGCAGATCCAGCTCCATGGAAGCTTTGGCGGTCTTGTTTGAGGTGATGTTCCGGGTAGTGCCTCCCTTTACCGCTGTCTTTTTCTGCTCCGTCAGACGGAGGTTGGACAATGGTACACGGGATTTGATGATTCCTGTCTGCACCAGAACATTCCCGGAATTGTCCGGGGCTTCCAGAACTGTGCCGGTTTTGTCGATATCCACCACCAGCACACTGTCTCCCCTCTTGAGCTTCCGGGGAAGCACATAATCCTCATTGGTGCGCTTGACCACGGGGTTCGCCTCATCGTGAAGCTTGTCAATCTTCCCTTTCATCTGGGTTTTTGACTGGGAGACCAGACGGGAGAAGTCCTCTTTATCCTTCTGTTTTTTCAGTTTTTCCAGCTCTTCCATCAGAATCATGCTGTCCAGCTTAACATTCTCCACAATGCGCTGCGCTTCCTGCCGGGCCTTGTCAATGATTCGCTCCTTCTCGTTGATGGCGTCCAGATTGGAATTTTTCAGTTCCTCCTGCAGCTGCTTGAGCTGCGCCGTTTCCTGCCGAAGCTGGGCGGTTTTCTCCTCAAATTCCTGCCGGGAGCTTTCCAGTCCGTCGATCACATCCTCGAAATTCTTCTTATCATTGGCCACATAAGTTGCGGCGTTCTTAAGAATGTCATCCGACAATCCCAGCCGGCGGGAAATCTCAAATGCGTTGGAACGCCCCGGCGTACCGATCAGCAGCCGGTAAGTCGGTTTCAGGGTCTTGACATCAAACTCACAGCAGGCGTTTTTCACCATGGGAGTTTGCAGGGCATACACCTTCAGCTCGGCATAGTGAGTCGTAGCCGCCACAATCGTGTGCCGCTGCCGCAGCTGTTCCAGAATAGCGGTGGCCAGTGCCGCACCTTCTACCGGATCCGTACCGCTTCCCAACTCATCCACCAGAACCAGAGAATGGCTGTCTGCCTCACTCAAAATGGAAACAATATTTGTCATATGAGCGGAAAAGGTCGACAGATTCTGGGCAATGGACTGTTCATCTCCGATGTCCACCAAAATCTTATTGAAAACGGAAATCTGGCTCCCGTCCGATACGGGAATCATCAGTCCGCACATGGTCATCAGCGTCAAAAGACCGATTGTCTTAAGAGTAACGGTCTTTCCGCCTGTATTGGGGCCGGTGATAACCAGTGAAGTATATTCCGAGCCCAGTTCCACATCAATGGGAACGACCTTATCCTTGCTGATAAGGGGATGGCGTGCTTTGCGGAGGCTGATCTTTCCGTCCGCTGTAATGGCGGGACGGACCGCCTTCATGGAAGCAGCCAGATTTGCCTTGGCAAAGTACAGATTCAGGGTAATCAAAATTTCAAAATCGCTGGCCACGGAACCGGCACAGTCGCCGCAGAGGGCGGAAAGTTCGGCAAGAATCCGTTCAATTTCCGCCTTTTCCTTGGCTTTCAGCACACGGATATCGTTGTTCGCTTCCACTACAGGCATTGGCTCAATGAAAAGAGTCTGGCCGGAAGCGGAGGTATCGTGAACCAAACCGCTGACCATGCCCTTGTATTCCGCTTTCACCGGGATGACGTAACGTCCGTCCCGCATTGTAACAATGTTTTCCTGCAAAGCCTTCTGATAGGTGGCCGAACGGATCATTTTGTCAAGATTTTCCCGGATTTTCACGCCCAGCGATTTGATCTTCCGCCGGATATTGGCCAGCTCCTCACTGGCATAATCGTCGATTTCCTCTTCGGAAAGAAAAACCGCGGAAATTCGCTTTTCCAGTTCCCGGTTGGATACCAATCCTTCAAAGATGGGCTTGAGAGTACTTTGACGGTTCTCACATTGGGAATACCATTCCTGCAGAAGGCGAACCTGACGCAGAATGGACGCAATGTTCAAAATGGATTTGGGTGTCAGGATTCCGCCAACCTGTGCCAGCCGAAGGTGCTCTGTAGGGTCATCCATTTTCCCGAAGGACGGCGTTCCGTAATGGTTCGACAGGACGAATGCGTCATCCGTTTTCGCAGTTTCGTCCATAACAAGCGAAAGGCTTTCGGAAGGGCGGATGGCAAGCGCCCGTTCCCGTGCCGTTTCGCAGCAGGTATACTCCGACAGCATGGACAGCACTTTGTCCAGCTCCAGAATCCTGCAATATTTTTCAGATATCATCTTACTATTTCCTCATAAAAAGCCCTGCATAGCAGGGCACGGCGGCTCACCGCCGTCAGATTTCCAGTTGATGGTACATGGAAAGGGACTGAAACCGTCCCTCAGTATGAAGCAGGGCATAATTCTCCGTAATGCGGGAAAGCTGCTTCAAAGAATTCCCCGCAAGCTTAAAGGAGAAGAGCTTTTCCTGCTCCGAAAAAATGATATGGCGCATCGCAGCCAGCACCGGAGGCGGGGCCATATTGTGAACCGCATCTTCCCGGCCAAGGGGCGAAGAGGGCAGGCATTCCCCACAGAGCAGAATTCCCTCCATCGGGAAAAACGTCATTCCCTCCTTCTGGAACTCACCGCACTGTGCGCATCCCACCAGATCCGGCATAAATCCTGTAACCGAAAGAATACGAAGCTCGAAAATGCTCTTGAGGAGGACAGCGTCCTGCCTCTCCTCCTGCAAAAAATGAAGGGTATTGAGAAGCAGCCGCAGACACTCGGGTGCGCTTTCCACTCCCGGCGACAAATAGGCCGCAAGGTCGCAAAAATAAACGGCCAGAGCAAGCTTTGCCACATCCAGCCGAAGGCTGTAAAAAGTGTTGACGGTCTCTGCGCTGTCGATTATGTAGTAGCTCTGCTTGCCTTTAAACAGGCAGAACTCTGAATAAGCCAGAATCTGGGAAGGGGACGACAACGGACTTCTGACGGATTTAACCCCCCGGGCGGCAATTTCAATGATACCGAGCTCGGCAGTCAGAGCCGTCAGAATCCGATCGTTTTCACCGATATTCCTCTGTTTCAGGATAATTCCTCTGGTTTTGATCTGCATACACGCCGCCCTCCGACCGTATGCACCGCACACAGTCCACATAGGAAAGATAGTCCGCTATCCTGCCGCTTTCCTCAAAGGTATCCCACGCAGTTTGATCCGCAGTTTCCAATCCGCCGGGATGTTTTTTCTGATTGTCCATATCGGTTCCCTCCAAATAAGCTGTTACAGTGTTATGATAGACCACATACTGAAAATTCACGGCAGATGCCGCATTCTCCCAGAGATTTCTCATATCCTTACTGTTTGCTTATCCAAAGGCTTTTATGTGTGGAAAGATTTACAGAAGCCTTCCTCTTTTTACCTGATCCAGAAAGCCATGTCAAAATGCCGGCACTCTCTATTGATCGGAAAGCCCAAAATTCCGAATCGCGCTTTCCTTATTCCGCCAGTCCTCGCGAACCTTGACCCAGCACTGAAGATTTACCTTTTCGCCTAAGAATTTTTCGATATCCTCCCGGGCGGAAGACGCAATCCGTTTTAAAACAGCCCCGGATTTTCCGATAATCATGCCTTTGTGGCTGTCTTTCTCACAGTAAATGGTCGCTTCGATATCAATGATTTCCTTGTCCTCCCGGCCCCGCATTTTCTCAATTACCACAGCTGTCCCGTGAGGGATTTCCTGCTGAAGATTGAGCAGGATCTTTTCCCGGATAATTTCGGCGGCGATCACCCGCTCCGGCTGATCGGTCAGGGTATCGTCGGGGAAAAAGTGCGGCCCCTCCTGGGCGCACTTTTCCAGCTCTTCCAAAATCAGATCCATCCCGTCGTTGTTCAGCACGCTGACCGGAACGACCGCATCAAAATCATGGAGGGACATCAGCTGGGAAATCCGCAGCGCCAGCTGTTCTTTTTCCTTAATCAAATCAATTTTATTAATGACCAGAATGCTTTTGACGCCTTCCGACTTGATATTGCCGATCAGCGTTTCCTCTGCTTCGGTCAGCTTTCCGGCGGGCTCCACCAGCAGCATCACCACATCCACGTCCTTGATGGAGGTAGTGACAATGCGGTCCATGGTATCGGAAAGTTTGGTTTTCGGCTTGTGGAAACCGGGTGTGTCAATAAACACAAACTGAGTCTCACCTTGAGTCAGAACCCCGGTAATCCGGGTACGGGTGGTCTGCGGTTTTGCGGTAACAATTGCTACTTTCTCTCCCAGCAGCTTATTCAGCAGAGAGGATTTTCCTACATTGGGTTTTCCTACAATCGCCACGAAGGCGGATTTTGATTTTGGTTGTACTGTATTCACGTTTTATTTCCTCTCTCGAATTGTTGGCACAAAATATAGGAGCAAACTGCTCCGCTTCCTGAAAGATTTTCGATACCTGCAGAGCGTTACTCCCTGTCGCTCTTTTCGATAAACGGCTGTGCGATATTTTTTGTGTTAAAAATAAAAAACACAGATGAGACCAGCAGCAGGAGCAGCACGATCCCCCTCAGCGGAACCGAAAAAATCAGCTTCAGAGTTTCCAAAAGCTTTGCAGGGTCTCCGAACAAAACGACACCCGTAATTCCGGCCGTCACGGCTGCCACCAAAACGGCCCCCGCGGCCACGTCCTTGGCGACTCTTGCCAGCTGATGATAGGCTGGGGACTCCAGATTGACCAGCGCCTCAATGGCGGTATTCACTGCCTCTGCGGAAATCACAAATCCGCAGCAGAGCACGAGAATGAGATATTGATTTTTTTCCAGTCCATAGTAATAGGAAAAAAAGGACACCAAAACCAATGCAGAAATATGAATTCTCATATTCCGCTCATTTTTAATGCAATATCCGATTCCGCGAAAAGCGTAACGAAAGCTTTTCGCCAGATTTCGCACCTCAGTTTTTTTTATCATGAAACTACACTACATAGCTTTCGGTTCTGGAAATTCCCAGCTTTTGCAGAACGCTTTCCTCTTTTTCCCGCATGAGGCTGGCTTCAAGCCCACCGTTTTCATGATCGTAGCCCAGCAGATGCAGCATGGAATGGACGGTCAAAAAGCCGATCTCACGCTGGATGGTATGGCCGTACATGCCCGCCTGCTCAAAGGCTTTTTCCACGGAAATCACAATGTCACCCAGCATATACGCGCCGGTTTCCTCGTTTTTATCCCATTTTCCGTCCTCACCCAAGGGGAATGACAACACATCGGTGGCGGCATCTTTCCCGCGGTACTGCTGGTTCAGCTGCTGAATTTCCTCATTGGTGATAAAGGAAACACTGACTTCCGCGCTGCCTTCAAAATTCTCCATCTCCAAAACCGCATGACAGCACCGGCGAATCAGAAGCCGGATTCCGGATGGAATCTTTACCGCCTTTTGCTTATTACTGATTAAAACCTTCAATTTGTCCATGACCTTACTTCTGCCCCTCTCCTTCGTGCTTGGCATATGCTTTAATGATCTGCTGCACGATTCTGTTTCTTACTACATCCTTTTCATTTAACGAAACAACTGCAATATCTTCTACACCTTTTAAGACGCGTACCGCGTCAATCAGACCGGATTTTTTCGGCTCGGCAATGTCGATCTGGGTAACGTCACCGGTAATGACCGCTTTGCTTCCGGAACCGAGCCGGGTCAGGAACATTTTCATCTGCTCCCGGGTGGTATTCTGGGCTTCATCCAAAATGATGAAAGATTCATCCAGCGTGCGTCCGCGCATATAGGCAAGCGGAGCCACTTCAATAATGCCCCGCTCCAGCTGCCGGTTAAAGGCATCCGCACCGAACATATCAAAGAGCGCATCATACAGAGGCCGCAGATAGGGATCCACTTTGCTCTGCAGATCGCCGGGAAGAAACCCCAGACGCTCCCCCGCTTCAACCGCAGGACGGGTAAGGATAATGCGGCTGATCTCCTGCGAGCGGAACGCCCGCACCGCCATCGCCACCGCCAGATAGGTTTTCCCCGTACCGGCAGGGCCGACTCCCAGCGTGACAACATTGTTTTGAATGCAATCGATATATTTTTTCTGTCCGAGAGTTTTGGGACGAATCGGCTTTCCGGCGGCAGTGATGCAGATACAGCTGTCCGCCAGCGTTCTGGCCTTTTCGACCTCATTCTCTCTGGTAAGAGTAATCAGGTAACGAATTGCCTGATCGGTAATGGTTTCGTTTCCCTTTACCATTTCCAGCAGCGCTTCCACTGTTTTCGCCGCCATGTTGACCTCATCCGGTTCACCGGATATTTTTATCTGACCGTCTCTGCTGACGATAGTAACCTGAAATTCTTTTTCCAGAAGCCGCACGTTTTCATCATAGCTGCCGAACACTGCCAGCAGGGCTTCCGTTGATTCAAACGATATGAGTTTTTCCGCCATTCAGTCATTCCTTCCGCATGATATGAGCGCCTTAAGAAATCTTTCCTCCAAGCAGCCATTGCCACAATTGGGCGATTGGAAAATAGCAGGAGAAAAATCCCCATCAGTTTGCATTTATATATAGTTTAGTATAACATATATTTTGAATTTTGGAACATTAAAATAGAAATTCATGAAAACGCACAAAAAAGCCTCTGACTTTTTTTCAGAGGCAACCATTTCCTGTTCAAAATTGCATCATTTTGTCAAAAAACCGGTTTGTTGGAGCTTTTATCTCCGTCAGAAAGCCAGTACGCACTGCCATCCCTTTCCCGTTCCAGCAAGCGGTTGTCCCACATTTCTCTCCGGAAAAGACAGTAATCCCCTTCCACGCACCAGCTTTTCAGAATTTCGTTGACCTCTTTTTCTGTATAGCGGCGGCCGGGCTGAAATTTGGATGCCAGATATTGAAGCACCAGCAGCTTTTTGGCCGGCTTGGACGGGCAGCGAAGAAGCCGCCCTTCTTTATCAAAACAGCCCTTCAGATTTTCCATGGCTTTCTCATCCCACACAGGAACTTGCTCTTTCGGCATAAAAACCGCTCCTCTTTCCCTTTATTCGTCTTTCCTCCTCCCTTTGCTATTTTTGTGCAGTTGGCCGACCGCACTTCTATTATAGCAAAGGGAGTTTTTATTTCTTATTTTCGCCAGTAGGCTCTGTATGAACCACTGGCTGGGCCAGTGGTTCATACAAAAAAGTTCAGCGGCATCAACCGCTGAACTTTTTGAATCCCGCAATTCTTTATTCAGTTTTGCCGATGCCATGCTGATGGGCATATTCTCTGCCCATGGCAAAGGCTTTCCGATTAATCTCCAAAAACTTTCCGGGCACGCAGCCAGTGAGCGCGTTCTCCCAAATATCGTCGGTAAAATCCATGAAACAGGACAGTACGCCGACCAGAATAATATTGATCGCTTTCGAAGACCCTGCCTCATTTGCCAGGGTCAGAGCGTCCAGCGCAAGAATATCCACTCCGGCAGCGGCAATTTTCTCAACCAGTCCGTCCGGATACTGGGCAGCTCCCGTAATCACCGGCATAGGATCAATTTCCTGAGTATTGGTGATGAGCTTTCCACCCTTTTTCAGGAAGGACAGCCACCGGGCCGCCTCCAGCTTTTCAAAGGACAGGATGACATCCGCCTGTCCCTCGTCAATGGTGGGGGAATACACCTTATCCCCGTAGCGGACATAGGTCACTACACTTCCGCCCCGCTGGCTCATGCCGTGAACCTCGCTGACCTTTACATCATATCCCTGCTGCATGATCGCGCTTCCCAACACCCGGCTTGCCAGCAGCGTTCCCTGCCCGCCGACGCCTACGATCATGATGCTTTTTGTGCTGTTCATTGAATCATTCCTCCCTTTCAAGCCATTACGCCTTCTGACCGTCATTGATGGCGCCGAATCCGCAGAGCTGCTGGCAGACGCCGCAGCCTACGCACTGGGTCCGGTCGATCACCGCTTTGACCGCGCCGTTTACCGGCTTCATGCTGATTGCGGGACAGCCGATCTTCATACAGGACTTGCAGCCTCTGCACTTGTCCGTATCAATGGAGAAAGGAGGATTGTGCTTCACATATTTTAACAGCGCACAGGGCCGGCGGGAGATGATGACGGAGGGTTCCTCCGCTGCCAGCTCTTCCTTCAGCGCCTTGTCCACCGCCTTCAGGTCATAGGGGTCCACAACTGTGATCCGCCGGATTCCAACCGCCTCGCAGACCTTCTCCAGACTGATCTTCGCCGCCGGATCGCCCTTGATGTTATAGCCGGTGGTAGGATTCTGCTGATGTCCGGTCATGCCGGTAATGGAGTTATCCACAATGATTACCGTGGAGTTGGAAGCGTTATATGCCACATTGGCAAGCCCCGTCATACCGGAATGCATAAAGGTGGAGTCTCCGATCACTGCCACAGATTTCTTCTCGGTCTCCGGGCCGCCGGCCTTGTTGAAGCCGTGGAGAGCGGAAATGGATGCGCCCATGCAGATGGTGGTATCCATGGCGGACAGAGGAGCGCTGGCGCCCAGCGTATAACATCCGATATCGCCGGAAACCATCAGTTTATTCTTTGCCAGCGTATAGAACAGGCCACGATGGGGGCAGCCGGCACACATGACAGGGGGGCGCACCGGAACCGCTTCTTCCAGAGTCACGGTTTCCGACTTTTTGCCGAGCAGCTTCTCCGCCACCATGTTGGAGGAAATCTCTCCGCACAGAGGGAAGGTATCCTTCCCATGGCAGGAAATGCCCAGCTTTTTCACAAAGGTTTCAATCACATCGTCCAGTTCTTCAATTATGTAGAGTGTCTCAACCTTTCCGGCAAATTCCCGGATTTTCCGCTCCGGCAGAGGATTTACCATGCCAAGCTTCAGATAGGAGGCATTCTCGCCCAGAGCCTCTCTGGCATACTGGTATGCCGCTCCGGAAGTGATGACGCCGACTTTACGGGAACAGATCATCTCTTCATTCAGCGGAGAGCTCTCCGCATACTCAGCCAGATCCCGTGTCCGCTGTTCCACCACGGGATGCTTTTTCTTGGCGAATCCCGGCATCATAACAAACTTGGGTGCATTTTTCACGTATTCCTTCTTCTCGGGAAGCACACGCTCCTCTGTCCCCACAAGGCTCTGGGAGTGGGAAACCCGGGTGGAAAGCCGCAGCAGCACCGGGGTATCAAATTGCTCCGACAGCTCATAGGCCAGTTTTGCAAAGTCCTTGCATTCTGTGGAATCGGAGGGCTCCAGCATGGGGAGCTTGGCAGCGACGGCATAATGGCGGGAGTCCTGCTCGTTCTGGGAGGAATGCATTCCCGGGTCATCCGCCACGGCGATGACCATGCCGGCGTTTACACCGGTGTAGGAAGCCGTAAACAGCGGGTCAGCCGCCACATTCAACCCTACATGCTTCATGGCGCAGAAACTTCTGCGGCCGCCGATGGAAGCGCCCAGCGCTACCTCCATGGCCACTTTTTCGTTGGGTGCCCATTCACAGTAGATTTCCTCGTATCGGGCGGCTGCTTCCGTAATTTCGGTACTGGGAGTGCCGGGATAGCTGGAAGCAACGCAGCATCCGGCCTCATACAATCCCCGGGCAACAGCGTCGTTGCCCAGCATCAGTTTTTTCAATGGTAGTTCCCCTTTCCTGATATCCATGAGAAACCGGCATTGCTCCGATGGCACGGAGAAGCCGGAGTCAAAGCTTTTATTGATTTAAAGCGATATCTCTATTATAATACAAATCTTTCTTTATGCAATACCACAGGGTGAAGTTTTTCGCCAAAATCCGCCATTCAAAAGCGGAAGGCACCTGATAAAGGCCCTTCCGCTGACTCAGGCGGAAGCTCCGCTTTCGCTATTCGTCCTCTTTTTTTTGGAAAACCCTGACCAGAAACGAAGTAATCCTCTGATCCTGAACCTTTTCCACCACGATGTGAAGATTTTCAAAATCAAACGATTCCTGCGGTTCGGGAATCCGCTCAAAAACATCCAGTGCCCAGCCGCCCACAGACTGGCTGGAGCCCTCATAGGCGTTTTCATCCACATCCAATTCCTCAAAAAGGTCATATACGTTCATATCACCGCTGATCCGGTAGGTATCGTCGGATATCCGCTCAAATTCGGTGGTCACCTTATCGCTTTCATCCCAGATTTCTCCCACCAGTTCCTCGATGATATCCTCCAGCGTGACAATGCCGATAGTTCCGCCGAAGGGATCGCTCACTACCGCAATGTGCAGTCTGGCCTTCTGCAGCTCTTTCATCAGGCCGGAAATCCGCTTCTTGGGGGGCACAAAAATCACCGTCTGCATAATCGCGCGGATATCCACATCCCGGTTTTCCAAATAGGCCTTGATGAAATCCTTTTCGTTGACCACACCGATAATATCGTCAATGCTCTTCTCGTAAACAGGCATCCGGGTGAATCCGGTGGAGAAAAACAAGTCCTTGATTTTTTCCGGACTGTCATTTACCTCCACCGCCGTAACATCCACACGGGGAGTAAGGATTTCGTCCGCGGTAATGTCGTCAAAATCAATAGCGGACTGAACCAGTTCGCTTTCGTGCTCGTTGAGAACGCCTTCGTCCTCAATCTCTTCAATAATGACCTTCAGTTCTTCTTCCGTCACGCTTGGCTGCTGTTCCCCGCCCACCTTTTTGGAAAAGAGCTTCACGATCCGCTGCAGAATCAGAATCATGGGATAAAAAAACTTCATCAGGAAGGCAATGGGAGCAGAAGCTCTCATCGCCACATTTTCGGGATGCTGCTTGGCAAGGGATTTGGGAACCACTTCACCAAAAATCAAGACCGCAACGGTCAGCACCACGGTGGAAACACCTGCTCCGGAAGGGCCCATCAGATCGGTAAACACCAGAGTTCCCACCGAGGCGGCCCCGATGTTGACAATATTGTTCCCGATCAGCACCGCGGAAAGAGCGGTGTCGTATTTCTCGACTACCCTCAGCGTCCGTTTTGCCCGCTTATCGCCGGAATTGGCATAGTTCTTGAGCCGCGCCCTGCTGATGCTGGAGAAAGCTGTCTCTGTCGCCGAAAAAAAGGCCGACAGCCCAATGAGCAGCACAATGACGATCAGCCATATGATACTGGACTGGTCCAAATGTCGTTCAGCTCCTTCTGAAAATTTTTTCTGTCTGTGGCAGCCCCATAAAATTCAAATTTCATCGTCCGGGATTACCATTCGATGGGCTTTCCGCCGTTTTGGAGAATGATTTGGTTGGCCTTGCGGAAGTGATCGCATCCGAAAAAGCCGCGATCCGCTGAAAAAGGGCTGGGATGAGCCGCCGTCAGCACAGTATGCACCGGGTTGGTAATGAGCTCCTGCTTCCGTTTGGCGTCCGCTCCCCACAGCAAAAACACAATGGGTTCCCGGCGCTGATTCAAAAGACGGATCACACAGTCGGTAAACTGTTCCCATCCTTTTCCCCGATGGCTGCCCGGCTCTCCTCTGCGGACAGTAAGAACCGCATTCAGCAAAAGCACTCCCTGCACCGCCCACCGGGTCAAATCGCCGTTTCCCGGCTGGATATGCCCGGTCGTACGCTCGATTTCCTTGTAAATATTCTGCAGGGACGGCGGGACACTGATGCCTTCCCGGACGGAAAAGCTCATTCCCATCGCCTGTCCCGGCTGATGATAGGGGTCCTGCCCGATAATAACCGCTTTCACGCTGTGATAAGGCGTCAGCTTCAGGGCGGTGAACATTTCGCCCATGGGAGGATACACCGTCTGCGTCCGGTACTCTTCCCGAAGGAATTCCCGCAGCCGACTCATATAATCCTTGTCTGTTTCCTCTTTTAAGAGCTCGTCCCAATCATTGCCCAAATGCGTCATGACATTCTCCTTTTTCAGCAAACTGCTTTTGCTTTTTTACGTTTTCTATGCTACAATGAATCACAATTATTAATTTTGTTCTATTGTAGCATAGAAAAATCCATTTGACAAACAGAAAGGACAAGCTCACTATGAAATACGGAAAAATCGGCGTCATCTGCGCCATGGAAGAAGAGATCAGTCTGATTGAGCGGGACATGACCGCCGAGCGTTCCACCGTTATTGCCGGGCGAACCTTCTATGAGGGGAAGCTTTACGGGAAAGACGTGATACTGGTTCAGTCCCGAATCGGAAAAGTCGCTTCCGCTTCTACCGCCACCACCTTAATCGACCGCTTCGGCGCGGAATGTGTCATCTTCTGCGGCACCGCCGGCGGAATTGATCCCAGCCTGAATGTAGGCGATGTGGTGGTTGCCGACAAACTGGTACAGCATGACTTCTTTACCGGAGTGGACTATTTCCGCATTCCTTTGCTGGATGTTTCTTATTTTGAGACGGACCCTGCCCTTTCCGAAGCCCTGCAGAAAGCTGTTGAGCAATATCTTGCCTCCGGTCTCCGGACGGACATCCCGCAAAAATATCTGGATGAATTTCAGATCAAATCCCCCAAGGTTACCGTGGGCACCATCGCTTCCGGCGATCAGTTTATCTGCGACGGCAGCAAGAACAAGTGGCTCGCCGAGCACATCGACCACCTGCAGTGCGTGGAGATGGAAGGCGCCGCAGTCGCGCAGGTCTGTTATGAATTCGGAGTGCCGCTGGCTGTGATCCGTGTGATTTCCGACTCGGCCAACGACGACTCCAATGTGGATTTCATGCGCTTTGTAGCAGAGGCCGCCTGTCATTTTACCAGGGGCAGCATGAAAGCGTTTCTTTCCGCAAAATAGTTTTCCCGATAAAAACAGCCCCGTGCCATGGCACGGGGCTGTTTTTATCATTTACTTATTCAGCGGGATTGGGAGCGGAAACAGGGCAAACGCCTGCGCATGCACCGCAATCAATGCAAACATCGGGATCAATGCAATATTTGCCATCACCGGCAGAGATTGCAGATACCGGGCATTCGTTCTCGCACGCACCACAGCTGATGCATTCGTCGTTAATATGGTAAGCCATTGGAAAACGCCTCCTTAAAAATATCACTTGTCCTCTGGAAAAATCGGGGCAAAGCCCGCTCTGCAGAACATTTCCGAAGGCAAAAGCCTTACAAAAAGGCCCCGTAAAAAGATTCTTCCCGGAAAACATAATTATAGTACCATTTTTCCCACAAAAAAGCAAGGCTAAACTTGTAAAAACGCCATGCAATTTTGGAATACCTCAATTTGGGAAAAATCACCCAAAAAAATCAGAAAAAAGGCCAAAACGCGCAGTTTCCGGCCTTTTTTCAATCTTTTCACAAATTATTTGTCTTCCAGCGCCTTCAATGCCGCGATCTCGTCACGTTCCAGCTTAATCTGCGCATCCCGGATCAGGGAGACGTCCTTCTTATTGAAGGTCTGGGGAGCATCCGGGTTGGCATCCAGCCGAACGGTAAGAGCACCGGTCAGCAGGTTGCTGTCCGTAACTACGCCGCGCCCGTCGGGAGTTTTCACCAAAGCGCCCACCTTCGGCGTCATTTTAAGGAGCTCTTCATAGACGTCCTGCTCATATTTGAGGCAGCACATCAGCCTTCCGCAGGTGCCGCTGATTTTAGTGGGATTCAGAGAAAGGCCCTGCTCCTTTGCCATTTTAATGGAAACCGGCTGAAATTCCCCCAAAAAGGTGGAACAGCAAAACGGCCGTCCGCACATTCCCAATCCGCCCAGCATCTTGGATTCATCCCGAACTCCAATCTGCCGAAGTTCGATCCGGGTGCGGAAAATGGAAGCCAGATCCTTCACCAACTCCCGGAAATCCACCCGTCCGTCTGCGGTAAAATAGAACAAAATTTTGTTGTTGTCGAAGGTATACTCCACATCCACCAGCTTCATCACAAGCTTATGCTTTTCGATTTTCTGCTGGCAGATGGCAAAGGCTTCCTTCTCCTTCTGACGGTTTTTTTCCACTGCGGCCAGATCCTGCTCTGTCGCCACCCGCATGACCGGTTTCAGCGGAGCCACGATTTCCTCCGGCCGGACCTCGCGGTTTTTCAGCACCACTGTGCCGCACTCCACCCCACGGGTGGTTTCCACAATTACATTCTCGCCGATCTCCAGTTGGAGACCGACCGGGTCAAAATAATATACCTTGCCTACGTTCTTGAATCGAACGCCGATTACTTCCGCCATACTTGGTGCCGCGTTTCCCTGCACTGTCACCATGCCCGGGCAAAACGCTCTCCTTTCCAGACTCGGGGCAGGATGCCCCGGATAGTTTACAATGCCGATCTGCCGACCCGCATCAGCTGATTGCTTTCATCGTCCGGGCGGTAAGGTAATTGGCAAGCAATCCGAGATTGGCGTTGCCTCCTACCGCCCGAGCCCCTTCCTCCAGCAATTCGGAAAGGGAGTTCATTTGGGAAGAAGTTAAGTGAAAAGCCAACTCCGTCGTCTGCTCGTCGGCGGAGGATCTGACCGAAAGCTTTTGAAGCAGAACCGCTCTCAAAAGTGCGGATATTCTGTCCAAAAGCGCCAAAGCTTTTTCTTTTCCGGAAAATCCGGCGGAAAAAGCCGTCAGAATGGTGTATTCGTCAGTACGGAGAATTCCGCTGCCGATCTGTCGGGTAAGCGCCGTAATGTCCGCATACTCTTCATTTTCCAGAATGGCCAGGGCATGTCCCAGATTTCCCCCGGACAAGGCCGCCGTCTGCAGAACTTCCTGTTCTGTTCTTTCGGGAAGCAGCTCCCGCAGAGCAGCGGCAATTTCCGTTTCATCCGCCGGATAAAGCTCCAGCAGAATGCACCGGGAACGAATGGTTTCCGGCACCATGTCCTTATTGTTGGCAGTCAGCAGAAACACCGCATAAGCAGGGGGTTCCTCCAATACCTTCAGCAGCGCGTTGGCGGCGCCGATGGACATATCCTCGGCATTGGGGATAAGATACACCTTGTAGTCTCCGTCGTTGGGACGGATATATGCATCGGAACGAATTTCCCGAATCGTCTCAATATGGATGGAATTCGGACCGGGTTTTCCTTCATAACAGTAAAAATCAGGATGATTTCCGGAGAGCGCCTTTTTGCAGGAACCGCAGGAAAAGCACGGCTTTTCTCCGCTTCCGGTGCAGAGAATTCCCGCGGCAAACCATTTGGCCAGCGTTCTTTTTCCAACGCCTTTCGGCCCATAAAATAAATAAGCATGGCACAAATGCCCGCCGGCCGCGGAAGCCGCGAGCATTTTGTGCAACGCTTGATTTGAAAAAATCCGATTGGATATTTGATTCTGATCTTCCACTTTTTCCACGAACAACCCATTTCTGCCGGACATCAGGCCGCCGTCAGGCAGCCGGTATCGAAAGGCGCCGGCTAAATTTTCTCAAAGCGCTCTACATTGGTAACGAAAATTGTAGCGCCGCCAATTGTGACTTCCACGGGATAGGGAGTATATCCACCCATACCGTAGGCCGCCGGAGAAGGAACCATCTGGGTGCGTTTTTTGCTTTTTTGAGAAATGATCTGGATTGCCTCATCCACTTTATCATCATCGGTACAAATCATGAAAGTAGTATTTCCGGCCATCAGAAAGCCGCCTGTGGAGGAGAGTTTCGTAGCAAAAAAGCCTACCTTGGTCAGTGCGGAGGATACCGCAGAGCTGTCGTCATTGCTTACGATCGCATAAATCAGTTTCATATGTACTGCCTCCATATCAATCTATTCCGGCGCCGGATGCCCGCCGCAAGCCGCCCGGAATTCATTCATCTGCCGGCGTACCTGCGAAGCATCCCCACCAGTTACATATCTATTTTACCACGTTTATGGAAAAAATGCTACTTTTTTTCAAAAGTTTTTGCGTCTCGGGGCCGATCCTCTCCCCGGCAATCACGACCGGGACTCCCGGCGGGCATTTGATGCGGGACTCTGCCGCGATTCTGCCCAGCGCCCTGTCCGTAAGGACGGTTTCCCGTTCGGCGAAAACCGCGTCACGAATCGGCATGACCTTTTCCGGCAGACAAAAAGCCGCATCATCGCCGTTTCGCGGGGAACCCGCCGGAATTCTTTTCATCACCTGCATCAGTCGGGCCAGTTCCTCATCGGTATTGCAGGGAGAGAGCATCAGCACTACATGACGTGCCGCAGCGTATTCACACTCAATGCCGCTTTTCCTGAAATATTCCCCCAGTTCTTCTCCGCTCATTCCCACAGCATAGCCGTCAATGGTAAGCTTGGTACTGTCATACCGCTTGGAAATAGGGAAAATGCCCTTTTTCTCCGCGGCGGCATACAGTGCGGCGGCGGACTCCTCCAGCCGGATAAAATCCGGCCGGCCCTTCTCCTCCAGATAACGGCAGCAGCAGTCCATGGACAAAAGGATCAGGTAGGAAGGGCTTGTGGAAGCAAACAGCCCCATCTCCCCCTTGACATCCTCCCTGCTCCAGCCGGTCTGCGCCAGAAACTCCCGGCTGATATGCAGACAGGCGCCCCCCGTAAGCACCGGCAGGGTCTTATGCCAGGAATCGCTGCACATGGAGGCTCCCAGCGTCATCGGATGGCTGTCCTGCCGGACAAATCTGAGGTGCGCACCATGGGCATTATCCACCAGAAGAGGCCTTCCTTTTTTCCGGCACACTCCTGCAATTGCCTCTATATCGCTCATACATCCCAGATAATCCGGGGAAGTCACATAGACGCCTTTTGCTTCCGGGCACTGCTCCAGAGCCAGTTCGACCGTTTGGGCCGTCACTTCTCCGCTGACTCCGAAGCTGTCGTTATACCGGGGGAGGATCCAATGCACATCCACTCCCAGAAGGGCACAGGCATTGAGGAAAGAGTGATGGGCATTCCGGGCCGCGATGATTGTATCCCCGGGGCGACAGAGCAGGGCAATCATCGTTTGGATGCACAGAGTGGATCCTCCTGCACTGTAGAGCGTCATCCCGCTTCCATAGAGGGCAGCGGCATTTTCCTCGGACTGACGGATGATGCCCTCCGCCTCAAAAAGGGAATCCGCCCCGCTGATCTCCGTAATATCATACCGGGCCGCCTCTTTCAGCGGACTTCCCGGCATTCGCCCCTTATGTCCGGGCATATGGAGCCGCATCGTACCCGATTCGGCATACTGCTTTAAAAAATCGTTGATTGGTGTATTCATTTCACAGAACCCTTTTCCCAAAATTCATGCTTCTCGCCTTTTATTGTAACCCTATGGTGTCAATGTTGTCAAATCCGCACCGTTTGATCTTCCTTTTTCTACGGTTTACCCATTGCGGCACGGAAAATTGATATGCTATAATAGAACAAAATGCAAAGCATTTTGTTCATCATTAAAAAACAAGGGGATTTCACTTTCTGCGGGAAGTGACCAAAGGCTCTGCCTTTGGAAACTGCAATTTTTTGAAAAAAATTGAGTAAAACTTTTACCAATGTGATATTTGCCAAGCAACGGGTTTTTTAAGGGTGAAAACCCTTAAGCGGGTGCGGGCAGAGCCCGCCTGAAGACCAAGGCCCGCCTTAAAATCAGAAAGGACATCCATTTTTCATGATTAAAAAATTCTGGGTCATCCGAAGCCGCCAAAAGCTTTACAGCGGGCTGTCCTTTGGAATTGCCGGCGTAATTTCAGCCTATACTCTTCTTACCATGACCGTGCTGGAGAAAACGCTTTCTGTTCGGCCGTACTGGTGGAACGACGGAGTTACGCAGGCCGGGAAATATGCTCTTCTGGTGATCCCGGTGCTGGAGTTTCTCGCCGCTTTTCTTCTTTACCGGTTGTCCCTGCGGGACACGCTTCCCCGCCCTTTCAAGCGCTGGGCAGCGCAAAATCCGGAACAGCAGGCCCGTCAAATGTCCTTTTACGGAGAAAATGCTGCCATTACCGGTGTCCTGCTCACCGCTTTTCTGACATTCTGGCAGCTGGGTCTGCTGAATTCCGCCAAGGGAATTCCGGGGTTTTCCCCTTTGGTTGTCTGGCTTCTGCTGATCGCCATTCCGCTTCACGGCGGATGGGCGGCGTTTCGGATCCGCGCCATGGGAAAGCCGCAGCTTCCTTCTTAGACGCCCACCTCTTTGACTGTTTCATCTCATATTGACCGGCAGGGCATGGAAAGATGTCCTGCATATTTGCCGCCCGAAAGGAGCGCTTATGAATTATTATCAGGGAAAATATCCGATCGTTAAAAAAGAAAGCCTGGCCAAAGGCTGTTACGACTTCACTGTCTATTGCCCCGAAATTGCAGGTGAGGCCAAGCCCGGCCAGTTTGCCCACATCCGCATAGAGGGCTTCAGTCTGCGCCGCCCCATTTCCATCTGTGAGATCGATGACAAAAAAGGAACCATCCGGCTGGTGTTTGAGGTGCGCGGCGACGGAACCAAAGCGCTGGCCAACCTGAATGAGAACAGCATGATCGATCTGATCGCTCCGTTGGGCAACGGCTTCACAATCCTGCCCCATGGAAAAAAGGTGGTTGTGGTGGGCGGCGGCATCGGCGTCCCGCCCATGCTGGAGGTTGCCAAGCGCTCCGGCGGAAACGCCTCCGCCGTAATTGGATTTCGTTCCGCGGCTGCCGTCATTCTGGAACAGGATTTTCTCCGTGCAGGCGCTGAAACGATTCTCTGCACCGATGACGGCACTGCCGGCCAAAAGGGCTTTGTCACCGGTCCTCTGGAAACGCTGCTGCAAAAGGGTGAAACGGATCTGGTCTGCGCCTGCGGGCCTGCGGGAATGCTGAAAGGGGTCGTTGCCCTTGCGGAACGTTACGGCGTTCCCTGCGAGGTTTCCCTGGAGGAACGGATGGGCTGCGGCGTAGGAGCGTGTTTGGTCTGTGCCTGCAAAACCGTGAAGGACGGAAAAGAGTTCTACGCACACGTCTGCAAGGACGGCCCGGTATTCAATGCGAAGGAGGTAATCCTCTAATGGCTGACTTATCCGTAAAGCTGGCCGGTGTGGCCTTTAAAAACCCCATTATTCCCGCCTCCGGGGCCTTTGGCTTCGGCCGGGAATATGAGAAATTCTATCCGCTCTCCCGGCTCGGCGGTATATCCGTCAAGGGAATGACACTCAATCCCAAGGACGGAAATCCTCCGCCCCGGATCGCGGAGACACCTGCCGGAATGTTAAATTCTGTCGGTCTGCAAAATCCCGGCATCGATTATTTTCTGGAGCATGAGCTTCCGAATCTGGCAGGAAAAGATACCGTCATCATCGCCAACGTGGCCGGCGGAACCGTGGAGGACTGTGTGGAAATCGCCCGCAGAATCGAAGGTACTTCGGTGGACATGATCGAGCTGAACATTTCCTGCCCCAATGTAAAGGAAGGCGGTGTGGCCTTCGGTGTCGATCCCCGGATGGCCGCAGGCATAACCGGGGCGGTTCGTGCCGTATCCTCCAAGCCGCTGATGGTAAAGCTTTCCCCCAATGTGACCGACATTACCGTTATCGCCCGCGCTGTGGAATCGGCCGGTGCCGATGCGGTTTCCCTCATTAACACCATTCTTGGAATGCGGATCGACATCAATACCCGCCGTCCTGTGCTGAAACAGAACGTGGGCGGTCTTTCCGGCCCGGCGGTATTCCCTGTCGCTGTCCGGATGGTATGGCAGGTAGCCAACGCGGTAAAAATTCCCGTCTGCGGGATGGGAGGCGTTTCCCGCTGGCAGGATGCAGTGGAGATGATGATGGCGGGCGCCACTGCCGTGCAGGTGGGCGCCGCTCTCTTTGCCAATCCTATGGCACCTGTAGAAATCATTGAAGGTATGGATCGCTATCTGAATGAAAACGGAATTCTCCATATTTCCGACCTGATCGGAAGCGTTCAGCCTTACGGAAAGGAGTCATGCAATTGAAAATCATGGCAGTGGATTACGGTGCGGCCCGCACCGGGTTGGCGGTCTGCGACCGAACCGAATTTCTGGCTTCTCCTGTAGGGACGATCCATGAACGGGATTTTGCCAAAACTGTCGCTCACGTGGCCAACGCCGCCGTGGAATACGACGTCAAGGAAATCGTGGTAGGACATCCCAAAAATATGGACGGCTCCGAGGGAGAAAAAGCACAGCTCTGCGAAAAATTTGCTGAAAGCCTGAAGCTTCTGGTAGACGTGCCGGTTCGTCTGTGGGATGAGCGGCAAACCACCATGCAGGCAGCTAATTACTTGAATGAAACCAATGTGCGGGGAAAAAAACGCAAAGAAGTGATCGACGAAGTAGCAGCCACAATCATTCTGGAAAGCTATCTTGCCTATCGCAGAAACACAGCTTCCGAAACGGTATAATTCAAGTATCGGATTGCATACCCGGCAATACCTTCCAAAGGGGCCGCTGAATCAGCGGCCCCTTTTTGAAATTACCCATACAAAAAGGCCATACCGGAAGGTATGGCCTTTTTGCTATTTCAGGAAATTATTTCACGGTATCCATATGCTCGATCAGCATGAGAACTTTGTTGGAATAGCCCCACTCGTTATCATACCAGGAAACCAGCTTCACAAACTTGTCGGTCAGAGCAATACCTGCTTTGGCGTCGAAGATGGAAGTATGAGAGTCATGGATGAAGTCGGAAGAAACCACATCCTCATTGGTGTAGCCCAGGATGCCCTTCAGCTCGCCTTCAGAAGCAGCTTTAACAGCAGCGCAGATCTCATCATAGGAAGCGGGTTTCGCCAGATTAACGGTCAGGTCGACAACGGAAACGTCCAGTGTGGGAACACGGAAGGACATACCGGTCAGTTTGCCGTTCAGCTCGGGGATAACCTTGCCAACAGCTTTGGCAGCGCCGGTGGAAGAAGGAATGATGTTGCCGGAAGCGGCACGTCCGCCTCTCCAGTCCTTCTTGGAAGGACCGTCAACGGTCTTCTGGGTACCGGTGGTGGAGTGAACAGTGGTCATCAGGCCGTCAACGATACCAAACTTGTCGTTGATTACTTTTGCCAGAGGAGCCAGGCAGTTGGTGGTGCAGGAAGCGTTGGAAACGATGTCCATATCCTTGGTATATTTGTCCTGGTTAACGCCCATTACAAACATCGGAGCATCCTTGGAGGGAGCGGAGATAACAACTTTCTTTGCGCCGGCTTTCAGATGAGCGGAAGCAGCCTCACTGGTGGTGAACACACCGGTGGACTCTACAACGTAATCCGCACCGCAGGTGCCCCACGGAATGTTGGCCGGATCTTTTTCAGCATAGAATTTTACTTCTTTGCCGTTCACAATGATCGCGTCATCGGTGAAGCCGATCTCGCCCTTATATTGGCCGTGTATTGTGTCGTAACGCAGCATATATGCGCAGTAGTCGGGGGTCATAAAAGGATCGTTGATGCCAACGAACTCAATGTTCGGATTGTCCAGTCCAGCGCGGAAAACAAGTCTGCCGATACGGCCGAAACCGTTAATGCCAACTTTAATTGCCATGATGAAAAACCTCCTGAAATTTTAATCGTACGCCTCCGTCAGGCAGCCGTTGATTCGACGGTCTTCCAAACCGTTTGATTGACCCGAAACGATCTTGAAAAACACCATCCCGCTGGAAAAAGGGAGGAAGCATCAGCTGCCGGGGCAGAAGCCGGTCATTGACCTACTCTTACATTTTATACTATTCCCGCTTAAATAACAAGACTTTGACAGGAAATTAACGTAATTTTTTTTTGCATTTTCTATGAATAAATTATATAGACCTACAAAAAATAGAGAAAGGAAATGCCTTTTTCATCCCTGTTTGAAAGGCTTTACATTCTTGCCGGAAACAGGTATAATGATATTATTTATTATCATAGGTCGGTTTTGTTGTATCAAAATCAAATGAGAAACCCGTTTCGACAGATTGTCCTAAAACGCATAATTGAGGTGAGTTATGAACACTCTGGATTTCATAACTCGATTTTTGGAAAATGAGCGAGCGGCCGTATTGGTTTGCGATCATCAGCTGACTGTCATCGCCGTGAGTGAACGAATAAAAAAAGACAAAATTGCCATTGACCCGGGACAAAATTTAAAAGAGATTTTCAAAGGCAGTTTTGAATGGGAGGCCGCGTTTCGCAAGCTTTCCAGCGGTATACCCTTTTATTCGACAAATTTCGAGTTTTTTCCCCTTGATTTGACACTTTTTATGCTTCCGGTTTTAGAAGAAAACGAGCTTTCCACCGTTTTATGCTGCCTCTGCTTTCCGGAAGAAAATCTTTCCTCCCATTCTGCGGGCTCTTTACTGCCCCTCATCAGTGACCGGTACCGCTCCCCTATCTCCAACATTTTGAATATCGTCTCCATGCTTGCTTCCAAAGCGCAGTCCAGTGAGGATTACAAATCGCTGGAGTATCTGAATGCCGCTGCCCGGAACTGCTACCGGATGCTGCGCGGAACCTCGGCACTCCACGAATATTATGCCCTGGTAAACGGCAAAGCCGACTACAAACCACAGTATCAGATTCTGTCGGATTTTCTTTCCAACCTCTGCCAGACCCTGCAGGTGCTGTTCCGCAACACTCTGTTTCGTCTGGTATGTGACCCGGGCGATTTTCCTATTATCACCTGCTTTGATGAGCGTCTGCTCTCGCTGGCGCTGTTCCATTTGATCTCCAACAGCTGCATTTATTCCCCCGCCGACAGCACGATCCGGATTACTCTTTCCCAAAGCGGCGACACCGCCCGGATCACAGTATCGGATGAAGGCGTCGGAATTCCTGCTGCGGATTTGGACCGGGTTTTTGAGCCCTTCTATACCCGGCGGGAAATTCCGGTGCCGGAAGAGGAAATGGGAACCGGGCTCGGGCTTCCCATCGTTAAAAAAATCGCGGAGCTGCACGGCGGCTCTGTTTTCATCACCAGTGAGCCCAATCGCGGCACCACCGTTGCTCTGTCTCTTCCGATCCGTGAGCCGGACAGTCCACGCATGACATTTCATTCCGATACCGTGAAATATGTCACCGACCGCTTCTCCGATATGTATCTCCTTTTTTCGGATATCTGCGACATTAAACTTTACTAGGCAGTCTCTGATTTATTTCTCATTTGGACTTGATTCCGGCTTCCAAGCCGCGAATTTGCTTGATTGAAAGGTTTTAGAGGCCATTGGGCCACAGCTTTTCGGAACGTTCCGGAAGGCGCAAAAAATCCCCCGGTTTTACCGGGGGATTTTTATGATTGCAGATCTCCGCACATTTTATCACTCCTGCCGTATGTTCCGACAGGGACAGCACAAACTATCTGCTGGGATGCTTTCTGTCAAATGGCTCCCATGAGGAAACAGATTCCCACAATTACAAAAATGAGGCGTACGCTGAAGAGCACCAGACCATCCCATTCCGAGCGCTGGTATTCGCCGTCGATCACTGCTTCCCGGATTTTATCCGAGACAACAGGTTTATATGCGTCAAAACAAACCAGACCGATAAAGGCCAGCCCCAGCAGAAAATACCAGGCATTTCCCAACAGCCGGTCATATTCCCCGGTGGCGATCCCCACCATTCGCCGCAAATTGGGACTGAAATTCTGATAGGGATTGGAGCCTGATGAGCCGCTGGCAATGTCGCTGTTATCCGGGAGATTGTTATTGGTATAAAGGAAAGGATTCCCCCGCTGATATTTTCCATCAAACAAAATGCTGCCGTTTCCGGCGGTAATGCGGAGCCGATACCAGGGTGTTACCTCGGGGTTGCTGTTGGATATTTCATTGAGAACCAAAGTATATGTTTTCAGCTTGTTATAAGGCACCAGATAGGAAATATCAATTTCGGTCTTGCTGCGCTGGTGAACCGTCAGCTGAATTTTTCCGTAACGATCCTCACCGGTATAGATCACGGCAGCGCCATCATTCTTTCGGGTGAGAAATTCATTTTCGTAAACAACGCCCTTGGTAAAAAACGCTTTTAAATAAAAGATTCCCCCAATAATCCCCAGAACAATCAAAACAAGACGAATCAGCTTCCGATAACGCTTCGCCAGTTTGCTGACCCTTTTGCAGAACGCCTTAATGTCGCTCATCAGGTTCGCCCCTTTTCCGGTAATTCATCAATCGCAGCCGTTTTGACCAATTTCTGTAAATTCCCTACAATTAGAATACCATGCCTTCCTTAATATTGCAATGTTTCGCTGTTTATGACAATTTTTTCAGAAATTTCAACAAATTCTCTTTTGATTCCTATACAGCGAAAAGGAGCAGTGGTACCGTTTGGAACAATTTCTACAATTTTATTAATTGTCCCTTTATTTTTCAGCAGGTATATGATATAATCAATCTGTTAGTAAAAAATACTTACAAACTAAGCTCTCAATAATTTGAACGAGCACTCCAAATCAACCAAGCCGGAAAGGAATGATGATTTCCCATGCAGTATGGTTATTTCGACAACCAATCCCGCGAATACGTCATCACAAAGCCAAATGTCCCCGTATCCTGGACCAACTACCTCGGCACCGAGGAAATGGGTGCGGTTATTTCCCAAAATGCCGGAGGCTACGCCTGGTATCAGTCCCCGGAATACCACCGCATTACCCGGTTCCGTGCCAATGCCGTTCCGCTGGACCGTCCGGGCCACTATGTCTATCTCCGGGACGATGAAGACGGCGACTACTGGAGCCTTTCCTGGCAGCCGGTTGGGAAACCCCTGGATGCCGCCCGTTATGAATGCCGCCACGGTCTCTCCTACTCCCGTTTTCTATGCGATTACAAGGGAATTCAGGCAAGTGAGACCCTGTTTATTCCCCGCGGAGAGGCCTGCGAACTATGGGATGTGAAAATCCGGAATACTTCCGGCCGGGACCGGAAAATCAGCGTTTTTTCCTACTGCGAATTTTCCTTTCAGCTGATTGAAATTGACAATCAGAATTTCCAGATGAGCCTTTACTGTTCCGGGTCGGACTACAGCGACGGCATCATTCAGGTTGATAATTTTTATGATCCGGATATGTATCACTACTTTACTTCCAGCTTCCGGCCGGATTCCTATGACTGCCTGCGCGATGCGTTCATTGGGGAATACCGTACCGAATCGAATCCCATCGGCGTTGAAAAGGGAAAACTCTCCGGCAGCTCTGAGCTGGGCAACAATCATTGCGGCGGTCTGATGAAACAGTTCACCATTCCCGCAGGCGCCGAAATCCGGGCCGTATTCATGATGGGAGCGGGCCGCCGCAGCGAGGGAGCCCGTCTGCGGGAAAAATACTCCGACTTTGACAGCGTGGACAGCGCCTTCGCGGAATTGGCGGCCTACTGGGATGAGAAATGCTCTGCCCTTCAGATCAATACGCCAAACGAGGGTATGAACACGATGATTAACATCTGGACCCTTTACCAATCAGAAGTGAACGTTGTTTTTTCCCGCTTTTCCTCCTTTATTGAGGTGGGCGGAAGAACCGGGCTGGGCTATCGGGATACCGCACAGGATGCCATGTGCATCCCCCATTCCAATCCGCAGAAATGCCGTCAGCGCATTGTAGAACTTCTTCGGGGACTCACACAGGCGGGCTACGGCCTTCATCTTTTCGAGCCCGAACTCTTTGACCCGGACAGAAAGCCCAAGGCGGCCTTCAAATCCCCCACAGTCAAACCGGAGCCGGATCGCGCCAGCCTGATTCATGGGCTCAAGGACACCTGCTCGGACGATGCGCTCTGGCTGATTCCCGCCATTTGCGAATATGTCAAAGAAACCGGCGAGCTGTCGCTGATCGATCAGACGCTGGGCTATGCGGACGGCGGCGAAGGCACCGTTTACGAACACATGAAACGGATTCTGGATTTTTCCGCCGAGCAGGTAGGCAGCGACGGAATCTGCAAGGGACTTCGGGCGGACTGGAACGACTGTCTGAATTTAGGGGGCGGCGAAAGCGCTTTGGTCTCCTTCCTGCACTACTGGGCCATGGATAACTTTGTGGAGCTTGCCAAATATCTCAGCCGTGGCGATGATGCCGCAAAATATGAGGCGTTGATGGAAAAGGTACGTCGTGCCTGTGAAAATGTCCTTTGGGATAAGGACTGGTATATTCGCGGGATTACCAAAAACGGCGTAAAAATCGGTACAAGTGAAGATAAGGAAGGCAAGGTGCATCTGGAATCCAATTCCTGGGCAGTGGTTTCCGGTGTGGCGCAGGGAGAGCATGCGGAAAAGGCTATGGAGGCCATCGACCGGTATTTGTATTCCGACTGGGGAATTCATCTGAATGCGCCCTCCTTCGGAACCCCCAATGACGATATCGGATTCGTTACCCGGGTTTACAAGGGCATTAAGGAAAACGGCGCCATCTTCAGCCACCCCAATCCCTGGGCGTGGGTGGGAGCCGCAAAGCTCGGCCACGGAAATCAGGCTATGAAATTCTACAATGCTCTTTGCCCCTACAATCAAAATGACAAGATCGAAATCCGTCAGGCCGAGCCCTATTCCTACTGCCAGTTTATCATGGGACGGGATCACACCGCCCATGGCAGGGCGCGTCATCCATGGCTGACCGGATCTGCGGGATGGGCCTATTTTGCCGCTACCCGCTACCTGATCGGACTGCGTTTCACCTTCGACGGTATGCAGATCGATCCCTGTATTCCCGCAGAATGGGACGGTTTTTCCGCCCAGCGGAGATGGAGAGGCGCGCTCTACCGGATACAGGTGGAGAACCCTTCTCATGTGGAAAAGGGCGTAGTCTCAGTCACACTGAACGGTAAACCGGTGAAGGGAGCCATTCCTCCTATGCCGGAAGGCAGCGAAAATGAAGTTGTCATCCGGATGGGAAGATAAATTTCTCCTTCCTCATACAAAAAGCTCTCCCATTATTGGGAGAGCTTTTTCTTCTTATTTCTGGGGATCGGATTCCACCAGCAGAATGGCGGAAACTTCCTCTTTCTTACCGGAATCCGTAAAAATCATTTCCATATGAATCCATCGGAATTCACCGTCTGCCATGGACTGACGTGCCGCATAAGCGATGCTGGTTCTTCCCTCTCCATAGAGGGAAAGCAGTGCTTCCCGGGAAAACAATTCCCGAACCGCATCCCGTTCATCCGGATGTATCGTGCCGCAGGCTGCCTCCAGAAAATCACTGTACTGTCCGGATTCCGTGCAGGGCCAAACGGTGCTGCTGTCGCATTCCATCAGCCGGTACCTGTCCAGTGTCAGATTGATGGAAACAATCAGGGAATATACTCTGGAAACCGCCCGGATCAGCTTGCCTAAATCAGCGGGAACATAGTTGTCAAAGCGGGACAGGGATGTCTGCTGCTGCCGGACATACTGATATTCCTTCTGCTCCATTTCCGGCTCATAAAAAGCAAACCCGTTTTTTCCGCTGCGCTTTGCCTGGTATAAGGCAACATCCGCCTTATGATACAAGTCCTGAAAACGATCTCCGCTTTTGGAAATTGCCCCGCCAATGCTGCAGTGAAGCGGCACCTCGTTATTTTCGCCAATTCGCAGACCCGCTGTCCTGTGTGCCAGCGTGTTCAGAATATTGACTGCCTTTGCCTGATCGCCGACACCCTTCAGGCATACCATAAATTCGTCTCCGCCGATCCGTCCGATAATATCTGTATCCCTGAACTGTCTCTTGAGACTGTTGGCAATCATTCGGATTGCTTTATCTCCCTGCATATGTCCCATCATGTCGTTGATGGTTTTCAAATCGTCAATATCCACTATCAGAATGGCATGGCTCCGGCCGGCATCCTCCGTGAGCGTTTGGGAAATCAGAGCCTCCGCAGCAGCCTTGTTATACAGCTTCGTCATAGAATCTGTCTGTGCACGAAACTCCAGGACATCCTTTTCCCGCTTTTCCCGGTCAATGTTCATCAGCCTCCCGAGAACCCGGATTACATTGCCGCGCTCATCGGATATCCCGCTCATACGCAACTGGAACCAGACATAAGTACCGTTTTTGTCCCGGTACTGAAATTCACTGGTCACACTTTCCCCGTTCTGAATTACTTCATCCACCATTTTCTGATATGTGCTCTGCTGATCCGAATGGATCCTGTATCCGCTCTGAAAGTAATCAAACCGGGGGACCCCACCAAACATCCGCTCAAAATTTTCATTTACATTGGCCGTCTTATCGAGCAGGTTGACCTCAAAAATAATCACGTCGGAATCCTGGACCAGCAGCCGGTACCTCTCTTCAGAGAGTTTCAGCTTCAGGGTTTCCTCTTTCATACGTTCGTTGTCCGCCTGCAGACGCCCCTTTTCCTGAAGAAGGATCCGCCACAGGCAGACAAGACACAGTACAAAGGTGCAAACAGCAATGGCATTCATCCAAACGCCGTTATTTTTCATCAGAAAAGAGGCTGCGTCAATGTATTCTCTGTCCGAAGCAGAAAAAAACGACCAGCCATTATATCCAAAGGGAATCTGCGTAATATAGATTTCCTTGGCTCCGTCACTGACCAGACTGGTCAGACGATTTTCTTGCAGCAGCGCAGACATTACGCTGTCTGCTGAATTCCCGTCCAGAAAGGCCATGGCATTTTCCGCATCGAAAAGTTTTCCCTGTTCCAAATGAATTCCGCTCTCGTCGGAAAGCATTACAATGCCGCCGTTCCTGTCCACCAACATAGAATAACCGGAACCCGGGGCTCCTCCTTTTAAGAGCATCTTCCCAAAGGCTTCGGCAGAGCAGGAGCCACAAAGCACCCCCGTGATTTTTCCGTCCGCCTGTTTGACCGGAACTGCCAGAATCATGCGGATATCGCTTTTGCCCGAAGGGGAAACAAAGGGGGCGGATATGGCATTTTCTCCCGAAAGAGCGGAAAGAAAATACTCCTCTTCACCGATGTGGACCTGAACGCCGTCTCCGGTAATGCCGGCTCCCTGCGAATCCGCCAGAATAAAGTCCAGATACCCGGACGAAAGAATATTTGAATTTTTTAAAGCGGAAACAATATTTTTCCCGTCAGCCTGAGGTTTCTCCAGAGATGAAGCGATGACTTCCAGCGTATGAAACCTTTCCTGCAGCACGGTGTCCATATAAGCTGTTTGCTGAGCAACATACTGCTCCAGCATCTGATCTGTTTTCGCAGCTGCCTGCCGGTTCGTGCGCTTATTGCTCAGATAAAACACAATAGATGATGTCAGTAATACCGCCAACATACAAAAAAGCAGTAAAAAAATCTGTAATACTGCCTTTTTTTCTTTTTTCATGATATCACCTCTATTTTTATCTGACGAAATCCCGGGAAAGCGAATCACTCGCCGTATCAGGATCGGCAATCACAAATTCATACCATAATTTACCTTTATTGTATCACAGTAGGAAGCTGTATTCAATCAAAAGTTAACATTCAATAGGTATTTCATTTTAAAAGGGAGATAAACCAAGGCCAATGGGAGGTCTTTGCCCCACATAATGCAAAAAGCGGGTCAGAATTCCGAAAAAGCAGAATTCCGACCCGCTCATACAATTTTCGTTTATCCCAGATGTTCCGCTCACCGGATGGCAATCACAAGCAAAATGAGAATACCCAAGGCGATGCGGTACCAGCCGAATACTTTGAAATCATGCCGTTTTACATAATTCATGAGGAAGCGAATCGCAAAAAGCGACACGAAAAAGGCCACTGCCATACCCAGCAGGAGTACCACCAATTCGGCGGAAGTAAATGCAAGACCGAATTTCACAAGCTTTACGAGACTGGCTCCCAGCATGGTAGGAACTGCCAGAAAGAAGGTGAATTCAGCGGCGGCCGTGCGGGAGACTCCGATCAGCAGCGCACCCACAATGGTGGCGCCGGAACGGGAGGTTCCGGGAATCATGGACAGTACCTGAAACAGTCCAATCACAAAAGCGGTCTTATAGCTGATCTGGGATAAGCTTTTCACTGTGGGGGTACGCTTTTTGTTCCAGTTTTCTACCAGAATGAAGGCAACACCGTAGAGAATGAGCATCAGCGAAATTGTCCAGGCATTTCCGAAGTGTGCCTCCAGAAAATCGTCAAAAAGGATTCCCAGAACCGCAGAAGGAATGCAGGCTACAATCACCTTAAACCACATGGAAAAAATATCTTTTTGAACCACCGGTTTTTCTTTAAAGCGGAAAGGAAACATCTTTTTCCAGAACACAACCACTACCGCAAGGATAGCGCCCAGCTGGATCACAACGAAAAACATTTCCTTAAAGGTTTCCGGCAGATTCAGGGGCATAAACTCATCTACCAGCAGCATATGGCCTGTACTGCTGATGGGAAGCCATTCGGTAATGCCCTCCACAATTCCTAAAAAAATCACCTTCAGAATCTCAATCAGATTCAATTCCATACGGCTTCCTCCTCATTTTCTATGGCAATCCCATTTTTTACATTGCCAAAAATCGTTTTTTGCACTGCTTTTCAATTTTATGCATAAGAAGCAATGAATATCTGCGGAGCAAAAGAAATTGACTTCATGGCTTCTTCAGCAGACATTTATTACCATACACCAAACATTTGATAAAATCAACCACATTTTTCGGAGACATTCTACTCCCAACGTTTTCAGAAACGAAGGACACTAAAATTTTTCTTCAGAAAAGCCTCTGAAAATTTTTAAAAATCCTTGCCGCTGTCGTTTGAACGCAAAATTCGCTTGCTAATTTTTCCCGTTCATGGTATGTTAAATGCAGAAACAGAAAAAAGGAGCGATTGCTGTGCCATCAGAAAATCTGACCGTAGCCAAAGTACTGAACATTTTGGCTTGGGTAATTCTTTGCGTTGGATTTGCCGCCATAATAATGGTATTCTTTTTTATTCCTATGACTTTCTGGGCCAGGGCGGCCTTTCTGATTTTTTCAATCTGCACGGTTTTGACCACTTTTTCCATCATGAGCGTTCTGGCAAGGATTCTCAAGACGGTTACATGGCATTATCAGCTGAGTTGGGAGCAATTTGAGGAGCTTGCCGATGATATCGACGAGCTTGACGGCAAAAACGACGGAGATGACGGTCCGCAATGTGCCTACTGCGGAGCTCTGCTGGAGGGGGCCGCTGATGTTTGCCCCCGCTGCGGAAAAAAGATTTCCTGACGCACAGTCCGTCAGGCTGTCTGAAATGCAGCGCTTTTCAAGGCGATACGGCTTTGAGAGGCGCTGCATTTTTTCTGTGGATTCTGCTGATATTTTTTCCTGGGCCCGCGGGACGCCTTGCAGAAAACCAAAAAAAATGCTATTCTGATTGATTGCAGAGCATATCAACATCTCACTTGGAAAGGAAACCACATGACCAACGACATGACCAGCGGAAAGCCCGCAAAGCTGATTCTGACATTTTCAATTCCCATGCTTCTTGGAAATATTTTTCAACAGTTTTACAGCATGGCGGATACCATTATTGTAGGCCGAACCATCGGCGTGGGGGCTTTGGCGGCAGTGGGAGCCACCGGGGCCATCGCGTTTCTGATCCTCGGCTTCGTGGAAGGCATGAGCGGTGGATTTACGGTAATCACCGCCCAGCGCTTCGGTGCCAACGATGAGGAAGGCGTTCGCCGCTCGGTGGCCACTTCCATTCTGCTAAGCTTCGGCGTGGTGGTCATCTCGACGTTGGGGGCGGTTCTGGCGGCGCGTCCGCTTCTTCTGTTCATGAATACGCCACCCGACATCATCGACATGGCCTACCAATATATTGTTGTTATTTTCGGGGGCATCTCCGCCTGTGTCTTCTACAACCTGATCTCCTCCATGATTCGTGCTCTGGGCGACAGCAAAACCCCGCTCATCTTTCTGGTGATCGCCTCTGTGATCAACGTTGTGCTGGATCTGGCATTCATTCTGTGGTTTCACATGGGGGTAGCCGGCGCTGCCTATGCCACTGTGATCGCCCAGGCAATCTCCGGCTTTCTCTGCCTTATCTACGTTGCAAAGCGTTACCCGATTCTCCACCTCCACCGGTCCGACTGGAAATTTGACTGGGGTTTTGCCCGGGACCACCTCCGGGTGGGGATTCCCATGGCCCTGCAATTTTCGGTAACCGCTATCGGCATCATGGTGCTGCAGGGCGCGCTGAACTCCTTCGGAACGGAAACGGTGGCCGCATTTACCGCCGCCTCCAAAATCGAACAGCTGGTCACCGGCCCTCTGGGCGCGGTGGGCGTTGCCATCGCCACCTATTCCGCCCAAAATTACGGCGCCGGAAAACCGGAGCGTGTCCGTGCGGGAGTCAGAAGCGTAACGCTGATCCTGTTGGGATTCTCTGCGGCTGCCGCCATGCTGGCGGTATGTTTCGGCACCGACCTGATCAGTGTCTTTATCAGCGGTGTTACCCCAACTGTACTGGAACGTTCCCAGCTTTATCTCAACTGCATTTCCGGATTTTTCTTTTTCCTTGGGATGCTTTTGGTTTTCCGCAATGTTCTCCAGGGAATTGGAAGAGGGCTAATGCCTCTCATTGCCGGTATCATTGAGCTTGTTATGAGAACGGCTTGTGTCGCGCTTTTCGCCGGATCCTTCGGCTACATCAGCGTCTGCTTTGCCAGTCCGGCCGCATGGATCGGAGCCATGCTCCCGCTTTTGGTGACCTATCTGATTATCATGCGGCAGATGGCCGGAAAAAAAGAAGGAAGCTTCCCCCAACGGCCTGTTTAATGGAATAGCCTTATCCGTTGATGACTGTGATCTGGCACATCTTCATGGCTTTCAATGCGTTCTCATGGCTTTCCGGCGTGACCCCGGCACAGCAGGACGCATCCACCCGGATGACGGTTTCGGGAAGAAATGCCTTAATCAACAGTGCGTTGGAAATCACACAGATGTCGGTACACAGTCCCACCAGTTCAATTTCCTCCGGCTTTTCCGAAACAAGCTTCCGGGTCAGCGCCTCAGAGCCGAAGGTGTTTTTTTCAAAACACACAGGAGCGTTTCCGGCGGCCTCCCTTACTTCAGGAGAAAGCTGCCATCCGTCGGTACCCTTGAGGCAGTGCTTCACCGGAAGATTTTTTCCCTCCTGCGTCAGCAGATAATCCTCCTCATGAGTATCCAGCGTGAAGAAAACCGGAGCCCCTGCCTTGCGGTATTCCTCAATTTTCCGGGCAACCCCGGGAACAATTTTCTGCGCCTCCGCAGACCCCAGACTTCCCGAAACAAAATCATTCTGCATATCCACTACGATCAATGCTTTCATAGATTGCACCACACCTTTCTGCCGGACGGGATGCTTTTGCCGGGCTGATCCTCCGAATCTTGGGCTGCCCGTCCGTTTCCTGATTTTATCCTATCATGAAGCGCTGGGAGATTCAATACTGTACTATAACTTCCTTGCGGAGCAATTGGTGTGCCGCAGATAATGCCGTCTCGCTCACCGGAAAAGAAAAATTCAAAAAAAAGCTTGACTTAAAGGGCATCCTATGGTATCATAACCAATGTTGCTGATGAGGGCATAGCTCAGCTGGTTAGAGTACTTGCTTGACATGCAAGGGGTCGGTGGTTCGAGTCCACTTGTCCTCACCAAAAGAAAAAACGACTTGTTTTTACAAGTCGTTTTTTCTTTTGGTGAGATTATTTTCAATCGCTTTTTCTGCGCTGACTTTTCCCATGCATCGCTCTTGACTTGTTCTCCTGAAAGCATTCCCTGCTTCAGTCTGTCCAAAAACTTTCCAACCCAAAAAGCCGGACGCCTTTCAAAAGACGTCCGGCTTTTCCTTTATCCAATCCCGCCGGGGCGGGATTGGATGTGACAGTGCGTGACAGAGCACCGCCGGAGGAGCCTATCGGCAAAGCCGGCACGCTCCTTTATTATCTCCGGTAGTATTCCTCCACCGCTTCACACAGAGCAACTACATTTTCTTCAGGCACCTCGTACATCAGGTAGTCGCTGGCCGCCACCATATGCTTTCGGCCTTTGGCGGCATCCATAATGGAAAAGACCTCCTGCCGTATCTGATCGGGTGTGCCGTTTATCAGCAAAGACATGGATACATTGCCCCGTGTACAGATTTTGGGGTCGATCTTGGACAACGCGTCCGCCAGCGACTTGATATTTCCTTCCGGCGCAGGAGAAAGCGTTTCAAAGAGATCAATCCCCATCTGATTGTAGTAGCCATGGGACAGCATGGGCTCAATGGGAGAACAGATATGGCTGTAGATCAAAAGTCCCTTTTCATGGGCATAGTCTGTTACCTTTTTGGAATACGGCACCAGATACTTTTCGTAGTATTCCGGAGAAATCAGCTCGGATCCCGGCCCTCCCAGAAATACGAAATCAACGCCGCTGGGAGCAAGAGCATCGATAATTCTGCAATCCAGCTCTAAAATCTTATCCATCAGCCGGAAAAACCGTTCCTCGTCATCCTGGGCCAGATATACGGTGGTCAGTGTAGAGGGATATCCCAGCATTTCATAGGGCTGCATGCACCACTGTACCGATACGGCACCGTTGTCTCCGTAAAAGTCAGACGCTTCCTTTCCAAGACGGGTGTAGCAGGAAAAATCCGTTCCCTCCAATGCCGTGTCAATGACATATTCCAGCTTGTCAAAATCATCGGAGTCCTCAATGGCATTGACCAGATGAAAGCCGCCGCTGTGCGGGCGCTCTTCCATATGCCGGTGCATAGGCCCATAGGGAGTGTCACAGTGGCTCTTATAGGTAATTTTCTGGGGCGTTTTGGAATATTCGTCCTGCACCCAGCTCAGCTTGTCACTGCAGTGCATCACCGGGTCCAGTCCGACATTATAAAGGGGCACCATCGGATAGCGGTGGGTGACCTCGACGGTATACTCCCGCCGTCCCTCGGAATTCCACTCTTTCCCGTACAGCTTGGTATCGTACCCTGCGCCGCCTCCAATTTGGGGAGAACAGATCAGCCGTTCGCCGCCATGTCTGACATATTCCACAAACTCTTCTCGTTTTGTCATAATTCATATCCTTTCCTCAAAGGGGATTCAGCACCGGGCTTCCGGCCGGGCAGAGAAACTTCCCGGCCGGAACCGGCACGGTCAGCCAATGGAAACCGCACCGATGCTGTAAGGCTCCACCGTAACAGTGACCTGATTGGACTCGACGGAAATATTATGCAGCGTCTGCTCCATCAAATTGACCGCCGCGGCATGCTGAATCGGGAATGCCGTCTTCAGTGTCACTGTGGCAGACTTTCCGCAGGTCTCATAAAAGCGTACCAGCAGATCCCCGTTTTCGGCTGTGGTAACACCGGAAATCACCGCACTGTCGCTTTGGAAGGAAAGAAGTCCGCATTCCAGAGGCAGACTGCCGGTGTGCTGACTGCCGGAAACGAAATGAAGCGGGCAGTTGATGGCTGCAGCCATTTCCTCCAACAGCTTGGGGCAGGCCGTTTCGGCGCCAACCGCAAAGGTGATTTTGTGGATACCCCGCTCCGGATAGGGATCCGGGTCCTTGGCGGTATTAATAAGGGTAAGGGAAAGCTTTCCATCCACGCCCCGATATCCGTATTTACTGTCGGCAACGAGAACAACGGATTTTCCAGACGGATTGACAGCGGCGCCGTATTGCAGACCGGGCACATCCAGATACTGCGCTTCCCGCTTCTGTGCGCCGGCGGGAACGTCAAACAGATACTGTTCGGTTTCATATGCATGGGGGAAGAAATAGGCAAGCACCGGCACGAATTCCGCGGTTCCCACCTCATTCCAGTCAATCTCCAGACGGCAGGTAAAGGCTTTGGCACCCCGGTCCAGGAAAACAGTCTGCCTGATGGTGGAATTTCTGACTTTTTTCTCCGCCACAAAGCCGCTGCGCAGTTCACCGTTCTCGAAAGGATAGATCCGGATGGTATCCGTGATTTCTTCCGCCTGTGTATAGCGGCCGATCTGCCATGCATTGGAGGTGGCACTCTCGGTATGAATCAGCTGCAGCCGTCCGGTACAGCCTTCTTTCAGCAGTTCTGCACCCGTTGCCTTGTCAACAAAGGAAACCAGATTTCCGTTGTGGGGATCAAACGTGGCTTTGATATGTTCGTTTTCCAGCAGGAACGGAGAATAGGCATGGTTGGTACGTACCGGATCGTTTACGTAAGAACGGTACTTTTCACATTCTTTTTCCCGAAGAACAAGGGTGGTGTATCCCAGAGCGGGAACCGACACCCACACCAGCACACGGAAATATTTATGAGACCAGTATTCCTGCATTCTCGTATCAATCAGGGCAAAATCAGTCTTCTCGCCGCGGCTGTCGGAAAATGCAATCTCGCGCAGGTCGCCCGTCCAATCCCACACGGTGAGCTCCACCAGCTCGCTTCGGGCAATCGGCTGGGAATTGAACACGTGGAAAATCCGGACCTTTCCGCTTCCCCGTTCCGGATTCGGAACGCCGGTGAAGCCGGTAAGCCCATAGCCCACACCCGCTCCTTCCGACTGGGTATTAAAGCAGTCGATATCTGTTTCGATGGCGGACGTATCAATCTGTCCGGCAATGACCCGAAGGGCATTGGAGTGCTGGGTATTGGCAACCGCCATGCTGTCGCTCAAAAGCCCCATGGCATGCTCACGGCTTTCCTGTACACAGGAACCGGTAAGAATATCATGAAAATGAGTGAACAGCACGTTCTGCCATGCGTGCTCGAACTGACGCTTGCTGTAGGGGGCTCCCAAACCGGCATGAGCCAGAGAACTGAACAGATCAGCCTCTGACAAGGCTTTTTCATTTTTCCGGTTTCCGAGCTTGATCCGGCTCTGGGTGGTGTAGCAGCCGGGAGAGAAATAGTTGAGCTCATGATCCAGCAGCGGGACGCGATCCCGAACGGATTCGGCCGCTTTGAAGTACTCCCTCATAGTGCCGAAATGAAGCTCGGGGAAAACCGGCCATTTCTGCATTTCCAGTGCGCGCTCCAGATCCCTCCGGGTCGCTCCGCCGCCGTGATCCCCTACTCCGTAAACAATCAGGCCGGTTTTCAGGCCGCCGCTGTTCCGGGAAATATCGGTCAGATTCATGGCAATGTGCGGGGTGATGGCACTGTTGTACCAGTGCTGCTCCCGGTAGACCAGCAGTTCCTTTCCCGAAGGCGCACGCCAGCGGTAGAGGGCGTTGTCCCCGTCCAGTCCGCGGCAGTGATAATAGTACTTCACGTTTCCGAAATTGTCGATTTCCGGAATATTGGCGCTGTGGCCGAAGGTATCGGGCGAAAAATCGACTTCCAAAGAATCCGGGTCAATTCCCCAGTGCTCTCTTAAATAATCGCGGGTATATTTGATATGCCGCAGCAGCGATTCGGTGTAGGGCATATTCTTGTCCGTTTCCACCCATGCGGTAGCAGTAATTTCCCAGCGGCCTTCCTGAATTCTCCGCTTGATCTGCTCCATTAACTCGGGGTCATAATCCTCTACAATTTTATAGACCGAAGCCTGGGACTGGGAGAAGCAGAAATCGGGATATTCCTCCATCAGCTTCAGCATCGTCCGGAAAGTGGCAAGGGTGGCAGCCACTGTTTCCTGCCAGCTCCACATCCAGTTCATATCAATATGAGCGTGAGCGACCAGGATGAGGCTGTATTCCCGGGCGGCGCCGGCCAGTGGAAGCAGAAGCTTTTCCGCCTCCTCACAGTCCTGATTGGTCAGCGCTCCATGTTCATCAATCCGCTGTTGAAGAAGGTCCAATGCGGAATTGATTTCGGAATCAAACCGGTTCTGATTCGCTTCGGAAAGGGTGAGAGCGAATCCCAGTTCGGACAAAATGCGGCGCTGCCATAGGTTGGGAGGGGTAACATGGTACTGTTCTTCAACAGGCTGGCCAAATGTCTCCTCATAGCCCATTTTTTCCCGGTTTCCTCCGACACTCCTTTTTACTCGGGTATACTTTTCGGCAAGAGTAACCATAGCTTTTCTCCTTTGTATTTGGAATAATATGCGTATTGTTTTCCGGAAAACACCATTTTTTCTTTTCGGAAACCTCCGCTGCTTTCAATATAAGAGCACCGTTTCCCAATGTCAATATGGTATCTCCTTTATCTTTGGTTTTTTTGCGAATATCCCCCGTCCAGTGCCCCCATGATGCATTGGCACAGGGCTATTCAGAAAAACGGGCGTAACGAATACGCCCGTTTTCCGAATATGCTTTTTTCAAATTGGGAAAAGGATTACTTGCTGGATTCCAGATATCTTGCATACTGGGCCTGACGGATCTCGGTAAACTGATCAGCGCCCATCTTCTTCATCTGGCTGACGTAATTGTCCCAATCGCCTTCAAAATTCCACTCGCCGGTGCAGAACTTCATTCTTGCTTCTTTGAGGTATGTACCGATATCGGTGGAGAGAGCGGAAAGGGTTGTGCCCTCTTCAGGAGTGGATTTCAGAGCAAACATCAGATTCTGCGGGCAGTATTTCGCGCAATCCTCGTCGTAAGCGGAAAGTCTCTCGCCGCCGGCACCGGGCTGATCCAATCCACGGGCAATCTCAACCTCGAGGCTCTTGGGGAAGCGGGTGGGGAAGCTGCCGTAGCAGAGGAAGCCATACTGGAATGCGCCCAACTGTGCACCCTGCTCATAGTTTTTAATTTCGTCGATGAAAACAGGTTTTCCGTCTGCGTTCAGATTGTAGGTTTCGCCTTCAATACCGAACCAGGAGAAGTTCATGCCTTCGTCAGAATAGAAATAGTCAGCCCACTTCATCAGAGTCTCGGGATCTTTGCAGGCACTGGTAATGCAGAAGCTGCCGTTCTCTCTGACCGGATAGTCGGTCCAGGACATTACCGGTTTAATGGAAGCATCAGGACCCTGCAGAACGCTGATAGCAGTATAATCTTTCCATGCATCGGAATACAGGTAGTTCTTGGTTACCCATGTGAACATACCAACCTGGCCATTCATGCCGGCGGTTACCCATTTCTCATAGTCGATGGTACCGAAGGTATCGGGATGCATATAGCCTTTCTTCCACCAGTCAGCGAAAAGCTGCCAGATCTGCTTGATTCCATCAGAGGTATACAGGAACTGAGGCTTATTGTCTTTGTCGAGGTAATACATCTGAGCGATGGGCTGAATGCCGTTGTTGCCAACGCCGTAGCTGCCCATGAGCAGCTGCTCCATCTGTTCAATCAGGCCGGTTACCGGGTAGATGGGATAGTCATCGGTGGTATCGCCGTTGCCGTTCATATCCTTACCCTTGAATGCTGCAAAAGCAGCGGAAAGCTCGTCAACCGTTTTCGGGACGGAAAGTTTCGCTTTGTCCAGCCAGTTCTGGTTGATGAGATACCGGCAGGTAATCTGCGGATAGTCATCCATGAATTCCATCATACTGTAGATAGCGCCGTCAGGCATCATCATTGACGCCATACCGCCGTTTACAGACTCCAGGCAGGCCTTCATATTGGGCAGGCACTTGTCAATATAGGGAGCCAGATTGACAAATTTCCCGGCGGTTCCGTAGTTAATCATTTCATCGGCATTGAAATTGATGGCCCAGAACGCATCCGGCATATCGTCGGACATCATAATCAGGTTTTTCTGCTCCGCAACAGCGGCAGGCTCGATAAAGCGCCAGTTAATGTGGATACCGGTCTTCTCTTCGTACTTTTTCCACAGCCACCACTCACCGACTTCAGGGTTTACGTCGCCGCCCACAGCGGTAGCAAGGGTGAATTCGGTTGCTGTTTCCTTAGCTTCGCCTTCGTCAGCTTTGCTTTCCGTGGAAGCATCTCCAGCGGGTGTAGAGGACGCCGAAGGTGTCGTCCCACCGCAGCCGGCCAGCAGCGACATGGTCATCATGGCTGCCAATAGAACTGCAAAAACTTTTTTCATGGGTATGTCTCCTTTCAAAATGTCCTGCAAAATGTTTTATATATGCGGAACAGCAGTCCGCAAATATACTGTAAAACCGCTCTGTGGGTCAGCCTTTGATTGCACCCACCATAACGCCTTTTGCGAAAAATTTCTGTACCAGAGGATATACGATAAAGATGGGAACTGTAGACACTACGATCACTGCGTATTTCAATCCCATACGGGCCATCATGCGGAGTGCATAGCCTTCGTCCGCTGCGATTTGATCGAACGCTCCCATCAGCTGATTCTGAAGCAGGATACTGCGCAGAACCATCTGCAGCGGGAAGAGCTTTTTGTCGGTGATATAAACCAGCGCTGTAAAGAAGTCGTTCCAGTGTCCCACACCGTAATACAGCGAAATAACAGCCAGAATCGGAACAGAAAGGGGCAGTACAATCTTAATGAGCAGCCGGAAATTGGTGCAGCCGTCCACCTTGGCGGCCTCTTCCAGCTCCTGGGGAATTCTTGACTGGAAATAGGTGCGCATAACGATTACGTTAAACATGTTGACTGCGCTGGGAATAATCATGACCCAGAAGTTATTGAGCAGCTTCAGCTGATTCATCAGCAGGTAGCTGGGAATCAAGCCGCCGCTGAAAAACATGGTAAAGGTGAACATCAGGGTGAAAAATGACTTTCCCTTAAAATTGTTTTTGGAAAGAGGATATGCGGCGCAGATATTCATGATTACGTTGACGATGGTACCTACAATGGTATAAAGCACGGAATTGATGAAGCCAATAATGAAGTTCTGATTTTCAAACACCAGTTTATAGCTGTCAACTGTCAGATCCCTGATCCAAATCAGAAATTTGGTTTCATAAATGCGCGTGGGATTGGAAAGCGACGCAATCAAAACTACCCACATGGGATAAAAGATGCTGATCATGATAATGGACAGGATGACCAGTGATATTCCGGTAAAGAGCTTGTCGCCGGGACTTTTTTTCAGTGCGTTCGGATTTCTCATCTTACGTCCCCCCTTACCACAATGATGTTTCGCCGAGACGGCGGGCAATCAGATTGGCAACAAAAAGAATGGCGAAGTTAATCACGTTGTTAAACAATCCGACCATTGCGCCAAAGCTGTACTGCGCCTGTACCAGACCGGCCTTGTATACATAGGTGGAGATCACCTCGGAATTTTCCACGTTGGAGGCATTCTGCAGCAGGAACGCTTTTTCGTAGCCTACATTTAACACACCGCCTACTGCCAGAATCGTAAGTATTACAATTGTGGGGGCAATCGTGGGAAGCGTTATGTACCAGATCTGCTTCACCTTGGAGGCGCCTTCAATACGGGCCGCCTCATACATTTCAATGGGAACCCCCTCAATGGCTGCCGTATAAATGACCGAGCTCCATCCCACGCCCTGCCATACGCCGCTCCACACATAAATGTGATAAAACGCTTTGGGATCATTCAGGATGCTCTGTTCGGCGGAATAGCCGAACATCCGGAGAATACCGTCCACAAAGCCGGTATCGGGCGTCAGAAACATGACGATCATACTTGCCATAACCACGGTGGAAATGAAGTTTGGCGCATAGGAGATTGCCTGTGTAATAACCCGGAGCCGTTTGTTCCCGATTTCATTGAACAGCAGTGCCAGGATAATGGGAGCGGGGATTCCCAGAACCAAACTGTACAAAGAAACGCTAAGGGTATTTTTGAGGACCCGGCCAAAAAACGCTCCGTTCAAAAACCGGTCCAAATGCTGAAGCCCCACCCACGGGCTGCCTTCAATTCCCAAACCCGGATTGAAGTTTTTGAAAGCGATCTGGATACCGTACATGGGCAGATAGCAGAATATAACAAAGTAGACTACAACCGGGAGTATCAGCAGATACAAGTCATAATTCTGCCGAAGTGACTTTTTCCACTCTCTCCCCTGCATTGCCAGCCATCCTCCCAATGATCGGCGGGGAGAAGCATCTCTGCAATCGCTTTTTTTCATCATGTTTCCCTCTTTTCATTATTTTTGACTCGTCTTCTCCCCATACACAGTCCGCCGGAGGCAGAAACGATTTTCTGAATGGCAACGTGTACAGCAGGTCAGCGAGGTCATATATGAATCATAAAGCTTGCTCATAAAGGGCAATTTGTTTTTTCAATTTATTAATTTAGATGAATTTTACCATATAAGGTAAATAATGTCAATTAGTTTTTGCTTAAAAACTACATTTGTTACTTTTCGCGTAACAAATTTTTTAATTAATGAATTCAATGAACAATATTACAACAAATCCTCATCAAAGTGAATGGTATAGGGAATCTTCCGGTTCTGGGGCTTCCCTTCGCCCTTCAATGCTTCATACAAAAGATCGAAGGACTCTTCTCCGACACGCCGATAGTCAACAAATATTTTACTAGACGGAAAAATGCGGCAATGATTCTCTTCGCCCAATCCGACATCATGAAACGCGCGCTCTACCGCTAAGCTGTCCCAAGTGTCGATCACTGCTACGTCCTTTTGATGATTCTGCAGATAAGCGGATACCATGTGGTAAATTTCTTTGTCGTTGGAATTCGTATTGATCACCACACAATTTTCCAGATCAATTGCATTTTCCCGCAGAGCCTTGTAAAATCCTATATTTCGTTCCTGAGAAATAGAATAGTCCGCGCGACCGTTAATCAGCACAAACGTACGATATCCTTTCGCAATTAGCCGATTTGTAACAGTGTAAACCATTTCAACGTTATCAACGTCCACATGAAGGATATCGGGAGTACTTCCGGATGGAGTACCGATCATAACAGTTTCTATTTTTCGATCCATTAAAGCAGCGGCCCGATAGTCATCCTGCACGGGGACCATCAGAATTGCTCCGTCAATGGGCCCTTTTCCATCCATAATACGGGTCATCTCTTCTCTCCCGACAGCAAAGTATACTACCAAATGCATGCCTTTGGCAGCCGAACGGAGAATCATACCTTCCATTACATTGCCGTAGAGTGGATCATACATATCTCCTTCGGTGCCAATGAAGAAGCCATACATGCCCGTCCTCTGTCCTGCCAAGCTGGAGGCGGCAAAGCTGGGATGATAGTTTAATTCCTCACAGGCTTTATTTACCCGCTTTATAATGTCTTCGCTCAAATATCCCTTTTTGTGAAAAACGTTTGAAACCGTAGATTTTGCCACTCCTGCTAATTTTGCCACATCATTTATGTTTGCCAATCTTTCAATCGACCTCCTGTGCAGTTTTATAAAACCGGTTTTATAAAACTGCAAAAATAAAATTTGACTTTCTATTTTAAAAAATATTTTCGTCAAAAACTCTATATTTTTCATTTTTTTAAGTCAAATAATACAAATTAGTTCCTGAAATAAAATTTTCTTTTCACTTATATCTAAAACTAATTACAGTTATATATTACATCAAAATATTGTTTTGTCAATATGTAATAATAAAAAGTTTTTATTATTTATTTTATAAGCTATTTTCATGTAATTCCTTTTTTAAATTTATAAAACCGGTATTATACCTTTTCATTCATTCTTTGCTTGGTTTTTCAGCCTTTTTGTGTGTTGATTCCACATCTTTTTCTAATTTCAAAAAATGTTTTGTCCCCAGCTCTTCATGTGTCATTTTGGCACTTCGCTTGTCATGTTCCATTCAAGCACTATAATAAAAGTAAGGGAGGATTGGAACCCATGCTACGCTTAAAGGAACTGCGACTCAACGCCGGAAAAACCCAGAATGACATTGCGAAGCTGCTTGGTGTTACACGTCCTGCCTACACCCGTTATGAAAACGGCGAACGTGAACCGGATCTGAATACGATAAAAGCTTTGGCGGACTATTATCAAGTTTCCGTGGATTTCCTTCTGGGCTGCGATGGGGACTTGAGAACATCGGAGGACTTGGCGTTTTTCAGAAAATTTACCGAATTATCCCCTCCAAAAAAGAAAGCTGTTTTAAAATTGATTGACACATTGAATGAAAAAAAAGACGTATAGATTCACGTCTCAGAAAGAAAGGCAGGTTTTTCGAATGAAAAGAGGATTGGCACTGGCCACATTTATCATCGGCGTAATTTCGGTTCTGTGCGGAGCGGCTGCCACTATTTTAGGCGCAATCGGAATGAGCAAAGGCGAATAGCCTTTGCTCATTTGCTTTTTCGGCGCATTTTCCTTTTTCCGCCGGAGATACTATAATGCGCACGGAACCATTAAACTGCCATGGTTTGGTAGTTTGCGGAAATAAGCGATTTATTTCTGCAAAGGCGCATCATTCGCCAGCTTTTTATCCCTGCCTGTCACGTTGGTGGGAGAAAGGAAAACAATATGCCGGATTTCACCCCAAACAGCCGAATAAATCCCGATCTTAGATACGATTTTGAAAATCTTCCCATTGAAGTAAAAAACAGCCTGCTGGAAGCGGGCGTTACGATTGAAACGGTGGAGGACCTGAAGCAGGCGGCCGAGCGCTTTATGCAAGACGCCTACTATTGATCTTTTTTGACGCCGAAAGGCGAAATCAGTCTGAAAGTTTTCTCTGCCATGAATCAGAAAATGCCTTTTCCTGCAAAAATATTGCTTTCAGTCATATTTTGTTAATATTTTTGTGATATACTGAATAAATCAATCTTAAACTTGCGGGAGACTGCTTTTTGACGCCGGCTTTTCCATTTGTCAAAAGCAAGAGCAACCATGTTGCCAAACCTGCACGAAAAAGGGATTGCCGACTGAATAGAAAAGAGAGAAGGAGTGTGAGGAGATGGCAGTGAACGGAGATAACAAGTTCTCTGAAATTACGCCAGAGATATACGAGTTATCGGCTTTGTGCCGCAATAACGGATATATCCCCCCAGAATTGTACACCAAATTTCAGGTGAATCGCGGACTTCGTGATTTGAACGGAAACGGTGTCTTAACGGGGTTGACCGAGATTTCGGAAATTCAATCCAGCAAAGAAGTCGATGGAAAAAAAGTATCCTGCGAAGGAAAACTCTTCTACCGCGGCGTTGACATTGAAGATATTGTCCATGGCTTTATACGGGACAAACGGTACGGCTTTGAAGAAACCACCTATCTGCTTTTGTTTGGGAATCTGCCCACTCCCGAACAGCTGAAAGATTTCTCCTCTCTTCTGGCACGGTACCGCTCCCTTCCCACCAGCTTCGTCCGGGATATCATCATGAAAGCGCCCAGCCCCGACATGATGAACACACTGGCCCGCAGCGTGCTTACCATGTATTCCTACGACACCAACGCCAACGACATCAGTGTTCCGAATGTTCTGCGGCAATGCCTGCAGCTGATCGCACTTTTCCCGCTTTTTTCTGTGTACGGCTATCAGGCTTACAGCCACTATCACGACGGCAACAGCCTGTTTATCCATAATCCTCTGCCGGAGCTGTCCACATCGGAAAATATTCTTCATCTTCTCCGCGCGGACAGCAAGTACACCGAACTGGAAGCACGGGTGCTGGATCTGGCGCTGGTTCTTCACGCCGAACACGGCGGAGGCAACAACTCCACCTTTACCACTCACGTTGTCTCTTCTTCCGGATCGGACACATATTCTGTCATTGCGGCGGCGATCGGTTCTCTGAAAGGGCCCAAGCATGGCGGTGCAAACATTAAAGTGGTGCAGATGTTCGAGGACATGAAAGTTCAGATCAAAGACTGGACCGATGAAGACGAGGTTCGTCGTTATCTTCAGGCGCTGCTGCATAAAGAAGCCTTTGACAAGGCGGGGCTTATCTATGGTATGGGGCATGCGGTGTATTCGCTTTCTGACCCCAGAGCCAATATCTTTAAAAATTATGTAGGCTATCTCTCCGAAGAAAAGGGCTTAACCAAAGAGTTCGGGCTCTATTCTCTGGTGGAGAAGCTTGCGCCCTCTGTCATATCTGAGGAACGGAAAATTTACAAAGGCGTTTCCGCAAACATTGACTTTTACAGTGGCTTCGTCTACAATATGCTCAATCTTCCTCTGGAGCTCTATACTCCTATTTTTGCCATAGCGCGTATCGCCGGATGGAGTGCTCACCGAATTGAGGAGCTGGTAAACGCCGGCAAAATCATCCGGCCTTCCTACAGGAATGTGAAGGAACGGGTAGAATATGTTCCTCTGAAAAACCGAACATAAATTCCTTCTGCAAGTATAACAAAGAGCCGCTTCTCCGGTATCTGTGAAGTGAACCCAAAAAGTTAGACAAATATTTAAATTAATAATTTGTCAAGCAGCCAAGAGGGCTTGTTGTCTGTGCATTGCAGGCGGCAAGCCCTTTAACTTTGCCTTGATGCGGCG
>DBGCDL010000024.1:0-100025 GCA_048358235.1 Oscillospiraceae bacterium
GCAGCCCGCAAAAGAAACTTACGATAAACAAAGACTTAATCAAAAAACGCAGGCGCAGGGCGCGCAGCCCGCAAAAGAAGCTTCCGATAAACCAACACACAAATTAGAAATAAAAGAAATGTCTCGCCTACATATGGTTGATATCCACCAACTCCGTGGTATAAGGGGTATACCCGCTCTTCAGGCTGTCAGCCAAAGCGGAAGCGGTATCCAGAGAGGTGAGACAGGGAATTCCCAGCTCTACCGCTTTCCGGCGGATTTTCACGCTGTCCCGGGCGGGAAGCCGCCCCTTCGCCGATGTGGAGATCACGCAGGCGACCCGGCCGCTCTCCAGCAGCGTCTTGACATTCTCGGCGGCTTCATGGATTTTGCTTACAGACACCACACTCATTCCCGCCTGTCTTAAAACCTCAGCAGTACCATGAGTGGCATAGAGCGCATATCCCAAATCGGCATATTTTTGAACCACAGGGGCAATCTCCCCTTTGTCGGTATCCCGTACCGTCACCAGAACACCTCCCCGGCGTGCCATCCGGTATCCCGCTGCCGTCAGTCCTTTGAACAAGGCTTCCTCCAGCGTTCGGCCAATGCCCAGCACCTCGCCGGTAGACTTCATTTCCGGTCCCAGATGGGTGTCCACATCCGCCAGCTTTTCAAAGGAGAATACCGGCACCTTGACGGCAATCCGTTTGGGAGCAGGATACAAGCCGGTACCATAACCCAAGTCCCCAAGCTTTTCTCCCAGCATGACCCGAACCGCAAGATCTACCATAGGCACGCCGGATACCTTGCTGATATAGGGAATGGTACGGGAGGAACGGGGATTGACCTCGATTACATAAATTTTTCCCTCGTGAATGACATACTGAATGTTCACAAGCCCTTTGGCGTTCAGCGCAAGGGAAAGCTCTTTGGTATACCGGGCAATTTTCTCCAGTTGCTCCCCAGTCAGGTTCCATGCGGGATAAACCGCAATGGAGTCACCGGAATGGACTCCTGCGCGTTCAATGTGCTCCATTACGCCGGGAATCAGCACATCCTCTCCATCGCAGATGGCATCCGTCTCAATCTCCACTCCCATCAGGTATTTGTCGATGAGGACAGCATTCTCAATTCCATGGGACAGGATAATTTTCATATATTCCTGAATGTCTGCGTCGCTGAACGCGATAATCATATTCTGCCCGCCCAACACATAGGATGGACGCATCAGTACCGGATATCCCAGTTTTCCCGCAGCGTCCAGCGCCTCCTCTTCGGTCATGACCGTATAGCCGGCGGGACGCCGGATCTGAAGCCTTTCCAAGAGCTCGTCAAACCGCTCCCGATCCTCCGCCATATCAATGCTGTCGGCCGAGGAACCCAGAATCTTCACGCCCAGACTTTCCACAAATTTGGTCAGCTTAATGGCAGTCTGCCCGCCGAAGGCAACCACCGCCGCATAGGGCTTTTCTTTCTCAATGACATTCTGCACATCCTCGGGAGTAAGCGGTTCAAAATAAAGCCGGTCTGCGGTATTAAAATCAGTGGATACCGTTTCGGGATTGTTGTTGACAATGGCAACCTCAAAACCTGCTTTTTTCAGTGCCCATACGCAATGTACCGACGCATAATCAAACTCAATTCCCTGACCGATCCGAATGGGACCGGAACCAAAGACAATGATGGAAGGCTTCGGATTCTTTCTTCCCGCGATAAACGGCGCAGCCTCATCCTCTTCGTCATAGCAGGAATAGAAATAAGGTGTTTTGGCGTCAAATTCCGCTCCGCAGGTATCCACCATTTTATAGGAAGCCGGGATATGGCAGGGCAGTTCTCTGCCCGCAAGACAAGCGATGGATTTGTCAGGAAAGCCGAACCGCTTTGCCTCCAGCACCAGCTCCCGGGTCAGCAGCTCCTTTTCCAGCCGCTGCTCCATTTCTGCCAGAGAAAGCAGATGATATAAAAACCAGTTGTCAATTTTGGTGATCTCATGGATTTTTTCGCAGGACACTCCCCGTTTCAGTGCCTCATAGACGCTGAAGAGCCGCTCGTCATCGCAGCTGTAAAGCCGGCTTTCCACCTCACCATCCGTCAGAGCGGCAAGCTTCGGCAGCGTCAGGGTCGCAAGAGAAAGCTCCGCTCCCCGCACCGCCTTCATCAACGCTTCCTCAAAGGTCTGGCCGATGGCCATTACCTCGCCGGTGGCTTTCATCTGGGTTCCCAGTGTTCGCCGGGCATAGACGAACTTGTCAAAGGGCCATTTGGGGAACTTCACCACCACATAGTCCAGGGCAGGCTCAAAGCAGGCAAAGGTTTTTCCGGTGATGGCGTTGGGAATCTCGTCCAGTGTGTAGCCCACAGCAATTTTCGAAGCCACCTTGGCAATGGGATACCCCGTGGCTTTGGATGCCAGTGCTGACGAACGGGATACCCGGGGGTTCACCTCAATGACCGCATACTCAAAGCTGTCCGGATTTAAGGCAAACTGACAGTTGCAGCCTCCCTCGATTCCCATGGCGGTGATGATATTCAACGCGGCGGAACGAAGCATCTGGTATTCTTTGTCCGCAAGGGTCACGGTGGGGGCAATCACGATGGAATCTCCGGTATGGACACCCACCGGATCAAAATTTTCCATTCCGCATACGGTAATCACGTTGCCGTGCCCGTCCCGCATGACTTCAAACTCGATTTCCTTCCAGCCGGAAATGCATTTTTCCACCAGAATCTGGGTGATGGGAGAAAGCCGCAGCCCTCCCGCCGCAATTTCCCGAAGTTCCTCCTCATTTTCCACAATTCCCCCGCCGGAACCTCCCAGCGTAAAGGCAGGACGCACGATAACCGGATAGGAAACCTGCTTTGCAAAATCCACCGCCCGCTCCACATCACAGACAACGACCGACGGAATTACCGGCTCGCCGATCTGCAGCATGGTTTCCTTAAAGCGCTGACGGTCCTCCGCTTTATCAATGGTATCCGGATTGGCTCCCAGAAGGGTAACCTTGTGCTGCGTCAGGAATCCCTCCTTCGCCAGCTCCATGGCCAGGGTCAAACCTGTCTGGCCGCCCAGCGTGGGCAGCAGACTGTCCGGCTTTTCCTTTTCAATGACACGCTTTACCGTGTCGACAGTAAGCGGCTCAATATAAATTTCGTCGGCCATTGCATTGTCCGTCATGATGGTGGCAGGATTGGAGTTGATGAGCACCACCTCCAGCCCTTCCTCCTTCAGCGCTTGACAGGCCTGGGTGCCGGCATAGTCAAATTCCACTGCCTGACCGATTACAATTGGGCCTGATCCGATGACCAGAACTTTTTTAATGTTAGGATTTAACGGCATAGTGCATCCCCCTTTTCCCGGACAGTATCCATCATCTGCACAAACCGGTCGAACAGCGGCATGGTATCATGAGGGCCGCCACAGGCTTCCGGATGAAACTGCACCGAAAATGCCGGCATATTGGTGTAGACAATGCCCTCATTGGTTCCGTCATTGGCATTGACAAAGCTTTCCCGGGCGCAGTCCGGCAAACTTGCGGCTTCTACCGCATAACCGTGATTCTGACTGGTGATGAACACCCGCCCCGTTTCCAATTCCTTTACCGGCTGGTTGGCGCCCCGATGCCCGTAATGCAGTTTCCCGGTTGACGCCCCCTGTGCAAGAGCAAGCAGCTGATGGCCCAGACAGATTCCGAACATGGGGATTCCCGCGCCGCAAAGCTTGGCCAGCTCGCGGATAACCTGCTTATTTTCCGCCGGATCTCCGGGGCCGTTGGAAAGCATCACGCCGTCCGGCCGCAGCGTCAGAATGTCCTCTGCGGTGGACGAAAAAGGCATGGTAATCACTTCACAGCCTCGTTCCGCCAGTGCTCTTACGATTCCCTGCTTTGCTCCGAAATCCCAGAGGACTACCCTTCTCCGGGCATTTTCAGGCCGAAAGCACTTCTTCCCATCGTTTCCCACCGACGCCACCGCATCTTGAATCCGAAATTCTTTCAGCTGAGTGGCCAGAGCAGACAAATCGGAAGGAAGCGTCCGGGAAACGCGGGCGTTCATTACCCCTTTTTCCCGGATAATCTTGGTCAGCCGGCGGGTGTCGATGCCGTATATTCCCGTCACACCCGAAGCATTTAAAAAGGCGTCAAGCGAACCCTCATTCCGAAAGTTGGAGGGCTGCTGACACCAGTGCCTGACGATATAGGCCGACAGCTTGGGAGAGGCACTTTCAAAGTCCTCCGGAATTACGCCGTAGTTGCCGATAAGGGGAAACGTCTGAAGGACGATTTGTCCGTAATAGCTGGGGTCGGTGAGTGTCTCCAGATATCCCGTCATCGAAGTGGTGAACACCACTTCGCCGGTAACGTCATGGCAGGCGCCGAAATTCTTTCCCTGAAACACCATTCCGTTTTCCAGAATCAGGTAAATCGGGTTTTCTCCCATAATGATCGCCATTCCTTTCTGATTGCCGCCGTTTTACGGCTGATCCTGTTCCAATTCCGTCTTGGTAGTATTCCCCGCCGCCACGGGATAATCCCCGGAAAAGCACCCCGTACAAAAGGGCAAGGCACATTTTCCGCAGGCTTCTTCCAATCCGGCAATACTGATAAATCCAAGACTGTCCGCGCCGATTTTCTCCCCGATTTCCGAAACCGTCATGTGGTTGGCAATCAGATTTTCAGGCGAGTCGATGTCCGTACCGAAATGGCAGGTATGCCGAAACGGCGGGGACGAAATCCTCAGGTGAATCTCCGCCGCTCCCGCATGTCTCAGGCTCTTGATGATTTTTGCACTGGTAGTGCCCCGCACAATGGAGTCATCCACAAGCACAATCCGTTTGCCCCCCACGTTGGCCCGCAGAGGATTCAGCTTCAGCCGCACGGCGGCATCCCGCTGGCTTTGGGACGGGAAAATAAAGCTTCTTCCGATATACCGGTTTTTTACAAAGCCTGATGCCAGGGGGATGCCGCTGGCGGCCGCATATCCCATGGCCGCCTCCATGCCGCTGTCCGGCACGCCGCAGACGATGTCCGCTTCCACCGGATGCTCCCTTGCCAAAATCTTTCCCATTCGGAATCGGGACTCGTAAACGCTCATCCCGTCAATTACCGAATCCGGACGGGAAAAATATACATATTCAAAAATACAGAAGCCTTTTTTGCCGCTTTCCAGAATGGGACGGCTCTCAATATTGCAGCCGCTGTCGATCACGACCATTTCTCCCGGAGAAATGTCCCGGATAAAATCAAATCCGGCACTGTCCAGCGCACAGCTTTCCGAGGCCACCGCCACTCCGTTTTCACTCTTTCCGATGCAGAGGGGACGGAATCCCCACGGATCTCTCAAGGCAATCAGCTTATCCCTGCTGGACATCACCACCAGAGAAAACGCCCCCTTCAGCTGTCCCGCCGCAGCCGCCACCGCATCCTCAATTTTTTCATGCTGAAGCGCCTCGTAGGCAATCAGGGAGGAAATCACCTCACTGTCGTTGGTGGCTGTAAAATCACAGCCGTAGCTTCTGAGTTTTTCCTTCAGCTCGGCAGCATTGACAATGTTGCCGTTGTGAGCGGTGGCAATCCTGCCTTTAAAATATTCTGTCACCATGGGCTGTACGTTTTCCCGGCAGTTTCCCCCTGTTGTGGAATAGCGGACGTGGCCGATGGCACAAGCGGCTTTGGGCAGATTGTCCAGAACAGCGGGAGTAAATACCTCGCTGACCAGTCCCACATCCTTATGATAAAGGATCGAACCGCTGCGCAAAACCGCAATGCCCGCCCCTTCCTGTCCCCGGTGCTGAAGGGCGATCAGCGCGTTGTAGGTAATGCCCGCAGCCTCATCCGAACGAATCCGTACGCCGAACACACCGCACTCCTCATGAGGCTTTTCTGCCGCTTTGGCTTCCCCAATTTCAATTTTCATAGGTTTTCAATATCTCCTCGGCAATCTGCCTTCTCGTACAGCGCAGATCCATAGCCTGCTTTTCAATGTAGCGGTGGGCTTGTGGTTCGGTCATGCTGAGGTATTGAATCAGCACACATTTTGCCCGGTCCACCAGACGGATTTCCTCGATTTTCTGCTGCAGCTTGGTATTTTCGTTTTTCAGGCAGGACATCCTCCTGCGGGATGCCGCCGCCATTTTGACAGCCTGATAAAAAACCTGTCTGACAACAGGCTTCGCAATCACGAAAACGCCGTGATCCTCTACCTTTTGCTCAATCTGGTCCGCAATTTCGGCTTTTACCACGATCATGACGCCGGACATGGTGGAAAGGGTCAGCTGCACCGCCAGTTCACAGCCGAACTCATCCGCCAGCGGCGCATTGATGATAATCAGGTCAAAATCCGAGGAAATCAACATTCTACGGGCTTCCCCACCGTTTTTTACCGCAGTGATCTTCGGGGCCTCCCCTAAGCGGAGCAGTTCTGTAAAAAATTCTCTTCCTTTATCGGAACTTGATATAATCAGCACGTTATCCATAAGCTTAACCGGTTCACCAGACTTTCCAGTATTTTTTCGGGATAAAATCAGCTTCGATTAAATCCGGTCAAAATACAGGTCAAGTTCTTCCTTCTGCCGGTCCTGAACATTGGATATCCGCTCAAATTCCGCATGCTTGACTTCCAGATACCGCTTAATGGTCTCCTCCGGGATGACAGATTTTACGAACTCGCTTTTTTCGGTCAGAGCAAGCGCCTTCCCCAGTGTGGGCGGCAAGGTGCGAAGCCCCCACGCGCCGCCGGCTTCAATCTGGTAAAGATTTTCGTCGGTGGGAGGCATCAGTTCCTTTCCTTTGCGGATTCCGTCCAGCCCAGCCGCCAGAATCAGCGCAAAGGCCAGATAGGGATTGCAGGACGGATCCGGAGAGCGCAGCTCCATCCGGCAGTATTCTCCTGTTGCCGCCGGAATTCGAATCAGCTGGGAGCGGTTCTGGTGGGACCATGTGATATATTTGGGGGCTTCAAAGCTGCCGAAGCGGGAATAGGAATTGGTCAGCGGATTTAAAAAGGTAGTGATCTCCGCCGCTTTATCCAGAATGCCCGCCATAAAGCTGGAAGCCTCCGGGCTGCTCTTCAGAGAAAAGAGATTTTCTCCGTCCCGGCAGAGGGAAAGATTAATATGCAGACCGCTTCCGCTTTTTCCGGCGAAAGGCTTCGGCAGAAAAGAAGCGTGCAAACCGTTCAGAGCCGCGATGGACTTCACGGCGGCTTTAAAGGTCACCAGATTATCCGCGGCGGTCAGTGCATCGCTGTATTTAAAATCGATTTCGTTTTGTCCGGGGCCCTGCTCATGATGGGAGCTTTCGGGACGAATGCCCATCTCCTCCAGAGAAAGACAGATTTCACGCCGGATATTCTCGCCTTTGTCCAGCGGCGCAATATCACAGTAGCTTCCCTGATCGTGAGGAAGGAAGGTTGGCCGATCCTGCTCATCCCGCTGAAACAAATAGAACTCGCACTCCGAGCCGATCCGGCAGAGGTAACCCATCTCCGCCGCCTCATGCACCACCCTTTTCAGGATCTGACGTCCGTCCCCCTCGAAGACAGAGCCGTCCGGTCTTTTAATGTCGCAGAACATATGAACCACCCGACCGTGAGTGGGGCGCCACGGAAGTACCGACAGGGTGGACGGGTCGGGATGCAGAAAAAGATCGGACTCGTTCACATCCATAAATCCCCGGATAGCGGAAGCATCAAAGGATACCCCCGTTTCAAAAGCCCTCGGCAGCTCCTCCGGCATGATGGAAACATTTTTCTGCGTTCCGAAAATGTCGCAGAATGCCAGACGAATAAACTTTACGTCATTTTCCTCTACAAACTGCAGAACCTCCTGCATTGTATAATCCATACCCTTTACCTCCTACTGTTTTCTCTCTTTTATTATACAGGATTTTTCGATCAAATTATAGAAACAAATTGAAATTTTTTCCTTTTTCTGTAAAAAAATTCAATTTGCCGTATACAGCTGATGATACGGATTGTCTGTGTCCGGAGTCAGGAGATAAAACCGTTTTGCCAGCACCTGCGAAATGCTCTCTCCGAAGCGGCCGCAGAAATCTTCCAGCAAGGGCATGATTTCGGTCATTTCCGCTTTCGGTGCCGAACGTGCAAGCACCTGCTTCGGCAGTCCCTTTGGCGGGGTGGAGGAACGGATGAAAATTTTTCCTCCGTGCATCCCGGTGCCGCAGAAAGGTCCTACCGGAATCTCCTCCGCGTGAAGCCCCAGCACCACAATGATCCCCCCGGCCTGATATTCCCCCAGAAAACTTCCTGCCGTACCGCCGACCACCATCACAGGAACCTTCTCCTGATACGCCTTCATGTGAATTCCCGCCCGGTACCCGGTGTTGCCGTGAATAAAGATCTTTCCGCCCCGCATCGCATATCCCGCGGCATCTCCGGCAGAACCGAAAACAGTGATTTCTCCTGCATTCATGGTATCGCCCAGCGCATCCTGGGCATTGCCCCGGACGATTACCTCGCTTCCGTCCAGATATGCTGCAAGGCCGTTGCCCGGCGTTCCGTGAACGGTGATTTTCTGATTCCGGGAACCGTCGGCAATATACCGCTGTCCCAGACAGTGCTCAATCATAATTTCAGGTTCGGCGGATTCCCTCACCTTCCGGTTCAGCTCCTGAAAATCCATCCCCTGTGCATCCAGTATCATATTGATAACCATTCCTTTCCGGGTTTTGTGCCGGACGGCACCGTTACGATTTCTCCGCAGATCCGGCCAGAATCTCTTCCCGCCGCACTCTGGTAAAAGCCATCAGCTGCGGCTTTTCCAGAATCAGTTCAAAATCCACAGTATCCAGCGGTGTACGCTCACGGATCATGGAGGTATAGATCCCGGCACGGGCCACATTCCCGATCATGATAAAGCCCTTCAGCCGGTTTTCCCCCACAATCAGACGCTTATACGAATCCCCCGTCCTGGTAATATATTCCGTTCCCTCCATGCTTCCCGCCGTCATAATGTGAAGCCCGAAGAATCCCACCGAGTTCATGGGAATGGCGCTCCGGTAGCTTTTCGCTCCGCCTGCCATGTTGGTCCCCGCGCATTCGCCCTGCAGATACGCATTGGGCAGAAGCGCCAGCACCTTCTGCTCGCCGGTGACGGCATCGAAGCTTTCTGCGCAGTCTCCTGCGGCATATACATCCGGAAGAGTGGTCCGGCAGTATTCGTCGGTGCAGATTCCCCGATTCACCTCGCCGCCCGCATCACGAACCAGCTCGACGTTGGGGCGGACGCCCACTGCAATCACCAGTACGTCAAATTCCACAATCGTCCCGCCGGACAGCTTTGCCGCGCCGTCATACAGCTCCTTCACCGGGTCGGACAGAAGAAACCGGATTCCCCTCCGTTCCATGTGGGACTGTACCAGAGAAGCGCCCTCGGTATCCAGAATGCTGGGCAGAATGTGATCTGCCATATCCACCACTGCAATGCTGTTCACCTTTCCGCTGATTCCTTCCGCACATTTCAGCCCGATCAGCCCGGCTCCCATAATCAGCACCCGGGACTCCGGGCCAATCGCCTTTTCCAGCGCTCTGGCGTCGTCCAGAGAACTGAAGGTAAACCGTTTCCGGACACTCTCCAGCCCCTTGATGGGCGGAACGGCCGGACGGGAGCCTGTGGCGATCAGCAGCTTGTCGTAAGTGAGCAGGGACTTGTCGGAAAGCAAAACGGTGCGTTTTTCCGGGAGAATACTCTGCGCAGAAACACCGGAGATCAGCCTGCACCCGTTGTCACTGTAAAAGGTGTCCGGGCGGTATTTCATCCGTTCTTCATCCGTTTTCCCGCAAAGAAGATAGGAAATCAAGGGGCGGGAATAGGTATGGTACCGCTCCGCAGACACCACGGTGATTTCTCCCTCCGGGTCCCTCCGTCGGATCCCTTCGATACAGCCCACCGCCGCCGCGGAATTTCCGATCAATACGTATTTCATGGTCATACCAGTCCTTTCTGGAATTTACGGCAATGCCGGCAGGTTCATCGTTCCTCGTAGACAATGGCCTGATTGGGGCACCCCGCCACACAGGCGGGTTTTCCGGAAGAATTGTTCAGGCAAAGCTCACACTTCTGAACCACTCCATCCGCCCCGGGCATGATGGCACCGTAAGGGCAGGAAAGAATACAGGTATAGCAGCCCACGCATTTCTCCCGGTTAAAGGTAATCACCCCGTCCACGATTTTCAGCGAACCGGTAATACAGCTTTTCACGCAGAGAGGCTCTTTACAGTGGCGGCAGGATACCGCGAAGCTGACTCCGTTTTCCTCTTCCACCCGGATGCGGGGATTGATGGTCACTCCCGCCAGCGCCTTTACCATGTCGTCCTTTCCGGAGTTGGCAAAAGCACAGTAATATTCGCACAGGTGACATCCGAGACACCACTTTTCATTCACATAAATCCGCTTCATGGCCGCAGTCCTCCTTTTCCTCCATTATGCTTCGCCCGCGTGCTTGATTCCCAGAATGGAAAGCTCCTTTTCGTTGAGCCCGACGCCCCGGAGCATCAGACGGTTTCCACGCAGAGCCTCGATGGAGTTGATTCCCATGCCGCCCATCATTTCCTTGATTTCATGAGTCCACGCATTCACCAGATTGACCAGACGTTCACAGCCGATATCGGGATTCAGCCGCTTGACCAGTTCGGGCCGCTGGGTGGCAATCCCCCAGTTGCAGTTTCCCTTCTGACAGCTGCGGCACAGGTGACAGCCCAGCGCCAGCAGCGCCGCAGTAGCGATATACACCGCGTCCGCTCCCAGGGCGATGGCTTTGACAATGTCGGCGCTGGAGCGGATACTTCCACCCACCACAATGGATACATTGTCCCGGATGTGCTCGTCGCGGAGCCGCTGGTCAACCGCAGCCAGTGCCAGCTCAATGGGAATTCCCACATTGTCGCGGATTCGGGTCGGGGCCGCACCGGTTCCTCCCCGGAAGCCGTCGACAGCGATGATGTCCGCACCGCTGCGCGCCACGCCTGAAGCAATGGCGGCCACATTGTGAACCGCCGCAATTTTTACGATCACCGGCTTTTTGTATTCGGTGGCCTCCTTCAGGGAATACACCAGCTGACGAAGATCCTCAATGGAATAAATGTCATGATGAGGGGCGGGGGAAATCGCATCCGAACCCTCCGGAATCATCCGGGTTTCAGAGACCTCGCCCACAATTTTCGCCCCCGGCAGATGCCCGCCGATGCCGGGTTTTGCGCCCTGCCCCATCTTGATTTCGATGGCTGCGCCGGAATTCAGGTAATCCTTATGTACTCCGAACCGTCCGGAAGCCACCTGTACAATGGTGTTGGCTCCATACCGGTAGAAATCCTTGTGGAGGCCGCCTTCGCCGGTATTGTAGCAGATTCCCAGCGTTTCCGCTGCCCGTGCCAGACTGGCATGAGCGTTGTAGCTGATGGAGCCGTAAGACATGGCCGAAAACATCAGCGGCGTGGAAAGCTCCAACTGTGGCGTGAGATTGTTGATGAGCTCGCCGTTTTCATCCCGCTCTACCCGATCGGGTTTTTTCCCCAGATAGGTTTTGGTCTCCATGGGTTCCCGGAGAGGGTCGATGGAGGGATTGGTCACCTGGGAGGCATTGATGAGAATTTTATCCCAGTAAACCGGGTAATCCTGCGGGTTTCCCATGGAGGAAAGCAGCACGCCGCCGGACTCCGCCTGACGGTAAATCTCCGATATGGTACTTCCCTTCCAGTTGGCGTTTTCCTTGAAGGTATTGTCGGACTTGACAATTTTCAGCGCCCGGGTGGGACACAGGGTCACACACCGCTGGCAGTCCACACACTTCATGTCATCGGACATCATCAGATTGCGGTCCTTATCGTAGGAATGTACTCCGTTTGCACATTGCCTTTCACAGACCCGGCAGGCAATGCAGCGTTCCCGGTTTCTGGAAACCTCATATTCCGGATATAAAAAGTTTAACGGCATATCTGTTTCCCTCCCTGATCCAGCGTTACAATGACGGGCTCTCCGCCTTTGGGAGACCAGATGCGGTCCGGCTCCGGTTCCATGGTGCGGATAGCGCATTCTTCGCTCGCCACATAGAACCGGTCTCCCTTTTCCGCCGCCACCATGGAACGCAGCTTCAGCCGGTCGTTCAGCGCCATCATGCCCCCCTCAAAGCCCAGCAGAATGGAAAACGGCCCTGTAATCAGCAGGCTTGCGAAGGCATTGCGCAGGTAGGTCAGCTTTTCCCGTTCCTTCGGACTTTTTTGCTCAATGGTGGACCAGAAGGGCGCCGCGATGATACTTGCCGTTTCCTCCAGCGTCAGCTTCTGACGGCGGTTCAGATAATCAATAATATAGGTGATCACTTCGGTATCCGTCAGCAGTGTACACTGATACCCGAACATTTCAATGAAACGGCGGTTTGCATCGTAAGAGGAAATCTCTCCGTTATGCACGATGGAGTACTCCCCCAGCGCAAAGGGATGGGCACCGCCCCACCAACCGGGCGTATTGGTGGGATACCGTCCGTGGGCCGTCCAGCAGTAGCCGGCATATTCCTCCAGCCGGTAAAACTCGCCCACATCCTCCGGAAATCCCACCGCCTTGAACACGCCCATGTTTTTGCCGCTGGAAAAGACATAGGCGCCCTCAATGCGGGTGTTGATGCGGATGACGCTCCGGATGGTGTACTCCCGCTCATCCAGCTGGCTTGCCGCCAGCCTTGTGGGCAGAGGCGACACAAAATACCGCCAGATCAGCGGCTCATCGGTGATTTTGGGGGTCTGACGAACCGGTATCTTGGAAAGATTCACGATGTCAAAATGCTTTTCCAGAAATGTTTCGCATTCCTGCTTGGCTTCATTATCGTCATAAAATACATGAAACGCATACAGATCCTTGTATTCGGGATAAATGCCGTATCCGGCAAACCCGCCGCCCAAACCGTTGGAGCGGTCGTGCATTACGGCAATGGAACGAACGATGTCCTCACCGGAAAGGCGTTCCCCGCTTTTGGAAAAAATGCCGGAAACGGCACAGCCGGACGGAATCCGAACCTGACCCTCCTTCAACATGGAAAATCCCCCTTTTTATCGATTCAGCCTGCCGGCGCATACACATGACCGGCAATAAAAAAGGCGTTCATGAAAGAAGCGGTGGAAAACCGCCTGTTCATGAACGTCTTTGTTCCTATTCGTTGCAATTATTATATTGGTTTCATTTTGATTTGTCAACGAGTTTGCAGGAATTTCTAAAAATTATTGCAAAAGCCTTTTTTGACGCTCCGTTTTTCGTAGAACATGACACAATCTTGAATTTTTATAAAAAAATCCTGCAAAACCAGTTGACAAAAAGATTTTCACGGCATATAATGCAGACAGTAACAGCAAGGGCGCTGCGGGATATTTCCCGCGGCGCTTTTTCTTTTGCAGAGGAAAAGAATTTCTCTCCCGTTTCGGGAATGAAATCTTTCTTTTCCTTTGCTGCAAAGCAGCGTCTGCGCTTCGCTGCCTGTCACAAGGATTGATTTAAGGAGGTTGTCACTATGAGCACACCCGCAGAAGGCATGAATCGTATTCCGGAATTATTCGGAAGTCTGGTTTTTAATGACCATGCAATGAGAGAACGTCTTCCCAAAGACACCTACAGGGCTCTCCGCCGCACCATTGAAAACGGAAAGAAGCTGGATCCCGGCATTGCCAATATCGTCGCCAACGCCATGAAGGACTGGGCAACGGAAAAGGGTGTCACTCATTTCACCCATTGGTTTCAGCCTATGACCGGCATCACCGCCGAAAAGCACGACAGCTTTATCGCGCCCGACGGGGACGGAAAAATCATCATGGAGTTTTCGGGCAAGGAACTGGTAAAAGGCGAACCGGATGCCTCCAGCTTTCCCTCAGGCGGTCTCCGTGCCACCTTTGAAGCCAGGGGATACACCGCGTGGGATCCTTCTTCCTATGCTTTTATCAAGGGCCGCACTCTTTGCATTCCTACCGTTTTCTATTCCTATGGCGGCGAAGCGCTGGACAAAAAGACTCCCCTGCTTCGCTCCATGGAGGTCATCAATAAGCAGTCGCTCCGTATTCTGAAGCTTTTCGGCAACGAAGAGGTAACCCGCGTCAACACAACGGTAGGCCCGGAACAGGAATATTTTCTCGTGGATCGGGAGAAGTACAATCTTCGTGAGGATCTGCTTCTCTGCGGGCGCACCCTGTTCGGCGCAAAGCCTCCGAAAGGGCAGGAGCTGGAGGATCACTACTTCGGCACCATCAAACCCCGCGTGGAAGCCTTCATGCAGGATCTGGACGAGGAACTCTGGAAACTGGGAATCCTCGCGAAAACCGAACACAATGAGGTCGCCCCCGCCCAGCACGAGCTGGCTCCCATTTTCAGCGATACCAATCTTGCCACCGACCATAACCAGCTGACCATGGAGATCATGAAAAAGGTGGCCGAGCGGCACGGAATGGCCTGCCTGCTCCACGAAAAGCCCTTTGCCGGCGTCAACGGAAGCGGCAAGCACAACAACTGGTCCATCTCCACCAACACCGGCGTCAATCTGCTGGAACCCGGGGATTCTCCCAGTGAAAACGCACAGTTCCTGCTGTTTTTATCCGCTGTCATCAAGGCCGTGGACGAATATCAGGATCTTCTCCGGGTCTCTGTGGCCAATGCGGGAAATGACCACCGTCTGGGCGCCAATGAAGCGCCACCGGCCATTGTCTCCATGTTTTTGGGCGATGAGCTGACGGAAATTCTGGAATCCATCGAAACCGGCAGTGCCTACAGCCACAAGGATCAGGAGGAGATGAAGCTGGGAGTTCACATTCTTCCCCGCTTCCCCAAAGACACCACTGACCGGAACCGTACCTCACCTTTTGCCTTCACCGGAAATAAATTTGAGTTCCGTATGCTGGGCTCCACCTTCTCCATTGCCGGCCCGAACATCGTTCTTAACACCATCGTGGCGGAGGAGCTGGATCAGTTTGCCACCATTCTGGAAACGGCGGCAGATTTCAATCAGGCCCTGAACGACCTGATCCGGTCTGTCATCACCGACCACAAGCGCATCATTTTCAACGGCAACAACTATTCGGACGAATGGGTTGCCGAGGCGGAAAAGCGGGGGCTCTGCAACCTGAAATCCACCGTGGAAGCCCTTCCTGCCTTCATCGCCCCCAAAAATATCGCTCTCTTCACAAAGCATAAAATTTTCACCGAGCAGGAAATGCGCTCCCGTTACGAAATCCTTCTGGACGGCTACTCCAAGACGCTCAACATTGAGGCGCTTACCATGATTGACATGGTGAAAAAGCAGATCACCCCGGCGGTTCTTTCCTATATGCGGGACGTTACGCAGACTGCTCTGAACAAAAAAGCGCTGGATGTGGACTATACGGCAGAAAAAGACCTGGCAGGCAAGTTGTCCGCTCTCTCCGCCTGCATGGCGAAAAAAACTGCAAAGCTGGAAAGCGAAGTGCTGACAGCCAAGGGAATTTCCGATGGAAAAAAGCAGGCGGACTTTTATCACCAGTCCGTGTTTGCCTCCATGCAGGAGCTCCGTGAAACCGCTGACGAGCTGGAGTCCATGACAGGAGAGGCCTACTGGCCCTATCCTACCTACAGCAAGCTCCTGTTTCAGCAATGATTACCCGACGGGCCTACGCGGTTCGTTTGGTATATGTCAGTCCGCAGGCCCTGTCCGGCCTGCCGGCTGACAGGATCTCCCCTCTATCTCCTCCTTAAAATCGGTTTCAGACTGGTGAAGCCGGTTGATCCTGCGGATACTCCGCAGGATCTTTTTTTGTCTCTTTCCACAAAACTATCCGGATTATTTTGGGCTGTTCAATTCGCCCTTTCGACTTGTCTTGCCGTTGGTTTTATGATACCATGCAGTTATGTACCCATGAAACCGGCTCCCAAACAGGCGGGAGTATGTCGGCAAGACCGATCCTTCTCCATGCACGGAAATTTGTCAGAAACCCCGGAAAATCCCACTGCAGCGGGATTTCTCACTGTGCAAAACCATCGACGCGGTTTGACTATTTCACCGAAAAGAGGAACTTCCTGTGAAATCAAAGACCTTTCTTTCCGGCAAGGCCCGCCTTGCCCTGGCCCTTGCTCTGGCGGCGGTACTGCCTCTTTTGCTTGCTTCCTGCGCCCTTTTGCCGGAGGAAGAAGAGCTTCCCGCTTCTCCGGCAGTGCGTTCCGTCAAAGCGGAAAGCTACACTATGACTTCTGTCGTCCGGGAGGACATCGTAAAAAGCGTTAAGGTAAGCTGTACCTACAAGCCCGCCCGTTCGGAAAGTCTTAGCTTTACTCTGGGAGGGGAACTGATCGAAAACGTATTTGTCCGGGAAGGCGACTCTGTAACGAAGGGCCAGCTTCTGGCGGAATTGGAAAAAGGCAGTCTGGAAAAGCAGATCGACAGTGAAAACGATGCGCTGGAACTGATCCGCCTTCAGATTTCCCAGCTCAACGAACGCCGCGCGCTTCAAAGCCGCCGCCATACCCTCCGGCTGAAACAGATTGAGGAAACCCCCGATCTTCTCCGGACAGAGGCGGATCGCCTGAAAAAAGAGGAAAACACTTCTTTTGGCAAGACGCAGGAGGATTATCAGGCGGAACTGGCTGTCCTGCAGGACAACGAGACGGTCCATCAAAAAAAGCTGGAGGAATACCGCCGCAATCTGGACCGCTGCCGCCTTCGGGCAGGTATCGGCGGGACAGTGAGCTTTCTGCGCGAAGTGGAGGAAGGAAGCCGTTCTGTGGAGGGCGAACGCTTTCTCACCATTTCCGATATGAGCACTTCCGTTTTTCTGGTCAAGGGTGATGACACACGCTATTTCACTCCCGGCCAATCCGTAACCATCAACGCCTATCAGAAAGAATATGCGGCGACTGCCGCCGATTCCTCTTCCTTCGGCCCGGAAGGACTGGACCCCGTTCTGGATAAGGACGGCAACGTGCTGCCGGTTATGTATTTCCGGCTGGAGCAGCCGGACCCCGATCTGGAGGAGGAAGACACCGCCTCCATCACCGTTCTGCTGGACAGCCGGAAAAACGTGCTCTGCCTGCCCAGCGATGCCGTAAAGTCTGCCAACGGTGAGACGGTTGTCTACTATTTGAATGAGGCGGGCATCAAGGATATGAAGCCGGTGAAAACCGGATTGGAAGCCGACGGAAAAATCGAGATTCTCTCCGGATTGGAAGCCGGTGAATCTGTGATTCTGAAATAGGGGCGGAAAGGTCTGGGTGATCTTCGTGACAATGAAATTACTGCATCCACGCAACAGCCGAAAGGCTTTTTCCCTTGCGAAACTTACTGCTTTCTTCCTTCTTTTTACACTGTCCGGATGTTCCGGCGGTCCTGTAAAGGAGGTTTCCGCCGTTCCGGAGCTGCTGGAACCGGTGGATTTTAAGCCTGACACCGCAGAAGTGGTGCGGGAGGATCTCCGTTCTATCCGCTATCTGGACGGACAGGTAATTCCGGGAGTAGCGGAGCTGGTTTTTCCGGCGGACGGAATAATTGACTCCTCCTCCCTCTCGGTAGGACGAAAAGTTTCCAAAGGAGAAGTTCTCCTCACTTTGGATGAAAAAGAAAATCAGGAGCATCTCAAAAAGCTGGAGGAAGAAATCTCCTACCAGGAAAAGAACGCTGCGTTTCTGGAAGAACAATCCCGCCTGGACCTGGAAATTGCCCGCACCAAACAGCGGATGCTTTCCGAAGAGAAGGAACTTTGGGGTGCTTCCCTGGAGCTTTCCAAGCTTGAAGTCGAAGAAACGGAGCTTTCCGGACGCCAGGCCCGTGAGCAGAACAGGCTGCAGCTGAATCAGCTTAAAAAGCAGGCGGAAACACTGCGGTCAGGCATCGGACACAGCTCATTGACCGCACCCTGCAGCGGGCACATTCTCTCCGTCCCCGCAGGCCTTCTGAAAGGCAGCCGGGTTCAGGCCTACGCCACCGCCGGCTTTCTTTCGGATGACAGTCAGCGATTTGTCTCCTGTGAGTATGTTTCCGACAGTGTGCTGGCTGCGGCAGACCGGATCTACGCAAAAATCGGTGCGAAAGAATATGATTTAATTCCGGAACCCGTGGATCAGGCGGCTTACCTCTCCGCCGCGCTGGCCGGCGAGAAATTCCAAAGCAAATTCACAGTGAATGCCTTACCCGAAGCCGTTTCCGCATTGAAGCCGGGACAATACGCCTGTATTTATCTTGTCAGCAACAGCCGAAAGAATGTGCTCACCATTCCCGCAAATGCTCTCTACCGCAATTCATCGGGAGCCTACGTCTATAAAATTGAGGATGACCGGCAGGTTCGGTGTGAGGTCGAAATCGGGCTCATTACAGATGCCAGAGTAGAAATTTGTTCCGGACTGCAGGAAGGAGATACCGTCTATGTCAAGGAATAAGCGTATCTGTTTCAGCCTGCTGCTGGGGATTCTGCTTTCGCTGACCGCCTGCCAGAAGGCGGCTCCCGCATCGGCGGAGCCGGTATTTGCCCCTCCCGAGGAGGGAAACTACAAAACCGCCCAGGTGGAGCGGGGCGACTATATTCAGAAGACCACTGCGGCAGGAAGCTTGTTTTTTCCTGTCTCCACAGATCTGTACGCGGAAAGGCCAAACCTCCGCCTGAAAAAATTTCTTGTCAGCGAGAAGCAGGAAGTAAAAAAAGGCGATGTTCTGGCTGAATTTACCAGCGAGGAAAGCGAGGCGGCGCTTCTGGCGAAAGAGCTGGCGTACAAGGAAGGTGCCGCCGCACTGGAACGGGGAAAGCGTTCCCGGATGGAGGCCATCGAGCAGGCCAAAAAAGACATGCAGTACACCTATTCCAACGAGCGTGCTCTCCGGGAACTGGAAATAAAAAAAATGGAGTCCCAATATCAGCAGTATGTGTTTTCCGCGGAGCGGGACCAGAGACTTTTACAGGACGAAATTCAAAATAGGAAAGCCGAGCAGATCAGCACCCAAATTGTCGCTCCCTATGACGGCTGCATCGACAAGCTTACCTATCTCAATCCCGGGGATCAGGTGCAGCAGGGAGATCTGCTGATCACCATGTACTCTACGGATCGTGTCCTCGTCCGCGTGGATAACTCCTCCCGCCGCTTTCGCTATAACATGCCGGTAACTGTGGAAGCCGGACCGAAAAACAACCGTTCCAGCTACCCGGGGACAGTTGTGGCCGCGGCGGATTCCCTTCCCGCCGGGCAGGACAGCGGTACCGCTTATATAGAGCTGGATCAATCTGTCCCCGCTGAAGATCTGGAGAACAATCTGACCGTTACGGGAAATACCGTGGAGCTGTTGGACGTTCTGATCGCCAAGCAGGCCGCGCAGACCCTTTCAGAGGGAAAAAGCTATGTAAATATTCTGGAAAACGGTCTTGTACATAAGCGGTACATTATCATGGGCGCTTGGGACGCGGGTGTTTTCTGGATACTGGACGGCCTGAAAGAAGGACAGATTCTGGTATTGAACTGACTTTTGACGAAAGAGAGAAAGGCGCGGAAGAAAAGTCCGGCTTTGCTTCCACGGCAGGAATGACATGTTACGTTTCGTTGCACGAAAGATGCTGAACAAAAAATGGATGGTTGCCAGCCTGCTCATCGGCAACATCCTTTTGGTGGCCATTGCCGCCAGCAGCCCCATGTATTCTCAGGCGGTACTTCAGCGGCTGCTGACTCAGACACTGAGCAGTCGTCTGACCGACACCAACGTTTATCCCGGAACAATCACAGTAAAGGGGAGCTTTTCCCAGTCTCCCTCCTCCGGTCAGGGAAATCTGGAGCACTTCCGTCAGGCCGAAGAAATCATTGCGGGCATGCCGGAAAAATTCGAGCTTCCTCTCTCCCAATCGGTAACCCAGTATGCCACCAACAGCAGTCAGGCTGTTTCACTCCAGAACCGGGATGACGCAAAGAAGGAAAAATCCCTTCGTCTCGGATTCCTGTCCGGTCTTGAAAATCACATCACCCTCACTGCCGGACGGGAATGCTCTCCCGAGCTCACCAAAGACGGTATCATGGAGGTTCTTGTAAACGAACGCACTCTGATCGAGCAGGATCTGCTGCTGAACGAAGTTCTGGAATTTTCCAGGCTTTCCGGGAAGGACGGCTCCCCTGTCCGGGTTCAGGTTGTCGGTGTGTTTAAAAACAGCAGTGCGGATGACCTCTATTGGACTACCGCCGCCAATTCCTATTCGGATTTCTGCTTTGCTCCCGAAGCTCTTTTTCGGAGCGTGATCGCCGACGGCGACGCCCCCACAGCCAGCTTGAACGCCATATGGACCGTCATGATGGACTACCGCGCCATGCGGGGGGATCGGGTATCACACATTCTCTCCACATTGGCCCAATACCGCGCCGAGCTGAAATCCCTTCTCCGTCAGGACATTACCTCCACCTTTCAGGCTCTGCTGGAAGCCTACCAGCCGCAGGCCTCCAAGCTGAACATCACGCTTTCCGTACTTCAGGTTCCCATTTTTCTCCTTTTGGGAGCCTTCATCTTCATGGTTTCCCAACAGATGCTGGGGATGGAGCAGAACGAGATCTCCGTTTTGAAAAGCAGAGGTGCCAAAAAGCGGCATATTCTCTCGGTCTATCTGGAACAGAGTCTGGTCATCGGCCTCATCAGCCTTTGCTTGGGAATTCCTTTGGGCGTGCTCATCTGTCAGCTGCTGGGAGCCTCCAGCGCTTTTCTGGAATTTGTCCAGCGAAAAGCACTTTCTGTGGAGCTTAGCCCCACTTCCCTGCTCTTTGCGCTGGGGGCCGGTGTCATTTCCATTGCCGCTATGGTTCTTCCGGTGTTCCGGTACGCCAACGTGACCATTGTAGCCCACAAACAGCGAAAAAACCGAAAGTCCGGAGCGCCCTGGTGGCAGAAGTGCTTCCTTGATGTGATCCTGCTGGCTGTTTCCCTCTACGGGCTTTACAGCTTTGAAAACCAGAAGCAGGCCATTGCCCAGCGGGTTTTGGACGGCGGTGCGCTGGATCCCCTGCTTTACGGCAGCTCCTCCCTTTTCATGCTGGGAGCAGGGCTGCTGGGAATCCGCCTTGTCCCGATGGTGATTCGGCTGATTTTCGCACTGGGGAAAAAATGGTGGTCTCCCGCCCTCTATACCTCGTTTGTACGAGTGCTCCGCACCCGGGGCAGTCAGGGTTTCATTATGATTTTTCTGGTTCTGACCATTTCCATGGGCATCTTCAATGCCGAAGCCGCCCGAACAATCAATCAGAATGCAGAGCGGAAAATCCGGTACAGCACCGGCGCCGACGTGGTGGTACAGGAGGAATGGCCCAATAACGGCGGCGGAGGCAGCAGCATGGCTCCGGGGGGCCTGTCCACGCCGGAAGAACTGATCTATTATGAGCCTGATTACGGAAAATACAATGACATCAGCGGCGTTGTCAGCCACACAAAGGTACAGACGGTAAACAGCGCATCGGTGTCCACTGACAACGGGCGTGTCAACAATGTGCAGGTAATGGGCATCAACACCAAAGAATTCGGCGAAACTGCATGGTTTCAGGAAAGCCTGCTTCCGGTTCATTGGTATCAGTATCTGAATGCCATCTCCCAAAACGCCCGGGCTGTACTGGTTTCTTCTAATTTTCAGTCCACCTACGGCTATCAGACCGGCGATATCATCACCTATTCCAACAAGGATGGGAAATCGATCCGGGGCATCATCTATGGTTTTGTGGATTACTGGCCTACCTATGCTCCTGTAGTGAGAACCAAAAATTCCGACGGTCTTTATACAGAGAAGCCAAATTATCTGATCGTTGCCCATTTTTCACAGCTCCAGTCCGCATGGGGCGTTACCCCTTATCAGATCTGGTTTAAAATGGCGGATTCTTCCCGGCCGCTTTACGATTTCGCTGAACAGACGGCAACAAAATTCACCCTCTTTCAGGACACGCAGGCCCAGCTTACCAAGCTGAAAAACGATCCCATTTATCAGGGAACCAATGGCATTCTCACGGTAAGCTTCATTGTGGTGCTGCTGCTTTGCTGCACCGGGTTCCTGATTTACTGGATTCTTTCCATTCAGTCCCGGGTGCTTCAGTTCGGTATTTTCCGGGCGATGGGTATGTCCATGCGGGAAATTCTTTCCATGCTGATTGCTGAACAGATTTTCATTTCCGGCTCTTCCATCGGCATCGGAATTCTTGTGGGAAGACTGACCAGCCGGTTCTTTATTCCTCTCATTCAGATTGCCTATACTTCGGCGGATCAGGTGCTTCCCCTGGAAGTGGTCAGCACCATGGCGGATTCCCTCCGCCTTTTCGGAGTGATCGCCTTCATGATTGCCCTGTGCATGGTTATTCTGGGCATTCTGATTTCCCGCATCCGGATTTCCCAGGCGCTTAAGCTTGGAGAAGATTAACCGCAATGCCGGCTGCTGCCGGAAAATACAGTGCCCGGGCAGGGCACGGAATGGAAGTACCGAAATGGAAACAATCATTCGCACAAAAGGCGTAAAGCGGGGATTTTCCAATGCCTTGGGAGAGACCTTCTGGGCGCTCAAGGGGATTGATCTGGAAATTCCGGCCGCAAAGCTGACCATTCTGAAGGGCCGTTCCGGCTCCGGAAAAACCACTCTGATGAACATTCTCGGTGCGCTGGACTATCCCACCTCAGGAGAGGTTTTCTTTCGGGAGGCGGATATCTGCCGAAAAAGCGAGGCGGAACGCACTCGGCTCCGCCGGGAACAAATCGGCTTTGTCTTTCAGTCGGTGGCGCTGATCCCCATGATGAGCGCCTATGAGAACGTTGAATTTGCCCTGCGTCTCTCCAAATCGGAAAAAGCAGGAGACCGGAAAGCGCGGGCGGCGGAATGCCTGAAAATGGTCGGACTGGGAAGCCGGATGGATCATATGCCGCAGGAACTGTCCGGCGGCGAACAACAGCGGGTTGCCATTGCCAGAGCCATCGCCCACCGTCCCAAGGTTCTCTTTGCCGATGAACCAACCGCTGAACTGGACACCAATACCGGTCTGCAGGTGGTGAAAATTTTCAAGGAGCTGTCCAAGGCAGAGGGAGTTACTATTGTGATGACCACCCATGACACCGGTCTGATGGAGATCGGCGACAAGGTATATGAACTTGAGGACGGTGAAGTGGTGTGACGGAAATGGCAGAAAAAAGATCCGGAACTGCTCCGGCAGACAATATCATTTCCTGTGAAAACCTCGTGAAAATCTATAAGACCAAGGACATTGAAGTTCTCGCCCTGCAGGGGCTGGAGATCAACATTGCCCGCGGAGAGCTGATGGCCATCATCGGAAACAGCGGAAGCGGAAAATCCACCTTTCTCAATATGATCGGAGGGCTTGACCGGCCGTCAGCCGGAAAGCTTTTCGTGGACGGCAAGGATCTGTTTAAGCTGAATGAAGCGGAATTGGTGCAGTACAAGCGGGATACCGTGGGATTTGTCTGGCAGAATAATGCCCGTAATCTTCTCCCCTTCCTTTCAGCATGGCAAAATGTTCAGATGCCTATGATGTTCGGAAACAGCAAACATCAAAAAGAAAGAGCCTGCGAGCTTCTGGAGCTGGTTGGCATGAGCCATAAAAAAAACAGCCGGCTCAATCAGCTGTCCGGCGGTGAACAGCAGCGGATTGCCATCGCTATCGCGCTGGCCAACAATCCCAAAATTCTACTGGCGGATGAACCTACCGGTTCGGTGGATGCCAAAACGGGAAGCTATATTCTGGATGTGTTTCGGGAACTGAACCGAACTCTTGGGCTGACTATTGTCATCGTCACTCATGACCGGCTCCTTTCCAAAAAAGTAAACCGTGTGGTGGCCATCCGGGACGGAAAGACCAGCAGTGAACTCATTGTCAAGCAGGGATACGCAGACCGTCTGGACAGCATTGGCGCCTTTGAAGAGGCTCATGATGAATTCGCCGTACTGGATCATGCGGGACGTGTCCAGATTCCCCGGGAACTTCTGGAAAAACTCGGTGTCAGCGGCAACAAAATCCGGATGGACTACGAAGAGGGAAAAATCGTTCTTTCTCCCGCAGAGGAACCCGAAAAAGACGGGCAGGATATCCTGCCGCAATGATTGCCGCAGCTACGTCAAAGGGCTGTATCTCAATTGAGATACAGCCCTTGTTTTTACTTGCCTTGCTTACATCTGTAGAGCTCTTCGTCTGCCTCCTGAATCTTTCTTTCCAAATCATCTGTTGCTTTATGATAAACCGTATATCCGAAAGTAACCGATGGGAAATGGGCATCCCTTTTCTGATGCCCTTCGATGGTTTTCTGCATCTTTTCCAGTGCGGCGTCAACGGCATGCTCATCCTGCACCCCGCAAAAAACCCCAAACTCATCTCCGCCGATGCGGAAGCCATCCCCTACTCCGGAAAAGGCCTGATTGATCGACATCCCTATGGCATTCAGGCAGTGATCGCCGTACTGATGTCCGTAAGAATCATTCACTTGCTTGAATTTGTCCACGTCAAACAGGACAATTACGGTTTGAGGATATTTTTGATAGTGCTGCTTGGCATTTTCAAATGCCCGCCGGTTGAGCAGAGACGTCAGAATGTCATGCTGATTGCAGAACTCACAGATAAACGCATAATAGATCACCAGCGCAAAGGTAACCGTTGTCCAAGTGGTATGAATTGGCGGAAAGAACACCTGAATGCTGGTCCCCACAATCAAAAATACCGCAAGAACGGGAATCAGAAAGCGACTGCTGCTGTAGTAGCTTCCTGACAGGCGGAAAATTGCACATAACAGCACAAGAATTCCCCAGACATAAGCAGCTATGTAAATTCCGAAAAGAGATCCCCGGCTGTAACTATTTTCCGGTGAAACGGAAAAGATCAGATCAAACGCAGGCGATAAAACAACCGCAGCGAAATTGACCGCGGCGGGAATCAACACCCAATGGGGTATTTTGATATAGGACTGATTAAATACCAGCGCCAGCAGAATTGGAATCAGCGGCGAAAGAGAAAATCCCAGTATATTTCCGGCGATACTCCAGTACCGGCCGGCAGGTGCAGAAAATTCGCTGACAGCCGTGACTGTTTCGGCAAGAATTATGATGCCGGTAATTGCGGCAGCGGTCACATAGGTTTTCCTTTTTCTGGCATCCAGTGAACCGTTTTTGCAAACCATATAGCCCAGCAAAAGAAGGGCAATACTGTTGATGATTCCCGTTGCGATATAATTTTCAATCATTTTTGGCATTCCCTGCTTCGCATATCAATTTTCTGAAAAAGAACGCCCCGATTTATGCCGGCTGCCTTTTTCCATATTCGACCGCTTTTCCCCCGCTTCACGGAAGCCGCGGATTTCATTCAGCATTTCGCCGATTCCCTCATGGTAATCCGAAAGAGTTTCTTCCCACCGGAGCATACAGGCGATGCCTTCCGGGGTCACGGAAAAAATTCGTTTTCCCATATTCTGGTTGTCCGCCAGATCAATCCGCGAAGTCAGCAGCCCGCGCTTCTCCATATCCTTCAAAATGCGATAAATACCAGAAGCATCGGGCGTTTTCCCATTCCACAGCCGGGTCTTCGCCAGCTGTTTGATGAGATTGTAGCCGTAGTCCGGCTGCCGGTATAAAATCGACAGTGCAGCAGGCTGCACCAGCCTGTCCAGAAAATCTCCCCGACAGGCGCATTTCTGTTCCATATTTGCCATGGTACCATTCCTTCACATATCAATTACGGCGGTTTCACCGTTTTGATAGGTTATTTCAAGCCGAAAACTTACCTTCTGCTTTTTAGGTTTCCAGTTCTCCAGCTGATCTGCCGGAATTACGACGGAATAAGAAATTACCTGCTCGTCCCATTCTCCGGGGCAGAGAGGGCCCCCTTCCTGTGCGGGAGCCGGAGAATTCTTTTTCTCCGCACCGGACGTTTCTTCTTCGGGCGGGACGTTCTTCCCGGTTTCATCGACAGATGTGATCTCTTTTCTCAGAATGTCGCTGCCGTCGGACGATAAAATCAATTCCTGCTTTTCAATCTGAAACGCGTCTGTTCCAAACGTGCAGTTTTCCAGTTCCCATTCCAATTCAAACCCATCCTCGGAAACAGAACTGCTGCTGGTGGAAACACGGGTGCGATTGGAAAAATCACTTTTGGGGTAGAGAGCCACTTCCTCAGTATTGAGCTTTTTGGCGGTTCCCTCTTTGGATATCTCATACAAATCAAAATCGTAGTCGTTTTCATAGGAAAGCTGCATTTCACAGAGATACTGCACGCCATCCCCGGTGGATGCCTTGATCCCCTCCCCGGCTTCGCCCTGCCCCCCTTGAATCCGGGGCTTTACGATCACGGAAGAACCCGCGGTGGACGCCTTCAGCGAAAAGCTGAATTTCACGGAAACCATGCGGCTTTCCGTATCAACTCCGCTGTAGGCAAAGGTGTAGCTGTCCAGCAGACTTTGAGACTGATTGATCATTTCCCTCATCTGCTCGGTAATCGTATTTTGAGAGTCCTTGACGGAATTATAAAGTCCGGCCTGCACTTCCTGCAGCTGCCCGGAAAGATCGTCCATTTTACGGCTTAAATAATAGCTGTGAATTCCCAGCCCCGCCACAGCAATGGCCATAATCGCGATCAAAACTTTTTTTCCAGCTTCTTTCATTCAAATGACCATTCCTTTCGACGATATCTCATCCCGGTTGTTCCTTATTTAAGCCCGTCCTGCTTCCGCCAGATTGCGGATCATCCGCACCGCATCTTCAATATAGAGTGCCATCGCTTTTTCTTCCAACCCGGCTACATGTACTTTGCATCGGGCAATCGGAATCAACACCTTGTCCGCCTCGCTTTCGGAAACCGCCATTGCCATGGCAGGGCTGATTTCTCCCAGCATGGAGTTGGCTGCTATAATTCCGATGGGCCCGGCGATTATATCCGCATGGGCGCAGTTCCAGCAAATGGCATTCTCCCCGGTGGCGGCCGCAGCGGCGCCGGCCTTCAGCATTGCTGCGGCGGCTGCGGCATTGGTAGCTGCGCCTACAATTTCCACGCCATCCAGCCGCTCTTCTTTTAACAGTTCAATCAGGCTGCGTCCCAGGCCGCCCCCCTGACCATCCACTACGACAACGCGCATTTTCGTATCCATTCCCTTCCGCTTTTGAGTGGTTTTGTGCAGCAAAATTTCCCGGCCGCTCAAAAGCGATACCCTATCGGGTTCAGCCCCCCGACGGCAGTTTTTGCAGCAGGCAATGTCGAAAGCTTTAAAAACAAGGTTTTTAAAGCTTTCATGGCTGATAGCCACTTGAATAAAGTGCAAAACGATTGACTCAATAGACATTAATTATAAACGTTTTTTGTTAAAAAGGCAAGAATGAATCTGTTGCTTCTGCTAAATCCTCCTGTTTTTCCGGTAAATTCATTGAGGACATGAAAAAAGGCATATCGTTTGATACGCCTTCTGTCTCATTTTTCTTCTGTTTCCGCTTTTTTTTCCGGTTTCAGCCGCTTCCGGTAAAAGAGAATTCCCCCTATGAGGAAAAGCACCCCCAGAACTCCCACCGCCAACCAGGAATACACATCCATATATCCCGCAATTTTCTCCCAGGATTCTCCCGCAAACACTCCCAGCCACACCAGTGCAATATTCCAAAGACTGGTGCCAAGAGACGTTAAAAGCAGAAAGGACGGCAGCGGCATGCGCGACATACCTGCGGGAATGGAAATCAGGCTTCGTACAATGGGGATAAACCGGCATAAAAACACAGTCAGCGTCCCTTTTCGGACAAACCATCCTTCCGCCCGGCGAACATCCTCCATCTTCAGATGAAGAATGCGGCCCGTTCTTCCGTTCAGCAGCTTTTCCAGCCGCTCGGGGCTGATGAGATATCCCACTCCATAGAGGACAAGCCCTCCCGCCACAGATCCAATTGTAGCAAACAGTGCCACAATCCAGGGATTCATATCGGTGTGGGTTGTCATAAATCCGCCGAAGGTCAGAATTACTTCTGAGGGAATGGGCGGAAAAATGTTTTCCACCGCAATCAGCAGCAGAATTCCCCAATATCCGAACTGCTCGGTCATTTGAATAATCCATTCGTTCATATTTGTATTTAACCAACTTTCCGGTACTGTTTCCGAGACGGCGCCATATGCCGGGATCAGTTCAATTTGCCGTCGGTGTCCTCGGCCATCCGATAGCCTACCCCTACCTCAGTGAGAATATACTGGGGTTCCGCCGGATTCTTCTCGATCTTACGGCGGATGTTCGCCATATTCACCCGCAGAATCTGGTTGTCTCTGGCGGCAAACGGCCCCCAAATCTGGCTGATAATGGAGTCATAGGTCAGAACCCTTCCCGCATTCCGCGCAATCAGACTGACAATCTTAAACTCGATCTGGGTCAGATGGACATCGGTATGATCCACAATTGCCATCCGCTTATCGAAATCAATGGTCAGCCCGCCACAAGTGTACTGTCCCGAGGGAAGCTCCTCACCGGAAATGCGCTTTGCGTTATGGCGGAGGGCTGTCCGGATTCTGGCCAGAAGCTCAGATGTTCCGAACGGTTTGGTAATATAGTCGTCCGCTCCCAGATCCAGCGCCTCCACCTTTTCCTTTTCATACCCTCTGGCGGAGACCACCAAAACAGGTACTCCCGACCATTGGCGGATCTGTTTCAAAATTTCCCGCCCATCCATGTCAGGCAGACCCAGATCCAGCAGAATCACGTCCGGGCAATGGGACGCAATCATGGAAAGCGCAGTCTTTCCCAAGGAAGCCTGCAATGCCTCATACCCGTTGGCCTTTAAAATGGTGGTTAAAATATGGCTGATGGCGTTGTCGTCCTCCACAATCAGTACGGTTTCTTTGTTCAACTCCAAGTCCTCCTTTGCCGCCGTTAAACCGGAAGATAAAAGGTAAATACCGCTCCCCCGTCCGGATGATTTTTCCCCTCAATCCGTCCGTCATGCGCCAGCACAATGGAGCGGCAGATGGACAGTCCGATGCCAATTCCCCGGGACGAGTCGCTGTTTTCCATCTTTTTGGCAGCAAAGCCTCCGAAAAGCCCGGAAATGTCTTCCTCCGGAATTCCCTTTCCGTAATCTCTCACCTGAAATTCCACCTCTTTTTCCCGAAGTGCAATATTCAGATCCACAGGGCCGCTGCTGCCCGAATGTTTGATCGAATTTTCGATAAGATTCATGAGCACCTGCTCAATCAGCATGGCATCCATGGGGATCATCAGAAACTCCTCTGGTGCCCGGACACGGATATGAGCGGCGGGATATTTCTTCCGTATCCTGCTCACTGCTTCCGCCGCAACCTCCTCTACCGCCTCGGGATTTTTTTGAAGGTTGGGGGCCCCATCGCTGATTCGGGTTACGGAAAGAAGGTTTTCCACCATTCGGATCAGCCAGCCCGCATCCTCATGGATGTCGGAAATCAGTTTGTTTTGAGATGCGGGGTCGATTTTCCCCTCGTTCTCCAGAATTGCCGCGCTCGCCCCCAGAATTCCGGTCAGCGGAGTGCGCAGATCGTGGGAAATCGCCCGGAGAAGATTGCTTCGCATCTGTTCCTTCTCTTTTTCGGAAAACATCTCCCGCTGCCGATTCTCGGCACGCTGCCGCTCCAGCGCCAGTGCTGTTTGCGAAATCATCAGCCGCAGAAATTCCGCTTCCTTATCGGGGAAAGACTCCGGATCTTCCGTAAAAAATCCGATTGCCCCCAGCAGGCTGTTGTGAGCGGATACCGGAAGACAGAAATAGTTTTCCCGATCTTCCGGTGAAAGCGCACGGAAAGCGGAGACTTCCCAAAACACAGTATCGCATCCGGAAACATCCTTCAGCCGTTCCAGCGATGTCCGGATGATCTGATCTTCTCCCCGAATCATCAACAGGGCCTGTACAAATTCATACAGAAGCCGGGTTGTATTTTCTCTGTCGGAGGCATGACGGGCCTGCTCCCTGATGCGGATGGTCATCGTGCTGGTGAAAATGGATAAAACCAGCATAAACAGAAAAGTAATGGGATATCCATACCGGGTAAAGTCAAAAGCAAAATAGGGATACGTGAAATAGAAATTCACTCCGATAACGCCGCAGAATGACGCCGCAACTCCCCAAAGGTAACCGTTTGTGAAGCGGGAAATACACACTACAGCCACCATGTAGGCCATAATCACGTTATTGGTGGAACCGCTCATATGAACCAGAGCCGTTGCCAGCAGGGTTGCCGCCAGTAAAACACCGACCGTAATCCCCAGAGAACGGAAAAATGACCTGATTCCGGTTTGAGGATGCTCCCATCTTCTCCACTTCATGGCAGATTTCCTCCTTTACCCTGTCCTATTATATTACGACAAATTCGTTTGAAAAGAAAGAGGATGCGCTATTAAGATCCTGTTAAATTTGGCGGCACTTCCGTTCCTGTGTCCCCGGCACAGGAACGGGGACACAGGAACGGAAGCAGCCGCAGAAAATCTCTGCGGCTGTCCTTTTCCATCTGTTGTCAGACCAGTTCCACTGTATGCCGTCCCTCACCGAGAAGCTGAATGCTGCCGTCCGGAAGGTGCAGCTCCGCCTCACATCCCACGGGAATATCAAACTCGTAGCGGATCCCCTGTTCCGACCGGTTCCATGCGGAATAGATGGTTCCAAACCGGGTGTCCAAAGAGGCCTTGGCCCATGTGAGCCTCTCCTCAGGCAGGGGGCGCAGAATAATTCTCCGGTATCCCGGAACTTCGGGATCCGAATTGATTCCTGCCACCCGTCCGTACAGAAAATCTCCTACCGCGCCATAGGCGTAATGGTTAAAGGAATTCATGTCCGCACTCCACATGGAGCCATCCGGACGGATGCCGTCCCAATGCTCCCAGATTGTGGTGGCGCCCTTTTTCACCGAATAGAGCCAGGAAGGATATTCTTCCTGCAGCAACAGAGAGTATGCGAGTTCCGGATAACCGTTATCCGCCAGAACATGCAGCAGATAGGGCGTCCCCACAAAGCCCGTTTTCAGACGGTTTCCATTCTCACGGATCATCTTCGCAAGTCTCCCGGCAATTTCCTCCCGGTTCTCCGCCAAATGGAAGGCCAGCGCCAGCACGTGAGCCGTCTGGGTCTGACAGAGAAGCTCACCATCAGGCAGATAGGTCTCCCGGAAGGCCTTCACGATTCTCGGATACAGTTCCTCATAGAGGGAAACATCCTTGGAAAGCACCCGGCCCGCCTGAATGAGAATTCTTGTGGAATTGGCAAAAAAGGCAGTTGCAATCAGTGTCTTGTCGGTTCCGCCGTCGTAGGCGTCAGGACCGTCGGGATGATCCATGGCCAGCCAGTCGCCGAAATGTGTTCCGGTATTCCAAAGCTCCTCACGGTCACCCTGGGAACGGATATAGTCCACCCATGCCTTCATGCTGTCGAACTGATCCTCCAGCACCTGCACATTTCCGTAGGCAAGATAAATCTGCCATGGGCAGATAACCGAAGCATCCCCCCACGCGGCGGAGGTGTCCTCGCCAAGCACGTTGGGGATGACATGGGGAACGGCGCCGTTTTTCAGCTGATCCGCCCGGATATCATGAAGCCATTTCCGGAAGAAGCGCTCCACCTGAAAATTATAGGCGGCGGTACGGACGAACACCTGAGCGTCACCAGTCCAGCCCAGCCGTTCATCCCGCTGGGGACAATCGGTAGGCACATCCAGAAAGTTTCCTTTCTGTCCCCAGACGATGTTGTGATAAAGCTGGTTCAGCATCGGGCTGGAGCATTCAAACCACCCGGTACGCTTCATATCCGAATGGAGCACCACTGCCCGGAAATCCCGGGTGTCCGCCTCCCCCGGCCATTCATCCAGCCGAACATAGCGGAACCCCTGAAAAGTGAAATGAGGATGATAATTCTCTGTTCCTCCCGCGCAGGTATACTCGATGCGGCACTGTGCGCTGCGCAGGTTTTCCGTATAAAAATTGCCGTCTCTGTCCAGCACCTCAGCATGGGAGAGGACAACCCGGTCACCGGGCTTTCCATGAACCCGGAACGCCACATAGCCGGTCATATTCTGGCCGAAATCCAGCACGCGCTCGCCATTCGGCGTAGTAAAAATGCGCTGCACGGTCAGCTCTTCCTGCGGTGTTACCCACTCGCCCTCCTGCGGAATCAGGATATCTTTGGGAGCGTCATACAGGGCAGCCGCTTCCCAATTCTGGGGAACAATCCGCGCGTCATAGATCTCACCGTCATAAATTTCACTTTTCAGGATGCCGCTTTGGGCAGATTCCCAATCAGTACCGGTGGAGATTTCCTCCTGCCGGCCATCCTCATAGGTGATGCGCAGAGAAGCAATCAGCGCTGTCTTCGAAAAGAAAATTCCGGATTTCTTTTCCCATGCCAGTCTTCCCACGCACCAGCCCCGGCCCAGCGTAACCCGCAGTTCATTTTCTTTTTGCATCAGTTCCGAAATATCGTACTTCTGCACCTGCAGCCGCTTCCGGTAGGAGGTCCATCCCGGTGCCATAGCAAAATTTCCGATCCGGGAACCGTTTATCTCCGCTTCATACAATCCCAGTGCCGTAATGGAGAGCTCTGCGCTCTTCATCCCATCCCCCAGCGAGATTTTTTTACGGAACACAGGGCATACATCACCATAATCGGCAGCAGTCGAAATCCATTGCGCATTTTTCAGCAAATCCATGTCCGTTCTCCTTCCCATTGTCAAAATCTGTAAGGTTCCGTCTTAAGAAAATCAGACTGTCACAAGCTATTTTAAAGCTGAAACATTCCGTTTCCTATGCTCTGCTTTTATGATACCGCTCTCAATGCAGAATGTCCATATGTGATTGACAAATTGCAATTCGCGCAATAAATTGTGACAATTCAATCACAATCTATCATTTTTCACTGCTTGGCCGGATGATTTTCCGGGAATGCCGGGGAATTATCAAGCGTGGGAAAGGATGGGCATCCGCAGATGTTCTCCTGTAAAAATACTTTGCTTTTCTTCAAGGACAAACAGAAAGTCATCCTCCACGATCATACAGGGTTTCTCCCATGGTTTTGTGGGAGTAAATCCCAGCAGTGCCATCCCCTCACCGGGCAAGGCAACAGGGGCAAGAATTTTTTCCAAGGGGAGTCCTCCCCCTCCAAATACATCCCAGCAGATCAATTCGTTTTCCCTATGATCTGCAATTACCACCGCGTCATTTTCCTCTTCATAAAAAATACTGTCCCGTAAAAAAGAATCACAGTGAAACATCAGCAGACCTTCGTTTTCCCTCACAGTAAGGCGGGAATGAAGATTGGATTTTGCGTAAGCCAGATGCAGAATTTCCCGGTCAGCCGGCTGATCCACATTCAACTTTCTGATCTGCCCTTTTTCGGGCCGGATCGGTATGCGATGCGCATACTCCCATGCACGGACAAATCCAAATTTCGGATAAAAGTCCAGAACATTGGAATTGGCGTAAAGATAAATTCCGTCGCACTGCTCTTTCCAATCCTTGAGAACCTCATCCATCAAAAGCCGTAAATATCCCTTTCCGCGGCAGTCCGGAGCAGTCATCACGGTTCCCAGTTGAATCTGACGGACGGGATTTCCATCCAGCACCGCAGACATGCGGTTCACCGACACGTTGGCCAGTACCCTCTCTCCATCCCACAAGGAATAAGGAAGATAGCTGTCACCCCAATATCCCTTTTGGTTCCACCGGGCAAACGATAACCCAAAGGTTTCCTGCGCAAGCCGACCGAAACTCTCACGAACAGCATCGTTGGTGCGCACCTGCTTTACGATCTCAAGCTGAGACATCCCGCCGTTCCCCCTTTCTTAACTTCATTCAGTGTAGCACACCGTTCTTTCCCTGTCAAAATCACCTTCAGGAATGATTCGCAGTGGGCACTGCCCTGGATTGAGCCGGCTTTTCCGGCAGCCAAGACAAAAGAGGAGGGTTACCCCTCCTCTTTTGTCCCCTTTCCGGCGGCCTTTTCTTCAGAAACGCCCAAGAAAAGCCTGGGTTCGTTCGTTGGCGGAATGGAACAGCTCGTCTGATGTCCCCTGATCCACAATCACGCCGTTCTCCATAAAGACAATCCGATCCGCCACTTCTTTGGCAAAGGCCATTTCATGCGTAACGATCACCATCGTCATTTTTTCTCTTGCCAGTTCCCGGATAACCTTCAGAATTTCTCCGGTCAGTTCGGGGTCCAGTGCGGAGGTCGGCTCGTCGAAAAAAAGAATCTGCGGATTCAGTGCCATTGCCCGGGCAATGGAAACCCGCTGCTGCTGTCCTCCGGACAGCTGGCAGGGGTATGCGTCCGCTTTTTCGGCAAGTCCCATCTTTCCCAGCAGTTCCATGGCTTTTGCCTTTGCCTGATCAGGGGTCTGTCCGGTAACATGAACAGCAGCCTCGGTGATGTTGCGTAAAACGGAAAAATGGGGGAAAAGATTGAAATTTTGAAACACCAGCCCCGTCTGCAGACGGATATGACGGAGCTTCTCCTTGGGAGCGTACACTGCCTGCCCGTCCTGCTCGGAAACCAGCGTTTCACCGCACACTGTAATGGTGCCGCCATCCACTTTTTCCAGCAAATTGACACAGCGAAGCAGCGTGGATTTGCCGGAGCCGGAAGGACCGATTACCGCCAGCACCTCTCCATCCTCCAAAGAAAGGGAAATGTCGCGGATCACCTCAAGCTCCCCGAAACTTTTCCGCAGGTTTTGAACCATAAGCTTACTCATGCAGCCGACCATGCCTTTCCATTCCATGTATTAAGAACTGAATCCGTGGATTCTCAATCGTAATATCCCATTTTCTTTTCCAGATAAGTGAAGAATTTTGACACCGCACCGTTCATAATCAGGTAGAACACGCCCGCAATAAAAATAGGCAGAATGGACGATTCCCGTGATACAGTGGTCTGGGCCAGCCGGAACAGCTCTGCCACACCGATTACCTGTGCCAAAGCAGTATCCTTTACCAAGGTCATGCATTCGCTGGCCATGGGGGGAAGAATCCGCTTAATGACCTGGGGCAGGAGAATCCGGAAAAAGGTCTGTGTTCTGGTAAATCCAAGCACAGCCGCCGCTTCGGACTGTCCAGCCGGAATAGATTCAATGCCGCTTCGGTAAATTTCGCAGAAATAGGCTGCATAGTTCAGCACAAATGCAAGGATTGCCGCCCAAAACCGCGGAAGAGTCGCGCCGAAAATATAGTACGGCGTAAAATAGAAAAAAATCAGTTGCAGAATCAGCGGCGTCCCTCTCATTACCAGCAGGTACGCCCCTGTTATTTTCCGAAGCCATCCAAATCTTGACATTCTCGCGAAGCAAATCAGAAAGCCCAGAGGGACCGAAAGCACCAGCGTCAGAAAAAATACGCCGATTGTTGTCCCTGTGGCCTCCAGCATATGCGGTATCAGCTTCAGCAGCGAATCCATATCCAAGCAGCAGTCACCTCATTGATTTATACTGCGATTCGGGGTATGACCCCGAATCAGAAGAAAGGAACCCGCAAAACAAATCGTTTTTCGGGTTCGGTTTCTCAATTATTTTCCGACAGTGGTAATATCCTTGCCAAACCATGTATCGGCGATGGAGGCCAGAGTGCCGTCTTTTGCCATCTCATTCAGATATTTCTGAACCTCGTCTCTCAGAGTCTGGTCATTTTTCCGGAATCCGACCACATATTCTTCATCAGCCAGCGTATCGTCCAGCAGTCGGTATTTTCCGGCTTCTTTCTCGGTATAGTAACGGGCGACCACCTCGTCCATAATTACCGCATCCGAACCGCCCACTCCCAAATCCATCATTGCTTTTACGTTATCCTCGATCACTACGAGCTCTTTCAAGGTATCCTTGAAGCCCTCTTTGGCGTCTACCGCTTCTTCGGCGGTGGAGCCGCCCTGGACGATCACGGTTTTTCCTGCCAGATCATCCAGCGTTTTGATGTCGCTGTCCGCCAAAACCACAACCACCTGGGTGTTTTTCATATAAGGATCGGAAAGATTCATTTTTTCCCCGCGCTCTGCGGTCTTGGTGAACCCGTTCCAAAGACAGTCCACATTTCCCGTATCCAGTTCCTGTTCCTTTGCTTTCCAGTCAATGGGCTGCAGCTTCAGTTCCACGCCCATGCGTTTGGCCACTTCCTTGGCCACGTCCACATCAAAACCGACAATGTTCTGATTTTCATCCCGGAATCCCATAGGCGGGAAGGAATCGTCCAGTCCCATCACCAGCTGGCCTTTTTTCTTTACATCCTCAAGAGAGGTATCCGCCTTGTCCCCGCCGCAGCCGGTCAGCAGCGCGCCGCACGCCATAACGGCAGCCAAAGCAATTGCCATCAGTTTTTTCATATGTCATTCTCCTTTAAAAGGCCCCTGTATGCTGTGGGGCTGATTTGTGGGGCAATCAAAACATTCGGTTTCATTGCCAATCGCCCTGTGATGAGCGTGTTACGAAGGGTATTATACCACATTAATTTACTTAAGTAAATAGATACTCTGATAAAGTGCGAAAAAATTGGTAAGATTCTCCTTAAACATACCAAAATTTCTTTTTTCCATTCACGTAAACATCCTTTTAAAGGCTCACGAACAGCAACAAAAAGGGCCTTCCCGATGGGAAGGCCCGTCTGTAGAAAATCTCCTTGGAGGTACCGGAAACGGCGGCGATGTGCAGGGCCTTTTTTAAAGTCCTTCGGTCCGGGCTGCGGCAACCATAAGCATCATCCAGTGCAGGAGGAACGGCTCCGCAATGGGTGCTGCGCATCACAGAGAACGCATTCTTACAGCGTAATATATTCAAACCGAACCGCGTCGAACATTCCCCTGTCAGTAATCCGGGCTTCCGGAAGCACGGGCAGGGTCAGGAACGACATAGCATGGAACGGGTCAATTTCCTCTGGAATTCCCATGTCCGCAAAAATCTCCTCCATCTTTTCCAGCTGCTTTGCGACCTCACACGCCGACCGGCTGCTCATCAGTCCCCCGATGGGCAGCGGGAGAGTTTCCAGAACTTTCCCTCTCCGGACAATGGTATAGCCGCCCTCGCAACGTTCCAGCTCCCGGATGGCCAAAAGCATATCCTCGTCATTGTCGCCGACAACCACCACATTATGGGAATCGTGTGCCACCGTGGTAGCCACCGCTCCTTTGACGGGGAGCCCCTTTATGATTCCAAGCCCCACATTGCCCGTGGCACGGTGCCGTTCCACAACAGCGACCTTCCGATAGGGACCGCCGGGCTCAAAGCATCCGTTTTTGCTGAACACCTTCTCATAAACCAGCCGGGTATTGATCTGCCCCGGAATCACCTCTGCCACAGGGGGCTCACACCTGTGAAGCGGGAGGCAAAGGTCTTCCCCGCAGATGGGGCCGATGTGAACGGTATGAAAAATATCCTCGGGAACCGGGGAGAAACCCGGATTTTTCCCCGCAGGCTGCCCTTTGCAGTAAACCTCGCAGATGTCCGTATTCAAAAAGCTGTTCAGCACCACAATGTCCGCCTGATATCCTGCCGACAGTGCGCCCAAACGGCTAAGGCCGTAAATTTGGGCCGGATAGTAGCTGGCCATTTTATAGCTCTCAATGGGATCAATGCCCAGCTCGATGGTTTTGCGGATCAGGCTGTCGATATGGCCTTCCCGCAGGATGTCGTCCGCATGGCGGTCGTCCGTGCAGAAACACAGTCTGGAGCATCCCAGACCCTTGGCCTTCACCATAGCGATAATGTCCGCCAGATTGTGAGCGCCCGAGCCTTCCCGAACCAGAACGGCAAATCCGGCCCGCAGCTTTTCCAATGCTTCCTGCCCGCTGCTGCACTCGTGATCGGTGGAAATTCCGGCAAGCCGGTAGGCCTGCAGTCCCTTTCCCCCAAGCAGCGGTGCGTGTCCGTCAGCCTTTCCACCTTCAAAACATTCCAGCTTCCGATAAACCCGCGGATCGCCGCCAAGGACGCCAGGGACATTCATCATCTCGCCCAGCCCCAAAACGCAGGGATGGGTTCGGAAGGGAACCAGATCCTCCGCTTCCAGTTTTGTCCCTCCGGTGTCAAAATCAGAGGCGGGAACGCAGGAAGGAAGCATCACGAAAAGATTCATCGGACTGTTCTCGGCTTCGGAAAGCATGTATTTCAGTCCCTGTATCCCGCATACATTGGCGATCTCATGAGGGTCCGCAATCACAGTGGTGGTTCCTTTTGGAACGGCCGCCAGAGCAAACTCCGACGGCGTCAGCATTGTGGATTCCACATGAATATGAGCGTCAATAAAACCGGGTACCAGATATTTTCCGCTCATGTCAACTTCCGTCCGGCCCTGATAGCCATCGCCGACTCCGACGATGGTGCTCCCGCAGACCGCCACATCCGCTTTCACAAATTCATTGGTAAATACGTTCATTACCATACCGTTTTTTAAGACAAGATCTGCCTCCCGGCTTCCCTTTGCCGCCTCTATCCAGTCAAGACGCATAACAACACCGCCGCACTTACATATTTTCTATTTCCCCGCCGGACGGGAACTGTTTTCCGCCCGGCGTTGTTTTATATTTACCCTTATTATCCTCTATTTTCGGTAAAATTGCAAGCAAGAAGGATGGAAACGCTTTTTCTTGCAAATTTTCCTTCTTCGTACTAAAATAAAGAAAGAGCCTTTCCAAGGCGGAAAATAACAGGAAGGATGAACAGAACATGAAATACCGGGTCTTTGGAGATACGATTGCCGTGCGGCTCAACCGCGGTGAGGAAGTCATGGCACAGCTGAAAACGGTCTGTGAAGCGGAAAAAATCACTGCCGGAACACTTACCGGAATCGGTGCGGCAGATTACGCCGTTGTGGGACTGTATGAAGTGGAAAAGCGGAGCTATCACTCCAATACTCTGAAAGAGGAAATGGAGATTACCAACCTGACCGGCAACATCTCCCAAAAGGACGGCTCTCTGTATCTTCATCTTCATGCCACCTTGGCAGATGAGAGCGGAAAAGCCTTCGGCGGCCACCTGAACGAAGCGAGAATCAGCGGAGCGGGAGAGATTTTCATTCACCGCCTGGACGGCGGTATCAACCGCATTCCCGACGACGATACCGGCTTGAACATCATGGATTGGTAAGCGTTCCATCCCATTGCAAAACGGCAGAAAGGAAACGGATTATTTTTTATGATTGAGTCTTTGCAGGACGGGTATCGTCTGAACAACGGCATTTGCGTCCCCGCTGTTGGTCTGGGCTGCTACAAGGCGGTGGCAAATGACGTGTACCGGGCGGTCAGCTGGGCCATTGAGGCCGGATACCGTCACATTGACACCGCCATGTTCTACCGGAATGAAAAGGACATTGGCCGGGCGCTGAAAGAACACGCTTCCCTTCGGGATCAGCTTTTTGTTGTGAGCAAAATCTGGCCCTCCAGATTTGACCGTCCTGAAGAATCCATCGAATCCTCTCTCCGGGATCTGGGCGTGGATTATCTGGATGGATACCTTCTCCATTGGCCCGGAGTCCGGGCCAATGCCCGCTGTAAAACATGGGAAGCCCTTCTCCGGTATGAGGAAAAAGGGCTGATTCGCTGCCCCGGCGTATCCAATTTCGAGATTCCTCATCTGGAGGAGCTGATCTCGGAATTCGGAGCCGCTCCCACGACGAATCAGATTCAGCTGCATCCATGGTACCAGCAGCGGGAACTGTCCTCCTATTGCAGAGATCACGGAATTCAGGTGGTGGCATGGGGGCCGATTCTCCGCGGACGTCTGAAGGAAGAGCCTCTCGCCGCCGAACTTGCCAAAAAATACGGCAGATCTCCCGCGCAGATTGTCCTGCGGTGGCACCTGCAAAACGGAAATGTCGTGATTCCCAAGTCTGTCAATCATGACCGCATCATAGAAAACAGCCGGCTGTTTGATTTTTCTCTGGACGAGCAGGACATGAGTCGAATCAGTTCGCTGGACTGCGGCCGCATTCTGGGTGGGAACGATCCCTTCACCTTTGACGGCGGAGAATTCTAAGCTTTTTGAGGGAAATGGAAAATTTCCCGTGAAACCAGTATTTTTACAGTAGGTTCCCTGCCGGGAACCCCGGAAAGGATTCAGCAGAGCATGAAATCAGACAGAGGCTATCCTCAAATTGAAATCACCAAAAAGGCGGAAAACAGCATCCGGGCGGGACACCCCTGGGTTTACGACACCGAAGTGGTAAAAAAAGAGCCCTGCGGCGACGGCGAGCTTGCAGATGTCATCAGCTCCAAAGGAAGATATCTTGGCACCGGGCTTGTCAACAGCCATTCCAAAATCCGCATTCGTCTTCTGTCCCAAAATGCCAATGACCGTTTTGACGAGGCATTTTTCGAGCGCCGTTTCCGCCATGCCTGGGAATACCGCAAAACAGTCATGGGGCAGGATATCTCCTGCTGCCGGATTGTTTTCGGTGAGGCTGATTTCTTTCCGGGCCTGACAGTAGACCGGTTCTCCAACATTCTGGTCACACAGACCCTTTCCCTTGGAATGGAAAAACGCAAGGAGATGCTGTTTCCCCTGCTCTGCAAAATTTTGAAGGAGGACGGTCAGCAGATTGACGGCGTCTATGAACGCAACGATGTGGCGATCCGCGAACTGGAAGGAATGCAGCAGGGAAAAGGCTTTTTCCCCCTTCCAGGTCTGCCGGAATATTCCTCCACCTGCACCACGATCACCGAAAACGGCATTGTCTACAGCGTTGACTTTGAAAACGGGCAGAAAACCGGATTCTTTCTGGATCAAAAATACAACCGACAGGCAGTGGCCAGACTAAGCCGGGGCAAAAATGTGCTGGACTGCTTCACCCATACCGGCTCCTTTGCCTTAAACGCCGCAGCCGGAGGTGCCGCTCACGTTCATGCGGTGGATATCTCCGAATCTGCCATTGAAATGGCCCGCCGCAATGCGGAACAAAATCATCTTGCCGATAGAATGAGCTTCGAGGCGGTAAATGTATTCGACCTGCTTCCCTCGCTCCCCGAAAACGGGAAAAGCGGTTACGATTTCATCATTCTTGACCCGCCCGCATTTACCAAGTCCCGCCAGACGGTGGAACACGCTATCCGGGGATACAAGGAGATTAACCTCCGGGCTATGAAGCTTCTTCCAAGAGGCGGATATCTGGCCACCTGTTCCTGTTCCCATTTCATGACGGACAAGCTCTTCATTGAAATGCTCCATGACGCCGCCGCGGATGCCTGCGTTACTCTTAGGCAGATCGAGGCCCGCCAGCAGTCCCCGGATCACCCCATTCTCTGGAATGTACCCGAGACCAACTACCTGAAATTCTATCTTTTTCAGGTGGTATAGCAGCATTAGACAAAAAATCCCCTCCGGCCTTGCCGGAGGGGATTTTTTATTCAATCTGACTGATTCAAAGCTTTCATCGCTTCTGCAAGATATGCCTTGAAGGCTGACGGCACCGTGCATTCTTTTTCCAACTGCCTGCTGTCCGCCCAGAAAAAGTCTGATTTTTCGGGCACACCGGCAAGACTGGCCAGATATCCTGTCATTCTCCACTCAATATGAGAAAAGATGTGCTTCGCCGGTTCCAGCGTCTGCTGCTTGCGGAGAACCAGTCCCCATTCGGCTGCCCGTCTCCTGCTCTCCGCCGGGGAGAGCATTCCCTCTGCATTGGGAAATTCCCACAGTCCCGCCAGAAGGCCGCTTTCATCACGCTTATGCAGGGCGACCCGTGAGATTCCTTCCCCATCCTGCGCCACCAGTATCCAGACTGTGCGCTGCTGTATTTTGCGGGCTTTCTTCTCCGGCTTCACAGGAAGCTGGGCCATAATCCCCTGACGATATCCCTCACAGAGAAATGCCTCGGGGCAGATATCGCACCGGGGTGCTCCGTTGGGCAGGCAAACCATAGCCCCCAGTTCCATCAGAGCCTGATTGAAGTCCCCTACCCGTTCCGGCAGAATCTGCCTGACGCCTTCTGTAATGGATCTTTTCACATCAGGGCGGGTCACATCCTCCCGGCTTCCCAGAATTCTGGAAATCACCCGGAGGACATTCCCATCCACCGCCGGAACCCGAATCCCGAAGGCAATGGACGATACGGCACCCGCCGTATATTCTCCGAATCCGGGAAGCTCCAGCAGGGCCTCAAAGGAGGCGGGCAGCTGACCGGAATGCTTTTCCATCAAAACCTTCGCCGCTTTTTGCAGGTTTCGGGCCCGGTTATAGTAACCCAGCCCTTCCCACAGCTTCATCAGCTGCTCTTCCGGAACACAGGCCAGAGCGGAAACATCCGGCAGTTCCTCCAGAAAGCGGTCATAATAAGGTTTGGCAGCCTCCACCCGTGTCTGCTGAAGCATGATCTCGGAAATCCATACCCGGTATGGCTCCGGATTTTCCCTCCAAGGAAGAATCCGGGCGCTTTCGTCGTACCAGGACAAAAGCGGAGCTACGATCTCATGGGGCACCGTATCTGCCGGTACAGGCAAATTTTCTCTGGGCTTTTTCATTTTTTCGTCCTTTCCCGAACAGAACAAACGCCCGCCGAACAATTCAGCAGGCGCAGCTTGCATGATTCTGCCCGCATACAGGCGAGGCAGTGCGTTTGACAGTCCGTCCTTCCGAAGGTTACGCCTGCTGGGAAATCAGCTCCCCCTGTTCGTTCAGCGCCACAAACTCCACTTCGGATCTGGTATAGCGAATGATCTCGTCGAAATGAGATTTGTCGCTGTCGGAATAGAACGTGTAGGAAACGCCGGATTTTTTTGCCCGGCCTGTCCTGCCGATCCGGTGGACATAATACTCGTTTTCCTGTGGCACATCAAAGTTAAACACGGCATCCACATCGTTGATATCAATTCCCCGCGCCGCCACATCCGTAACCACAAGAAGCTGAAACTTTCCCGCCTTGTAGTCCGCCATGATTTTGTTGCGCTGGGACTGAAGCATATCTCCGTTAATGCAGCTTACGGAAAAACCTCTTTCCTCCAGCTGCCCGGCAAGGCTCTGGGTCTGGTATTTTGTATTGCAGAAAATGATGGAACGCTGGTATTCTTTCAAACGCAGAATCTGAATCATGTCCAGGATTTTCTTGGTTCCCGCACTTTTCAGCGCATACTGGGTAATCTGCGGTTTGCTTTCCTCCACGGGCTGGACAACGATTTCCTCCGCATCTCTTTGATACAGCCAGCCGATGTCCATAACCGGGCGGGATATGGTAGCCGAAAACATTGACAGCTTCATGGTCTTGGGAAACTGGTCGAGAATCCAGCGGACGTCCTTGAAAAAGCCCATGTCCAGCATTTCGTCGGCCTCGTCCAGCACCGCTGTCTGAACCTTGTTTACACGGATGGTATGGTGCTTGATATGGTCGATCATACGTCCCGGAGTGGCCACCACAATCTGCGGATTCTGCTTCAACGCCTCTATCTGTTTGTGAATCGGCTGGCCGCCGTAAGCGGCTACCACCTTGATTTCAGGCTTAAAACGGCACAGACTTCTGAAATTGTCCCTTAACTGGGTACAGAGTTCCCGGGTGGGACAGAGGATCACTGCCTGCAGGCACTTTTCCTCCGGATTAATTCGCTCAATGATCGGAATTCCAAAAGCACAGGTTTTTCCGGTGCCTGTGGGCGCCTTGGCAATGACCTCTCTTCCTTCCAGCATAACCGGTATGGCTTTCTGCTGGATCTCGGTCATCTCTGAAAAGCCCATCTCCTTTACAGCGTTGATAATTTCCGGGGACAGAGGGATTTCTTCGTAATTCATCGTATCTTCCTTTTGCTTCTATTTTTCTGCCGGGCAGTGAAACGTCTATTGCTTTGCTTTTACATATACCAGCCGGGAGTTTCCGTCGCTGGACTTATTGGACTTGATCTCAAGAATATTCAGGGATTTCAAAAACGGAGTCAGCTTTTTATAGCCATAGTTCCGCACGTCAAAATCAGGATGACGTTTCAGCAGGAGACTGCCGATTTCACCGATATTCACCCACTGATCTTCGTCGGCCACCTCGTCAATAATCGTAAGAATCGTCTGACGGATGGTTTTCAGGGGAGTCATTTCCGTAATGTCGGCAGCGGGAGAAATGACCGGCCCGGACTGGGGTGCGGCGGCGTTTTTGGCCAGCACCTCCAGATACTTAAACTTGTTGCAGGCGGCAATAAAGGCAGAGGGTGTCTTTTTTTCGCCCATCCCCACCACATACATCCCGGATTCTCTCAGGCGGGAGGCAAGCCGGGTAAAATCGCTGTCGGAGGAAACAATGCAGAAGCCCTCTACGTTTCCCGAATAGAGAATATCCATTGCGTCGATGATCATCGCGGAATCGGTAGCATTCTTGCCGCTGGTATAACCGTACTGCTGAATCGGCATGATGGAATTATCCAACAGGCAGTTCTTCCAGGGGGCGAGATTCGGCTTTGTCCAGTCCCCGTAAATTCGCTTATAGGTAGCAATTCCATCGTTGGATATTTCATCCAGCAAACACTTGATGTATTTTTCCGATACATTGTCCGCGTCGATCAATACGGCAAACCGCTTATCATTGGCGTTTTCTTTTTCCATGCAATTGCAATCCCCATCTCATCATTTTATTTTTATACGGCTTTTTGCCGGTTCATTATTTTTATTATAAACTTTTTTCTCCCGTCTGGCAACAAAACAATAGGATTTCGACCGTCTCCCGGTATTTTTCTCATGTCCTGTGGTCATGATCCCTACTGTTTTGCGGATTCGGGGGGATTTTTACGGTCCCGTTCCCGGTAACGTTTGGTTTTCTGAAGAAGCTGTGCCAGCGATGCCACAAGGATCATGCCGAAGGCGATGGCCAGAGCTTCCTGTACGACAGTGGCCAGCATGCTGCCGAATTTCGCCATATTTCCCACAATAAGAGCGTTCATTGTGTAGTAAAGGTCTCCTCCGGGAATCATCGGTACCAGCATCGGGACAAGCAGCAGGATCACCGGTGTTTTCAGCAGGCGCGCCATCATTTCGGCAAGCAGCGTTGCCGCGATACTGGCACAAAGCAGCCCCAGATTCAAATCCCGCAGCATGCTGTTGGACACGAGAAATACACTCCACGAGAGTGTACCTCCCAAACCGATCAGCACGACCTTTTTCCCTCGGATGTGAAACAGCAGCGCAAATCCAAGGGAACCGATAAACGCCGTTATAATCTGCAGTAACTCTTTCATGACAGCCCTCCCAGGGGGATCAGTACCAGCGCGAACCCGACGGCAATGGCGGCGGCCTTCAGAATTGCCTCGCAGAATCCCAGAAGTCCGGAAATGGTATCTCCGGAAATCATATCCCGCAGGGAGGAGGTGAACGACAGTCCCGGGATCAGCAGCATAATTGTACCGATTACAATTTTGTCCACATTCTGTCCCATCCCGCACTTCACCATTCCCCACGCGCCCGCTGCACCTGCAATGGAACAGAGAATGGTCAGCACCAGCTGATTCATTTCAATCTTCATTCCAAGCCACTGTACCGCCCGAATCAGCATGCCCGCCAGAAAGGCGCAGGCGGCGTCCCGGACAGTGCCGCCGAAGAAAACAGCAAATGCCGCCGCAATTCCTCCGTAGAGAAGTATCATCATCCATTGAGAATTGTGGGGCTTTTTCAGGATGGCTTCCAGTTCCCGTTCAAAGTCTTCGCGGGGAAGTCCCTGCTTTCCGCAGATTTTCCGGGAGAGCATATTGATGTCGCTGACCCGCTCAAGATCGGTCAGATATTGCTTGATCCGCCGTGTCTGGGTGTGGATGGCTCCGTCCTCTGCCCGTACTGTCACAACAATGCTGGAAGTAATCGTAAACACATCACATTTCGCAAAGCCATAGGCTCTGCAGATTCTGGAAATTGTGTCCTCCGTCCGGTTGACTTCCGCCCCGGAGGTCAATAATGCCTCCCCCAGATTCAGCACAGTAAAAAGAAGCTGTTCGTCCGACATACAAGCGCTCCTGATTCTATAAAATTACAACATTGGATTTCATGAAGCTGCCCCGCGTTCTCCTATATTCTTGCCAGCGATACCACGCATTCCACGTGGCTCGACTGCTCCAGATGGATGTCAAATATTGCCCGTATGTAAACGGGAATTGCTCCAAGGGCATTTTGACCCGTTTTTTGCCTTTTTCTCGACCGCGCTCGTTAGCGGGAACAGGTCAACACCCTTGCGCCTACCTATTATATGCAACCTGTCAAGTCCAGCGTCTGCTTCAAGACTTCGTTCGACGGGAACAAGTCTGAAATCCCATCGCCTCGACCCGGACTCAGGCCTTGTTGCCTCCGCCGCCATGTTTGCCTTTTGTAACCACAAAGAGCAATATGCCACCAACCGTTGAACCAATTCCTATTGCTCTGTTTCTGATTTTTTCGGCACGTTTTCGTCTGCAATCATCACAAAGTTTATGCTTATTGGTACTGGTCAACTCACATCCGCATTTCTTACAATAGCGGATCTCTGCTTCTTCACTTTTACTCATCAGAATCACCTCCGGTATGCTCCGTTTCCGCTGTCAGAAGATTATGTACTGAACAGTCGATTTGCGCCCTTGGATCAAAGGCTGTAATCCTTGCTGCAATATCAGTAAATTGATCGACTACCTCTATCCGCTTCTGCGAAGAGTTCTCATTCAGTAGCAATAGCGTATCTCGATCATTGAGTTTGTTTTCCACTATAAAGGATTTGAATTCCTCCAAGCATTCCTTGCAGGGTTCATACTCACCCAGCATGGCATACCCTTCACACTCGGTCTGCACAGAGTTAGTGATATAGACCAAGGCCTGAAATGCGTCTATTGCCTTTCTACTGACGTCTTTTTCTCCCTTAAAATCAAGCAGCATTTGAAAATCTGACTTCTGTGAATGCTCGTTAATATGATACATGTTTTGAGAGAAGTTCCTCATCAACACTCGCTTTGCATCTGTTGCGCTGTGTATGACATCGAGCATAGCTGCTTCTCTCAGCTTCGCATCCTGAATCAGTCTTGCCTGCATTAACTTATCCCGTGCCCCTTCTGCCATAGCAAGACGATCATTCTGAAGCTCAACATGGATTTCTCGTATTGCATCCCCGACATATTCTATCTCATCAAGGATCTGCGCCATTACAGCATGCGTCGATAAGTTGTTTAACGACTGCGTGAGGTTAGGCGTTAATGCCATATCCTCAAGCCGCACCTGCTTGACGAATCCATCGGCATCACGGATAGTAGGTAATATTTCACCCTGTTTATCAATAGTGAAGCGATAGATTCCCTTATCAATTAAATCCTTTACATAAGAATCCATCTTAGCAATCATGATATGATCCTTACCTGCCATCGCACCTATTACTTCTGCAATAGCAGGAAGCTTTATCTTTATGTTTTCCCACTTTCCAAAGTATTGAATAAGACTCTTGTTATCTTCATATGAGATAACGCTTAGTTCTCCACGATTTGGCTGCCACTCTTCAATGTCGTATTCGAAGATTGGCACCATTTCGTATTTGTCCTGCTCGCTGATCGGCCTCGTAGGATCGGCGCTTTGAAAGCCACAATGCGGGCATTTTGTAGCTTTATCTGATATTTTTGTCCCGCATTCCGGGCATAGTATTCTGCTCATTAATTCACGACCTTTCCTTTGTTATTTGATGTTTCATAAGAGGCCTTGTAATTTTTGCGAATTGACAATTCAGCGATTTTGTCAATCCGCTGTAGATATAATCCACCGCTTCCGCAGGTGCCATCTAACAAAACGCTGTCTTTGATACAATGTGCTTTTCCCGAATATGTACTCAAACGCCCGTAGAAAGCCTTGTTCTGCGGGCTTTTCTGCATTTCAAAAGGCACAAACCGGCCTGCGAATCGCGGCTGATATGCCCTTGCTGTCGCTGTACTCATTCCGGCTGTGCCTCCTTTCCGAAACCCCTAAATGGCAATCCTTAAAAAGTATAGGTATCCTTAAATTGTGTAGGAAACCTTAAAAGGTTTAAATACACGATCTGTAGTTTCATCCTCAATAGGATTGAACCAATGCTGCCAGTCGTCAGTCTCGGTCTCTCGCAAAAAAATGCGTGCAGCGGAATATTGTTCAACCAATTCCTTCTGTTTAGCCCTAAAAAACAAGTCATGATTATTGGGTAACTTAGCTCCGACCAAATTAAAAGTCACCTTTGAAGGCTTATCTAAAGAAAAAATATCTGTTGAAAAATCCAATTAAATCCCTCCTGTATAACGTCTATCTCACAGCCACAACCTACCCAACATCTAAAGTGGCAACTCAACCCCTGACATCTAAACCGGCAACCCAACCCTATCACATTTTTGCCTCAAATGCGCTTTGATATGTTACCGCCAAGCGTTCGTCCACCCGACCACTCTCGAAGCAGTCGAAAGCCGGAAAGTGCCTGTTTTCAAGGGCTTTAGAGCCTATCGTGTGTCTTGCCTTGACATCAATACTACCGTCTCAACATGCGCCGTTCGGGGAAAAAGATCAACGGGAGTAATTTCCGAGACTGCGTAGCCCTCTTTCTCCAAAAGAGCAGCATCCCGGGCCGCCGTGGAGGGATTACAGGATACCATGACCACCCTTTGGGGCGCCATCTGAACGATTGCGCCGATCACTTCCCCATCCAGGCCTTTTCTCGGAGGGTCAACGATGATCACATTCGGACGTGTTCCCTCTTCTGCCAGCTGCCGGGCGGCAGTACCGGCATCCGCACAGAGAAACCGGGCGTTGGTTATTCCATTGGCATCGGCATTCCGCCGTGCGTTTTCCACCGCTTCGGGGACAATCTCCACACCGATCAGTTCCCGCACCATACCGGCGGCAGACAGACCGATGGTCCCCGCTCCACAGTAGAGGTCAAGAAGGACTTCCTCCCCCTGAAGTTGTGCATAAGACAATGCTTTGCGGTATAAAACCTCTGCCTGCTCTTTATTTACCTGATAAAACGACAGCGGAGACAATTCAATTTTCACCCCGCATAAAACATCCGAAATGGTGTCCGTTCCGTAAACAGTACGGCACTCTTCCCCCAGTATCACGTTGGTGGATTTGCTGTTGCGGTTCAAAACAATGCTCTTAATCCGGGGAAACCGCCCGGTCAGTACCTGAACAAGCTCTTCTATTTTGGGAAAACGGAAGGATGTAACCACAAGGCAGACCATAATTTCACCGGCAGAAATCCCTTCGCGCAGATAAATATGGCGAAGAAGCCCCTGATTGGTCGCTTCTTCATAAATCGGAATCTTGTTCTGCCGGACAAAATTCAAAATGCCGCACTGGATTTCCCCAAATACCCGAGGCTGAAGCCTGCAGCTCCGCCCGTCGATAATTCTGTGGCTCCGCTTGGCATAAAAGCCGGACACGATCTCTCCGGCGGCATTCTTCCCCACGGGATACTGGGCTTTATTCCGGTAGCCCTCCTGTTTCCCACTGCCCAGAATCTCCCTGACCGGTGCTTCAATCCCAGCCAGCCTCCGAAATGCATCTCTTACTGTATTTTCCTTAATTTTCAGTTCTGCCTCGTAGGTAATATGGCGATAGCAGCATCCCCCGCAGGAAACAAAGACCGGACAATCCACATCCTGCCTGTCCGGAGAAGGAACAATAATCTCCTCAAGCTTGCCAAAGCCATAACTTTTATTGCATTTGACAAGCTTAATCCGGCAAACGTCTCCCGCCGCTGTATCCGGCACAAACACCGTATATCCATCCAGCCTGGCCACGCCGGCGCCTTCACTGGTGATGGACTCAATGGTGACCTGATGGCTGCTGTTTTTTGCGATTTCCATGAATTGTTTCTCCTGCTTTCCTTATATGGGTCTATCTTCCTGTTTTTATTGTATCACCTTTCCTCCTCATCCGAAAGGTGCATTTTTATTTTTCCCGCCTTTCCGGCAATTTTTCTGTTCCGCTTCGGTGTACATTCTGAATCGGGAAAAATGTTCTCTGTGAAACTGCTACGGACAATTTATAACATTATTACATATTTTTATGGATAGTGAAAATTTTGTAATGAGCGTATTGTGCTTTTGAAAATTGTATGTTATCCTGTGAATGGTTGTAAAATCGCGGTAATTTATTTGTAAAATCCGCACATTTTGTCGGCCGCTTTATTTTTGCTTTTTTATGATTGGAGTGACGTTATGCCAGCAATTGATCTGAGCTTCAGCGGGTTTCTTTCGATGCTCATTTCGAATCCAGCCCTTCTTATCACGGTAATCCTGACCCTGGCGGTAATTATGGTAAACGGCTGGACAGACGCCCCGAATGCGATTGCCACCTGTGTTTCCACCCGTTCCATGCACCCCCGGGCGGCGATCCTGATGGCTGCCGTATTCAACTTTTTAGGCGTTTTCTTAATGACCATTCTGGTTCCCACAGTAGCTATGACCATCTACAACATGGTTGATTTCGGAAGCAATTCTCATGAGGCCCTGGTAGCGCTCTGTGCTGCCATGGTAGCCATTGTCACATGGGCTACCGCCGCATGGAAATTTGGTATTCCCACCAGCGAAAGCCATGCCCTTATCGCGGGTATCTCCGGCGCTGCTATCGCCATGCACGGAGGACTGGACGGTATCAACGGCGGCGAATGGATCAAGGTGATCTACGGTCTGGTTCTCTCTACCATTCTTGGATTTGTTATGGGCTTCCTCACCGTTAAACTGGTGGGGCTGCTGTTTAAGAAAGTGGATCGTCGGAAAACGACCGGGTTCTTCCAAAAGGCCCAGATTTTCGGCGGCGCATCCATGGCATTTATGCATGGTGCGCAGGACGGTCAGAAATTTATGGGTGTATTTATGCTGGGTGTATTTCTCAGCATGGGCAAGGCAAATGTAACCGATTTTACCATTCCTATCTGGCTGATGGTGCTCTGCTCCGCCGTCATGGCACTGGGCACCTCCATCGGGGGATACCGCATCATCAAGGCGGTAGGCATGGACATGGTAAAGCTGGAAGTGTATCAGGGATTTTCCGCTGATCTGGCTGCCGCAGGCTGCCTGCTCGTCTCTTCCGTGACAGGTATCCCTGTCAGCACCACCCACACGAAAACGACTGCCATCATGGGCGTTGGCGCTGCAAAGCGGCTTTCCTGTGTGAACTGGGGCGTAGTGAAAGACATGGTTCTCACCTGGGTTCTTACCTTCCCCGGCTGCGGTCTGATCGGTTATCTGATGGCAAAGCTCTTTATATGGATTTTCTAAATACACCAATATTCAACGAAGGGATTGAACCTATTTATGGCTAAAAAACATGAAAACGACTATTTTCAGATGTTTGTCGATCTGGTGGATTTTTCCTGCCGGGCGGCAGAAAATCTCTATGCCACTCTCACTCATTTTGAAGCTTCCTCTCTGCCCTCCACCATGGACAGCCTGCATCAGATTGAGCACAATGCCGACATCGGAAAGCATCATCTGATGGAAAAGCTGACCAAGGAATTTATCCCCCCCATTGAGCGGGAAGATATCATTGCACTGGCGCAGGAAATCGACAACGTGACGGATGCCATTGAAGACGTGCTGATGAAGATCTATATGTACAACATTACGACAATCCGTCCGGAGGCCATTGAGTTTACCGAAATTATTCTGCAGTGCTGCAAGGCGCTGAAGCTCACTATGGAGGAATTCCGCAACTTTAAGAAGTCCGTGGAAATACACAACGCCATCGTGGAAATCAACCGGCTGGAGGAAGTCGGGGACAAGCTCTACACCAAAGCTGTTCACTCACTTTTTTCAAAGTCCTCCGAGAATCCCATCGAGGTGTTTGCCTGGACAGAAGCTTATTCCAAGCTGGAACTCTGCTGTGACTCCTGCGAGCATACCGCCAATGTGGTGGAAAGCATTATCATGAAGAATTCCTGATTTCGGGATTTTCTTAGATGGCCCGGAAGTATTTTCCGCTCTGATCTGAAAAAACTAACTTTAACAGGAACTTAATGATTCAAACAGTTGAAAAATGCCGCATTTGGGTTTAAAATGGATATTGTTTCCGCAAAGGCATCTGCTTTTGCGGATTGCCTCAGAACAGGCTTGCAGCCTTTGCCGTCCCCGACGGCGGATTACAACAGAAAACCAAGGAGGAAAATTGACTCAATGGATTGGATGCAAATCTTGAAAATGCTGGTGATGTTTGCGATTGGCGGACTGCTCATTTATCTTGCCATCAAAAAAGACATGGAACCGGCCTTGCTTCTCCCTATGGGATTCGGCGCAATTCTCGTTAACCTGCCACAGTCCGGCGTGCTTACTCAGACGATCGAAGGGATCGGTGAGTCCCAGGGTATTATCGAGTGGCTGTTCAATGTCGGTATTGAAGCTTCCGAAGCGCTCCCCCTGCTTCTTTTTATCGGCATTGGTGCAATGATCGATTTTGGGCCTCTGCTTTCCAACCCGAAGATGTTCCTGTTCGGCGGTGCCGCACAGTTTGGCATTTTCGCTGCAATCACCATCTCGGTTCTGCTTGGCTTTAATCTGGCGGACGCCGCTTCCATTGGTATCATCGGTGCTGCCGACGGCCCCACTGCCATTTTGGTTTCGCAGGTTCTGAAATCCCCTTACTTCCCTGCAATTACTGTGGCGGCCTATTCCTATATGGCTCTTGTCCCCATCATCCAGCCCGCTGCGATCCGTTTGGTTACCACCAAAAAAGAGCGGATGATTCGGATGCCTTACAATCCAAAGAGTGTTTCCAAAACTACCCGTATTATTTTCCCCATCATCGTTACCATCATCGCCGGATTCGTAGCTCCCATGTCCGTTGCTCTGGTCGGTTTCCTCATGTTTGGCAACCTGCTCCGTGAGTGCGGCGTACTGGATCGTCTGTCCGACGTTGCTCAGAATGTTCTGGCCAACCTGGTGACCCTGCTTCTGGGCATCACGATCGCTTTCTCCATGACAGCAGACAAATTCCTGCGTATGGAGACGCTGTTTATCATGCTCATCGGTCTGCTGGCATTCGTTTTCGATACCATCGGCGGAGTGCTGTTTGCCAAATTCCTCAATCTGTTCCTGAAAAACAAGGTCAATCCCATGATCGGCGGCGCCGGTATTTCTGCGTTTCCCATGTCCGCCCGTGTTGTTCAGAAAATGGCTCTGAAGGAAGACCCCACCAACCACATCCTCATGCACGCTGTTGGCGCCAACGTTTCCGGGCAGATTGCCTCCGTACTGGCGGGCGGCGTAATTCTTGGATTGGTTCCGCAGCTGATTAAATAGCGTGAAAGGAAGAAGAACATGCAACTGTTTCAACCGATCGATATGGATGCTCTGCTGGATTCTTTCGTCATTATGGGGGAAGGCATGGGCAGCATTCTGGGCGTATTGATTATTATCGCTCTCATTGTTCTTGTGTTGACCAAAGTGACCAGCCGTCCCTCTCCAAAGGATGAGAAGGAAAAATAAAGTCCATAATCTGAAATATCCGCTGGCTTAGCCAGCGGATATTTTTTGCTCTTTTGCCGTAAGAACAAGGATATCGTTTTCGAGAAGGCGGGTATTCCCTTTTGGAATGACGGCCTTCTTTCCTCTTCTGACCAAGATGATGCGTTCCTCTCCGGAATGAATTTCAGAAATCATTTTTCCGCACCATTCCGTTCCCTGCCCGACTTTCTTCTCATACAGGGAAAGCCCCTGTGATTTTTCAGGAGACTTTCCGCTGAGGATAACGCTGTCTCCCATACAGAGCACTGTCTGACCGTTGGGAACAATCTTCTCTTCTCCTCTGGAAATCAGAACAAGCAGTGAGTCCGGCGGCAGTTGGATCTCCTTTACTTTTTTGCCCACCCACGAATGATTTTCGGGAATCGCCAGCTGGATAAACCGTACCGGCACCTCATCCATATAATCATTAAAAGTATTCATTACATTGGATTCGTTATCTGTCATTTTCAGCATCCTCGCAACCGGGGGAATCAGTGTTCCCTGCAATAGAATGGAAAAGAGGACGATAAAGAAAACCATATGAAAAATGTCGTTGCTCATTACAGCCGGATGGATCACCGCCATAATCGCGAACACAATGGAGGCCGCCCCTCGCATTCCCGCCCAGGAAACAAGCAGCTTTTGCCGGATAGGACTTCGAAAGGGAGTGAGGATGGCGAATACCGCCAATGGACGGGCGGCAAAGGTCAGAAAGACGGCAATGCAGAGTGCCGGCAGTGCGACATTCGGAAGCTGTGACGGAAAGGAAAGAAGTCCCAGAAGGAAGAACAGAAGTATCTGCATCAGTCCGGTTACCCCGTCGAAAAAGTGAACCAGCTCCGGCTTATTGTCAATTTTGCTGTTTCCGAGAATGATTCCGGTAATATAAGCGCTCAGATAGCCGTTTCCGCCGAGAAAAGACGGAGTCGCATAGGAAATAACCGCAACCGCCACAACAAAAATAGCACCAAAACCAGAGGATGAAATTTTAACCTTTTTCAAAACGAACCGGGTTGCCATCGCAATGGCGAAGCCAAATACGACGCCATAAACAATCTGCGCAAAGATCATATACGCAAAACCCGGACCCGACACGTCCCCGTTCATCAGAGCAAGCAGAATTACAGTAAGCATATAGGAGAAAGGGTCGTTGCTTCCGCTCTCAATTTCCAGAAGAGAAGCAGTGTTGTATTTCAGATTCAGCCTTTTGGAGCGCAGAATAGAGAAAACCGAGGCAGCATCCGTGGAACTGATTACCGCGCCCACCAGAAATCCTTCCAGAAATGAAAATTTCAATATGCCCCAGCAAAAGAGTCCCACCAGTCCTGCAGTGGTCACTGTTCCAAGGGAAGAAAGAAGAATGGCTTTGGCCGCTACCGGCTTGGCCTCGTTCCATTTTGTGCCGAATCCGCCATAGAACATAATAAAAATCAGCGCTATGGAGCAGATCTGCTCCGCAAAAGCATAATTGTCAAAATAAATTTTTACGACACCGTCAGAGCCGAAAAACATTCCAAGAAGAATAAAAGCCAAAAGAACCGGCATTCCGATCCTGTTTGAAATAAGATTGCAGATTACACAGGCAATCATTATGATTGCCGCCAAAAGCAATTGAACAGTCATCTGAGCCTCCTGTCTGTCGGGTTTTCGGATACATACGGGTTCATTGAACGCCTGCACCGGAAAAGCCAGTGCCGGCATTGCTCATGAAAGGGTACGAAGTAAAAACGGCAGAAAGCAGAGACAAAAGCGCCTACTTTCTCAAAGGCGGCCAAAACCATTCGATTTTGGCCGCCTCTTTATCTCTTACAGAGCTTCCTCGTCTGCGGAGGCTTCCGGGTCCAGATCCTTTTCTTCCGGAAATTCCGTCTCCCCGCAGCAGCCCTCGGTACAGCTGTCGCAGCAGCAGCAGCCGTCCTTCTCTTCTTCCTCGTCGTCATCCGTTACCTCTGTCTCCGGCGCAGGATGAACCAACTCAGTCCCGCAGGCAGGGCAGTAATCGTACTCCTCCGGACTGATTCGCCCACAGTTGGGGCAGACCAATCCGCCGTTGAGAAGCTCAATCTGCTTGTTCAGGCGGTCGATCTCCTCACGCTTGGCATCCACCGTTTCCAGGCATTCGTCAATCTTCTGCTGGCAGGTCTCCGTTTCCAGCTCATCTGTACCGACATGGATTTCGTATGACATCTTTCCGATTTCGGCATACAACTCCTCAATTTGGGAGCGGAGCCGAAGAATTTCCATATTATACTTGCCGATTTCCTTTTTCACTCCAAGCTTTTTGGCGCCTTCCCTTGTGACCTCTGCCACAGTTTCCCCCACGGCTCCTGCCGTGTTTTTTACTGTCTCAAAAAAATCTTTTACACGCTTCTCCATTGTCAACACCCTTTCTGATTTTCTTACGGTTTCGATGACCTGTTTTCTTTTTTCTGATAACGAAATACCTCCGCTTTTTTCTTCAAACGCCGCTGTTTCCATTGTTCCGCTTAATCGATGCCGGCAAAGCCCTGCTTTACAAAATTCTCCAAAAAGTCTTCCACATCCACCGTATAAATCTCCCTGTAGAGTCTTCCCTTCAGATAGGAAATACCGAAACGGATTGGCCTGGAATTCCCCGCCTTGGCCAACTGACCGAACTTTTGAACCATTTTATCAAAGCTGCTGCTTTTGTTGTAATGGGTCGCCTGGTAAATTCCGGATGCCTTTTCGTTATACACAACAACAAGAGAAACGTTTTTGGCGGTTTCCTCCAGACTCTTCCTTTGATCGAAAGTCAGCAGAAGAAGGTACAGACTGTCATAGGCCTTTTCTTTAATCGCCCGCCGGGGGACATCCTCGGGATTCTGATTTTTGAATTCAATCAGATATTCTCTCCCGTCTTCCCGGACGTAATAGGCATCCACCGATTTAGTAAAGGAATTATCCCGGAGATTCCGACATACATATTCCTTGATATCATCTAAATTATAAACCGGCAGGTCATGCTCCACCAGATATTCCCTTTTGGCATCATCATAGGATGCCTGCCGGATACTCATCGCAAAAGATTCGGGCTGAAAGCGCAAATTCATTGATATGGCCATCCCTTTCCAGCTTTTTCTCCGGATCAAAGGCTTTCCAGAGGATTGTACAGTGCCTGATAAATCACTTCTGTCTCATTGGTGACGTCCCTGCACAAAAATTTTCCGTTCGCATCGTCGGTGTAATAGTATTTTCCGTCTCCCGCCGCCTCATATTCCGCCAGATAGATTTCCACCGCACGGAGGAAGTAGGGGCTGTGGGTATTCAGCAGCAGCCGGATTCCCAGCTTCACATGAAGAAGCACCAGCAAATCCGCAAATTTCAGCTGCCATTCCGGATGAAGATTCACCTCGGGTTCATCAATAATGAGCACGCCGTTTCTCCCAAGGGCGCCGTTCTCAATGAGAGTCTGCAGAATCACAAAGGTTTTCATTCCGGAGGCCAGATTGGAAAAATCAATGTTCTGCCCGCTCCGGTCATCCATAAAGCGGAGCCGCTTTCCTTCCCGGATGATTTTTCCGCCGGTGATCCTGCGAAGGATGGTCTGGACAGCTTCCAGATTCACACGGCTGTCCTGATACTCCTCAAAAGTCAGCTCGTCTTCCTTCTTCTCCTGATACAGAAGCGACTGAAGCCGGTCAACGTAAGTGAAATTCTCAGGGTCCTGTGCGATGACATCCAGAACATTCAGAGTACCGATGTAAACTGCCCTCTGTCCACGATAAGGCGTGTACTCCATCCCGGAAAGCCGGTTTTCATGGAATTTTACGCGAATATGACAGGAGCCGTCCTCCAGAGTAAATATTGCTTCTTCCTTTCCGCGCAGCTGGCTGATCTGCTCGTGAAAGACAGAACGGAAAGACCTCTCTGCGATGAATTTTTCATATTCACCGTCAGCTCTCGCCCCAACGGCCCGTACAAAGTTGTAAAGTGGGTCAATGTCGCTTCCGGTACACCCCAGACGGCGCTGAACAATTTGCTGAAGAGCGTTTGCGGTCAGGTCTTTCTGGCGGAGAATTTCCCGTGCGGCTTCCTGGCGTTCTTCCGCGGAGGCACTGTGCCCGCATCCGCTTTCTCCCGTCCAGTTAAAAAGAAGCCGGCTCACGCTGCGCAGTTTTTCCCCGTACACTTTTTCCGGCAAGCCGTGAAACGTGTCCGTAAGTGCATACAGCGATTTGCTGATCGTACTTTTTCCGGTTCCATTATATCCCGCAATTACCGTTACCCCATTCAATTCAATTTCCGCGCAGTCAATCCGGGCAACGTGTTCCAGCTTCAGTTTCATGGCAATGCTTCCCCCTGAATATTTTTCTCTTCCGTCAGCAGCGGATTGGATCTGATTCCAGTATAAGACTTTTTTTTCGGAAAGGCAATTTTTCCAAAAAAATTTTTGAATCTTTGCTTCCCTTTTGTTCAAACTAGAAATGCCCAATTCACACCGTATGCCATTCACAGAAAGGAGATTTCTATGAAACAATATAATGGACTCTACAGTCTGATCGAGCAGGATGATGCGGCGGAAGAATATTTTGACGCGCTTCCCGAGTATGTCAAAGACAGTATCTGCCAAAGAGCGGATAATATCCGCACCATAAGCGATCTGGAAAGCTATGCGGACAATCTTCTTGCAGGCGACCGATAATTTTCTCATTGACCAAAATCGGCGGAGTTTTCCGGTAACAGGGAAAACTCCGCCGCTGTTTGTCAAGACAGTTTTGACTGACTTTCGCGGGGATCGAAATACTGAAAAATCCCCAGCCCGCCCTCACGCTTTACTTTCTTCAACTGATCCGGTTCGGTCAGCGTCCAGCTTACCTCCTGCACTCCATACAGCTTGCGGCAGGCTCGAAGACTGACATTTTTGCGGTCTGAATAGCGATAAGCAATAAAATCAGGCCGGATCAGAAAATTGGGAAAAAGATTTTCTGCCAGAAATCCGGAAACAGGGCCGGTATCTTTTTCATACCGCATGGAGAGGAATCCCCGGACCGCCTCCGGCATATTTTTCCGGAACCACATCACAATGTCGGGATAAAAGGATTCCATGCACCACAAGCCCCTGTAATTCTTTAAAAACTCCGCGGTTTTCCGGCAGAGTTCCTCTCTCCGGTCATATCCCTTCACTTCCACAATCAAAGGAACTCTCCCTGCTACAGCGGCCAGCACATCGGTGAACAGCGGGATTCTTTCTGCCGTTCCCGCCAGCGGAACCTGACGCAATTCCTCATAGGAAAGCGCACAGACCCGCTTTTCCACCCCACACATCCGCTTCAGATTGCCGTCATGAAATACAACAACCTTTCCGTCCAGCGTAAGCTGTACGTCCAGTTCTATTCCAAACCCCTGCTCCGCCGCCAGCCGAAACGCAGCCAGCGAATTTTCAGGCACCGCCTGATCCTTTCGATGCAGTCCTCTGTGGGCATAATCGTACTTTCGAAATTCAGAGACGTCAGGGCGGTTCCGTACCCGCGGCATAATCGCCAGAATCCAGACAATCGCCGCCAGAAGAAGGACAGCACAAATTATGATTACCGCATACATATAAATTACCGCTTTCTCTGATGGATTTTCTCCGATCTCCCGGGTTCCCCGCACGAGGTCAGTCCGGTGTGTCAAAGGCCTCCAGTTTATTTTTGACAGGTTCCGGCTTGCTGTCCCCATGTCGGACAAACAGCATCGTAACGAAAGAAATCGCCACGCACACCGCCGCATACGGGAAAAGTGTCCCGTAACTTATCTCCAGCAGTACCCCGGAAAGGATGGGGGTGACAATCTGGGCCGCCATGGAAAAGGTGTAGTAAAACCCGGTGAATTTTCCTACGTCGCATCCCCGGCTCATTTCCACCACCATGGGGTAGGAATTCACGTTGATTGCCGCCCAGGCCACGCCCACCAGCCCGAACAGAGGAATGGCCAAAGGGTGATAGGTTGGGAAAAAGTACGCTGTCCCAAAGCAGAGTGCCAGCAGACCCACGCCAATCAGAATCGTCTTTTTCCGTCCGATTCTGGTGGCTGCGATTCCAACCGGCAGATAAGATAGGATTGCCGCACCGGTGGCGATCAGCATCAGATAAGCAAAATCACCGCCGGGAAGGTTCCAGCGTATCTGTACATATTTGGAAAACGCAGTAGTTACCGCGTTGTAGCCCATAAACCAGAACGCTACGGAAAAGAGCAGAAACGCAAGGCTCTTTTTCACTTCCCGAGGCATCGGTGCGGGTTTGGAAAACTCGTTCGGATGATCTTCCGCGGTTTCTTCCGGCAAAATTTCCGCGGCTGCTTTCCTCTCCCGAACCGTCAATGCCAGAATCAATACCGATACAGCCATCAATCCGCCTACCACGAGAAAAAGCGGAAAATAGTCCGGCTTTCCCGACTTCGGCACCAGCCGTCCGATTAAGAGCAGCGTCACCATGCCGCCCACAGCCCCCATCAGATTAATTACTGCGTTTCCCTTGGAGCGAAGCGGCTTCGGAGTTACATCAGGCATAAGTGCTACCGCCGGAGAACGATAGCTTCCCATTGCCAGCAGAACAAGCAAAAGTCCGACAATGAACAACGGCAGCGACCCTGTTCGGTCGGCGGCCGGTATCAGCATCATAAACAGAATGGCTCCTGCGGTTCCGGCGATAATGTAAGGCATTCTTTTTCCCATGGAGGTATCTGTCCTGTCGGAAAACATGCCAAACAGCGGCAGCATAACAATTGCCAGTACATTGTCCAGCGCCATGATCCCGCCGGACAATGCATCATTTACATGAAAGGTATTTTTCAGAATCAGCGGAATGATGCTGTCGTACAACTGCCAGAACGCGCAAATCGACAAAAAAGCCAGCCCAACCAGAACAGTACGCCGGGTATTCAGCTTCATAAAGCACTCATTCCCTTTCTGTTTCCAGCAATCCGAATCTGTTTGTATTTATCCTACCATACTCCGGCAATGGGCGCAATGACTTTGCACAATATTTATTTTTTTTATTTATTTTTTATATTTTGTTCTAATTTGCTGCAAATGCGAATAGGGCTGAAACGCTTTCAAAACAGCCAAATGAACCGGGTTTTCAAAAGACTTTTCCATTTTTATGGCTTTCATACACTCTCGAAGATTTTTCGCATATACTGCAATAAGGGAAGGTTCTGTTTAAAAAACCAAAATTTTTGCGAGCCACAGCCGGCACAGATTTCCGGTTTGGCGGAAAGGAATGGTTACATTTATGGCACAGCAAGATTATGCCGCAGAAATCGAGAAATACAAAAAAAAGCTGATTGAAATGCATCATAAAGCTCCCCCTGAACAGCGTCCTTCTTCTCTGCAGAGCCCGCATCCGTCTCCTCTCCCTGTCCCCCAACAGATTCCTGCTCCGATCCTCTCCGAGCCTGTTCCGGAGTCAAAGCCGATTTCCCAGCCTGCTATAAAAAGCAGTCCGGAGCCTGAAACGGAATCTGTGCCGGATGAAACGGAAGATGCGGGGCAGACGCCGGATGAAAATATGCCGGAAGAGCCGGTTCAAAGCCCCGGTATGCCGGCCGCCCCTTCTGTCAGCCCCAAACCCGGCAATCCAGTCCATACCATCTATCAACAATATCAGGCGGATGACGCATTTCAGAAATTTTTGAACGAGAACCCCAAAATTGGGTTCATCAAAGTTCAAGTTGTGACCGGAAGGGGCTCGGTACCGCTGGACAGCGCCCGGGTAACCATTAAAAAAGACATCGAGCAAAGGCCCTATATTCTGGCCCAAGTCGCTACCGATCAGGACGGGGCGACGCTTCCCATTCCCCTTCCCGCACCGGATCAGAAATACTCGGAATCCCCCGGTTACAGCAACCCTTATGCCACTTATGACATTACGGTTGAATATCCCAAGTTTGATTCTTCCAGTTTTCTCAATGTACCGGTATTTGACAGCATTATTTCCATCCAGACAGTTCTCATGACTCCTGCCCTGACAGGTGAAAAAAACGGCAGCGAAGTTTTTGTGGAAAGAGAACCTTCCGACCTGTAAGCATTCCGTACAGATCCGCAATCCTGCCCCATATAATCCATTTCAGTATGAAATCCGGCAGCCTGTATTTTCTTGGGGATACAGGCAGAATTGTCAGAAAGGGATGAATGCCGATATGCCAGAAGCCAATTTGCCGGTAATTCCGGAATACATAACCGTGCATCTGGGAAAACCGGACAGCAATGCGAGGAACATTACAGTGCCTTTCATTGATTATATTAAGAACGTCGCCTCCAGCGAAATTTATCCGACCTGGCCCGAAAACGCCATCCGGGCCAATGTTCTCGCCCAGGTATCCTATGCGCTGAACCGCATTTACACAGAGTTCTACCGTTCCAGAGGGTATGATTTCGACATCACCAATTCCACCCAGTACGACCAGGCGTTCGTGGAAGGCAGAGATGTGTTTGACACCATCAGCAAGGTGGTGGATGATATCTTTAACGATTACATCATAAAGCAGGGATCGGTAGAACCCTATTTTTCACAGTACTGCAATGGGACCACCGTAACCTGCAACGGTCTTTCACAGTGGGGCACCGTTCCGCTTGCCAATCAGGGAATGAACCCCTATGAAATTCTGACCTACTATTACGGGGATGATATTGATATCGTTTTTAATGCCCCTGTTCAATCCATTCAGGAATCCTATCCCGGATTTCCGCTGAAATTAGGGGATTCCCTCAATGAAGTCAAAACAATTCAAGTACAGCTGAACCGCATCCGCAACAACTATCCCTCCATCCCCCGCATCAGCAGCGCAGACGGAATCTTCGGCGCTGAGACGGAAGCAGCCGTAAAAAAGTTTCAGCAGATTTTCAACCTGACAGTGGACGGCATTGTAGGAAAAGCAACATGGTATAAAATAAAGAATGTCTACAACGCCGTCAAGAGGCTCAACGAGCTTTCCTCTGAGGGCGTCAAATATGAGGACATCGCTCTGCTTTATCCTACCATCCTGAAAAAAGGCGACTCCGGCTTGGGTGTTTACACCCTCCAGTATTACCTCGCCGTAATCGGTTACTTTAATACGGCCTTTCCACTGATTCCCCTGACAGGCGTGTTTGACGAGGACACCTATAATGCCGTTCTGACCTTTCAGAACGCTTTCGGTTTAACTGTGGATGGCATTGTAGGACGGGAAACCTGGAAGCAGCTGTCCAAAACTTACGACGAAACTGTAGGAAGTCTTCCTTACAATTATGAGGGAAAAACAGCCGCCATTTATTCCGGCGATATGTTAAAATACAGTTCCTCGGGAGAAGATGTCCGGAAGCTGCAGACCTATCTGAATCTGATCGGCAGAGTCGACCCGGCTATTCCGCCTCCCAGCATCACCGGCTATTTCGGCGACCAGACGCTATCGGCGGTTCGGGCATTCCAAAAGAGGAACGGTATTCCGGTTTCGGGAGTAGTCGGCGCATATACCTGGAATACAATTGCAAACGTGTACAACGACCTGATCTTCCAAGGACAATAGCTCTTCTTAAAATATAGGAAAGCCACAGGAAACTATTCCTCCGAAACGCCCCTGCGGAGAAAATAGATTCCCACAGCTCCAATGGCCATCAGAAGGAATACCAGAGCCATCAGCAGCTGCTTATTGCCTGCGCCGAACAGTGTCAGAGATTCGCTCATCGTCACAAACTGACGACCAAATGTCACGCCAAGCAGCGCACCCAAATTGCACATCGTGGAATAAAAACCGATATAGAGAGTCTGGCTCTGCTTGGGAATATTAATGTAGGGAATGTTGGCAAAGGAAAGATTGATTCCCACCATCAGGATAAACGCATAAATCAGGGCGGCGGGATAGAGCCACATATAGTTTCCTTTTGTCACCATACTAAGAAGCAGATAGTGGAGAGCATACAGGGCAATTGCCACATTGCAGGTTTTCAGCCACGAGAATTTCCGAAGAAACCGGGACCACAGCGGCGTCAGTAAGATCAGAATCGGCACATTCAGCATATTGACCACATTGATAAAGGAATAACTCACTTCCACATCCCGCAGCAGATAAACGGAATAGTAGGCACCCGGTATATTGGCAATCATAGACCACAGAAAAGCGATTCCCACGGTGCGAAGATATTTTTTCTCCCGGAAAGGCAGAACCATCAGATTGATAAGATTCACCTTCTGACCGCTCTGATCATAATTGTCCTCCTTCATCCGGGACAAAAGAAAGAGATCATAAAACAGCAGGACAAGGGAAAAAATACGCAGGGTTTCAAATCCCCACACTTCCAGCCCCGCATTTTTAAACAGGTCAACCGCATAGCCGCCCAAAAGATTGAAAAGCGCAACCACGATACCGTTGGTCATGGAGAGCAAAGAAAAATATTTGACACGGATTCTCTGGGGAATAAACTGAATATGCCAAACGGTCAGCCCGGGGGCAGTCACAGCGCTCAGCACATTGAGCAGCAATACCGACGCTCCGAAAATAACCAGACGCGCCTGATTTTCCATCGGAAAAAACGGGATCAATCCGATAAACACAATATTGATTGCCTGATAGACCAGACGCAGACCGATCAGCAGCTTCTTGCGTTTGGGAAAATGCTCCAAAACAAGGGGCGACAGAATCTGAAGGCAGTTTGCCGCAAAAATAAACATGGACATAAGGCCGATAAAGCCATCGTCCGCATTCAGCAGAAGCATCATGCCCGTAAAAAAGTTACCGCCCACAAGGTTGGCGATGATATTATTCGTATAATTAAACTGCAGATGGCACAAACGGCTGTTGCTTTCCTCGTCGCCAAAATACCAGCCGTCCGCAAGGATACCTTTTCCCTTGTTCACGGCAGCCGCAAATTTTCCTTTGCTCATTCAGTCATACTCCTGACGGGGCTAAGGCATCACACAATTTACAGCTATGGTTCGGAGCTGTAAGGCAGCGCCTTAAATATTTGTTTAACTGCTATTATAGCGGTTAAAATCAAACTGTCAAGCACCCACATCACGATATTGTTATCTTTTTTCTATTGTTTTGTCCTTCTCTCGCAACACATCTTCCTATTTGGGGGCTTTTTTAAATACAGCGGGCACACAGCGGCTTTTGCCGCTGTGTGCCCGCTCTGGTTTTTGAGTTTATGCCCCACCCTTGGCGGATGCGGGCTTTTGATTGCTTTTTTCTTTATCTTTGGCGGAATTCTCGGATTTTTCTTCTTTCACTTTTTCCTTTTCCGCTTTGCTTTCCGCCTTTTCTTCCTGCTTCTCCTGCTTTTCCTCTACGCGGCTCTCCGTCTTCTCCTGTTTCGATTCCACACAGGATTCCGTCTTGCTTTCCGCATCCGGTTTCACTGGCTTGGACTCGGCGCTCTCCGGTTTGGATTCCTCGGAAGAAACAGTATCCCGCTTCTTTTCCTCGGTTTTCTCTTCCTGTTGTTCTGCCTTCTGCTCTTTACGGTTTGCCTTGATCTCGCTCATGATTTCCTTGACCGGCTTTTTCAGCCAATCTTCCACATCAATTTTCTCTGCATCGCCGGTGATGTCCTGCAGTTTCTCCACCAGATTCAGCTTGCCCGGAGTCACTCCCAGTTCCTGTGCTTCCTGCACACGGTTCCATCCATCGGCAAACGCCTCTACCGTGACGTTCTCATCGTCCACGGCTTTATCGGCATCCGTCTTCAGATTTTTTGCAAGCATTTCCGCCTTTTTTAAGTCCTTAGCGGAGGCCGAAATCACAATTCCGCCATCCTCGCCGGAAAAATAGCCGTCTTCTTTGAGCTGCTTCACAGTCTGGGCAATGGCATCCTCTATTTTCTTGTTTCCAAGCTGTTCCAGCTCGATCTTTTTGAGAAATTTTTGACCGTCTTCATTGACTCCGATCACTGTCAGCACACGGTCAAACCGGTTCAGGACATACTCGATGGAAGGGTTTACATCCAGACTTACGTAGGAAGCAGGACTGTAATAGGCATACGCACCGCCTCCGAACAAAAGCATAACACATGCTGCAGCGGCAGCCACGGCTCCGAAACGAATTTTTCTGTTCATGGATTGTTTCATAAAAATCACCTGTCCCACCCTGTAATTATGATTTTTCACTCTCACAACACGGCCTTCATCGGTGAGAACTGAGGCAGCACAATCCTTGATCTCTACAACAACAGCTTTCATTGTTCCAGCTCCTTCCTAATGAAGCGCATATATTCTGCAAGGCAGGGATACTCTCCGGAAAGTATCTCTACCGCCGCTATTATATACTTTCGGTGGCGCTCCAGGATTTTTTGGGGTACCTTGGCAGTATTTTGTATTTTTTTTGCCGGAAGCTGTCTGGTCTTCTTCAACTCCGCCGAAAGCTCTGCATTCCGAAGGACACAAACCACTGCCACTGCGCACAGATGACGGGTTTTTTGAGCCTTGGGCGAACATTCCGCCAAATCGGAAAAGGTGAATCCATAGGCCGAAAAAGCCTGATTCGCTGCCTCTATTTCATACTTCAACTCCCCTGGTTCAACTTGTATGATCTTCCCCGATACCGCAGCCTGCAGCGCGGGCTGCGGCGAGTCCTCCAGAGGTCCGGACTCGAAAATTTCCGGCGCTGCGGGAATTTCCTCCCGGAACCGGGATTGGCTTCTGAAATAATCATACAGCCGGCGCCGTATCACCAGTTCGGCAAAGGCATAAAAATCGCCGCGTTCCTGCCGGTATTCCTGCACGGCCTGAACAAAGGCTGAAAGCGTCACCGACCATTCATCGTCGTTCACAGAAATATGCCGCCGCGAAGCTGCGGACGCACAGCGAAGCAGAAAAGGCCGGTGCGAATCGATCAGCATATTTAAGCTTCTTTCATCTGTTTGAGCCTTTATCACCGAAGAAAGTTCTTTTTTCATGTCCTGCCCCCTTTCGTCTCCATTATAGTGGAGTTCACACAATCTTTCAACAGGCAGTTCATCTGCTGGATATGGCTTCCTGCATCGGAATAAATTGGATTTGCAAAGTAGTTACAAAAGGGTTACAATAAAAATTGCCTTCGCGAGGTAATTAAAAACAGGAGGTCGCGCATATGTTTTGCAATAAAAACAATTTTAACTGCAACTCTATCTGGCAGCTGATCTGCCAGTGCTTCGGCTGGGGCTGCTAACCAAAACTCAGCAAGCGGTTTCACTTCGGTGAAACCGCTCTTTTTTGCAGATAGCAAAAGGCCGCCCGGGATGTGCTGCACCCGGACGGCCTGCTTGCAGGAGTCAGACGGAAAGAAGACGTTTAACGCCATCCGCCACCGTCATCCCTGATTCCAAGTCAATAGAGGAAAAATCAATATCGATTCCCGCTTCGGTAAGCTGCTCTTTCACATCGCCTGGGGCAGCCACCAATTTCTTGGCATTCTCATAGATTGTGCTCCAGTTCGCCTTGAGCATATCCTTCTTTGACGAATCCAGTCCTTCATACCATTTCTGAATCTCATCGTTTGCGTTTTTCAGATTATCCACGTTCACATTCTCAGCAGAGAAAATCACGAGGTCAGATGCTGCAATCCATGCTTTCAGACTGCCCCCTGCCGAATCAAGTTCAAAATCGGAGCAGGAATTCAGTGCCGCATTCAGGTTTTTCACCCAATCTGCGTTTTCCGACGAAGGCGCATCCGTATTGGAGGAACTTTCCTCTGTGCCTGATCCGGACGCATTTTCCGAAGGGGTACTGCTTGGCGTATCGGAGCCGGACGTTTTGGAACAGCCTGCCAGCAGCGCAAGGCAAAGTATACCGGCAGCCAGCACGTATATTATTTTCACTTTTTTCATCATATTCCGCTTCTTTCTGCTGTTCCGCCGCATAGTGCATGGTATTGGCTCGCTTTGCGGCGGTCCATTATTTTATCTGTTATGATAGGCCCCTTATCCCGGCGAATCAATGGATTTTTATGAATGAACTGTGAAAAAAAGAAAGACACCCTACCGGTGTCTTTCTTTCATTGGTGCGAAGGATGGGACTTGAACCCACACGCCGTTGCCAGCACTAGCACCTCAAGCTAGCGCGTATGCCATTCCGCCACCTTCGCATATTATGCGCTGTAAATTCTTACCGAATTTATCCCGCGAGAATTAGTATAGCAAAACTCCCCCCCTTTGTCAACCCTTAACTCTTATTTTTTTGAAAAACACCTTTTATCCATTCCACATCGACTTTTGAGATACAGCCGGACATCCGTAAGGCCGCAAAGTAGATGATTCCCACAGCCAGAATATTTACAAGTACCGGACAATGCAGCAGCAGCCGTGTGGCCAGACATGCCGCCGCAATGGCACACATGGGCTTTATGACCCAATCTGCAATTTGGAATTTCACTTTGCTTACCACGATCAGCCTTCCGATGGAAAGAGAGGCGTTGAAAATCGTGCCGGCGTAAAACATGATGAGATATCCCTTCACTCCCATCACAGGGACAAGAAAATAGATCAGCAGAACCCGCAGCAGTGAATCCGCCGTGTTGACCTTCATGGAATATACCTGTTGATTCAAGCCTTTCAATATGCTGTCCACAATCTGGTCAAGATACATGAGAGGCACCAGTGGTGTCAGAATCAGCAGCATGGAGCCCACCTGCGAACTTTGATACAGGGTTTCTCCCACCTCCCGGGAGTAGCAGAAAAATATCCCGGCTGCGAAAAACGCAAAAAGCAGGGTGGCCTGAAAGCATTTGTCCACGATAAAATCAATTCTGCGCTGATCTTTTACCGCCCTTGCCCCTGCCACCTCCGGAACCAACAAGCTGGCAAACGCCGACATAATGGCAGAAGGGAGCATTAAAACCGGCATTACCATTCCCCGGATCATGCCATACTGGGAAAGTGCTTCCGCTGTATTGGAGCCAAATCGTTTCAGGCTGGGAGGGACGAGAATATTCTCGAGTGTGGAGAGCATGGAACGAAAGTAATTGCTGAAAGCGATGGGGGCCGCAATCCCGAAGATTTTCCGATTCAGCCCCGGACGAAGCTCCCCTTTCATCTTCATTCGCTCTGTGAACACCAAAAGGATGGAGTAAAGGCAGGAGATTGCCTCAGCTGCGATAGAACCGATCACCAGGGCACAGCAGGCATATTCCAAGCCTCTGGGCATCATTGCTGTCAGAACCGGTACGGTTACTGCAATGGTGGCCAGCATTTCGGCAATATCTCCGCTGACTGATTTTACCGGTTTTTTCAGCCCCAGAAAATACCCTCGTATTACGCTTGCGGTACTGAGGAAAGGCAGTCCTGCCGACAAGAGCCGCAGCGACAGTACCGTACGCACATCTCCCAGAATAACCGTTCCCAGCCATTTTGCTCCCCAAAGCAGCAAAAATCCGGCCAGAAGCCCCAAACAAAGTGCAATGCCAAAGCCGCGCCGGAAAGCGGAGCGCGCCGTCCTCGTATTTCCCAAAGCCACCTGCTCGGACACGATTCTGGTCACGGAAAGGCTGATTCCCGAAGTGGACAGTGTGATTGCCAACGCATAAATGGAGGAGGTCAGCTGATAAAGACCGATTCCCTCGGCCCCAATCCGGTTGGACAGGTATACCATAAACATTGTGCCGACCAGACGCATCAGCAATGTTGCCGCGGTCAGGACCAGCGCATTTTGAATAAATCGTCTGTTCTTCAAATGTCCCGCTCCTCCTATAGTGTTCGACGGGGAGTTCTTATGGCAATCCGCAAAATGCCGTTTTGAGGGATTGCCATAATCATTCTGTCTTGTATTAAGATATATTCGCAAGAAATATTTTCATGAATCTTTTTGGTTCTTGTGGATTTTTCATTTCCGGAATGCTACAATAATATTAACCTGAAACAGGCTTCAAGAAGCTTTCGGTTGTGAGTCAATCGGAAAGGAATGGTGTTTTCTATGGACGAAACAGCAATTTTTAAAATTTCTTACGGGCTTTTTTATATCGGAACAGAATATAGGGGCGTTAAAAATATCTGTGTGATCAACACGGCAATTCAGGTGACTCAGGAGCCTCTCCGGGTCAGCGTCACCATGCTGAAAGGCGGCTATACTCATGATCTGATTGCCGAATCCGGAAAGTTCAGCATCGGAATTATGGGGCAGAATGTTTCTTTGGAGGATGTGGCCCACTTCGGACAAAACAGCGGACGAAATATGGATAAGCTGGCCGGATATTCCTGTGAAACGGATTCACTGGGCAATCCTCTGTACACCAGAGGATGTGTTGCCTCCCTCTCCTGCCGGGTGACCGGAGCAGTAGATGTGGGAACACATACTATTTTTATTGCGGATCTGACAGATGCCAAAAATCTCTCTTCGGATTCTCCCCTTACCTATGCGGACTACCGTGCGCTGAAAGCGGGCGGGAAACGAAACAGCCCCCAGGAACCTGCCAAGGATAAGGCTGTCTATCAGTGCAGCGTCTGCCACTACATTTATGACGGAGACATTCCCTTCGAAGAGCTTCCGGACGATTGGGTGTGCCCTGTCTGCAAAAAGCCGAAAAGCGTATTTGTCAAAATATAAAACCATGCCGCAATTTTACCGGAGATTCATCGGACATCCCCTGTGCAAAAAAGATATCGTCTGACAGGCCTTAGGTCAGGCGATATCTTTTTATTCATACCATCCCGCCGGGCATATGCGAAATTGCCCGCACATTGCGGCCGCTAAGGTACGGCTTGTATTTCCTGCGGGAAAAAGCAGCCCCTGACATAAACGAACTGAATTCTCTCCAAGGCAGCACTCCATGGTTAAGTGTCTTCCGGCGCCGGCGCTTATCATTGACGGTATTGCCTCAAATACAGCTATGGTACCGGAGAATTCTCCGGCTGACAGAAAGGATCCGTCACAATATGGCAAATCACCAGACAAACGCTTCCCGAAACTCCGAGATCATTGATGACGCTCTGCGGACAATGCTTCAATATACACCGGACATCATGTTTGTGAAGGACGTCAATCTGATTTATGCGGCAGCCTCGCAAAGCTTTGCGGAACTTGCAGGCAAAGCGTCCGCTGATGATGTAATCGGGAAAACTGACTTTGAGCTGTTCGACAATCCGCAGCTGGCGCAAAAATACGTGGACAACGACCGCAGCCTCTTTGCCTCGGGAGCTCCTCTGACAGAATACATTGAGCCCCTTCCGGAAAAGGACGGTTTGCCCCGATATAGTTCCACCTCCAAATACATCATCCGGGACAGGGACGGCAACGCCGCAGGACTGCTGGGAATCGGACGTGACATTACCTGTGAGTATCAGGCAAAGGAAAATTACCGGCATGAGCTGAACTATTTTTTTCAGCTTCCGGAAGATATCTGTGCGGCGGTGCTTTTTGATATTACCGGATGGCGTGTAACCGACGCCCGCAGCCGCGAGTCTTATGACGCAATACTTCCCCCCGGCGGTACGATAGAGGACTACCTGAAAAACGTCCGGGAAAGTATTGTTGACGATGAGCATGCCAGCAGCTTTTTCCATGCTTTCTCCAAAGACAGCCTGATTACACTGTATGAAAGCGGACGGCGAAGCCTTTCCGTGGAGTATCTGCGCCGCATGCCCGGCAATGAGCAGCACTGGATTCGGGAAGACGCCCACTTTCGGACGGATCCGGTCAATGGGCACATCGTGCTCATGATGATCCTTCATGACATTGACTCCATCAAGCGAGAGGAAAAAGAGCTGATTTATGCCGCCGAACAGGATGTTCTGACCGGTCTGCTCAACCGCAGCGCCACCATGAAGCGCATTACGCGCTTTCTCAAAGAGGAAGGGGCTTCGGGCACTCACGCTCTTTTCATGGTGGACGTGGACAACTTTAAATCCATCAACGACACCTTCGGGCATCAGATGGGCGATTACGTGCTGGCGGACATCGCCGCCACGCTGCGTCACTGCTTCCGGGAATCCGATATTTCCGGAAGGATCGGCGGCGATGAGTTCTTTATTCTGATGAAAAACGTTCAAAGCCCCGATGCTGTTGAAAAGAAGGCGAAAGAACTCACCGAGGCTCTTCAATATGTTTGCAGCACATCGAAGTCCTCTGTTGAACTCTCCGGAAGTGTGGGCATCAGCGTATACAACGGGGATTTCAAAAAGCTGGAGGCTCTTTATGCCGAAGCGGATGCTGCACTGTATGAAGCCAAAGCGCTCGGAAAAAAACGTTTCTGCATTGCCGGGACAAAGAAAAAGGCCGTCGACTTCGTCATGGACGAGAATGAAACGGCCAATGCTGTTCACCTGCGCACGATTTTGGAAAATATGGATGGCGCAATTTTTGTGGCTGAGATAAAAGGCGAGGAAATCCGGATTGTTTTCACCAGTCAGAGCATCTTTAAAAAAATCGGGCACCGGGTAGAGGACATCGGAATGGGCGGTCAAAACCTGTTCAACATTGTCTATTCCCAGGATCTGCCCGCCCTTAAGAAGGCGATTATTGCGTCGGCAGAGTCCGGAAAAAATCTGGACCATGAATACCGCGTATGCGCCCCTGACGGAACTATCGCATGGAGACATTGCCGCGGCTCCATCATCTCGGTCAAAGAGGACGGTGCTGTCCGCATTCTCTTTGTTTCCAGTGACATTACAGAGCTGAAGCGGAAAGAAAAAGAACTGTCCTTTGCCGAACTGCGATACCGCACTGCCGTAGAACAGAGCGGTATCCTCCTTTGGGAAAATGATCTGAAAACGCACACTCTGATTCATTCTGGAGAGTACTGGAAAGCACTCGGATTCGAAGAAAAGTATGTGATAGAGGGGGGGCCGGACTCTATTATTTCCTTGGGAATGATTCATCCGGATTCTGTCCAGACCTTTCGTAAAATGTTTCAGGACATGACCAGCGGACGCGAAAGTGACAAATATATTATCCATTCCACCGACCCTCAGGGGAACAGTCACTGGGCTCTAAATCACTACGTATTGCTGCGGGACGAGGACGGATGCCCCTATTATGCCATTGGAATTGCCAGAGCGCTTCCCACGATGGAGGCGGATCGGAAGCTTTTTTCCCGTGAAGAGCGTTTTCTCCAACTGATTTCCGGGTCTATGATCGGCACGATCTGTGCAAACCTGACCCAGAATGTCATTGTCCATATCTCCGCGCCGGAATATCTTCCCATTTCTCAAATGGAGTCCCAGCCCTTTGACGGGCTGGCAAGTCTGCGGGAATCCTACGTTTCCTTTTCCGATGACCGCGAGGAATACAACCGGCTTCTTGACCGAAAAAAGCTGATTGAGCTTTTCGAGGGAGGTCACGACTGGCAATTTGCTGATTTCCGCTGTCCCCAGCCGGACGGTACAAGCCGCTGGTTTTCCAACGCCATCCATCTCATACGCTATCCTGCCAACGGGGATGTGTACTATTTTGGATATATCAGGGATATTGACAGGGCAAAACAGTTTGAGCTGTCTCTCCCCTCTCAGGCGAAACGCGATCCCCTTTCCACCCTATATAGTCCCGAGACCTTGAAAGCGCTAACGGACCGCATTCTGGAGCAGGCTTGCGCGGACACGCTGTGTGCGATGTGCGTATACGAATGGAGAGGTCTGAATCACATCCGGGAAGCCTACGGAGAAGATGAAGTACGCCGCTTTCTGGTTCTGGCAGGCCGCGTGCTGCGGCTGCTCACCTCCGGCGGTTCCATCTCCGGTAAAGCGGATGCAGATCATGCCGTTACCTTTATCCCGAAAATTTCTTCCGCCGAGAATGCCTTTCACCGGGCGGAAAACACTCGCAGTATCCTGACGGGCTTAATTGCAGGTTTCTATCCCGGAATGGATCTCTCCCTCGCGCTGGGGATGGACGTGCTCCGGTGCGGCGAGAGCTCCTTTGCCAAGCTCTGTTCGCATGCCCTGCTTGCCTGCCGGGTATCCGTAAGTACCGCCCCCGTCCGAATCGTGGAATACGGTGACGAAGATTTTGAATGGCCGGCTGACGAAGCAGGAGACGGACAATGGGGAGATCAGGATCCCTCTTTTCTTTTGGACAGCCAGAAGCAGCTCGCCCTCTACCGCACGATGTCCCACGGCGGTGTATTTTCCATTCGTCTGGATGAGAATCTCACCCTTCTTTATGGAAACGACCGCTATTATGCCATTCACGAGTATACCCGCGACAGCATGAGAGAGCGCATCGGAAACCGCTGCTCTGCCTGCATTCATCCGGAGGATCTGGAAAATATCCGGGAATCCGCCCGGACGGCAATTGAGCTTAAAAAGGCCCGGGCGACGTGGGTGATGCGGGTAATCACCGGAAAGGGAAACCTGAAATACATTCAAACCAGCGGAGAGATAAAAGCGCTGGCTGATTCGTGGATTCTCAACGGCGTGGTAATCGACATTACCGAACAGAAAAATGCGGAAAAATTACTGAAAGAGCAAAAAGACGCCGAAATTGCTGAATACAAAAAGGCGCTGGAGCTGCGGGAAAATCGGGAGATCACCGCAATTGTATCGCTGCGTCTGAATCTGACGCAAAATATCTGCTGTGACGGATACGCTGCGGAAGGCATCACCCTTGACTCGCTCCAAAGCAAAACAGTGGATGAATTTTTTGAGCACAACTGCCCTTATCACACCGATGAAAAAGAGATGTCCGCTTATCGGGGGCGCTTCAGCCGGGAAAACCTGCTCAACTGTTTTGAAAACGGGCAGTCGTCCCTTTCCTTTGACCACAAAATGCTGATTGCCGGAGATTCTGCCGTCTGGGTGCGCACCAGCATTCTGATGGTGCGCAATCCGGAAACCAACGACGTGGAGGGCTTTATTTTTGCCCACAGCATCGACTCCGAAAAAAAAGCTGAGGCGCTGGCCGATATGCTGATCCGCCAGAATTTTGACTTTGCCGCGCTGATTGACTGCGTCACCGAAAGATTCACCGTATGCCGTACGTCGGACGAAAGGCGGAGCTTCTTTTCCCCCGGGCGGGGCGTTTCTTATGCGGAGCTGCTTCGGAAGGCTGCTCCCAAAATGCTGGAAGGTGCAGAATCGGAAAGACTGATTCATGAGCTAAGCCTCGATTCGATCAGGGAGGCTCTAAACCAGCACGGAAAATATGTTCTGGCACGCCGTGTCAGAACCCCCTCCGGACAGATGGAATTCAAAGAGTGGAAAGCTGCCTGGCTGGACGACACCCACAACGACATTATCTTTACACGAAGCGATGTCTCCGCCCTGTTTGAAGCGGAAATTGATCCCATGACAGGGCTTTTGAACCGTCAGGCGTTTTACCGGCACGTGCGGGAACAGCTTGATTTGGGCCCCGCTGCCCCTTATGCGCTTCTCCGCTGCGACATTGACCGTTTCAAGGCCTTTAACGATGTGCTGGGAACCGACAGGGGAGATAAACTTCTGGTGGATCTGGGACAGAAAATCACCTCTTCCCAAGGACAAAACGGGATTGTCGGACGGATTGAAGCCGACCATTTCGCCATGCTGGTTCATGCCGACGGTCTGGATGTTGAGGAATGGAGCGCCTCATTGGAAAAATGGCTGGCCGAATACTGTACGAGCTTCCGGCTTAGCGCAAGTGTCGGTGTCTATACGGTAACCGAACCGGAGATTGACGTGTCGCTCATGTGCGACCGTGCTTTTCTCGCCCTCCAGACCGTGAAAAACAATTACAGCACCAAGGTTGCTTACTATGACGACAGCCTCCGTAAACAGCTTCTGGAGGAGCAGTCACTGATGAACGACATGGACCGCGCCTTTCAGGAAGAACAGTTTGTGCTTTACTTCCAGCCCCAGATCAACTACGAAAACGGCACTCTGATCGGAGCTGAATCTCTTGTTCGCTGGCAGCATCCGGAGCGCGGACTGATTTCACCGGGTGTTTTTATCCCGCTTTTTGAAAAGAACGGCTTGATTTCCAAGCTGGACGCATATGTCTGGGACAAGACATGTGCACATATGCGGGCATGGATGGACAGTGAAGCGGTTGCCCTTCCCATTCCCATTTCGGTCAACATTTCCCGGCTTGACCTGTATGATCCCCTTCTTTGCCGCAAGATCAAGGGCCTGATTCAGAAATACCGTCTTACTCCTTCCGCGCTCAAGCTTGAGATTACAGAGAGCGCCTACATGGAAAACCCCGAACAGCTGATTGCGGTAACAAAGACACTTCAGGAAAACGGATTTGCAGTGGAAATGGACGACTTTGGATCAGGGTATTCCTCTCTCAACATTCTGAAGGATGTACCAGTCAATATTCTCAAGCTGGACATCCGGTTTCTGTCCGAAGGGGAAAACGATTCACGGGGCGGCAGCATTCTGTCTTCTGTAATCCGTATGGCGCATTGGCTGAAAATTCCCATTATCGCGGAAGGAGTAGAAACCAAAGCAAATGCGGATTACCTCAAAAGCCTTGGCTGCCTGTATATGCAGGGTTACTACTTCAGCCGCCCGATTCCGGCGGAACAGTTTAAAGCTCTGCTTTCCAAATCAGAAATCAGCAATACCAACCGCTACAAAAAGATCGGTACGGAGGGGGTTGCGGAATTCTGGAACGCTTCAGCGCAAATGGCGCTTCTCTTCAACAGCTTTGTAGGCGGGGCCGCCATTCTGGAATATCACGGCGGCGAAGTGGAAATTCTTCGGGCAAATGACCGGTTCTATCACGAGCTTGGGACAGAACGGACCGATTATCTGGACAAGCAGCTCCACACATTGGACCGGTTTGATGCACGGAATCGGACGCGCTACATTGATATGCTGAACACGGCCATTAAAACCGGTGACGAAACCGAGTGCGAAATCCAGAGCAGGCCGCATCTGAAAGAAGGACGGTGTTTCTGGACACACAACCGGGTACGTCTGCTGGCCCAAAACAGCGGCAGCTATTTGTTTTATCTGTCTCTGGAAAATATAACAGACCGCAAAAATATGGAAGAACGTCTCCATGTCACACAGGAGGCCCTGCGGCAGGTGATTTCCCAGACAGGGCGAACTGTCTGCAGCTTTGATGTTCCCAGCCGCACCCTGACCGTACCCGCAGACTATGCAAAGAAGCACGGCATTCCGCGTATTTTGGAAAACGCTCCCGAGGACATGAGTATCGTGATTTCGCAGGATTGGGAAAAGTACAGGGCATTTTACCGGCAGATTCTTCAGGGCGAAAAGTCGGGGTCGAGCGTGATTCGGCTTTTCAATGCCGACGGTTCCTATTCCTGGGAACGGGACACCTTTGTCACCATTTTTTCAGACGACGGCTCCCCCCTCCGTGCCATCGTGACTGCCGAGGATATCACCGGACAAAAGGAACGGGACATGAACTATGAACGGACGCAGCTGATGGTAGCCCGCAGCGGAGTATGCGCATTTGAGTATGACGTTCTCGGAGATATTCTTTATTTTCAGACCAATATGCAGGGCAGCGGCATCGTAAACCTTAGAGTTCCTCACTGCTGCGAACGCATTCCCAAAAGTCCCATGGTGCATCCCGACTTTGCCGTCCCGCTGCAGAAGCTTCTGTGCGAGGTCAGGGCGGGAGGCGCTTCTGCCGGAGAATTCGACTACCTTTCCAACAATTGGGGTTCCGGCTGGCGGTGGAGCAGAATTTACTATTCGGCCATCTCTGACGAGTGCAACTGCGTGTACAGCATTGTCGGGCAGATCAACGACGTTCAGTCTGAAAAGGACAGAGAAGCCCTGATTGGAGAAAACGAAAAAAGTCAAGACGAATAAGAAAAAGATCCCCAGAGCAAAAAAGTTCTTCGGCCCAAAGGCCGAAGAACTTTTTACTGTCTATTTATCCTGCCCGTAGTAAGCGCCCGCACCATGCTTGCGGAGAAAATGCTTGTCCAGCAGTTCCTTCTGCATGGGAGGCAGATTGGGGACTAATTCTTCCGTATGGTATGCCATCATGGCCAGCTCCTCCAGCACAACGGAATTGTGCACCGCCTCAAAGCAGTCCTTTCCCCAGGTAAACGGGCCGTGAGAGTGAACCAGCACCGCGGGTACCGCAGCCGGATCCGCTTTCTGAAACTGTTCGGCAATTACATTTCCCGTCTCCGCCTCATATTCACCGCCGATTTCTTCGGGAGTCATCTTCCGCGTGCAGGGAATTTCACCATAGAAATAGTCCCCATGGGTGGTGCCGTAAGCGGGGATTCCCCGCCCCGCCTGCGCCCAGATTGTGGCCCATCGGGAGTGTGTATGGACGATTCCGCCGATGGCAGGCGGATTTCCCCATGCCATTTTCAAAAATTCCCGGTAGAGGACGCAATGGGTGGGGGTGTCGGAGGACGGGTTCAGCTTTCCCTCCACCTTTTCCCCTTCCAGATCCACAACCACCATATCCTCCGGGGTCAGTTCCTCATAAGGAACTCCCGACGGCTTGATGACAAACAGCTTCTTCTCCCAGTCAATCCCCGAAACATTCCCCCAGGTAAATACCACCAGATTGTGTTTGGGAAGCAGGAGATTTGCCTGCCACACGCGCTCTTTCAATTCTTCCAGCATCCACTTCATTTCCTTTCCAAAAAGTCCGTTCCGCCTAATGTCGGTGGAACGGACTTTCGCATTATTCTGTCACCGCCACGGGATTCTGCTCCGCTTTCAGAGCTTTCAGCCGTTTCATCACGTCGTTTTCTCCCCGGCCGAAATAGTCGTGAAGAATCCGGTATTCTGCAAAAAGCCGGTCATACACGGCGGAGTTTTCGGGAATTGGGGTATAAACCGTATCCTTGACCCGTCCCATGTGGCGGGCCGCTTCAAATACATCGTCATATCCGCCCACAGCCGCTCCGGCCGCCACCGAGCCGAAAATCGCGGCGCCCAGCGCGGGGCCCTGTGCAGAACCTGCAATTTTCACCGGCATTTTAATCACGTCGGCATAGATCTGCATCGCCATGGGGTCCTTCTGGGAAATTCCGCCCGAGGCAAAGAATTCATCTACAGGCACACCGTTTTCCCGATAGTTCTCAATGATCATCCGGGTTCCGAAAGCGGTCGCTTCGATCAGTGCCCGATAGATTTCCTCCGGCTTGGTCTGGAGCGTCATTCCCAGCATCATACCGGTAAGGTCTACGTCCACCAGCACACTCCGGTTTCCGTTCCACCAATCCAGCGCCAGCAGTCCGCTTTCACCGGGCTTCTGCTTTTCCGCCTTTTCCCGCAGATATTTATGGATGTTTTTCCCCTGCGCTTTGGCTTCCTCGTAATAAGAAGCAGGCAGACAGTTCTCAATAAACCATGCAAAATGGTCGCCTACGCAGGACTGTCCCGCCTCATAACCGTAGTAGCCGGGCATGACTCCGTCCGCAACCACGCCGCACATACCGGGAACCTGATATTCCTTCTCGCCCATCATGATATGACAGGTAGAAGTTCCCATGATGGCCAGCATCTTGCCCGGGCCGTCAATTCCCACAGCCGGGACACAGACATGAGCGTCCACGTTTCCTACCGCAACGGCAGTACCCACCTTCAAGCCGGTCAGGGAAGCGGCCTCGGGAGTGATCTTCCCTGCCTTATCCCCCAGAGGCTGCACCTCACGGGCCAGCTTTTCCTCGACAATATTCTCCATCCGGGGATCCAGCGCCTTGAAAAACGCCTTGGAAGGATATCCTGTTTTCTTATTCCAGATCCCCTTGTATCCCGCCGTGCAGGAATTGCGGGTTTCTCTGCCGCAAAGCTGCCAGACAATCCAGTCGGCCCCTTCAATCCAACGGTCCATCTCCCGATAAATTTCCGGATCCTCGTCCAGAACCTGCCATACCTTGGGAATTTCCCATTCCGAGGAAATTTTGCCGCCGTAATTCTGAAGCCACTTCTCGCCCATTTCCTCCGCAATCTGGTTCAGGCGATTGGCCTTATCCTGTGCGGCATGGTGTTTCCACAGCTTCGGGTAAGCGTTGGGGCGGTTCCGGTACTGCGGGAGAAAACACAGGGGCGTTCCGTCCGCCTTGACCGGCATGACAGTGCAGGCGGTGAAATCCACGCCCACACCGATCACGTCCTCATTGGACACGCCCGACTCCGCCAAAACCGCAGGAACGGTTTTGGCCAGCACGGCGATATAATCGGCGGGATCCTGCAGTGCCCAGTCATGCCCCAGAGGGGTGCCGTCCGGAAGACAGCGATCCATTACCGCATGAGGATAATCGTAAACAGAAGAGGCAATTTCCTCGCCGGTTTTGGCATTCACCAATACCGCACGTCCGGACAGAGTTCCATAATCAATGCCTATTGTATATTTTTCCATATCGTACACTCCTTCGTCGTCATAAAACACGACGCTTAAGCGAAGGGATTCTCAGTTTTATAGAGCATACCCTTGGGCAGATTAAAGGAAATGTCCTCCACACCCAGATAACGGAACACGCTGTAAAGCGCCTTGCCGCAATGGGCGAAGGCCACCGCACCGTGGTGAGGATAGTGCTTCTGGATCAGCACATGGCGATAGAAGCGTCCCATTTCCGGAATGGCAAAGATGCCGATTCCGCCAAAGGAACAGGTGGGGGCAGGAAGCACTTCTCCCTGGGCAATATAAGCGGAAAGGGTGGCGTCCGCATTGCCGTGGAGACGGAAGAAGGTGATGTCGCCCGCAGCAATGTCGCCTTCCAGCGTACCCCGGGTAATATCGGGAGTTCCGCCGTTTTCCAGCAGACGGTTTTGAATCAGCTGATATTTTACCGCACCGTCAGACAGCTTGCACAGAGGGGTATTGCCGCAGTGGAAGCCCATGAACAGATCGCGCTGGGTGTAGGAATATTTGCCCTCCACTCCATCCTTATACTGGTCGGCAGGCACACTGTTGTTGATGTCCAGCAGAGTTACCGCATCGCCGGTAACGCAGGCGCCGATGTATTCGCTCAAAGCGCCGTAAATATCGACCTCGCAGGCCACCGGAATTCCGCGGGAAGCCAGACGGCTGTTGACATAGCAGGGCTCAAAGCCAAACTCATTGGGGAATGCGGGCCAGCATTTGTTGGCAAACACCACGTAGTCTCTGGCGCCTTTGTTCAGCTTTGCCCAGTCCATCAAAGTCAGCTCATACTGTGCCATGCGCTCCAGCAAGTCGGGATACTGGTTTCCTTTTCCCAGCTCCTTGGCCATATCGGCCATCACTTCCTGAATCCGGGGATCGCCGGCATGCTGCTTATAGCTTACCAGCAGATCCAGTTCGGAGTTCTCCTGAATTTCCACGCCGAGATCATAGAGGGGCTTAATGGGGGCGTTGCAGGCAAAGAAATCCTGGGGACGGGGGCCGAAGGTAATGATCTTGAGCTTGGACAGGCCGATGAGCGCCCGGGCCACCGGAACAAAATCGGCAATCATATCGGCAATTTCGTCCGCAGTGCCTACCGGATACTCCGGAATCACTGCGGGAATCTTCCGCAGTCCCAGATTGTAGGAGCAGTTAAGCATGCCGCAGTAAGCGTCGCCCCGGCCGTTAATCAGGTCTTTTCCGCTCTCTTCCGCAGCGGCGGCGTACATGACGGGGCCGTCAAAGTTCTTGGCAATCAGAGTTTCGGGAGTCTCGGGGCCGAAGTTTCCGAGGAAAACCAGCAGCGCATTGCAGCCCGCTTCCTTGACGTCGGCAACAGCCTTCAGCATATCCAGCTCGTTCTCCACCGTTACTTTGCACTCATAGATGGAGCCGCCCTTTTTGGAGAAGCTTTCCGCAATCGCAGCGCGGCGGCGCTCGGAGAGAGAAATCACGAAGCAGTCGCGGCTGACCGCGATCATGCCCAGTTTTACATCGGGAATATTTTTCATCATATCATTCATTCCTTTTCTATATCAATTTAAAATGTTTCGGGAAAAAGAGTTACAGCACTCCAAAACGGAACGCAGTGACGGAATGGTACCGGTCGCCCTTGCGCAAAATCGGCTGGGGGAAATTCGGGCAGTTGGGTGAGTTGGGATAGAACTGGCTTTCAAGGCAGAACCCGCAGCGGCGGCCGTTGGTTGCGGAGCCCTTGCCGTGCATCACACCGTCCAGATAATTTCCGGCGTAGAACTGCATTCCGGGGAGGGTGGTATATCCGGTGAGGGTGATTCCGGTGCCCTCATCGAAGGCATACGCCATTTTGCGCAGGGTTCCGGCTTCGCCGTTGATGATCCAGTTGTGGTCATATCCGCCGGCCCAGACCAGCTGATCAAAGTCATCGTCGATATGATCGCCGATGGCAACGGGCTTGCGCAGATCCATGGGGGTACCGTCAACAGGCACAATTTCACCGGTGGGAATGGATTTTGCGTCGGTAATGGTGTAGGTATCCCCGAACACCTGAATTTTCTGCTTCAGCACATCGCCGCTGTCCTGACCTGCCAGATTGAAGTAGCTGTGGTTGGTCAGGTTGCAGATGGTATCCGCATCGCTGACGGCGCTGTAGTCAATGGCAAGCGTATTATCGTCGGTCAGCGAATAGATCACCGTGACAGTCAGCTCGCCGGGATAGCCTTCCTCTCCGTCCGGGCTGACATAGGTCAGCTTCAGGCTGCCGTTTACCGGCTCCGCCTCCCAGATTTTCCGGTCAAAGCCCACTTTTCCCCCATGAAGATGATGAATGCCATCGTTGGCAAAAAGAGAATAGGTCTTGCCGTTGAGAGTAAACCTGGCATTGCCGATCCGGTTTGCATACCTTCCTACCAGAGTTCCCAGAAATTTATCGCCCTTTTCGTATTCCGCAAGGGTATCGTAGCCGAGCACCACATCTGTGGATATTCCGTTCTTATCCGGCACACGGAGCGTTGTAATCACACCGCCGTAGTTCATGATGCTCACACTCATTCCGCTGTCATTCTGCAGCGTATAGAGCGTTACTTCATCACCGGCGGCGGTGGTTCCGAATTTGCTTTGTGCGATTTTGGTCATTGTGTCATCCTCCTGCTCTTTTGATGGGTTACAGAAACTTCCGGACAGCCTTTTCCTTCGGAAATTCCGCAGAATTCATTATTATGTGTGCGAACACATTTCATGTTCAAGATATCACATTCGCTTTCTTCTGTCAATAAAGAAACACAAACTTTTTGACCGCTTTGGATTTTAAGCGGTTTGGCCTGTTTTTAATAAGAAAATTGGGACATTTATCCGGAATTTTTCCCGAAAACTTTTTGTGTTCCTGTTGACAAAGAGTAATTTCAAAGTCTATAATAGGCGGTGAAGCGGGCATGTGCCTGTGCACACTACACGCACACACCCGCAATTTTGCGTCAATCTATCATCAACCGGCAGAAAGGATGACCGGCTTGTCTGTTACCATTAAGCAAATCTCCGAAATCAGCGGCGTTTCCCGGGGAACGGTGGACCGTGTTCTCAACGGACGGGGCCGGGTAAGCCCGGAAAAGGAGCTCATTGTCCGCAAGGTTGCCGAACAGCTGGGCTACCGGCCAAATCTTGCCGGAAAAGCCCTTGCCGCACGAAAAAAATCCTATACCATCGGCGTGCTGCTGACCTCCAGGGGAATTTCCTTTTTTGATGAGGTCATCCGCGGCGTCAAGCAGTCTGCCCAGGAGCTGACCGACTACGGCGTCAACGTTATGATCCGGGAATTCAAAGGGTATGACAGCGCTGTCCAGATCCGTGAGATCGAAGCGCTGGTACCCCACGTCAACGTGCTTATTCTCAATCCCATCAACGAGCCCGTGATTGCGCAGAAGATCAATGAGCTGGTGGATTCGGGAGTCTGCGTGATCACGCTGAATACCGACGTGGAAAACAGCAGGCGCCTCTGCCATGTGGGAAGCGATTACATTAAAAGCGGCGAGACCGTCTGCGGCATCATGGGGCTTTTGCTTCACGGAAAAGGAAAGTTGGGAATTCTGACGGGTTCTGTCAAAATTCTGGGGCACAATCAGCGAATTATCGGCATCCGCAACGTGATGCGGGAAAAATATCCGGAAATTGAAATCGTGGACATCGGCGAAACCAATGACGACGATATTGTAGGCTTTGAGGCATCACGAAAAATGCTGCAAAACCATCCGGAAATCAACGGCCTGATTATTGTGGCCGCCGGTGCCTACGGCGTATGCCGCGCGGTACTTTCCATGGAGTTTTCGCCCCGGCCCATCATCGTGTCGGTGGACAATGTTCCCACCACGGAGGAAATGATCCGGGAAGGCATCATTCAGGCCACGGTCTGCCAGCAGCCGTTCCAGCAGGGATATCAGGCGGTGCAGCAGGCTTTTCAGTATCTCATCAGCGGGCAGAAGCCTGAAAAAGAACGCTTTATCACCACCAATGAAATTAAAATTCTGGAAAATCTGTAGCAATCACAGCAGAAAGGATGGATCCTATGAACTATCTCATTGGCATTGACCTCGGCACATCCGCTACAAAAACGGTACTTTTTGATGAGGAATGCGGTGTTGTTGCATCCGCCTCCCGGGAATACCCTCTCTATCAGCCTCAAAACGGCTGGGCGGAGCAAAATCCCGAGGACTGGCGGGACGCGGCGCTGGACACCATCACCGAAGTGCTCAAGAAATCCGGCGTCCGCGGTGCGGATGTAAAAGGGATCGGGCTTTCCGGGCAAATGCACGGCCTTGTGATGCTGGATGAAAACAATCAGGTGATTCGCCCCTCCATCATCTGGTGCGACCAGCGCACAGGAGCGGAATGTGAGGAAATCACCCGCCGGGTAGGTGCGGAACGTCTCATTGAAATCACGGCCAATCCGGCTCTTACCGGATTTACCGCCTCCAAAATTTTGTGGGTACGCAACCACGAGCCGGAAAACTACGCCAAATGCCGCCACATTCTTCTGCCGAAGGATTATGTGCGCCTGATTCTGACCGGAACATATGCCACAGAAGTTTCCGACGCCAGCGGAATGCAGCTGCTGGACGTTCCGGGCCGCTGCTGGTCCGATGAGGTGCTGGAGAAGCTGGAAATTGACAAAGCCCTGCTGGCTGAAGTATACGAATCTCCCGAAGTTACCGGAACCGTTCTTCCCGACATTGCGGCACGGACCGGGCTTTCCTACTCCACTGTAGTGGTGGGCGGCGCAGGCGATAACGCCGCAGCAGCCGTGGGAACCGGCGTGGTGACCGACGGTAAAGCCTTCGCTACCATCGGCACCAGCGGCGTGGTCTACGCTCATTCCAGCAAAATTGCCATTGACCCGAAGGGTCGTGTCCATACCTTCTGCTGTGCGGTTCCCGGCTGCTGGCATGTGATGGGCGTGACGCAGGGAGCGGGGCTGTCCCTCAAGTGGTTCCGTGACAATTTCTGCCAGGACTACATGGAAAAGGCCGCCGCACAGGGAGTTGATCCCTACTATCTCATGGATCGGGATGCCGAACAGACCCCTGCGGGAAGCCGGAGACTCCTGTATCTACCCTATCTGATGGGAGAGCGCACCCCCCACCTTGACCCCGACTGCCGGGGGGTATTCTTTGGGCTTTCCGCCATCCACACCAAGGCGGACATGATTCGTGCGGTAATGGAGGGCGTATCCTATTCTCTTACCGACTGCTATGACATTCTCACCGAAATGGGCGTTCCGGTGGAATCCATGATGGCCTGCGGGGGAGGCGGCACAAGCAAGCTGTGGCGGCAGATGCTCTCCGACATGTTCGGCTGCTCTGTCAGCACCACCGCTTCCAAGGAAGGACCTGCTCTGGGCGTCGCCATTCTGGCCGGCGTAGGCGCCGGGCTGTTTGAAAGCGTGGAATCGGCCTGTGCGAAATATGTAAAGACGGATAAAATCTGTCATCCCATTTCGGAAAACCATCAGGTATACGGCGAATATCATACCCTGTACCGGAAGCTCTACCGTGACCTGAAAGAGGATTTCAAAGCTCTGTCCAAATGTCACATCTGATTTGTTTTTGAGACTAAGCTGCCCCAACGCAGCTTTAGCCATAGAATGCCCCGAAAAAATTCGGAGTCAACGAAGGGAAAGACGAATATGAAACTGTTTATCGACACCGCAAACGTAGCGTATATCAGAGAAGCAAATGATTTGGGAGTCATCTGCGGCGTGACTACCAATCCCAGTCTGATTGCGAAGGAAGGCCGTGATTTCAAGGAAGTTGTCACCGAAATCACCGGTATCGTTGACGGCCCAATCTCTGCGGAAGTGATTTCACTGGAAGCGGACGGTATGGTGAAAGAAGCTGTCGAGCTGGCTAAAATTCACAAGAATATTGTAATCAAGATTCCCATGTGCGCGGAGGGTCTGAAAGCCACCAAGCGTCTGACCGCCATGGGAATTCACACCAATGTCACTCTGATCTTTTCCGCAGCGCAGGCGCTTCTGGCCGCCCGTGCCGGAGCTACCTATGTCAGCCCGTTTCTCGGCCGTCTGGACGACATCGGTGCGGTGGGCATGGATCTGATTGAAACCATCGCGGAGATTTTCTCCATTCATGACATCAAAACCGAAATCATTGCCGCCTCGATCCGCAGCCCGCTTCATGTCATTGACGCGGCCAGAGCCGGCGCCCACATTGCCACCGTTCCCTATCCCATTCTCATGCAGTGTATCAATCATCCTCTGACCACCAGCGGCATTGAGCGCTTCCTGAAGGACTGGGAGTCCGTTCCCAAGGCATAACGCAGCCGCTTACTGACCGGAAAAGCCCGCAGAAAAATCTGCGGGCTTTTTATTTTGGATGCGCTCCACATATCCGGGGCATCCTTGCATATAACTAAAGTAAGTACGTCCGGCACCTTTCCCGCCCCGGGACAAATCACTGTCAGGAGGAATGTTTATGTGGAACAAAATCAAACCCTATGTATATTCGATTGCACTGGCACTGGGCGTGGGCGCCCTGGCCAGCTTTCTCACCCAAAACAGCATGGCCGCCTACGAATCCGTGCCGAAATCGGCATTGACACCGCCGTCTGTCGCATTCCCCATCGTTTGGTCGGTGCTCTTCCTTCTGATGGGCATCAGTGCGGCCATGGTCTGGAAAACCGATTCCCCCATGAAAAAGCAGGCCTTAACGGTATACGGCATCCAGTTGGCTGTCAACTTTTTCTGGAGCATTCTGTTTTTTAATCTGCAGGCCTACCTATTCGCCTTTTTGTGGCTGATTCTTCTCTGGTGTCTGATTTTGGCCATGATCGTCCTGTTTTACCGGATCAATAAGGCTGCCGGCCTTCTGCAGATCCCCTATCTGCTGTGGGTTTCCTTCGCGGGATATCTCAACTGCGTCATCTGGATCATGAACCGGTAACCGCATTCTGTTCCGGCTGGTTGAGAAGATAGCGGCAGGCAATGGTGGCGGGTGCACCGCTCCATGCATGGTTTCTCGTTCCCAGCACAAAAAAATCCTCCCACAGGGTGCTGTTCTCGTTGACGGCCAGAGTATAATACCGGGACATCATTCGCCGCCGGGCATCCTCCCGGTACCCCATTTCGCAAAGGGCCATCAGAACGTAATTCTCCATATAGACACTGGCATTGAATACCTTGAGCAAAACGCTTCTTACCGCTTCATAATTCTCCTTGGGGCACAGGCCGGACAGCACTGCCAGAGCATTGGCACGGTCGTCCACCACGCTTCCGGAGGAATAATACTCGCCGTTCCAGAATTTTTTGCTGAAGTTTTCGTCGATCATCCGGATCCGGCCGTTCAGAAAGTCATCGTACTCCCTGTTTTTGAGAGTTTCTGCCGTGCTCCGGGTAAATTTCAGTGCGGAATAGTACCATGCGTTTTCGATCACCGGAGCATCCTGATTGTAAAGATGATCCAGCCACGGCCAGTCACCGTTTCGATGGGCGACAAGTCCCTCCCCGCTCATCTCATACAGCTTCAGATAGCGGACCATGGGAAGAAAACAATCCTTAAGCACGGAGTCATCACCGGAATACTTCACATAGCCGGCAATCATGCCGAATTCGCTGATGGCGTTCAGGCTTTGCGCCGGAAGCTCTGTGGAATTTTCGCCGGGGACGTTTCCCACCAGCACATCGCCCTTCCGGAGATTGATGAAATCATTGATTGCCTTTTTCACAAGCAGCCGGGCGCTGTCAGATAAAAGGCAGAAAACCTGCGGTACCTGCACTGACACGTCACCGATCCACTGCCCGCGCTCCCGGTCCGGGCAGTCCATAAAATTGTCTCTCATACAAGCGTACAATGTCCGGGCGGATTTCCGAATCAAGCCATCCAAAAGGGGGTCCGAGGATTTTGGGGGAAGAATGATATCACAGTCATAACCGGTTTCCGTATATCTCACGTTTTCTACGTCTTTGGAAAAGATAATTTTTTCGCCAAATACCGGATTGATTGTAGAGAGCTTATTCCGGCCATCCTTAAGCGTGAATTCATGAAAATAGTTCCGGTAGGTATTGCGCTCGTCTCCAGGACCGCCGTTTACCGCATACCGGTCGCTGTATACCCGAAGCGTTTCTCCCTGTCTTCCATCCACCTCAAAGGAGACCACATACCACATTCCATATGGCAGCGCGGTACCGTACTTTTGGGGCTTGCCATACCGGAACAGCGGTATCGGACGAAGGTAACTGTCCCCCCACACGTTTTCATACTCCACCGCGGGGAAAAAGCGCCCCAAAGCCCGGGTGTTGTCGAAGCCCACATTTCCGCCTCCGTAGAGATTGGAGCTTTTCTGGGAATCAGGAGTGTAGTAAGCCGGATGGCGCTGGCAGAGGAAAGTGCGGTCGGAAAAAACGCCCAGCGTTTCACATTCAAAAATAAGCCCGGCGCTTCCGCTGTTCACGCTGTTCCGGCCGCCTCTTCCGTAAAACCAAGCCAGAATTTCCATTTTATTCTTCCCGGCTTTTAAAAAGGAAGAGAGCTCTACTCTGTCCACATAGCCGCATCCGGGCATACTTTCCCGCAGAAGGCCGCCCTCTTTTACTGCAAATTTCCCGTTGATTTTCAGCCAGTAGCGAGTATCCGCACCAATGTAGGCAACAGCGGATTGGGGCAAGGTTTCCAGGGTAAACTCTTTTTGAAACAACACAAAATCGTTTGGCCTGTGATTCTCTTCACACCAGATCCAGTTCGCTTTCAAGTCTGCTTTTTCCATTATGTTCCCTCTTCATTGTAAGGTCTGTTCCACAAGCTGCCGGAGCTTCCCTGTGTCATATTCTGCTCCATAAAAAACAAGCTGACGGGCTTTGATAAAAAAGCCCGTCAGCTTGTTTTTTATGGAGCGAATAGCGGGAATCGAACCCGTAACCTCAGCTTGGGAAGCTAATATTTTACCATTAAACTATATTCGCATAAATTACGTTATTATTATAGTAAAGTTTATGCGAACTGTCAAGCCTTTTTCTCATGATCTTCCAAATTCCGCTATTTGGGCGCCCTCATCTGTTCGGTCTGCCACTGGGTGTCCACAAGTGAATCCACATATGCCTGCATCTCCTTCTTGGAACGGATCTGATGCGTATGCTCGATCACCTGCTCCTTCATGGCCCTTGGCATGGCCGAAAAGCAGTTCATCGCGTCCAGATTTTTGGCCAACGCCATTCCCAGCCCCATGGGGATATCCGATCCGTCCACCAGGTTCTCTTTCTTCCTGTGATTGACAGGCTCCATTTTGAATCATCCTTCCTGTTTGCTTCTTTGCAAACAGTATTCCCCCAAAACACGGAAGCCATTCCCTCAAAATGGAAAAATATTATTGTGCCGCAATCCGGTTCAGCCGTTCTGACATAACCAGCATCAAAATGCCGAACAGCAACAGGTACACAGGATAAAGCCCGATATTAAGGAAAGAGGTCAGTAAGCCGAAAAGCGGCGGCATAAAGGTGGCGCCGGCATAGGCACTGGCCATCTGGATGCCGATAATCGCCTGTGAGTTTTCCTTGCCGAAATGGAAAGGAGTCGAATGGATGATCGAAGGGTAAATGGGGGCGGAACCAAAACCGATGACCAGCAGTCCGGTCAGTGCCGGTATATCCGTTTTTACCGGCAAAAGGATCAGGAGAACTCCCGTCAGGGCCGTAAAAATGCCCACACGGATCAGCATTTTGTCTCCCAGCCGGTCAGCGATAAACCCGCACAGAAAACGCCCGACAGTAATACCCAAAAAAAAGAACGAACCAAAGCTGGCCGCCATGTCCGTACGGATGCCGCGATACTGCACCAGATAGCTGCTTGCCCAGATGCCCGTTGTCTGCTCCATGGCGCAGTAGGCAAAAAAGGTAACCATAACCAATGGGACACCTTTGATTTTCAATGCCTGCGGCAGGCTCAAAGCCCTGGCTCCGGCTTCTTCCCCGGCTTTCCCGCTGTCCTTCTGTTTCCAGAGGGGCAGACTGGCAAAAAGCACCGCCGTCAGCACCACCTGAATCATCGAAACAGAAAAGTAGCCGTTATTCCATCCGTACCCGCCCGTCAGGCAGTAGCTCATGATGTAGGGACTGATTGCCGCCCCCACACCCCATGCGCAATGGAGCCAGCTCATATGCCGGGAAGAATAGTGGAGCGCCACAAAATTGTTCAGCGCGGCGTCAACGGCGCCCGCTCCCAGTCCATAGGGGATGGCCCACAGGCAAAGGGCCCAAAATGAATGGGTGACGGAAAATCCGAAAAGTGCCACCGCAGTCAGCAGCACGCTGGCTGCGGTAACAAGCCCGGCCCCCAGCTTGCGTGTAAGCCTGTCGGAAAGAAGGCTCGATACGATGGTTCCCCCCGAAATAATCATCGTGACGATCCCCGCATAAGAGATGGGAACGCCGAGCTCCGCCTGCATGACAGGCCATGCAGACCCCAGAAGGGAGTCCGGCAGCCCAAGACTGATAAATGCCAGGTAGATCAGCGCCAATAAAACGGACAAAGTAAAACCTCCCAAAATTTGTGGACTGCAGACAGGCAAAACAGCGGCGGCCACAGTCATGTGTGACCGCCGCTGTTCAAAGGTTCTGCCGCAATTTCTTAGAAAGCAATGCGTTTGTGTGCCCGGCTGGATTCATAGGCCTTTTCCATCATGCGGGTCAGTTCTACCGCGTCGTCAATGCCGAAGTGAATTTCACCGCCGTAAAGAATGCCGTCCACCCATTGATCCACCGGCTTTTTCAGCGGTTCTCCCAGCTTCGGCTCCTCAAAGCCGTCGCCGGTATCCACCATCAGTTTATCTGCGTTTCCGCCCCAAATGAGAGTTCCCTTCGTTCCGGAAATCTCCATGGTAAAGGGGCAGTTCCGGGAAACAAATCCGGTTTCCGAGCTGGCGATCATACCGCCGAATTCCAGAATTGAAACAGCATTGTCCTCCACCGGTTTTTTATAAATGTCGGTAAATACCGAAGTTACCGCAGTAGGAGTGCCGAACAGGTTCTGAAGCAGGTACATGGGATGAGCGCCCAGATCCATCATGGCTCCGCCGCCGCAAAGTACCGGATCATAGAAATATTCCGGGAGCCATGCGGAGGATGCGCCGTCGTGGGCATTGCGTACCCGGGCATAGGTGACCTGTCCCAGCAGTCCGCTCTCCACGGCATTCTTCGCATACAGGTATTCCGCCCGGCAGCGCCACGGGAAGGAGATGCAGAAACGGACGCCGCCGGCATTCACTGCTTCCCGTACTTTTTCAGCCTCGTCGCAGGTGAAGCAGAGCACTTTTTCGGTGAAAATATGCTTGCCGGCGTTGGCTGCCTTGATGAGAATCTGGGGATGAAGATTGGTTTCGGTGCACACCGCAACCGCCTGAACATCCTCCCGGCCCAGCAATTTATCATAGTCGGGCTCAAAGTCGCATCCGAATTTTTTAGCGGCCTCTTTGCCCCGTTCCTGATTCTGATCCCAAATCACAGTGATTTCGCAGTCCTTGCGGCTGGAAATTTCTTCTGCATATCCTTCAAAATGGACATGCCATGTACCGATCATTGCTACTTGCAGCATAACTATCTTCTCCTCTTATCTGTGTTTTTTCTCCGGTTCGGAGCACTTTGAAAATCTTCTTTCAACATATCATAAGAAGCTGGCGGTGTCAATCAATCGAAAGGTTTTATTTTCAGTTTTTCTTGAGTGGTTTCACGCAATTCGCTGCTGACCTGTTCGGTGCGGCGCTGCCCCCTACCGTCACGACAGCTCAAACTGACCGGTATACAGCTGATAGTACCGTCCGTGCTGGGCGACAAGCTCTTCATGGTTGCCCCGCTCGATGATTTCCCCATGCTCCAGCACCATGATGGCATCCGCGTTGCGGACGGTGGACAACCGATGGGCAATCACAAACACAGTGCGCCCATGCATCAGCTGATCCATTCCCTTTTCAATCAGGGCCTCGGTACGGGTATCAATGGATGAAGTGGCCTCATCCAGAATGAGCACCGGCGGGTTGGCCACCGCCGCCCGGGCAATGGCCAAAAGCTGCCGCTGGCCCTGACTGAGATTGGCACCGTCCGAGGTGAGCATGGTGTCATACCCCTGGGGCAGATGGCGGATAAACCCGTCCGCATTGGCAAGCCTGGCGGCCGCCCGGATCTCTTCGTCGGAAGCATCCAGGTTCCCGTAGCGGATATTGTCCCGGACCGTTCCGGTAAAGAGGTGGGTATCCTGCAGCACCATGGCCAGCGACCGGCGGAGGTCATCCTTGCGGATTTTGCCGATATTGATGCCGTCATACCGGATCTTACCCGACTGGAGCTCATAAAAGCGGTTAATCAGGTTGGTAACGGTAGTTTTTCCCGCTCCGGTAGAGCCTACCAGCGCAATCTTCTGTCCCGGCTTCGCATACAGGGAAACATGATTGAGCACCGTTGTCTTTCCGTCGTAGGAAAACACCACATCCTCAAACTGCACATCTCCCCGAAGCTCGGTATAGGTGATCGTTCCGTCATGGTGGGGATGTTTCCACGCCCAGTGCCCGGTATAGACGGGGCTTTCCGTCAGGCTGCCGTCAGGATGCATTACCGCGTTGGTCAGGGTGACATAGCCCTCGTCCTCCTCGGGCTTCTCGTCAATGACCTCGAAAATGCGTTCCGCGCCTGCCAAAGCGGCCAAAATGGAATTGAACTGCTGAGAGATCATCGTAACCGGCTGGGAAAAGGAACGGGTATACTGAAGGAAGGAAGCGATGGAGCCCAGGTCCATCCGCCCCCCGATCACCAGCATGGCGCCAACCGCCGCGGTCAGAGCGTAATTGACATAGGAGAGGTTGCCCATGATGGGCATGATGATGTTGGCATAGGTATTGGCATTGGTGGCCGCCTCACGCAGATTGGTATTCAGCCGGTCGAATTCCTGCCGCACTTCATTTTCATGGCAGAATACCTTTACTACCTTCTGGCCTTCAATCATTTCCTCAATGTAGCCGTTGGCCTCGCCCACGGCCTTCTGCTGAGCTTTGAAATAGCGGCCGCTCCGTCCGCCTACCACCTTGATAATCCAGAGCATCACTGCCAGCATGGCCACAATCAATAGGGTCAGAAGGGGGCTAAGCACCAGCATCATGATAAAGGTGCCGATTACCATCACTCCCGAGGACATCAGCTGGGTCACGCCGTTGGAAATTGCCTCACGGAAGGTGTCCACATCGCTGGTGAAGCGGCTCATAAGTTCGCCGTGGGTGTGTGTGTCAAAATACTTGACAGGAAGATCCTGCATCGCGTTGAACAGGTCACGGCGCACTGCATTCAGGGTACCGTTGGAAATGACGATCATCATCCGGCTGTAGGCATAGGAGGCCAGCACGCCTCCCAGATAGATGCCGCTCATTGCGGCAAGCATTTTCACCAAAGGGATAAAATCCGCCGCCGAGGGATGGGTGCCGATCAGAGGCACAATTGCCTCATTGATAAGAGGCTTTAAAAAATAGGTTCCTGCAACGCTGGCACCGGAACTGATCAGCACAAAGATCAGCACCAGTACCAGACGCCACTTATAGCGCATCAGGTAGCTTAATATTCTGCCGAGAGTTTTTCGGATGCTCTTCGGCTTTGCTTTCATTACCATACGGGGTCCGGGACCGGGCATACGCAGTCTCCTCCTTTATTCCAATCTTCAGGCAGCGCCTTTTTGCTGGGAGTTATATACTTCCCTGTAAATTTCATTTCCGGCAAGCAGCTCCTCATGGGTTCCCACCGCATTGACCTTGCCGTCATCCAGAACGATAATCTGGTCGGCATCGCAGACAGAAGTAATCCTCTGGGCAATGATAATCGTGGTGGTATCCTTGAGCTTCTCCCGGAACGCCTGACGGATTCTGGCATCTGTGGCAGTGTCCACTGCGCTGGTGCTGTCATCCAGAATGATAATTTTCGGTTTTTTCAGCAGCGCACGCGCAATACAGAGCCGCTGCTTCTGCCCGCCGGAGACATTGACGCCTCCCTGCCCAAGATCAGTGTCGTAGCCCTGGGGGAAAGACTGGATGAAGTCATGGGCCTGCGCGGCCCTGCAGGCTTCCACGATTTCTTCATCGGTGGCGTTTTCGCTGCCCCATTTGAGATTTTCCCGGATGGTTCCCGAAAAAAGTACGTTTTTCTGGAGCACCATGCTCACCGCACCGCGGAGATCTTCTATCCGATAATCGCGGACATCCTTTCCTCCCACCAGTACCTGACCGCCGGTCACATCATACAGCCGGGGAATCAGCTGTACCAGAGTGGTTTTGGCGCTTCCGGTACCGCCGATAATGCCTACCGTGCGGCCGGATTCAATTTTGAGATTGATGTTCTCCAGCGTATCTTCTTCCGCATCTTTGTTGTATTTGAAAAACACATTTCTGAATTCCACAGAACCGTCCGCCGCTTTCTCTTCCTTTCCGACAGGGTCGGTGATGTCAATCTTCTCATCCAGAACCTCACAGATACGGGTAACAGACGCCCGGGACATGACAAGATTTACGAAAATCATGGCGATCATCATCAGGGACATCAGAATCTGGGTGACATAGCTGATAAAACTGATCAGTCCACCGGTGGTGAAGGTTCCATTGATAATCATTCCTCCGCCGAACCATAAAATGGCAATGATACAGCAGTACATCGTAATTTGCATCACGGGGCCGTTCCAGATCAGAACCTTTTCCGCCCGAAGAGATGCCTGCATATTTTCATCATTGGCCTTTTTGAATTTTTCTTTTTCATAGCGGGAGCGAACAAATGCCTTTACCACCCGCACTCCGATCAGGTTTTCCTGGACCGAAGCGTTCAAGCCATCGTATTTCTTAAGCATGGCAAGAAATCGGGGATACGTCGTCATGGCAATGATCGCAAGGGCTGCCGCCAAAATCGGGATGGCCACGAGAAAAACCGTCACCAGACTGCTGTTAATGGAAAAGGCCATCAGCGTGGCACTCACCAGCATAACAGGCGCACGAACCATAACCCGCACGATCATCATAAAACACATCTGGGTGTTGTTGACATCCGTGGTCATTCGGGTAATCAGAGACGGCGTGCTGTACTTATCGATGTTACGGAAGGAAAAATCCTGAATCTTGTTAAAAATGGCCGTCCGCAGCTCACTGCCGAAGCCCATTCCGGCCTTGGCGGCAAATTTGGCCGACAATCCCCCGAACAGCATTCCGAGGAGTGCCATCACAATCATCAGGCCTCCGAATTTGAGCACATACCCCACATCTTTGTTTGGAATTCCCACGTCGACAATCCTGGACATCAGCAGCGGGATGAAAATTTCCAAAAACACCTCGGCAACAACTGTAAGAGGTGCCAGAACCGCATAAAGCCGGTATTTTTTAATGTAGGGAATCAGTTTACGAATCATGCCTTTTCTCCTCTCCTTTTTGCTGTCTTGCTCTTTGCTCCGCCTGAATCATCATTTTCTTTTCCTGCTCCATAAGCGCAAAGGTGGACTGCTCTTTCAACTCATCATCCGACAGGTTTGCGGTCATCCGGTCAAGGAATTCCCGAAAGAGTTCAATTTCTTTCTCGGAAAACCCTTCAAACATCCGGCGGTCCACCTGGTTAAACCCGGAACGGCACAGTGCTGCCTGCTCTTTCCCCTTCTCGGTAATGGAAAGACGATTATAACGGAGATCATTTTCGTCCGGAATCTTGCGGATCATTCCCGCCTTCTGCATGCGCTTTACAGAAGTGGCGATGGAAGGCGGGGAAACCCGCATTTTCTCTGCCACCTCACATTGGGTGCACCTGTCATGATTCTCCACGAATTCGAGAATCGGAAGCTGTCCGAAATGCAGCTCGCTGGCGGCGGCTGCCCGGTTGATATGAATCCGCCGGATGACGTCCAGCCGGTTCATGCGGAATACAATTTCTCTCAGTGGAATTTTCATCTCTGCGCTCATCCCTTTCCACGCCAATGCGGCGGCCGGTCAAACGAAAGCAGCTGCTTTCCTGCACCATCGGCAACCCGAAAATATAAATTAATGTCCCGATTAACAATTCTTCGGTTAACAGTTAACCGGTTTATTTATATGCTATATTATTCCTTTTTTTCTTACTTGTCAACGCTTTTGAAATCATTCATATATTTTTACACAATTGTTCACCCATCACGGGCAAAATCTTGTTATACTATTCTTATAAAAGATGGGACCAAGAACATTCCGTCTGTCGAAAAGCCCTTTAGGGTGTGGTTCATGGCGGGGCACCCACCGTGGAATGAAGTCGACTTTGTCGACAAGCTCACATTTTCTGATATTCACACTTTTCAGAAAGATTCGGGAAAGGAAGTCGAATTTTTATGGCACAAACACTTTATCTGGTCACCGGCGCAATGGGACACCTCGGAAACGTCCTGATCGGCAAGTTGATCCGGCAGGGGAAGCAGGTTCGAGGGCTGGCGCTCCCCGGGGACAATGCCGTCCGATTTGAGGGGAAAATCGACCTGGTTCGGGGTGATGTATGCGACGTAAAAAGCCTGGAACCGTTTTTCCGTAATCCGGACGGGAAAGAACTGGTGGTGATTCATACTGCGGGAATTGTCTCCATCGCCTCCCGCCATTCCCAAAAGGTATACGACGTCAACGTGCAGGGTACGAAAAATATTGTTGATCAGTGCATCGCCCACGGGGTGAAGAAACTGATTTACGTCAGCTCGGTGCATGCTATTCCCGAGCCTTCCCGCGGTGAAGCTGTCTACGAAGTTTCCCACTTTTCTCCTGACAAGGTACATGGATATTACGCCAAAACCAAAGCGGAGGCCACCCAGTACGTACTCGATCATGCAGCACATGGCGAGGAATCCGTTCCCGGAAAGCTTCAGGCCTGTGTCGTTCATCCCAGCGGAATCATCGGGCCGGGCGACCCCGGTCACGGTCACCTGACACAGATGATTGTGGACTATCTGACCGGTGCGCTGAAAGCGTGTGTAAAGGGCGGATATGATTTTGTTGACGTAAGGGATGTGGCTGCCGGGATCCTTTCCTGTGTAGAAAACGGTGTATCAGGTGAATGCTATATCCTGTCGGGACATTTCTGCGAAATTCCGGTTTTGCTGGAAAAGGTTCATGAGATCAGCGGGCGAAAGGAAATGCGGGCGGTTCTTCCCTATTGGCTGGCCAAGTCCACTGCGCCTCTTTCGGAAATTTATTATAAGCTGAAGCATCAGCCTCCCCTCTACACCTCCTATTCCCTTAAAACGCTGCGCAGCAACGCTGCATTCTCCTGCCAGAAGGCTCGCGATACACTGAAATATGTCCCCCGGCTGATTGACACCACTTTAGCGGATACTGTGCGATGGATCAGAAACTGCAAAAAAGTCGCTGTCAAACCAGAGAAACGGAGAAAAAACCTGAAACCCGGCAGAATTTCCCAGCCTGCGGGAGTTTAGGCTAAGATAAACTAAAATATTCAGGCAAAAAGTTCTTGCATTGCCGATGAAAATATGGTATGATATTTTTCGTCGGTAAGGAAGCATAGCTCAGCTGGTTAGAGCGCTGCGTTCACATCGCAGAGGTCGAGGGTTCGAGTCCCCCTGCTTCTACCAAAATGAAAGACCGCCTGGATAGCCTTAAATAGCTTGTCCAGGCGGTCTTTCCTGTGTTTTGAGAAGTTTTTGAGTTTGATAAATTTTGGCCTTTTTAGGTCATTTTTGATACTTAAATACACAGTAATTTTTTCAATATACGTAGTCCCAACATCGCTTGTTTGATTGTACTGATTAGACGGGTAATTGTTCTATATATGGTAATATATTTCACCGTCGGGTAATCTCGGTGATCCTTTTTATGCCAAAACCTAGGCAATGCCACGTAATCACGCAACACTGCCCAACAATATCAAATTATTTTCCCATCTTCTCCGCGATTGCTTCCACGATAAACGCATTCAAGCTCATGCCGCACGATTCGGCGTGGACTTTTATTTTGTCTGATTCGCCTTTTGCAACGCGAATCGGAATTTGATCATATGCCTCTGCAATGTATTTGTTGGTCGCTTTTCGCTGCGCATCATTATATGGCATCTGCATCACCTCAATTTTATTATACTGCATTTCTATATTGATATTTATATACAACATATTGCCAGCTACATCGTTACTTTGCCTATTTGCATATTACTAGCTATATAGTATAATTATGGAAAGGAGGTAAGGACAGTGGGAAAAGAGCAAAAAGCAAGGCAGTAACAAAAAGCCATTCCTCGAAAAGATACTTCTTGTTATCGCCATTGTAAGCCTAATAACCGTTACGTAAATCTCATAAAGAGCCTTACATAACGGTTGCTGTAGGACGAGGGCGAAAGCCCCCAACACCCAGAGTATAATGAAATAAATTTTCCTTGTCAATGAATATGGATGCATTAGTAATAGTATTGTCAATCATCAGCGCGGCGCTAAGCTGTTGGGTAATCTGGGCATTATGGAAACGGCGGAATCGAAAATAAATGAAACGAGCATGACTGGAGATAAGACCGTCATGCTCGTTAAGCACCGCAAGGTGCGCTGCCGCAGGATTTATCCTGCGATGATAGGGGTTTGGGGAATGTTCCCCGACAAACAAAATGCAAAGTGGGTACCGCTTTGCATTTTGTTTGCAGACTATTTTTACAGTTTCTCCATTATGGCTAACAGGCTTTGGTAGCTGTCCACATCGTGATAAACGACTTCATCGGTTGAAATCTCATTAAACAGCTTCTTGTCACAGGCAATTTTTGCCTGCTCAATGGGACGGAGCTTCAGGCTTTCCATTGTGCCTTTCGTTTCGGCAATAAAGAAAATGTGCTTTACTGTACCGGCATGAGATGCGATTGCCCAGCCCGGAGAATAGTTGCCGAAAGGCGTGGGGACGGCGAACACTTTGGGGAGCTTGGCATAAACGCATACTTCGGTTGCCCGATCCATATCCTCGGCAAATCTGCGTTCCACACTTTTTTCGGCTGAATCGTTCGTGAATACATAGTTCTGGATGTGTTTTGGGCGCGGAATGCCTTGGTGAAATCACCGCATTTTTCGCTTGTGAAAATGGAGTTGCCATACTTGTCCTCAGTCCGATTTTACGAGATATGCTCCACAATCATGGTAGCCTTTTGCTCCTTGATCAGCCGAATCGCCTTTGTAATAAACTTCTCCGGGTTGTGGCGGAACATGGCAAAAATATGTTTTTCAAGGCCGGAGAGTATCTCGGCGGCAGTTCGCCGGGTCAACGCTGCCCCCTCGGCGATCTTCCCCACCAGATCATATTTGATTTGGCTGGTCTCTGCAAGCTTCAATGTTTCTGTGCGGGTCTTTTCGCCGGTGAAACTGTCTCCGCGGGCAACGGCGTGCTCATCCATGTCACGCATCTGTGTACCGGCAGTAACCGTATATTGCAGGCGCGTTACAAACATCTTTTCGTTAATATGAGCGATCGCTTTTTCTACAAGCTCCTCGCTGTCAAAATCCACCGCATATGCATACTGGTGATTGATATATCTCCACAGGGTCTGAAACTCTTTCTTGTAAAAATTATCGTTGAGCGCGTTCTCTTCAATCTTTGTCCTGTTACCGTCTGTAAACATACCATCCGGTACACTCTCATCAAGACACTCTGCATCAAGGCATGAATACCTTCTGCCATGGAAGCAAGTGCTTCCGGCAGCGGTGCCAGAGATTTGTTCTGCTGATCGGCGCGATAGACATCTGTTACATTGTCGTTATCATCAATGTAGTCGTTCTTAATCAGATAGCGGTAGATGTCCTTTGCCTGTTTTGCATCCAGCACGACAGGCTGTTCGCCCACCATGATAGTCTTACCGACAAAGTATTCCTGATGCCTTGCACATCACTGTATAACAGTAATGTGCAAGGCATTTTAACTCTCCCAAAATCTCAGATACACTTTTCATTAACAGTGCTGGACCATATCCATAACCGTCCGTTCCCATTCAAAAATGTTTTGCGGGCGATGACAGCAAGTACTGATATCCTTTAATACCAGCTCGACACTGCATCCGTTGCGTTGGCAGGCATCCAGAATATTTCCGATTTCCCTTTTTAATGCTTCCTTATCCAGGATAGGGACAGCTACAGCCGATGGATTGGGTTTGGACGCCAGCACATACTTTTTTCCAATCGCCTCAGCGCCTGCCTGTACATCCGCCCATGGCGTGATTGATATTTTTCTTATATTCGGAATCTTTTCCACAATGTCAATTTTTTTATCCAACGGTTCACAGCATCCATAGTAGACTAAACCGCATTTTCCCAAGGTGTTTTTCATGTAGTCAATTTCGAATTCCTCATGCATATCCTTGGAGACAGAAGCAAAAATCTGTGCAGTCCCGCGTCCCCAAATATTTCTGTAGCTTAGATGTTCCCCGTCAAAATCCTTTCCATACAGATCGTCGGTGAGAATGGGAGTACAATGTAAACTCCACGGTTCAGGGTCAAATAAGCCAAGTTTCAAATACTGGTCCATAGTATTCATCGCAATATCTGTTAATTTTTTCACTGTATGATGGCATAAATCCGGTTCTTCGGCCAAACTCAT
>DBGCDL010000025.1:0-22323 GCA_048358235.1 Oscillospiraceae bacterium
GCAGGAGCAACCGGCCCGGCAGGAGCAACCGGTCCGGCAGGAGCAACGGGCCCCGCAGGAGCAACCGGCCCGGCAGGCCCTGACAGCAATGCTGTTTCCTGTTTCTGCGTGCAGCAAATGAAGAATGTTCTCAGACAAATGATTGACCGCTATTCTACCAGCACGATTATTATTTCCATGGAAAGCGGCAATAATGTCAGTGGACGTCCGGGAGCGCTGCTGCCGGCTCCCGATACGAACCCCAATGCCGGACTGCTCCAACTGGTAAACGCGCAGGGGGTGCCGCAAGAAGCCGTGTCTGTATGCCGGATTGCGGCGGTGAGAATATCTGGTGCATTCTATGATAATGCATTTGTGTATCTCTCCGAACCGGTTCCCGCGCCTACAGGCTGTGCTGCGGATTGCCAGAATGCCATTCGGCAGTATCTGCCGGTGGGCACAGAAAGCGTATCTGTCAAGGCGGGCGGCCAGACTGTGGCACAGGGGGCAGTGCTTAGAAATGAATATGGAATGCTCGTGGTGGTGGGCCCCAGAAACAGCAGCCCGACTTTTGTTTCCACCTGCAAGGCGGAAATTTTGGCAAAGTGACCTTCGTGCAGCATACCTTCCGCATTTTGTGGAAGGTATGCTGCCAATTTGTATGACAGCATCTCTGACCCTGCAAAATAGGAGAGTGATTTATGAATCAGCTGCGATTTCATCTGCTGGGGCTTGCCCATCTGGAAACAAGCAGACAGAATTCTTCCTGCGCCTATACTCAAAAAATTATTAAGCTTGCGAAAATCATTAAGCAATACGGTCATACACTCTACTTTTATGGTGTGGAAGGCTCCGAGGTCGAGTGCGACCGGTTTATCCCTGTATCCACGCAGGAGGTTCTCCGCCAGACATACGGAGACTATGACAGAAGAAAAAACTTTTTTCAGCAGAACCCGAACGACTTCGCCCACCGGCACTTTAATCAGAACGCAATCATTGGAATACTGAACAACAGGGAAGACCGTGACATCCTTTTATGTCCCATGGGGATTTATCAGAAGCCGGTTGCAGACGCTGTAAACCTGCTCACAATCGAGCCGGGAATCGGATATTCGGGAGTGTTCGCACCTTATCGCGTATTCGAGTCCTATGCATGGATGCACCACGTCTATGGCTTGCTTCACATGGAGGACGGAGCATGGTATGATGCGGTAATTCCCAACTATTTTGAGGTATCTGATTTCCCGTTTCGGGAGGAAAAACAGGACTATCTGATTTATTTCGGAAGAATTGTCAGCCGAAAAGGAGTCCAGGTTGCTTCAGACGTGGCGAAGGCAACAGGAAACCGTCTGTATGTGGTGGGGCAGGGATCTTTGGACAATCCGGACGAGGGACTTTCTTTAGGCTCAGAAAAACATATTACATACCTTCCGGCTGTAGGACCGGAAGAGCGGGCCGAGCTGCTTGGAAATGCAAAGGCAGTTTTAATGCCCACCTATTATCTGGAGCCCTTTGGCGGGGTCAACGTAGAGGCGCAGCTTTGCGGCACTCCCGTGATTACCACGGACTGGGGAGCTTTTCCGGAAACGGTGCTGCATGGTGTGACCGGCTACCGGTGCAGAACTTTTGAGGAATTCTGCTGGTCGGTCAACCATATTTCGAATATCAGACCCACTGACTGCAGGAAATGGGCGGAAAAGAATTATTCCATGGAGCGGGTGGGAAAAATGTATGAGGAATACTTTCAAAGGATTTACCGGCTTTTCCACGAAGGCTGGTATGAGGAAAACGGGGAACGGAAGGAATTGTCCTGGCTCGAGCGGTATTATCCGGGAAAATAATGCTGCAAAAAATCAGAGCGGCTTTATAAAGCCGCTCTGATTTTTTGATTGGGTTCTGTTTCTTAGTCTTATTTGGCAGGATAAATTCCTTTTTCCCACCAGATTCGGTTCATCATCTCATAGCGCTCCAGAGCCAGACCGGTATAAGCACAGTTGGAGGTGCAGAAAATGTATCCCCAGCCTTCCATTCCGTCCCGGAGAGAACGTTCTATATCTGCGATGCACTCCTCATCCGTACCGGTTTGAAGCAGGCCGCAGTTTACGTTTCCGCAGAAGGAAACACGGTCGCCATATTTGCGTTTGACTTCTTTCAGATCAACGCCGCCCTGCGGGTCCAGAGAATGGAGCGCATCCGGACCGCAGTCAATCATCTGCTCAATGATGGGCATGATGTTTCCGTCGGTGTGCTTGATTACATAATATCCCATATCATGGTAGCCTTTGATGACTGCCTTCAGATCGGGAACAATGAACTCGTCAAACATATCGGGGCTGAAGAAGGGATTCACATTAAAGCAGTAGTCGGAGCAAAGGGTGAATCCGTCCAGCAGGCCGGGATGTTCCTTCAGCTTATGAGCCCATTCCAAAGACTGCTCCGTACGGCGCCGGGATTCCTCTTTCAGCCGGTCGCCCTCCTCGTAGAGAGCAGCCGTAAAGTCCAGCATGCTGTCGCCATCCGGGATAGAAAAAGTGGGGTCGCCGTGCATGGTGAGATAATATTCGTCCCCGGTACGTTCCCGGATGATTTCCAGAAGGCGGAGGGTATTTTCCAGTCCTCCGGGATTGGGATGAACAAAAATGGCGCTGTGATGATACCGCTCGGCAGTGTCAATGTAGCAGCTGGCCATATCCTGCAGCTGGAGCTCCCGCTCATGAGCGCTCATCTGATTCCACTGGGAATATTCACGATGGGAAGGATGGACCTTTCCGAAGGCTTCCATCGTCAGGAAAAACACCAGTTCAAAGGTGGGAACATGCCCCTCGATGGGCTCACGTTTCAGTGCCTTGATAAAACGTTCTTTCTCTGTCATAAAGGATCACCTGCTTCTTTCTGATAGCAAAATTCCAAATCTGTTTTGTGCAGAGTAACAATAAAAAGTTATCCTGCTTAAGCCTATCAAAACAGAAAAGGAAAAACAAGTAAAATATTGCGTATTTTTGTAATATATTATGATACGCTTCCTCTGGCGAAACGGGCTTGTTTCGCCAGCCAATATAGGATATAGTAGAAGGTAGAATTGTATGATTTTCTTTTGGCAGGAGGGGTGCGGTTTGCCGGATGTTTATTTTGAAAATATTATCAGTGACGAGACGGGATTTCCCTTTGAAGTGCTGACCCAGGAGGGCGCCGGACGGAGTATTACGGTAAATGAGCATTGGCATACCTGTTTTGAACTGCTGTATTTTCTCGAGGGAGAGGCCAGGCAGTGGATTAACGGCCAGGAATCCCAAGCTCACAAGGGAGATATTGTTTTGTTAAGAAGCGGGGACATTCACGGGCTGCGCAGCAGTCCTGCCGTGCCTACCCGAATTTTTGTACTGAAGTTTATGCCGTCCGTAGTGGACGTCCGATATCTTCATTCCCGCCAGCCACGGCACCTGATGGGATTCCTCAACCGGACTGCGGACGCACCTGTTTACTCTCTGACCGATGGGGAACAGGAGGCAATCCGGAGTTATCTCTCGCAGATTGAAAGGGAGTATCAGTCAGGAGAAAAGGGGGCGGATCTTTTTATCCGGGGATATATCCTCCAGCTGATGGGCTTCCTCATCCGAAGCCGGGTGATTGTTACTCTGCCGGATCTGTTTGAGCCGGAAAGCTTCCGCCAGATGAATACCATCATTGAATATATGGAGCAGAATTTTTCGGAGGAGATTACCCTTTCCTCTGTTGCACGGATTACCAGCATGAATTACTCCTATATGTCCCGCTATTTCAAAAAGCTTACCGGGCGGAATTTTAAGCAGTATCTCGATTATATCCGGGTATCCGAAGTGAGCCAGCTTTTGCTGGAAAGCGACCGAAGCATGACGGACATTGCGGGGGCCTGCGGCTTCTCCTGTCCGCAGGCCATGACCCGCACCTATACCCGCATGCTCGGATTCCCACCTTCCGTTCTGCGGAAGCGCTCAAATGACCAAAAGTAAAAAAGTGTTAAAATTCGGTAAAAAACCGTATTTCTATTTTGGCATTCTTTCGCTATGATGAAAGAGAACATAGCGTGGAAAGGACGAAAAGCATGGAAAATAAGTTTCAACCCGATTATCGGAATGTGGAAATGGCTGCGCGCAATATTCAGCCGCACCGTCTGCCCCTTTATGAGCATATTATCTGTGACCAGATTATGGAGCAGGTGCTGGGAAAATCGTTTTCCGGCCTGAAAACCGGCAACTATTCGGACAAAGTAGAGTATTTCCGCAATTACTGCGAATTTTTCCGCCGGATGGGTTACGATACGGTCTCCTTTGAGCAGTGCGTGGGGCCGGCTATGCCCGGAAGCGGCTCGCTGGGAGGTCATGTTGACCCCGTTATCAAGACCCGCCAGGATTTTGACCGCTATCCGTGGGAGAAGATTCCGGATTTCTACTTTGAACGGTATTCGGAGGATTTCCGGGCTTTGCGGGAAGCAATGCCTGACGGGATGAAAGCTATCGGCGGCGTCGGAAACGGAATTTTTGAGTGCGTGCAGGATGTGGTGGGGTATATGGATCTGTGCTACCTCTCCGCAGACGATCCGGAGCTTTATGCCGAGCTGTTCCGAAAGGTGGGAGAAACCAATCTGAAAATCTGGAAGCGGTTTCTTGAGGAATTCGGGGACATTTACTGCGTGCTTCGGTTCGGCGACGATTTGGGGTACAAGAGCAACACCATGCTCCCCTCAGAAGATGTAAAACGACTGATCATTCCCCAGTACCGCGCCATTGTTCAGGCCGTGCATTCCCATGGAAAGCCGTTCCTTCTTCATTCCTGCGGATGCATCTGGGATGTGATGGAGGACCTCATCCGTGTGGCCGAAATCGACGCCAAGCATTCCAATGAGGATCAGATCGCGCCTTTCCCCGTATGGGTGGAAAAGTACGGCGACCGGATCGGAAACTTCGGCGGAATTGATACTGACGCGGTATGCAGGCTTCCCAAAGAGGAGATGCGGGAGTACATCCTGAATGTCATTCGTCAGTGCGAGGGACATGGCGGCTTTGCTTTCGGATCCGGAAATTCCATCCCGGATTATGTTCCTCTGGAGGGATATCTCAACATGGTTGAAACCGTCCGCGAGCATCGCGGCGACTTTTCATAAACAGACAGCAAAGGAGACGAGAATATGATACAGATCAGCGGCGAATTCGCACCGGTGCGCAGCCTTCTGGCGCTCACTGACAAGGATCATCTGACCAAAGCCGAAAAACGGATCTTGGCCGAGCTTAAATTTGTCTGCACCCTTTCCCGGAAAACGGCGGGAAAATATGACGACATCATTTCCCGGACGGAAGCATTTCTGAAGGAACAGTACCGTTCCTGCGGAGTGCTGACCAAAAGCGCTGTGGAAGAGGCGGAAAAGCTTCTGGCTCCCGCTGCGGAAGAGGCCAAAAGCTATGAGTATCTCTGCGTGGCCCATGCTCACATTGATATGAACTGGATGTGGGGCTATGATGAAACGGTAGGCACTACGGTGGATACCTTCCGTACCATGCTCAACATCATGAAGGAATATCCGGACTACAAATTTTCCCAGTCCCAGGCTTCTGTCTATAAAATTATCGAGGAAAACGCCCCCGGTATGCTGGAAGAGATCAAGGAGCGGGTAAAAGAGAAACGCTGGGAGCTCACTGCGTCCACATGGGTGGAGACGGACAAAAATATGCCCAGCGGCGAAAGCTTCTCCCGGCATATTCTTTACACGAAGGACTATCTTTCCGGGCTGTTCGGCGTAAATCCCGATGAGCTGGAGATCGACTTTGAGCCCGATACCTTCGGTCACAGTGCCAATGTGCCCGAAGTGCTGGCAAACGGCGGTGTCAAGTATTATTACCATTGCCGCGGCCATGTGGGCAAGGAGATCCTGTACCGCTGGGTGGCTCCCTCCGGTGCGGATGTGATTCTTTACACCGAGCCTTTCTGGTATAATGCTCTCATTGACGAGCATGTTGCCGATTACGCCACCGAGCTGGAGCGCCTGACCGGCAGCAAAACACTGCTCAAGGTATACGGCGTGGGTGACCATGGCGGCGGACCTACCCGCCGTGATGTGGAACGTCTCATTGACATGAACAGCTGGCCGGTATATCCGCGGTTCCGCTTTGCCTTCCTCAAAGACTATTTCAAAGCGGTGGAAGGGCTGAAAGACCGGCTTCCCGTCGTCACCGGGGAAATCAATTTCCTCTGCGACGGATGCTACACCACCCAGTCCCGCATCAAGGCAGGAAACCGCAAATCGGAAAAGCTCCTGCGGGAATCAGAGGCATTTTCCGCTCTGGCACAGGTGAGAACCGGATACAATTCTCCCCGGGATATCCATCGTGACGCATGGCGCAAGGTGCTCTTCAACCAGTTCCATGACATTATCCCGGGCTCCGGTGTGACGGAAACCCGTGAGTATGCCTCCGGACTGTATCAGCAGGTGTTCGGTGCGGCTGAGACCGCCAAGAAAGCTGCCTTCCGTCAGATCTGTGACCGTATGGATACTGCCGGGAACATTGCCTCCGCAGACTGCATCTGCGAGAGTATGGGCGAAGGCGGCGGTTCCGGGTACGGCTTCTGCGGCCGGAGCGCCGGCAGTGAACGGGGCTTTGTCCTGTTCAATGACGAGGCGGTGGAACGTACCGAGATCACTGAACTGGTGCTCTGGGACTATGAGGGAGATTTGAATTATCTGGCGGTAAGGGACAGCACGGGCAAAGAGGTGCCGTTCCAGATCCTTCAGCCGAAAACCCACTACTGGGGACATGAGTTTGTCCGTGTGCTGATCGAGGCTGCTGTCCCGGCGATGGGATACGCCCTGTATACCGTATTCCAAAAGGAAGAAATTCCAATGGAGACTTCCTTCATCAATGACATGCGGGTACAGTATCCGGAGGAATTTGTTCTGGAGAACGAACTGCTGAAGGTGCGCCTGAATCCTGTAGACGGCTCGCTGGCCTCTATGGTCTATAAGCCCACCGGCAAGGAAATGGCAGATACTTCCCGCCCCGCAGGCATTCTGCGGCTGGTGCAGGAAGCGGGTGCCAAAGCGGTTACCGACTGGAACCGGGGCATGAGCGCATGGTTTGTAGGCCGTTATAACCAGATTGAGTCCGCACAGCAGCATGTGGAGCTGAAACCGGTATGCTGCGGTCCGCTGCGGTGGGCGGTAACCTATCAGGCCTCTTTTGCTTCCTCAAAAATGAATGTTACGATTTCGCTGGATAAGGGCAGCCCCAATCTGTGCTACACGGTGGACTGCGATTGGCGTGAGTTCGGCAGCGAGGAAAAAATTCCGGCTTTGAATTTCTGCTTCCCCCTGAATACATCCTGCGAAAGCTACCGCTATGACGTTCCCTTCGGCGCGGTGGAACGGGAGGGCAGAGACATGGATCTGCCCGGCAGCAGCTTCGCGGCGGCACCCGGCGCAGATGAAACCGCTCTCCTCATGGCAAAAACCAAGTACGGCTACCGCTGCCATGACAATTCACTGGCGGTGACCCTGATCCGTTCCGCCTGCGATCCTGATCCCACTCCCGAAATCGGAAAGCACCATATGGAATTTGCCCTTTCCGTACTGAAGGGGACTCCCGAACGTCAGGATTGTATCCGCCACTCCAGTGCGTACAATCATCCTTTCTCAGCAGTGTCGGTGACCTCTCACCAAGGGAAACTCCCCGTGGCGGACAGCATGCTTGCCCTCACTGAAGGAAGCGTCATTGTGTCCGCTGTCAAGGCGGCGGAAAACGGACAGCACAGCATTCTTGTCCGGGTTTATGAGACGGATGGAAATTCCTGCAAGGTGTCCTTCCGGCTTGGATTCCGTCCCGTCGGTGCAGAATTGGTGGATATCACCGAAAAGCATGTTCTGGGCGGCGCAGATGTGGACGGAGAAACGGTATCCTTCTCCATTGGCGCGTACCAGATGAAAACAGTCAAAATTGATTATTAATCGTTCGGATACACAGAGATAAAATGGCCGTCCTCCATAAGGATGTTTTGAGGGCATCATCGTTTCCAAAACGATGATGCCCTTATGTTGTGTTATGATGAATTGGAAAAGCGTGCGGATTTCAGTATAAAGCGTTAAAAAGGCTCTGATCCAATGGCTTCTAAAATTGTTCAATTAAGCAAATTCGCAGTTTTAAGCTATAATGAAGTCCAAATAAGGAGTTGTTTAAGGGCCCCTTAATAAAACGCTAATCCTTTCTATATTCCGCAATATCTTCCAAACGGCATTCTAAAAATGCACATAATTTATTTAATGTCTTGGTTTCCATATTTTCATTGGCTTTCAGGCGTCTGACAGTTTTACTGTCAATTCCGCATTTTTCTCTAAGGGTATATGTGGTGACCCCTTTTTCATCCATTATTTTCCATAACCTGTCAAATTTTATCATTCTGCACTCCCCCCATACTTGACATTACTTATTATGGGGGTTATAATCTTTTTTATTAAGGGGATATAATCCCCATACGGAAAGGGGCGCTTTTGTGAACTATCAAAAAGCATACACTACTTTGTTTAATTCCATTACAGATGCAATCAATACACTTATCCAATCCAAAATCGTAACAGCAGAATTGGATAGGGGAATTACAATCTTAAGAAAAGCGCAATCAGAAACTGAGGATATGTACATTGAAAGAAAATAGAAAGGCATCATCTGCATTCGAGGCAACGCGCCAGTGATAAAATACATGATTGCAGGATAACGTAGGAATACCTCGGGCTATCCAAAAAGCGGCAGCTATGAAACCATAATAGCTACCGCTTTTAAAAACATGTTTATCCATGGACGGCTTGCGCCGTCCCGGTTCTTTGCGTTTTGGAAAATTCTCTACAGAAGACCTGCTGCGGAAAGCTGCCCCAGCGAATCGGAAAGTTCCGTTGCATCAGAAATTTCCAGTGCAGCCGAAAAGGAGGGGGTGCTTTTCTGCAGCCGCGACAGCAGATTGAGAATATCCATGCTGCCGGAAGAAAAGCCGCTGTGGGTGTCCTGCTTACCAAAATTATTGTGCAGATGCACATGCCGTGTGCGGCTTCCGAAAACGTCAATCCATTGCTCTGCAGGCTGCCCGGACATCACATTGGCATGGCCGATATCCAGGCAAAGACCCAGCGCGGGATGACCGACCGCATCTGCCAGCTGCGCCAGAGGTTCAGGTTCGGGGTCAAAGACGTTTTCCACGCAGATAACTATGGAATCGTCCTTCTCCCGCAGAAATTCCGTCCAAAAGGAGACAGACTGGGCCAGCCAATCCCCAAATCCGTAAGGGCGGGGAAGAAATCCGCTGTGATAGATGATTTTGCGGACTCCGAGCTTTTTGGCGCAATCGTAGGCGCATTGGAACCTTCGGCGGGCGGTTTCCCGCACCGCCGGATCGTAACTTGTGGGAATTAAATCTAAAAACGGCCCGTGCATGGAGATTTTCTTTTCGTCAAGCATGTGCTTCTGCTCGCCTTGAAAATTCTTCAGCTCCGCCTCTGCATTGTCCAGCACAGAACCGATGCTGAACCGGATGGTTTCCATACCCAAAGGAAAACGGGAAGCCGCTTCCGCAATTGTCTGGGCGGGTGCAATATCGGAAAGTAAGAATGTCATTTGTGTCCTTCTTTGCCAGGCGGATTACGCCAGCAGTTCTTTCAGCTGGGCAAGAGTGTCCGCAAATTCGTCGATGGTGTCCTGGACCGCCTTGGGAGACGCCATGTCCACTCCCGCAATCCGCAAAAGGTCGATGGGGTGCTGGCTGTGGCCGCCGGAAAGGAACTTCCGGTAATCCTCCACCGCATTCGGCACTCCGGAAAGAATCCGGCGGGAAATGGCAATGGCCGCTGAGATTCCGGTGGCGTACTGATAAACGTAAAACGCACGGTAGAAATGGGGAATTCTGGCCCATTCCCAGGAGAGAGCGTCATCCGTCACCAGCTCGGGGCCGTAATAGTCTTCGTTGAGCTTTTTGTGGATTCCGCACAGCACCTGAGGCAGAAGCGGTTCACCCTGCTGAGCACGTGCGTGGGTCTGCTGCTCAAAGTCGGCAAACATGGTCTGACGGTAGAAGGTGGAGCGGATGTCGTCCAGATGTTTGGACAGAAGCAGGGCTTTCAGCTCTTTGGATTCCGCATGCTCCAGCATGTAGTGGTAAAGCAGCATTTCGTTGGTGGTGGAAGCCACCTCTGCACAGAACAGAGAATAGTCGGAATAGAGGAAAGGCTGGGTGTTGTTGCTGAACCAGGTATGCATGGAATGGCCCAGCTCATGGGCCAGCGTGAACACATCATCCAGCGTGCTGTCATAGTTCAGCAGCATAAAGGGATGGTGTCCGTAGGCACCGGTGGAATAAGCGCCGCTGACCTTGTTTTTGGCGGGGTAGATGTCGATCCAGCGATCCTCCATGGCGGTTTTCATCAGAGCGGCATAATCCTCGCCCAAAACGGCAGTGGCCCGGAGAACCAGCTCCTCCGCCTCTTCGTAGGAGTACTGCCGGTCCACATCGGGAACGATGGGAACAAAGAAATCGTAAAAGTGAAAATCGTCAATCCCAAGAAGCTGCTTCCTGAGGAAAACATATTCCCGCAAAGGTGCGGTTCCGGCCCGGACCGTGGAGACCAGATTGTCGTAGACCTGCTCGGGAATGTGGTTCTCTGCCAGAGACTGGGCACGTGCCGAACTGTATTTCCGGCTTTTCGCAAGGTAGACATTGGATTTTACATAGGCGTAGTAGTTGGAGGTAAGGGTATTGATGTGCCCGCCGTACAGGCCCAGCATGGTGTTGAAGAAGTTCCGGCGAAAATCCCGGTCGGGAGAGATCATGGCTCCGCCGTAGTTCGCTTCGGTCACCGTGACCTTTTTGCCGTCGGGACCGTCAATTTCGGGATGAACCGTATCGTTTACAGTCAGGTCGCTGAAAATTTTATCATAGGAGTCGCTCAAATCTGCCATCCGGACCATGAATTCCTCCATGGTGTCATCCAGGATATGTTCCTTTTTTGCAAAAAAGTCCTTTGCCAGCCGGTCATACTGCTTCAGCTCCGGAAGCTCGCCACAGTACCGTTCATAATCAGCGAGGGTATACCGCATCAGCTCGGGAGCCAGAAAGGCCAGCTTTTCGTTCATGGCGCTGCAGGTGCTTTCAAAGGTTTCCATCAGTTCCTTGGCGGCAGCGTCGGCCATGTTCTGGTCAAAATTGGAGTGGGCGTACACCCCCAGCTGGCTGGCCTTCAAAAAGGTGGCGCTGTAGAGACGGATCGTCTCCAGCAGGTCGCCGGCACTGGCGGCAGCATTCCCCTTTCGGGCGGCCAGCTGTTCGGAAAGCTTCTTTAATTCCGAAAGCTCACGGTACCAGTCCCCGTCTGCGGCGTACATATCGGACAGCCGCCATTTGCTGTTTTCCTGATTCATTTCCATTGTAAATTGTCCTTTCTTTGTTCTTCCGCCGAAAAAGGTGCTTTTCGGCGGATATCAATGTTTCCGGAATCCGGTGATTTCTGAAATTCAGAAGGCCATCGTCTCCATCAGATGCTCCACATCTTCCCGGGAAGCAATGCCCGGCTGAAAGGCGGAGGCACTGCCGGAGCAAAGCCCCATCCGGAAGGCATGAACATAATTGCCCCGTTCTGTCCACCCGGCCAGAAATCCCGCCACCATGCTGTCACCCGCACCTACAGAGTTCACTACAGTCCCCCTGGGGGGAAGGCTGTGATGGACTGTGCCTGTTTCGTCCAGCAGGACAGCCCCTTCGCCTGCCATGGAAACCAGCACGTTGCGTGCTCCCATTTCCTGCAGCCGCTGGGCACGGGAAACAATTTCGGCAGGGGAGCGGAGGGTTTCGCCGAAAAGCTCCCCAAGTTCATGATGATTGGGCTTGATGAGAAAAGGCCGGTAGGGAAGAAGGCGCAGAAGCAGATCACCGGTGGCATCGGCCGTTACCAGAATGGATTTTCCCAGAGAGCGGAGACGTTTCAGAATTCGCTCATACATATCATCGGGAAGCGTAGAAGGAATGCTCCCCGCCAGAACCAGCATATCTCCGTCGGAAAGAGCATCCAACCGGTGGAAAAGCGAATCCAGCGCCTCTTTGGGAATGGCGGGGCCCTGTCCGTTGATATCGGTTTCCGTTTGAGACTTGATTTTGACATTGATGCGGGTATTTCCTTCCGGAAGCCGGATGAAATCGGTATCGCATCCCTCCGCGCGGGTGAGCTGCTCCAGCATATCTCCGGTGAAGCCCGCAGTAAAGCCCAGCGCTTTCGAAGAAATTCCCAGGTGCCGGAGCATGATGGAAACGTTGATTCCCTTGCCGCCGGGATAGATGGTTTCGGATTCGGTGCGGTTGACCAACCCGGTTTCCAGGTGGGGAAGGGTAACGGTATAATCCAGCGCCGGATTAAAAGTGACGGTGTAAATCATAAAAGTTCTCCGTTCTGTGGGGAAAAGCCCTTTCCATCCCATTGTAATCCACCCCAAAGGCGATGTCAACGCCCGCTTGATTTTGCGGAGGAAAGCGGATACAATAAATAAAAAAAGGAGTGATTGTTTTGAAACCGGTAAAAATGATGATTCTGGCAAGCTGTCCCCATTGCCGCCGTGCGCTTCGGATGATGGATCAGCTGAAAGCAGACCATCCCGAATATGAAAAGGTACAGGTGGAGATCATTGAGGAGGATCTCCACCCTGAAATTGCCGACCGTCTGGACTACTATTATGTTCCTACATTTTATGTGGGTGAGGAAAAGGTACATGAAGGGGTTCCCAGCATGGAAGCGGTGGAAGAAGTGTTTGAGAAGGCGCTGGAGTACGAAAAAGAGTACCGATAGAAAGAAAACGGCGCGCGGGTGCCGGGACGGCCAATCATCTGCGTTCACACAGAACTCTCACAATTTGGAAACAGTTTTTAAAATTCATTTCACTTTGTTTTCAAATATCTTATAAAAAAAAGAAATAATCCTTTGTTATCATGTAACCATACTAAATGAACAACAGATGGCAACCCGTAAAAACAGCAAAGCAGATCACAGAGCCGCTGCTTTTGCGGACTGCTATAGATAACAAGGAGGTTCTTGATTATGTTGAACAATGAGTTTGAAATGAACAGATTAAATGAGCAGGAAACCCCGAATCATACAAATAGTTTACCCTTTGGTGAGGGGAATTCCGATCCGTCTCAAAATGATTTCGGCCGGCAGGCGGAACAGACTCCGGTAAACGAGTACCGCGCTCCTTATATGCCGAACTGGACCTACGGCGGTGCACAGCCGCCCCAGAAACCGAAAAAACCGAAAAAGCCCCACAAGGCTTTGAAGTTTGCGGCAGGTTTCCTGGCAGTGGTAATGGTATCCTTCGGTTCCGGCTATCTGGGAAGTACTCTGGGCGGGGGAGCGGCATCCTCCGGAAATTCCGCGGTGACGGAAAAAACGGTATCGGCGCCGGTCATCAACACTTCCTCCTCCAGCCAGACCGGTGAGGAAAGCGTTGTGGAAAAGGTGGCTGCCGCTACCGCAAACAGCGTGGTTGAAATTACTACCGAGGGTGTCCAGACCGATGAGTTCTATCGCCAGCAGATTGTCTCCGGTGCGGGAAGCGGCGTGGTTATTTCTGCGGACGGCTACATTGTCACCAACAATCACGTCATCGAAAACGCCAACAAAATTACCGTTACCATGCGGGACGGAACCCAGTATGACGCCACCCTGGTGGGCACAGATAAGAAAACCGACATTGCTGTGATTAAAGTTAAGGCATCCGGACTTCAGACCGCTGTATTCGGCGATTCCAGTACCCTTAAAATCGGTGAAGACGCCATCGCCATCGGCAACCCCCTGGGTCAGCTGGGCGGCACTGTCACCAATGGTATTATTTCCGCTCTTGACCGGGAGATTACAATTGACGGTCAGGCAATGACTCTGCTCCAGACCAATGCGGCAATTAACCCTGGCAACTCCGGCGGCGGGCTCTTCAATGAAAAAGGCGAGCTGGTCGGTATAGTCAACGCAAAATCCGGCGGCACCAACGTCGAAGGCCTTGGCTTCGCAATTCCTGTTAACACCGCGAAACCTGTGATCGATGATTTGATCCAGTATGGTTATGTACAGGGCCGGATTGCGCTGGGCTTCAGCACCGTTGATATCAACGACGCCATCACGGCCATGTACTATCAGGTGAGCAGCACCGGTGTGTATATTTCAGAAGTGGAACAGGGTTCCAACGCCGAAAGTGCGGGCTTCCGTTCCGGCGACCGGATTGTATCCATCGACGGTACCCAGATTTCCAGCAGCGCGGATATTACCAAGCTGGTTGACGGCCATAAAGCAGGCGATAAGGTTACCATTACTGTCAGCAGAGGAAACCGTCAGGGACAGGCAACTCTTACTCTTGAGGAATATAAAGGCACAGGGTTGAGCCTCTGATTCCTGTCAGACATCATTTGATATCTTCTTTCTTCTTTCAAGTGTTTTCGCATATTGTTCCGGAAAAGGCAAGCAGGTTTCTGCTTGCCTTTTCCATTTCCTCCGGAGACTCCGCAATCCATTTTAGCACTCTAAATATAAGAGTGCTAAAATTCATATTTTGTACATAAATATGCAATGCGGGTTACATATTTGCCCGTTATACTGGAACCATAGAATGTAGAGATTCTATGGGGCGAATGCCCTCTCTGACGGTATGGCCTGCGGCAAACGGGTTTTGCGGCTTACAGCCATCCTCCGCCCTGTGAAAGGGCATCAGAGGCTCCTGAAAAGCATAAGTTCCAGGAAAGGAATGAAACCAGTATGAACGCACAAAAATTTACTCAAAAGTCATTGGAAGCCATCCAGTCCGCCCAGGATATTGCCATTTCCCACAACAGCATTCAAATTGAACAGGCACACCTTCTGCTTGCTCTGCTGATGCAGGAGCAGGGGCTGATTCCCCAGCTTCTGATGAAAATGAACATAGACAGCCGTGCCTTTACCGAGGAAACAGAACGGGTGGTAAACAGTCTGCCGGGTGTGTCGGGGCCCGGCCGTGAAGCCGGAAAAATTTACGTTTCAGGCGAGGTTGACCGGGTGCTGAATGAAGCGGAGAGCACTGCGGAACGCATGAACGATGATTATGTTTCCGTGGAACATGTTTTCCTCTCCCTTTTATCTTCCCCCGATCAGTGGCTCCGGAAGCTGTTTGACCAATTCGGACTCAAAAAAGACGATTTTCTGAAAACGCTGGCCACTGTGCGGGGCAGTCAGCGGGTGACCACGGACTCTCCCGAGGCTACCTATGACGCGCTGAAAAAATACGGAACCGATTTGGTGGAGCGTGCCCGGAACAAGAAGCTTGATCCGGTGATCGGACGGGATGACGAGATCCGTAATGTCATTCGCATCCTTTCCCGCAAAAGCAAGAACAACCCCGTCCTTATCGGTGAGCCCGGCGTAGGCAAAACTGCTATTGCAGAGGGATTGGCCCAGCGGATTGTCCGGGGCGATGTGCCCGGCGCACTGAAGGACAAGACCATCTTCTCGCTGGATATGGGCAGCCTGATTGCGGGCGCCAAATTCCGAGGAGAATTTGAGGAACGGCTGAAAGCGGTTCTCAACGAAATTAAAAAATCCGAAGGCAAAATTATTCTCTTTATTGATGAGCTGCATACCATCGTGGGAGCAGGAAAAACCGAAGGCTCCATGGATGCCGGCAACCTGCTCAAGCCCATGCTGGCCCGGGGCGAGCTGCACTGCATCGGCGCCACCACGCTGGACGAATACCGCCAGTACATTGAAAAGGATGCCGCTCTCGAACGCCGGTTCCAGCCGGTTATGGTGAATGAGCCTACTGTGGAGGACACGATTGCCATTCTTCGTGGGCTGAAGGAACGCTATGAGGTGTTCCATGGAGTGAAGATTACCGATAATGCCATTATTGCGGCGGCAACCCTGTCCAACCGCTATATTTCCGACCGGTTTCTGCCGGATAAGGCCATTGACCTGGTGGATGAAGCCTGCGCGATGATTCGTACCGAGATCGACTCCATGCCCACAGAGCTGGATGTGATTCAGCGCCGCATCATTCAGCATGAGATTGAGGAAGCGGCTCTGAAAAAGGAAAAGGACAACCTTTCCAAGGAGCATCTGGAGGAAATTCAGAAGGAGCTGGCTGAACTCCGGGAAAAATTCAACGCTATGAAAGCCAAATGGGACAACGAAAAATCGGCCATCGGCAAGGTGCGTGAGCTGCGGGAAAACATTGAAAATCTCAATGCGGAAATTGAAAAGGCAGAGCAGGCCTATGACCTGAACAAGGCGGCGGAGCTGAAATACGGTCAGCTGCCCGCTCTTCAGAAACAGCTGGCTGAGGAAGAAAAACTGGCGGATGCCTCCAAGCGGGAGGGTTCGCTGCTGCGGGATAAGGTGACGGACGAGGAAATCGCCAAGATTATTGAGAGATGGACAGGAATTCCGGTGTCCAAACTGATGGAAGGCGAAAGGGAAAAGGTGCTTCATCTGGACGATCTGCTGCATCAGAGGGTGATCGGTCAGGAAGAAGCGGTTACCAAAGTAACCGAAGCCATTATTCGTTCCCGTGCCGGAATTCAGGATCCCAACCGGCCCATCGGTTCCTTCCTTTTCCTTGGCCCTACCGGTGTCGGCAAAACCGAGCTGGCAAAAGCATTGGCCGAAGCCCTTTTTGATGATGAGCACAATATCATTCGGATTGATATGACCGAGTACATGGAAAAATATTCTGTCTCCCGTCTGATCGGAGCGCCTCCCGGATATGTGGGCTATGAGGAAGGCGGCCAGCTGACCGAGGCGGTTCGCCGGAAGCCTTATTCCGTGGTCCTTTTTGATGAGGTGGAAAAGGCACATCCCGACGTGTTCAACGTACTGCTTCAGGTGCTGGATGACGGACGGATCACCGACAGTCAGGGGCGCACGGTAGATTTTAAGAATACTATCATCATTTTGACTTCCAATTTGGGGTCCAATTATCTTCTGGAAGGAATCAACGCCCAGGGTGAGATTACGGAAGAGGCAAAAGAGCAGGTGGAGGGCCTTTTGAAGCACTCCTTCCGCCCGGAATTCCTGAACCGTTTGGACGAGATCGTCTTCTACAAGCCTCTCACCCGCGGGGACATCACAAAGATTGTCGATCTGATGATCGGGGATCTGAACCGCCGTCTGGAGAACCAGCAGCTTCACTGCGAAGTGACTCCCAACGCAAAAGAATTCATTGTGGAAAACGGCTATGATCCGGTATACGGTGCGCGTCCTCTTCGCCGGTATATCCAGCAGTATGTGGAGACACTGATTGCACGCCGGATTGTGAGCGGCGATTTATTGCCCAACGCCACGCTGGTGGTGGATATCCAAAACGGTCAGATGACGGTTTCGGTCAAGCCGGAAATCACACAGTAACAAAGCAGAATAAAAACTCCTTCCGGAAGGCGTTCGCTTTCCGGAAGGAGTTTTTTTGCTTTCATTTTTGGGAGAAGACAAACTATTTTGTAACTGCACTGCTGTTTACCAGCTCAAGTACCTTATCCTGCAAAAGCATCAGGCGCAGATAGTCTTTTCCGTACTGCTTTTCCAGATCCGCCACTGTCTCCAGCCCGGAGTCGGCAAGAATTTTTTCCACGCCGGTTTTATATTCCGCATCGGTGATTTCCAGTTTCTCCGCGGAGGCAATGGCCTTTACCACCAGCTGCTGGGCAACGGTCTGCTTTGCCATGGTCTGCAGCTGGGTGTTGAATTGTTCTTCCGTAATGTTGTTGGAAGCCAGATAATCGGACAGGGTCATGCCGTAGGAGGAAACCTGCTGAGCGTAGACGGTATTCAGCTCTTTCACCGCACTGTCCACATCCTTCTGAGGATACTCGCTGACAGTAGAATTGTTCATCACAATGTTCCAGGCTTCCGATTTGCGTGCGTTTGCCTTCTGGGCGTTGAGGGTTTCCCGGGCGTATTCCCGGTATTCTTCCACCGTCTTTTTATCCGAGATTTCCTGTACCAGCTTATCGGTCAGCTCAGGAAGGATTTTTTCTTTGATGGCATTGACGGTGACGTTGAAAACGACTTTCTGTCCGGCCAGATCGGCAGACTGGTAGTTCTCGGGGAATGTCAGATTCAGTGAACGCTTCTCGCCGGTTTTCGCGCCGACCAGACCTTCTTCGAATCCCTCAATGAACTTTCCGGAGCCGATCTCCAGATCCTGTCCCTGTGCGGTTCCGCCCTCAAATGCAACGCCGTCCTTTAATCCTTCGTAGTCAATATTGACTACGTCGCCTGTCTGTACCGTGCGGCCGGTAACTTCCTTGGTGTCGGCCTTGGCGGAAAGAACCTGCTGAATGGCGTCTTCCAGCTCATCCTCTGTGACCGGATTGGTATCGGTGGTAACTTCAATTCCCTTATACTGCCCCAGTGTGACTTTGTCTGTTCCATCGCTTCCTTTGCACCCGGAAAGTGTCAGAGTCAGACACAGCAGAGAAGTAAGCAGCAGATATTTTTTCATGATATGGATGGTTCCTTTCATTTACGGTCCGATTGGACATCGATGTAATCGGCCGCCTTATGGCAGCCATTCATCAGTATAGCATGATTGGTTTTAAAAATCTACACAAAGTGAAAATAATCCGGACAGGCAGCGCCGGAGAAAAAACGTTCTCGAACGAAGTTCAGCCTCATATAATACTATCTGTGCGGCAGGGGATCCCGGTTAAAATCAATACTCTGCAAAGCAGACGTTCAGATCCACATTTCCGGTGATACCGTCTACCTTTCCGCTGCCGGTATACTGCCACATCTGAAGCTCATAGGGAAAGAAGGGAGTGGTGTAATACTGTGCCAGCCACTTCTGGCAATCGGTCAGCCGGGAAAGATCCAGCCGGGCAAGAAACCATTTGGTGTTGGCGTAAAGCATCGGGGTATATCCCGCGTCCCTGACCGTTTCACAGAATGCGATGGCCATATCGGTGGTCTCCTCCACGGTCATTTCCGAAGTCCGGGAGGCTTCCGGAACATCCTCAATATCAAGGACCACCGGATAGGTGATAGAATAGTCCTTCAGGTTGTCGATCACCATCTGCGCTTCCTCCCGCGCCTCCTCCTCCGAAACCGCCTGCGAGAAGAAATAGACCCCTACCTTCATTCCGACCTTCAGCGCGTTTTGAATGTTTTCTTCAAACTGCTCGTCCAGCATCAGTTTTCCGGTGCCGTATCCCCGGTAACCCAGCCGGAGGATGGCAAAATCAATGCCGTCCGCTTTTACCTTTTCCCAGTCCACAGTGCCCTGATATTTGGAAACATCAATGCCCACGGCTCCGGTTTTCTGGCCGTTCACCCGGTACTCATAGCGGCCGTTCACCTTCACCAGCTGACTGAAATCATAAGTATTTTTCGGGAGAGACTCATCAATGGGGGCATAGACAATGCCCTCGGTGTCCTTGTAAACGATCCGGTCGTCAAAAAAGCTCTGCAGAAATTCCGCGCTTACATTAAATTTCTGCGCCTGCTCGCGAAATGTTTCCATAGGAATGGATTCTTTGGCCAGCTCCGCCTCCAACTGCTGCTGCTGAGTTTCAATGGTGGTGGCCATAGTGGTCACTGTCCGTCGGTTTTCCATCACGGTCAGAATCAATGTGACTGTCAGAATCAGGGAGAGAATCAGATTCAGCAGGGTGAAAATGATTGAACTCCCACGTTTTTTGCTCTTTTTTTTCTCTTGTTCCATACGATATAAACTACCCTTTCCGGCAAATATGCTCCGCCAAAATCAATTTTGCTTCCACTGATGTTATTATAGCAAAGATATCGGTAAATGTCGAACTGCCGGGGAATCTTTCATGGGGGGTGCCAAAATTGTCGTTTTGTGCCCGCAAAATGAAGTGCCGGTTTGCGTGAAGAAAATTTTGCAGGGAAATGGATCCATGTGTCGAATCTTAACGGAATCTTAATTGGCAATTAGCGCTAAAGTTTTCTTTCAATTTACGGTCATTTTGTGAATGGAAATCTATTTTGGAAAGTGCTATACTTGAGCCAATTTCGGTTTGTGCGCACATCACACGGAACTCTATTATTTAGGAGATGATCGGATGTTCAACGGCAATGTCACTTTCTTTTTGATCGCTTCAATTATCGTGGCGCTGGCATCTTTCGGATTTGCCGCCTGGCTTTACCGCTGGGTCGCAAAACAGCCTTCCTCCAATGAACGGATCGCACAGGTGGGCGGATATATCCGCGCAGGCGCGAAAACCTTTCTGACGAAGGAATACATTGTTCTCGCAAAATTCTGCGGTGTGGCCGCTGTTATCATTTTTCTTTTCCTGCCCCAGCCTATTTGGAAAGGGAAAATTCTTGAGAATCTCGTCATGGCTCTTGCTTACATAGCCGGTACGGTTTTCTCGGCAATTGCCGGAAAGATCGGCATCCAGATTGCCACCATCGCCAATATCAAGACGGCTGAGGCTGCTAAAAAAGGAATCAGACCTTCCTTTATGGCCGGTTTCCGGGGCGGCGCCGTCATGGGAATGGCAGTGGTCGGCAGCACCCTGCTGGGTGTGGCGCTTGTGTTCCTGATCACCAACAATACCACAGCTCTTCTGGGCTTCAGCTTTGGTGCCAGTTCTCTGGCGCTCTTTGCCAAGGCCGGCGGCGGTATCTTTACGAAGACAGCCGACATCAGCGCCGACCTGGTAGGCAAGGTAGAGCTGGGCATCCCCGAGGACGACCCCCGCAATCCTGCTGTTATCGCGGATAACGTGGGCGATAACGTAGGCGATGTTGCCGGTATGGGCGCTGACCTCTTTGACTCCAATGTGGCTTCTATGGCAGCAGCGCTGGTCATGGCCTGCTCGCTGGATAAAGTGGCCGGCGGAACACTGAATGCCGCCATGGTATTCTGCTATGCCGCCATTGGCCTTCTGGCTTCCATTATCGGTGTTGCCACCGCTAAAATGGGCAAAAACGGCAACCCCACCCACGCCCTGAACAGCAGCACCTATGTGACGACCGGTATCTTTGCGGTTCTCACCGCACTGGCTACCTGGGCATTCCATTTTGAATGGCGCATCTGGGGCGCCAGCGTGATCGGTCTGCTGGTCGGCGTTATCATCGGCATCGCCAGCGACTACTTCACCGACGACAGCAAGAAGCCGGTTCATCTGGTGGCAAAAGCCTCTGAATCCGGCCCTGCATTTACCATTCTTTCCGGTATTTCCTACGGCTTTATCAGCACCCTTCCCGCTATGATCGGCATCGGCGTCTCCGCCTTGGCAGCTTACAAGCTCTGTGAGCCTTTGGGCGAGGGATATCCCATGTTCGGTATTGCTATGGCGGCAGTAGGAATGCTGTCCATCGTGGGAATGATTATTTCCAACGACGCATACGGTCCCATCGTGGACAATGCCCGCGGTCTGGCTGAAATGGGCGGACTGGGTGACGATGTGCTGGAAATTACCGACTCCCTCGACAGTGCCGGCAATACAGTCAAGGCGGTTACCAAGGGCTTTGCCATTGGTGCAGCCGGTTTGACGGTAATCGCTCTGCTGGGTGCGTTTATCAGCGAGGTGAACGTTTCTGCCGCAGAACTTGGAAAGACACTGATTTCCGGCTTTGATGTGATGAATCCGACCGTATTCTTCGGAATGCTGGTGGGCGCGGCGATTCCTGCGGTATTCAGCGCAATGCTGATGCTGGGCGTGGATCGGAACGCACAGCGGATGGTTTCTGAAATTCACCGTCAGTTCCGGGAGATCGTTGGCCTGAAAGAGGGCAAAGAGGGTGTGGTTCCCGAATATGACAAGTGCATTGAGATTGCAACGCACGGAGCAATTCGTGAATTGATTCCCGCCGGACTGATGTCTATCATTGCTACCGTATTGGTAGGCTTTATCGGCGGCGTGGAAGCCATCGGCGGTTTCCTGACGGGCAATATTATCAGCGGACTTCTGCTTGCGCTGTTCATGAGCAACTCCGGCGGTCTGTGGGATAATGCGAAGAAATTCGTCGAGTCCGGAAATAACGGCGGAAAGGGAAGCGAAGCCCATAAGTCTGCCGTGGTGGGCGACACCGTCGGCGACCCCTTCAAGGACACCGCTGGTCCTTCCATTAATACTCAGATCACGGTGGTATCTCTGGTATCTTCTCTGATGGCTACCTTGTTCCTGTCATTCTCTCTGTTCCATTAAAGCATAAAAATGAAAGCGCTCCGAAAGATTCTTTCGGAGCGCTTTTTCAATGGTATAAAATCCACCAGCTAAGCTGGTGGGTAAAAAGCTTTAGCTATGGACAAAATAAAAGCTCCTGTATATATTAATGTTAAGGTCTGCCAACCTAACAAAAAACATACAGGAGGT
>DBGCDL010000026.1:0-6933 GCA_048358235.1 Oscillospiraceae bacterium
ATGTGCAGTTCATCCGTAATGCGACGATAGCCATACCGCCCTTTGTTTTCATGATAAATTGCTGTGATTTGCTCCTTAACCTCGCCGTATTTATCTGGTTTCGCTTGCTGTTTGGTGTATCATACTGTCTAGCTTTAGGGGTGCAGTTCACTGCCGGAGAAGCGGCTCTTACTGATATTTCATTTCAGCAGCGCTTGACTTTTTTCCCACAGGCTTCGATGGCCCGTGCTGCAAGGACTTCCAGAGAATCCACATAATAATCGTTGAGTGCGTATTCCTTTTTCAGGACGGAAAGCTCTGTGCAGCCTAAAATTACCCGGTCACATCCGTGCAGCCGAAGCTCACCAACCACTGATTTGAATTTTTCCAGATCAAGCGGCAGGTTCGCTTTGATGTTGTCATAGATCATATCCATGACGAACTGCTGATTTTCTTCGGAAGGAATAATCGGTTCAATCCCCTGACCGGTAAGCGCATTCTGGAACAACCGGGTTTTTACCGTACCGGTGGTAGCCATAATACCCACCCGCTTGGCACCCATCCGTTTCAGCTCAAGCGCAGTCTCCTCAATCATATTGATAAAAGGAATTTTTACCGAGCCTTGAAGCTCATCGTAAAAATAGTGAGCGGTATTGCATACGGTCACCAGGACGTCCGCTCCCCATTGTTCCAGCTTGCGGCAATCTTCTGTCATCATCACCGCCGGATTCGGTTGGGAGTGATCCAGAATGTAAGCGGTGCGATCCGGAATTTCCGTGTGATTGAGCACAATCATATCGATGTGTTGCTGATCGGTGGAGGCATCGGTCATGTTGATGAGAACCTCCATGAAATAGGCAGTGGAAAGTGGGCCCACTCCGCCGATAACTCCCAATGTTTTTCTTTCAGCCTGATCTCTGCTCATTCGTCCAATCCCTTTTTACCGTAATATTTTTTGTACTTTTTAAAATGGTTCAGCTGGTTGGCGGTCAACTTACAGAAACGGGAAAGCTTCATATCCTTGGAATAGAAGAGGGAATGGGTGCATTTCCCTTCTCGAATCAGCTGCTTCACCTTCTGCTTCAGAACCTCGTCATGCACATAACGGTAGACGATCTGCTTGGGCACCTGTATCCAGAGATGCTCTTCCCGGGCAACGGTAAACGGCTGCTCCTTATGATAGATGACATCCTCGACAAGCCATTGGGCAAGATTGTATCCGGATGCAGTGACGTAATAGCTGGAACGGCCCTGACGGGGATTGGTCTCAAACAGCTTGTATTTTCCATCCCTCGTGTCGTATTTCATGTCAAAGTTGGCAAAGCCCTTCCAGCCCACATCCTCAAGGAAGCCGCGGAATTGCTCCAGCAGAGCCTTGTCATAGGTATTGATGATGGCGACATAGCTGCCGATGCCGGTGGGGGTGTGCTCCTCCAGCAGTGCGTGCCCCAAAGCCATCAGTTTTACCTTGCCGTCCTGTCCCACATAGCAGTTCAAAACACGCATATAGGTATCATCGCCGGGAATAAATTCCTGAATGGTCAGATGATCCTGATAGGAAGAGGAATAAATGGCGTTTAAAATACGGTCGTACTCGGCCTTATCTTGTGCAACAAATACCTTCATCTTGCCTTTAAAGCTGCATTTCCAGTATTCTACTGAATTGGAAGCTTTAATGATGACCGGGAACTGGATGCCGGGATCCTTTGTCCGGTAATTTTCCACGGTAACCACTTCGGTCTTCGGATAGGTAAACCCGTAACGGTCGCAGGTTTCGTAAAAGCTTTCCTTTAAAGTAAGCCTTTGAAGAACCTCTTCCGAGGGACAGTTGAACTCGTAGGAGTCTCGGAGCTGATCCTGATATTTGACCATCAGCTTCACATATCCGTCGCCGCATGGCACCAGAAGAAGCTTTTTATCCGGGTGGGCCTTCTTTACTTCAGCCAGCTTTGCAAGGAAGCGCTCCGGATTTTCCAGATCACTTTCAAAGGTAAAATCAATAATTTTGGAATCGACAGTCGCGGTAAACACGGTTTTGCTCACCGCAATGGAGTGTACGCCGTATGCCTCGTGAAAAGAGCGGGCCATGCCGTACACATTGGCGTCGCTTCCCAGCAATACGGGAATAAATTCAACTTCCGCCATAGTAAGAGATCCTTTCCCGGTTTTTTGTCCTTTGGGGCAGAAACCTTTTTTAGTTTAAATAGAAGCAGCAAATTTAAAACAGCCGGACCCTTCTCCGCCGCAGCGGAAAGATTACAGCCCGGAACCGTGAAATCGGCCTTCGTCGTCAGAGACAGAGCCGATAATCCGGTGAATCAGGCGATCGACGAAATCGCCCGTCATACCATCCGAATCCAATGCCGGATTGTATTCCACAATATCCACCGCGCCAATTCTGCAGTGGCTTTGAAGCCATGCAAACTGGAAAAAGACGTCTTCTTCATGGAAGCCTCCGGGAACCGGAACAGAAACGCCTTTTATCTCCTGAGGATCCATGCCGTCCAGATCGAAGCTGACATGAATGCAGGGACATTCCGAAAGGTATTCCGCAACCTCCCGCAGACATTCTTCCTGACCGCGGCGCTGGATCTCCTCGTAAGAATAGGTGCGCACTCCCAGCCGCTCTACAATCTCCACCTCCAGCGGGTCCATGTCCCGAACGCCATAGAGCACGACATGCTGCGGCAGGATTTTGGGAAGCTCCGGGGAGGGAAGCCGCTCGCTGTAGATTCCGCAGAGAGTCTCGTTTCCAAAGCCCATGAGAGCGGAAACCGGCATTCCGTGAATGTTTCCGGTAAGCGTGGAAACGTCAGTGTTGATGTCAGAGTGTGCGTCAATCCATAAAAGCCCCATTCCCCGATGGTTCACAGCCGAGCCGGACACAGAACCCATCGCAGAGGAATGGTCTCCCCCGATAAAGAGAGGAATGTTGCCGTTTTGGATAACGCGGTCAGTTTCCCGGGCAATCTCCCGGCAGCTTGCCGCAACGCTGTTCAGATTTTTTAAATTCGGAAGGTTATCCTCTGGCAGGATAATTTCCGGAATCAATCGGATGGATAGCTCCGGAAACCGGCGATTCAGAGCCTGAATGCCGTCCTTCAGCCCTTCATTGGAAACGCCCAGATGAAGCGGGCAACCAATCAGTTCAAACATAGTGATGACCAAGCCTTTCTGCCAAACCGAATCTTCTGCGCCGGTTTGGGCTTGCCGAATTTCGGCTCTTCAAACCGAAACGGCAGAACTTTGCTTTGATATCCGGGCCGATCTGTCGGTCCCGTTTCTGCCTCGCGGCAGCTGATACGGTAAACTTTATTATAGCATTGCCCGCCGGTGAAGTAAATACTTTTCGCGGGATGTGTCCATAATATAATACTTGCCCACATATATGTGTGGCGCGGCTCCGGAGTGAACAGCGATTGGGGGAAGAAGCGGATACTTACGGTTGTGAATTTGCCGACGATATGCTATAATAGAACAAAACGCTGTCGCACGCCGTGCTTCCTCCGCCTGTGGCGGCACGGCGTTTTTCACAAGGAATTGACGCCATAACGAGAACATTTTAGTATGCCCGTTTCGGCGGCTTTCTTTTCGGTGCTTCTCAAAAGAGAAGCCCTTTCATTTCGAGTATGACGGTACAGCAAATATTAGATTGACAATCTGGAGGCCCACTGATGAAAATATATTCCCTTCGTTCCTACGCGCAGCTTCTGGCAGAGACCGGACTTCTGGTGCGGGAAGCAATTCTGGATGAAACGCTTGCAGCAGAACATCTCACCTATGACTCTAAGGAGGTTTTGCCCCGAACGCTCTTTTTCTGCAAGGGCGCCGCATTCCGTCAGGAATATCTGGAGGAAGCGGTGAGAAAGGGCGCCTGCTGCTTTGTCAGCGAAACGGAATATGAAACTGAAATTCCGGTCAGCCATCTGATCGTTTCGGATGTCCGGCGGGCGATGTCCCTCGCGGCCGACCTGTTTTACGATAAGGCCTACCGTAAGCTGAATCTCATCGGGATTACCGGCACGAAAGGAAAGTCCACCACAGCTTATTATATCAAATATATGCTGGATGAATATCTGCAGGAAACCGGCGCAAAGCCAAGCGCCATTGTGTCCTCCATTGATGTCTATGACGGAAAAATCATGAAGGAGTCCCACCTCACCACTCCCGAGGCGCTGGAGCTTCATCAGCATTTCGATAACGCCGTGGAGTCCGGTATCCGCTATTTTGAGATGGAGGTTTCCTCCCAGGCGCTGAAATACGGCCGTGTGGAGGGTGTAGAGTTTGCGGCAGGTGTGTTTCTGAACATTTCCGAAGATCATATTTCTCCTGTGGAGCACAGCGATTTTGAGGACTATTTTTCCTCCAAGCTGAAGCTCTTTTCACAGTGCCGCACTGCTGTAGTCAACCTCAATACCGACCACCGGGAGCGGGTTCTGGAAGCGGCGAAGGTCAGCCCCGAGGTAATCACGTTCGGCATGTATGAGGATGCGGACGTATGCGGATACAATGTGCGCAAAGAAGGGGATGAGATTCGCTTCATGGTCAAAACCGCCGAATTTGACAGCGAATTCGTTCTGACCATGCCGGGAATGTTCAACGTGGAAAATGCATTGGCGGCCATTGCGGTCTGCCACCATTTCGGAGTTCCCCTGGAGGATATGCAAAACGGCCTTCGGAAGGCCCGCTCCAAGGGACGGATGGAAGGCTTCCGCAACGAAGACGGCTCGGTGATTGCCATTGTGGACTATGCCCACAACAAGCTTTCTTTTCAAAAGCTCTATGAGTCCATTCGTGAGGAATACGAAGGACGCAAGGTAATTACGGTATTCGGCTGTCCCGGAGGAAAGGCCTACAACCGCCGTGAAGAGCTGGGACGGCTGGCGGGGCTGTATTCCGACAGAGTCTATCTGACCATGGAAGATCCGGGAAAAGAAGCGGTCGCGGATATCAGCCGGGAAATCCGGAGCCATATCGGAAATCCGGATTGTGAGTGTGTCCTGATTGATGATCGGGGAGAGGCAATTTCGGCTGCCATCCGGGATGCGGAGCCGGGGAGCGTTATCCTGATTACCGGCAAGGGAAGCGAAACAAGACAGAAGATCGGCAGCGAATATATTCCCTGTAAACCGGATACCTGGTATGCAAAGCATGCGCTGAAGGAACGGACACCGGTGGGTGAAGAAATGTAACGGCAGAAAAGCAGAACGGACTGCCCGCTTTTCGCGGGCAGTCCGTTTTTGGTCATTCATCCACCTGTCTGCCAATGATGCGCAGGGGTGCCGCCGGGGCGGCAAAGGGAATCTTTCGGAAATAGTCCAGCGTCAGGGCGTTTCCATCAAATGAGACTTTAAAATCGTCGGTGAAGGGCGTTGTAGGATAAACGAGCTGCCAGCAGAAGCTTTCACCGTTCCACGCACCGGCACAGGCTGTACGCGGAAAAACAATGCCGCCGAAGGAATGACAATCCTCCGGGGTGACCCAGGTTTTGCCTTCCAGCCATTTTCCGAAACCGATGGGCAGAGTGCAGGACTTTTCGCCGGCGGTGAGGGTAACCGAGGATGGGTTTCCGAATGTAAAGGAAATTTTGGTGATACCCGCTTCGTTGGAAGAAAGCTCATAAACCCGTCCGGAAACCTTGCAGGCTGTGTCGCTGTAGGCATCACCGCAGGGCGGCGCCATTTGCAGGGAGGACAGCTCCTGCTCCAGATGCTGCTGATCTTCCGCATTTTCGGCGAGAGGAGCGTCATACACGCCGGGAAGCAGGGTGTCCCAAAAGGCGTCCAACTCCTCCTGCATATCGGAAAGGCCGGCGGTTACAGCGATGACCAGATCCTTTTCGGGAGCAACAATGCAAAGCTGTCCGCAGGCGCCGTCTCCACGGAATACGCCCTCGGCACTGCACCGCCAAAATTGATAGCCGTAGCCGGAGCCCCAGTCTTTTTCCCCGAAGTTTTTCACCTGATAGGAGGTTGCCTCCCCGATCCATTCCGGGTTCAGAAGCTGCTTCCCGTCCCACATGCCTTTCTGCAGCAGGAACTGCCCGAATTTGGCAATATCACCGGTGCGGAGGTTCAGCCCGAATCCACCGGTATGGAATCCTTTGGGACAGGCTTCCCACCACCAGTCCTCAATTCCCAGCGGCTCAAACAGCCGGGGACGAAGGTACTCGCCGGCAGGCATACCGGTGACCTTGGTAATAATGGCAGACAGCATATAGGTGCCCAGCGTATTGTAGAGAAAGTGAGTACCGGGCTCCACCTCCACATAGGAGTGAAGAAATGCTTTGGCCCAGTCATCCGTGAACCCATAGGGCATAGGTTCGTCCATGTGGCCGGAAGACATGGTGAGCAGATCCCGCACGGTCATCTTTTCCATGTTGGCACAGGGAGCGGAAGGCAGAATGTCGGGAAAAAAGGAGACCACTTTGTCTTTCAGGGAAAGAAGTCCTTCCTGAACGGCAAACCCTACGGCGGTGGAGGTAAAGCTTTTGCTGAGAGAGAAAAGCATGTGCGTGTAATCCTTGCGGTAAGGTTCAAAGTAGCCTTCGGCAATGACATGGCCGTGTCGCAGAATGACCAATCCGTGGAGCCCAATGTTTTTTTTGCGTATGGTGTCAAGCAGACTGAGAATTGCTTTGGGATCAACGCCCATCCGGGCAGGAAGAGCGCGGGGAAGATCATGAGAATTGGACATAAAATTCACTCCTTCAGCCAATCTTTACTTTTATGCCGCCCTGTAAATCGGCATCGATATCTTGAGAAAAACATTTCGTATTTTGTTCCATTATAGCACGGGGCACATTTCCCTGCAAGCATAACGAAGAGCCTGCGGCATGAACTGCACCCCTAAAGCTAGACAGTATGATATACTGAAACTAACTTTGGGGGTGTTTTTCTATGCCAAAAGGTCAACCGTTTAGCGGAGAATTTAAACAGCGAGTGGTAGAAGATG
>DBGCDL010000027.1:0-2854 GCA_048358235.1 Oscillospiraceae bacterium
TTCTGATAGTCGTTTATCCATACCTCGTCCGGGTTTTTAAGCACGTCCGGGATACACTCCACGAGCGGGACACGAGCCTCCTCGTATTTCTTTGTGGTGTGACGTTTGAACACCTCCTCCGTGAGTTGCACCTTCCGGCCTTTGTAGTCATCCATCACCTGATGCGAATCCCTCCACTGGTTCGGATCCCCGGCAAACACCGGTGCTTTTTCGGTCGCTGCCGCCGCTTTCTTTCCAAAGGACTCCAGCCCGTAATCATTATAATGCAGGTCACCCAGCAAGGAGGCGGCCTTATCGGGAAACTTGCGGATATAATGCTGGTTCTTGGAAAACACCTCAGCCGTTTCTCCCCGGTTTGAATCCCAGCCCTGAGCCTCGTTCATTTTCCATTCACTCGTACCGAGGTATTCATCGACAATGGCACGCATGGCGTTGATGTCTATACCCTCTACCTCGTGTTTCATGAGCGGAACCACCCGGCAACGGCATTTCCATCCGTTAGGCGGGAATATCTTTTTCCACCGTGGATCATTGGCCGGTAATATCACCCCGTCCAGCTTCCGGTGTTCCTCCCTTACCTTTTCATCCCCGGCAGTGACATATTTCCAATAAGGGAACATTTTCGTTTTTCCCATGAGCCGGTGGTAATTGCTGGCGGACTCCGCCGTTAGTACCGCCGTTTCGTATTCCGTCTTTTGCCACGTTTTATTGAACGTGCCACATATCTGCTCCGCTTTTTTGGAGAACTCCTGAAAATTACCGCTCTCCCTGAACGCCTTGTTCAGCTCCTGAATTTCCGCCAGCGTCTTACCGGCGGAGAAATGAAACAGGTTCATCTCCAAAGCGGTGATGAAAGCGTCATCCTGCAGGCCGTATGCGAATCTTACATCCGCATGGTTCATTGAACGTTTGAACGCACTTTGAACACCGTTCAAAAAGTCGGTAGCAATAAAGGAGAACAACTCCGCATCGAACTTCCCGGTTTCGCCGTTTGCAATCCTTGCGGCCAGCTTTTCCGACATCGGAGCGTTATCATTCAGCCTGATGGGGGCTTTTCCAATGGATGCCCCGACCTGCGGGGCTTGCACGAAAAAATCCCATAAGCGCATAAAGAAATTACGGTCTGCATTACTGATTGTGTCCTCCTCCGAATCCTCTCCTATATCGAACTGAGCGGCCTGAGAGGAGGCACGTTTTGCGACCGGCTCCCCGTCTTTAGGCACGGGAATCGAATATTTTTCATGCAGGTAGCTCTGCGGGATATCCATGATGTCGGAGAGCTGCACCACCTCGGCAACGGAGAGCTGCTCCGCCGCTTTTGGGAAAATGAACTTTCCGCCAGCAACGGGATACCCTCTCGCCTCCAGCATGGGGAGTACCTTTTGGTTGAGGACACGCTGCACGTACCGGAGGTCAGATTTATTCTTTCCCTCCTCTACCTCCTTGTGAACCTCACCCAATGAACGTGCGCCTTTCTCTCCCTGTACGGTGGTCATGGTTTGTCCGAGGATAGTGATCAGCATCTCCTCGTTGTTGGCCTGCCGGAATTCGTTGTACGAGGATCCTGAACCCGTTCCGCCCTCTTTGGTTTCCACATCCGCCTCTTTTGGGATGACCACATACGGTGCGGATCCGGCTTTATCGAAAGCCTCCTCCAGCAGCTTGCGGCTCTCCGGATCATACGTGTTGTATTTACCGATGCGCTGGGGCATCCCGAAAAGTTCGATCCATTGTGACCAATCCCCAAAGCCTCCACGTTTGTAGATGGCATAGGGAGCCGCCTTGAGTAACAAACCGAAATCCCGGTCTTTGCCGAGAATGAGCAGCTGTGAATCTCCCTCGTATGGTATGCCTATTTCGTCCGTGTCCTGCCGGAGGATTGTGCGGTTTTTCAGGTTGATATGCTTTGCCGGAATCGGTTCCACGTTGAAACCGTCATTAAAGGTCATTTCAATGCCTGAACGCCCGTATATTTTCTTTTTCAGGATTTCAGTCAGCAGATCCTCCCATGCGGTGGTGTCCATCAGGTCTGCGATCTCCTCCACTTCCTCCCCAGCCGCATTTTGGAAAGTAAGCTCCGAGTTCGTGACCGCATCGATACGCTTTTGAACGGCATCGCTCAAAACGCCGTCAATCATGATATCATCAAGCAGGTCATAAAGCTGCTTTGTTCGTCCATTGTCTGCAGAGGAGAGAGCCGTCCGCCAATTCCCCACGTCATACACTTTCCGCTGGGGAGCCTTGACTACGATCTGATGGATGACCAGCTGCTCCTTTGATTTTGCCCCGGTATTTGTCGTGGCCGTCTTTTTTTTCTTGTTCGCCATAGTCATATATTAAAAATGTTGATTACGCTTGGGATTGCTCCCGTAGATATATTCACCTGCAGTATCCGGTTTCCCGTCACCGTCCTCGTCTATAATGGGGAGGTTAGGCTTAATGTCTGATTTCTGTACTTGCCTGAGCCATGCCACGGCACGCTCGTACCTATCCTGCCGGAGCTGCAGGTCAGTACCGGCATTGCATAGGTTCACGAAATGCCACACGGCTATGTCCTTTACAAAAATGAGCAGGAGGGCGTTTCTTTGGCTCCCTGTGGCCTCGAAAATCTTTTTGCGGTCATACGCACCAAGATATCCGTATGCTTCCTGTACGGCAGCGTCTATGGCTGCCGTGAGGATTGTTTCATCCTCCCTGCTGATAGCCTCTATATTCTCTTTATAGAGGTGCGTTTCCAATTCTTTGGGTGTGATAAATGCCATGATTAAAATCTCTTTTTATTGGTTACACGTGCGCCCACGGTGTAGGATCCAGCCGAGAGCGTGCTTATCTTTTGGTTGATGATCCACACGCC
>DBGCDL010000028.1:0-22497 GCA_048358235.1 Oscillospiraceae bacterium
GGCCCTGCCTGGCGGCTTGAAGTTGTGCGCTCTCGCGAAGAAATGCGACGGGAAGCCTATGGTTTCCCGTCTGATGGGTGATTCGACAGCGCTTGCCTCAGCAATTGTGCGGTGCTGCCATAGAAGGGATATTCCTTCTTGAAAAGGATACCGGCTGCGCCGGGGCGGGCTGCGGGATTTGCATGAAGCCCCGCCTGCAGGCGCTTTTGCCGGTTTTTGTTTATTACTCAGCCTTATTTCCCGACCGCTGTCTTTTTCCGCCTGTAGAACAGCATCCCCAGCACGCCGCCGCAGGAGGCCAGCATCAGGCTGATCCACAGCGCCATATCGCTGCTGTCCCCAGTCTGGGGGATGCCGGTGTCGCCGGAAGGATCCTGCTGACCCTGCGAATCGGATGAATCGGTCGGATCAGTCGAATCGGTTGGCTCTCCGGTTCCCGCTGCAGGGATGGCTTCAGTCTGCACATATTCACAGACCGCACAGCCGCGCTCTCTGGAACCTTCTTCGGTCTCGGTGGCCTCTTTGGTTACTTTCCAATCGCCGTAGATATGGTTTGCCACATTCAGCCTTTCGCCGCAGGAGCATTCCTGCCAGTGCTCGGTATCGTCATATTTCCATGCTTCATCATGGATGCTGTGTTCATGAACCGGAATCGTCTCTTCCTGCGTATATTTGCAGATGGAGCAGGTACGTTCTCTGGAACCTGTTTCGGTTGTGGTAGGCTCCTTTGTTATCGTCCAATCACCGAAAGTATGGTTGCCCACTTCAGTTTTCTCGCCGCAGCGGCATTCCTTCCAGTGCTGGGTTTCATCCTTCTGCCAGTCGCCGTAGCTGTGCTCATGTTCAAGCATTGGAATGGTTTCGGTCTGCACATAGTCGCAGACCGTGCAGTCACGCTCTCTGGAACCAGCCTCGGTTTCGGTGGCCGGCTTCGTCTCTCTCCAATCGCCGTAGATATGGTTTGCCACATTCAGCCTTTCGCCGCAGGAGCACGCCTGCCAGTGCTGTGCCGCGTCGTGCTTTTGGGTATAGCTGTGCTCATGGGGCGGTTCGGCTTCTCCGACGTCCGGCACCATATACTGGCCGTCCGGGTCGCCCACGATCATGATCCATCTGGCACGCACCCGTATGGTGTACTCCTCCTGCGGCCGCGTCACCACATCGTTTGTGAAAAACAAATAGGTGTCGATTTCCACTGCCTTGGACTCGACCACATCGTCGCCCAGCAGCAGCTGTGCCTCGTATTCAAAGCTATCGCCGGAGGCCGCTCCTGCCGGCCGGCCCCACTGCACCTGGTTTTGGTAGCCCGACCAGCGGGGGTTCCCTGGCACATATTCCCCCGCCGCCGAAACGGACAGGGGAAGGGCCGCGATCATCAGGCATACCGCCAGCAGCATACTGAAAAGCCATGCGCCTTTTTGCCGCCCCGGCGGTTTTTTCCCTGCGCATACGCAATCTCCTCCCTTTATCGCACCGGAGCGCCCTGCGAGGAAAGCGGTGCTCCGCATGCTCCGCAGAAGCGGCTTCCGGGCGGTATCTCCGCCCCGCACTGGGGGCATTTGTTTTCCAGCTTCGCCCCGCAGTTGTTGCAGAATTTGGCGCCGGCCGCACACTGGGTTTTGCAGGCGGGGCAAACCACCATACCCGCGTTCAGTTCCGCCCCGGCGTTTCGCACCACCACCGAGCGGCCGCCGGAGACGATGCACTGCTCAATCACCTGGAAAATCTCTTCCGGCAGCTTTTTCTGCTTGTAGGCGCCCACACCGGCAGTCACCGCCAGCGGCCATGCGATAAACCATCCCAGCGCGCCGGCGCCGATCTTATCCGACTATTCGCCCTGACCCACGGTGACGTTTAAGTTGTCATCCATCCGGATCATCTGCACCGTCGTAGCCATCCTCATGCCGGCAATGGTCTTCCAGCCGTCTTTTTCCTGACGGCCCTGCACCACATAGCCTTCTGTGGTTTCGGCACTCTGTACCTCCATCCCCTTAGCGGATGAAAGGAACGCCTCCACCGCGTTTGCCACCACCTGGGTACTCATGCCGGCAGGCAGCCGGAATACTCTCGATTCATTTGCCATCTCGTCTTCCTCCTCATTCTAAAGCCTGTACCTCATCGATATGCTGCAGTACGCTGTCTGCCAGATAACGTACTGCCAGCTGTTTTTCCTCCTCACTCAGGCCGCTTGCCGGACGGAGCATGGAAACATGGAGGATCGATGTGTTGATGGTCTGTTCCGTCACGGCAAAGGCGTACTCACTGGTATGCCCCAGCACCTTCGCCTCCGCCTTGATATCGCCGACCAGCGCCTGCTCGTATTGGCAGCCCATCCGGTCCAGCACGTCAAAGACGGCGTACACAGCCATGCGGCGGGGACAGTTGACATTTCTTTTTAGACTCAGCACTTTTTTCTCCTTTCCCCCGGAAACGGGGCTGTCATCTATTTCACAGGTCGAATCGTATTGGTCACATCCAACAGCATTCCGTCGAAAAGCTCGTCTTCTGTTGCTGCACTGATAAGAATCACAAACGCCAAGCCGCCGTACTCGCCGCCGTAAACGCTGAGATAGGTGTCATCTTCAGTATAGGTGTACTCATCAACAATCCAGTCAATTCCGCCGCTCTTGTATTGCCAACGTTCTTTTCGCGGTTGAAAAGATTCTTTGACCAGTACTTCCGCAATACCATCCATCCAGATTTCCTTATTGAAAGTATCGCTTATCTGCTGACTTTGCACTTCCACACCAACCGCAGCCGTACTTTTCTCCATCCTTAGCCGGCTTTCTCCGAGCACAGTAAACTGAATCTCGCTCTCGTCCTCCCAATAGAGGAATTGAAACGGGAGATTTTCATCATAAAATCGCTGGTAAATTGTGCCCGCCGGACCGTTGCTTCGGAAGGAATCCATTGCTGCAAAGATTTCCGCCTGCGCCTTCTCATCCCCCTGAGGATAGGAGCCGATAAGATTGTAGCAGCCAAACCCATTCTGGCATTCGATGAACGCCGCCAAAAATTCCATGGTTGTGCCTCCGCTTTCGGTAGCAGAAAACTGGATCAAGTAGGTGTCCAAAGAACTGCCCTCCCGGTAACCCCGGCTGAGGATCTCATGCTTTGTGATATTGGTGCTCTCCAGCAGGCCGATATAATACTGGACATATTTCTCCGCGTTCTCCTCCACATCAGAAAGGGTATACACCGGAAAACCGGCGGCCTTATCGTAAAATCCCACCTGCAGGGTAGCGCTCCCATCCGATGAAGCAAAAGCTCCGCTGCCGGACTCTGTTTCTGCATACCCCTGGGGGATCCCCATGGTGATATTCAGATACTCCTGAGCGTAGTCCTGCAAGGCGACATCGTCTACGCCCTCGGGTTCCTGCACTGTTATATCGAAAGGAGTGCCAGATGGCCCGTCAGAAGAACCCGGCTCTGCTTTCCCGCCGGTCAGCGCACCGATCCCCGCTACTGCTCCCCAGACGCCCAGACCCAGCACAGCAACGCACAGCACCAGCGCCGTGATCTGTACCCCGATATGGCTCCGCCGGAATCTGGTCCAAAGCCCCGGCTTTCCATCGGAACCTGCAGCCGTTTGACCGGATGGCACAGCCATGGTACGGTGATGGAAAGACGCCGGGGTTTTCCCGGTAATCCCTTCAATAAAGGCCTCCATGGTGGAGAAACGATCCTCCGCTTTTACCGCGAGCGCCTTCATGATCGCCTGTTCCACCTGCGGAGGCAGGGGAACGCCCAGCTCCGAGGGCTTTTTCAGCGTATCGTTATGGACCCGCATGATGGAATCCGGCGGCAGCTCCCCGGTCACGCAGCGGTACAGGGTGGCGCCCATGGCGTACACATCCGTCCAGGGCCCCTGGTTCCCCTTACTGGAATACTGCTCCTCCGGCGCGTAGCCATGTTTCAGGATGACCGGCACGCTTTTTTCATCCCCGATAGAAAACCGGGCCGCGCCGAAATCCAGCAGCTTGCTCTCCCCCTTGGAGGTAATGGAGATGTTGTCCGGGCTGATATCCCTGTGGGTCAGATTCAGGGCATGAACCTGCGTCAACGCCTGCATCACCGGCATCAGGATGGTCAGCGCCTGGTCATAGGGAATCTTGCCGCCCTGGGATGCAACGTATGCCTTCAGGCTCATGCCGTCGATATATTCCATCACGAAATAGGCCGTGTTGTTTTCCTTAAAATAATTCTGCACCGACACGATGTTCGGCGTATTCTGCAGTTTGGCAAGGATCCGCGCTTCCTCTAAAAAGCGCTCCATGCCGTTTTGATAATCCTCCTGGCCCCGTCCGGTCAGTGCCACGCTGTACTTATCGGAATGCCGGGTAGCAAGACCGGAGGGCATATATTCCTTGACGGCTACCTTAATCTCCAGCGTCAGGTCATAGCCCAGATAGGTGATGCCGAACCCGCCCACGCCCAGGACCTTTCCGGTCATGTAGCGGCCGTTCAGCAGTGCGCCCATGGGCAGCGCCAAAAACGACTGCTCCTCCTCCGCATTAAACCCGCAGTGGGGGCAGACAGGGGAATCGTCCGGCTTTTCCTGAAAGCAGCCATAGCAGATATGTTCCAAGTTCATGTTTCACTCCTCTTCTTTGTACTTGCGCCCCGGCCTTTCACCCGCAACAGCAGAAAAACCACTTCCATCAACGCGATCATACCCAGCTCTTCCAGAATGAACGGAAAGACATTCATCATCTCCTCAATCAAGGGCTGTTTCTCCCTTTCCTCCAGACAAACCGAACAGAATACGGCCCCAGCGTCTTGGATCGTCGCAATCTATAACTCTAAGGCAACACCGCATAATCCCAGGCGGTGTTGCCTTAGAATAAGATCTTCCATGCTGGTTATCCCTCCCATGCACGGACGGACGCCATGGCCTGTTGATGCAAAGCGACAACCGCATCTTTGTTGGAGCTGTTGAACATGCAGCTAACAGCGTAACACTTGCCGTCGATCATGGCGGAGGCAGCACTGAACGTAAATTCATTCATGGTCCAATCCATGCACAGCCATTCCACACCGCCCGACTGCGACGTGTATGTTTCACCTACGGAAACGCCTGCGCTAGACGCCACGTCTCTCTGAAACTGCAAGACCTCCTCCGGGCTGCTCATTCCCAGCTGGCCGGCATTCCCTATTTCCACAATCCCGCTGTCCGGCGTAGCGCTCCCAAAGCCGGCTTCCATTGCCGCGTCCGTTGGGTAAATAACCAATTCGGCCGCCGCTCCGGCCTCTCCCAGGTTAACAGTCGTGTCCATCACGCGTCCTGCTGCCACGGCATCGTCCACAATCACCTTGACGCCGCTCTTAGAGCCATAGTACATCTTGTACGTTGTCTCCGGCGCACCGTTGCTCTTAAAGGACTGGATAATGGAATGGATTTCCGCTTCGGCGGCTTTGTCCCCCTTGGGATAGCTCGTGATGATGAAATAACAGCCGAAATCATACCCCTCCACCGCCATAATGACCACTTCGTTGGAGACGCCTTCGCTGTCGGTGCCTTCAAGATAGATTTGATAGGCGCCTGCGCTTCCCACCCGATCGGGTCCGGCAGCAAGGATCTGATAATCCGAAACTGCAAACAGGTTCTGCATCAGGATGGCGGCAATAGCTTCTCTCTGGGATTCCACATCGGCAAGGGAGTAGATGGGTCCGTCAATGTTCCAAAGATAATCCATCATCATACCGCAGGCTTTAGCCTCATTGATAAAAATCGCCTCCTCCTCAACCCTCGTATAATCCGACGGGATCTCAATCGTAGCGTTGAGGATGCCAAGATCCTGCGCCACCATTTCCGCTGGAGGGTCTGTAGTAGGCTCTGGGTCTGTTGTCGGTTCCGGATTACTCGTCTGCGGTTGGCTGATGACAGGCGTAGGTTGGCCGATGACAGGCGTATTCCCACCGCCGCCCCCTCCTGTCGGCCTTTTTTCCCCTCCGCCGGAAAGCGCGATAGGAAGGATAATACAAAGGGCGATCACCGCCAGCAGCCCACCGCCGGAAACCCAGGCAACCACCGGATTGGCTTTCATATAGGAAAGGAACCGGGAGAACGCAGAGGGCTTTCCTGCCGCAGCACCCCCGCCGTTATAGGCGGGCTGCTGATAGGCAATCTGCCCGTAGCCTTCCTGCCTGTAAGCGGTAGCCTGGGTGCGCTGGCTGATGCTGGCCGCCACCTGATCCTGTACGGAAACGCGCCCGTTCAGTGCCCCGATGAATGCCTCCATATTGGGGAAACGATCCTCGGTTTTTACCGCCAACGCTTTCATGATGGCGTTTTCCACATTAGCCGGAATACGGAACCCCAGCTCCGACGGCCTTTTCATGGTATCCCCATGGATCCGTTCCACCGAATCTGGCGGAAGCTGCCCGGTAATGCAGCGGTACAGGGTAGCGCCCATGGCGTAAACATCCGTCCACGGTCCCTGATTGCCGTGGCTGGAATACTGTTCCTCCGGCGCGTAGCCATGTTTTAAGATGACCGACACGCTCTTGCCGTCCCCCAGTGCGAACCGCGCCGCGCCGAAATCCAGCAGACGGCTTTCGCCTTTGGATGTGATATAGATATTGTCCGGGCTGATGTCCCGGTGCAGGAGGTTCAGCGCATGCACCTGAACCAGCGCTTCCATGATCGGCTGCAGAATGGCAATCGCCTGGTTATAGGGGATCTTATCCCCGTTTTTTGCCAGGTAGGCTTTCAGGCTCATACCGTCTATGTACTCCATCACAAAGTATGCGGTGCCGTTCTCTTTGAAATAGTTCTGCACCGATACGATATGCGGGGTGTTTTGCAGCTTGGCAAGGATCTTCGCTTCATCCAAAAAGCGCTCCATACCGTACTGGTAATCCTCCTCCACCCGTCCGGTCAGCGCCACACTATAGTGGTCCGGATGCCTTGTGGCCAGGGCGGAGGGCATATATTCTTTAATCGCAACCTTGATCTCCAGTGTCAGGTCGTATCCCAGATAGGTGATACCGAACCCGCCAATGCCAAGCACCTTTCCTACCAGATATCTCCCGTTTAGGATCGTACCCAGGGGCAGCGCAAGATAGGGCTGCTCGTCGTTCTCATTAAATCCGCATCGGGGGCATGGAATCCCCGGTTCTTTTTCCGCGAAACAGCCATAACAAACACGTTCCGGATTCATTCTCCCACCTCCTCAAGCAATGTATTTTAAGTATAAAACGATGTATTTTGATAGCAAAATACAGTCACTCCTTCCGATTTTTGGACCAGGCATCGTAACACAGATCACCCAGCAGGAGCAATCCCAGCGCCACCAGAAACCCGATCCACCCGCCCCAGCCCACTAAAGGAAAAAGTGCAAAGGCAACTCCCAGCACAGACCAGATAAGGGCGCTGATTACACGTTCCCTATTCTCAGAGGGGCAGGAAAAGTACCGGGGATTCTTTTCATCCACAAAGAGCACCTCATAACTACCGACTTTGATTTCGTCCTTTTTGGAATACTCTACCCGGGATACTACCCGATACTCCTGTCCATCCAATGTGTACTGGTAGACCGGATGGTATTTATAGTTGATAATGAAGAAATCGGTGAAATCGTCGTCTGTCCAGCTGACGTCCACATCGCAGATGACGGCGTTCACTCTTCTCCGGCAGCGACGCTTTGACCGTACAGTCCGACAGAATGCCAAAATGATTCCGAAGAGAAACAAACATACTCCAAGGGCAAAGAACAAAATATCCCCCATCGCGTCCGTTGCATTCATGCTCCAAACGATTTTATCTCAGCTATGACAAAGAGTTCCTCCGATACCTGCCGCACCCGGTCGACATGCCGCAAGAGCAGCGCCTCCAGCCATTTTTCTGCATTGGCCGCTTTTAGAAATTCAATCTGTACTTCCAGGGGTTCAATGTAGAACTCACCTGCATACGCCAGCGCCCCTTCACCTTCCGACAGCGCCGGGAACTCGTGGAGTTCTTTCATTTCACCGTCTGCAGTCAGGTGGAAGACAGCCGCCAGTTCCCGGCCGGCGGCGTCCTCTCCCCACGCTTCCTGGATTCTTCCGTTTTTTAAACAATACCCTGCCATAACGGGTTACTCCTTGCTCACCACAAACCGGTTGGCGTTGTCGCACAGGTAGAAGGTGTCCCCGGTCGACAATTTTTCCGCCACATTCGCCGTCAGCTTTTTGCCGTTGCCCAGGAACGTGCCGTAGGACGATCCCAGATCGGTGATGATAAAGCAGTCTTCATTCGGGTCGTAGACTACCTGGCAGTGCCGCCCGCTGATACCCGGCGTGTTTTTATCGAATACGATGTTACAGGTTGCCGGGTCTCGGCCGATGACCACCTTGCCCTTTAACAGGTCAAAGCTCTGGCCAGAGTATTTTCCTGTCACGCCGCGCAGCACAGCCCGTTTTTCCACAGGGCCGCGGCCGCCTCTTGCAGGCGCTTTTCCGGTTCCCGCGCCCGCCGCGGCAGGTGCCGGAGCCCCCTGTACGCCCTTCTGGGACGTTACCAGCAGGATGATGCCGCCGATGAGCGCCAGCACGCCGATGGGCAGGAACACATAGGCAAACCAGGGCTGGGTCCAGGAGAGTCCGCCGCCTGCCATGGTGTATTCGATCTGCTCCCCGTCCAGGATCTTGGTCAATTCGTCTATGACAATTGCGTAGTTCATGCCCAGGGGCACGCCGGTCTGGGGATCCGTTGCGGCGGAGGTGTTGATGCCGATGACACGGCCCCTCTCATCCACCAGGGGGCCGCCGGAGTTGCCGCCGGCAATGGACACATCCATCTGGAAGGCCTCGTGGGTGGCCCAGGCGGGGATCACCTGGTTGCTGATGATGCCCCGGGTGATAGTCACGTCGTCCATGCCGAAGGTGGGGAAGGTCTGGCGGTTGGAGGAATCCCCGGGGAAGCCCAGGGCATAGGCCGTCATGCCCATCTCCACCGTGTCAGAGTCCCGCAGGGTGAGGGCCACCCGTTTGTCGGTGGGAGAGGGGATCTTGACGATGGCGATGTCCTTCTCCGTCCCGGGGGAGTAGTACACCACCTGGGCCTGGACGTAGTCGTTTTCCGCCTCGGAGTAAAAGACCTGCACCTTGCCGAAGATCTGGCCGGGGTAGAGCTTGGGATACTCATAGGCCTCTGCCACCACATGACCGTTGGTGACAAAGTACTCCACCGGCTCTCCCGGCTTGCCAATGGCCCAACCGGTGCCCCAGCCGTACTGGGAGTTGCCCTGGGTGTCGGAGATGGTGCCCCGCACCATGACGATGCCGTTGCGCACCTCATAGGGATCCATACCGCCCCCGCCTACCAGGCCCAATACGCCGAACACGCCGGCGGCCAGGCCAATAACCAGCAGCAGGATGGCAACAACCTGCTTACCCGATGACTTTTTCGCTTCCATTATGATTCCTCCTTATTTTTCCCATGGTATTTCAATGCGATGGCCGTATAGTTATCCTGGCCCGGCTTTCCGGCTGCCAGGATTTCCTCCTCCAGCTTGTCGCAGCACGCCTGGGAAGAGAGCGCCATGGCTTCCCGAATCTGCTTCAGGGTCAGTGTATCGCTCACCCCGTCCGAGCAGAGCAGCAGCGCGTCCTCCGGCTGGAGAAGAAAGGGCATACGGGTATAGTCGCATGTCACTTCTTCTTTTCCTATGTACTCCGAAAGAGCTCCCGCCTGAGGATCTTGAAACGCTTCCTCCACGGGGAACGCCCCGTCCAGTGCCCTCAAAATCAAATCGTTCTTAAATTCCTGCCGGGCATTTAACCCATAGAGTTTGTTTTCCCTGAGCAGGAACAAATCGCTGTCGCCTACGCACCAGAAGGAGAGGCGATTCTCTTTGAGCAGGGCCGCCACCAGGGTAGTCCCCCCGTGCCCGCGAAACTGCTGGTAGACTCTGGCGCTTCGCTGGTATACCCAGCCGGGCACATCGCTGTCATCTGTCCAGGGAAAGATTCCCACCAGCTGGGAGGCGGTTTCCGCAGCGATCATGCCGCCCTCCGCCATACCGCCCATGCCGTCGCACAGCACAGCGAGCAGCCCGTCTTCCTCATAACGATCCATGCGGGAGATGCCGAAAGCGTCCTGCTGTTCTTCCCGGCTGCCAACGCCCTGTAGGTTGGCAAGCTCCAGTTCCGGCAGCGGTTCCGGACGTTCCGTAATCGGTTCTTCCACCGCCTGATCCCCCCGCTTCTTTTTCTTCTTCCGCCGTATCAGGAAAAAGGCGAGAATCAGCGCCAATAGAAGCGCTGCGCCCGCCGCAACCGCCATCCAGACGCGGATGACGGTATCCGGAAACAGCGGCTGGTTTAACCATGAAAGTACACGCTCCATCCTTTACTCCTCATTCCACTGGAATTGCTCGCCGCACAGGGGCAGGAAGAGAAGCTGGCTCTTTCCCACCTCGATCACATCGTAGGCTTTTAAGGGGCGTACCATTTCCACCTGCTCGTCGTTGCAGTAAGTGATGCCCCTGCCCTGGCCGGGAGAAAGGGAAAAGCTGTTATGCTTGGCGTCATATGTAACCAATGCATGGCTTTCTCTGGATACAGTATCGTCATCCGCCAGGGCCACGTCCATCGCCGCCGCCCTTCCTATGAAGTTTCTGCCTGCTACCAGCTTATAATCTGCGCCGCGATGGGGACCGGAAACACAGACCAAGAATCCTACTGCAGGATCAATACCGATCTTCTTTTTAATAATGCCCACCGTCTTGCCTCTGTCTGCTTCCGGCGCAGCGCCGCCCGGCACAGCAGCCACGGTCTTCCCTACCGTTCCGGCCGCAACCGTCTTGCCGACCCCGGCGCCCTCCTGGCAGTAGGGGCAGCTATCGAATCTGGATTCATCGTAAAAATGGCCATTGTCACACTGTCTCATAATTGTTTTCCTCCTGATAAAGAAATCTTAAGGATTATCCAAAACCATCCCTGGTTTTTTGCTGTTCTTACTGTAGCGCCTTTTTCGGGATTTGTGCAGGTCGCTTTAGCGCCAATTTCCCAAAAATTATGTGGCGCACCTGCGCCAATCCGCATTTTTCGCAGAAATCATGGGGAAATACCGCTTATCTCATCAGATCCTGATAGTCTGGGTCTGCCGCCCGAATCCCCCACACCAATTCCCAAAGCTTTTCATCTTCGGAAAGGACATAGCACCTGCCATCCACCCCTTCGAACCGGCGTTTATCAAACCAGAAACTGTAGGTATCCCCTTGCGCCGTCACAAATGTAAGCCCCCGGTTATCTGTAGAGACGATGGGTGACTCGGATTCCACCGACACATCCCGCAGCGCCTGCAAGACCCCGGCGATCACCGTTTCGTCCCTTGTCTCGTAGTCCGCCGCCGTCTCCGTCCAATGGTGAAAGATCAGTTCCACCGGCAGTTCCTCATGGGGCAGCTCCAAAAGCTCCCGCTGCCTTTCGGTACAGTAAGCAAAAAGGGAGTCCCCTTGGTATGCCGGGGACGAAGTCTCTGTCGGGGTCGGAGTCTCTGCCGGAAGCGCAGGATCTGATGCTGCACACCCCGCCAGCAAACAGATGGCTGCCAGAAGTGCCGCTGCCCCTCTTTTTTTCATTCGTGCCTCCTTTCTTCTGTCCTGGTCTCATGAATCGCTTTGCTGCTCGGCCTGTAACGCCAAAGGCGATCCAAACTCTTTTTTGTCCTTTTATGGTTTTACTGTATCGTTTTTTTAAGGATCTGTGCAGGCCGCTTTCGCGCCAATTTATCAAAAAACGCATGGCGCACCTGCGCCAATCTATTTTTTGTGTGAAAATTCAAAAACACCTTGATTGTGCAAAAGGGATTGCCGATCATGACAGCGGCCTGTTACATCCTGTAAACTTAAGAAGTGTTACACTCTATACAGGGTGGATGGCCTCAATTTTCTGGCTCCAAAGCTTCGTTTCTCAAAATGGCGCAGGTGCGCCACAGTGTTTTTTTAGTTTGGCGCTAAAGCGGCCTATCAAAAACACCGGCTTCCTGCTATGATAAAAAACGAAAAGTTCGCATGATGGAAGGTCGGCCAAGACACAGAATGTCCAAAAAGCTTCAGCTGGCCTTTTCGGAACGCAGGATCAGAAAGGGGATATATCGTATGTATGCAAGGTTAAGGCCGTACCATCTCATTGGCGCCATCGGGGGGTTCCTCACTGTTCTCACCGCTATTATCAGCTTGGCAGTTTCCACATCGTACTACATAAGCGCGGAATGGGTCATTATTGTAAACATGCTGCTCATTGGCTCCAACGGGTTAATCGCAACTTATTTCTTTGGCGCGTTCAGCGCTTCCCGTGACAGCCTCATCAAAGTAGGCAGCCTGATCGCGGGGATAGGTCTTGGTTTTAATGTCCTGATCTCAATTCTCCAGATGGCGGGGGTGTACGTTTTTGTTCTGGCTCTTCTTGGGGCTCTCGTTATGATGGCAGGGGTTGTGATCGCCTGTATCAAATTCATCATGCTCTTCCAGAGAGACGCTTTTGTCGTGGTGTTCTGCGTGTTTATTTTCCTGGGGCTTCTGCTGTCTTTATTCTGGACGTGGGCAAGCCTGATAAGCGGCGCTGGGCTGGGTGGCCTGCTGATTTATTTTTACGTCCACAATATCACCTACTAGACAGCTTCTCTCATTCAGGATATTTCCTTGTTTACCGCGGCTGCACCGTGTGGCTGCGGTAAAACGGCATGTGCGGGCGCAAAAAACCGGTAGTTCCCGGATGCGGAACGCAGCTCCAAAAATATACGGTTTTATCCAGGAGAATCCCTGGTTTAGGTCAAACAGGAAGGATTGTATATTCCGCAAAAACGTCAGCGAAAAAAAGTCTCTAACCGACCGAAATCGTTGAAAATCCATGCCGTTTATAGTATAATAGTCTATAACTGTACCATTGCGGAGAAAGGGGGTGGAATGGGACGTATGGTAATAAAGAAAAGCTTCACAAATCCAAAATCCATTTATGCGATTCTGCTGCTTAGTGTTTTTACTTTTCTATTTCTTGGAGCCGAGTACCTATATGTAAACATGATCTCGCTTACGGCAGGGGAAGAAAAAACGGTGATTACGCAAAACTACGCGTTAGGAATAAGCGCTGTCGGTTTTTTGCTCTATCCGCTGTTTCATCGCCTTTTGAAAAGGCGGGTACAAATCGTTGGACTTTTTATCCTTGCACTAGCAGCGTCAGTATGCAATTTTTTGGTTCAAAAACATGTTTCTTATTCGTCCACTCTGCTCTCCGGAATGGCATTGTTCCTGTTTCTGGGGATATTGGGAAGCGCGGCCCACTACCTGTTTTTCAAACTGGCGAGGGATCGCACCCATCTGGCGCGTATGGTTGGTGTCTCCTATGCCCTTGGGATCTTCCTGCAGTTTCTAAATAACAATCTTGTGGATCTGGAAACTGCGGAAGCCTTGATACTTTCACTCTTTGCCCTTGTAGCGTTAGCGCTGTTGCTGAAGGCAGAAAGGCTTTGCCGCCAGGAAAACGCAGAAGCGGAAGAACTCCAGTCCCCCGCCATAGAGGATGATGGGAAGGGAACCCGAAAGAAGATCGCCGCCGGCGGACTCCTTGCACTGCTTGTCATCCTGATGGCATGTATCTTCAGTACGCTGGACAACGAAGTCACCATGCATCATGCAGCAGGCACTGACATCGGGCAATGGCCGCGGCTTTTGCTGGCGGTAAGCGGCCTTTCTGCCGGCTTTCTTTTTGATATCCGAAAGCGGAAATTTATGGCCATGATGATGTACTGCGTCATGCTGATGTCCGTCATCTGTGTGGTAGTACTCAAGCTGGGCGGCCCGTTTTTGATCGGCCTGATCGTATTTTATCTTTCGGCTGGATTTTTTGTGGTATTCTTCACCACCAGCTTTCTGGATTTTGCCCGCCATATGCCCACGCCAGCGCTGTGGGCCGGTATGGGGCGCGCCATGAATAACGTGAGCGCCGCTTTGCTTACCAACGCCTCTGTAGCGTTGCTTGTTTCTGACAGCAATGGCATGGCATCCATCATTCTGGCACTGGTCCTGTTTGTGGCCGTCAGCGTAGTCATCTATCTTTATACAGCCTGGATGCCGGTTTCATCCGGCACCCCCAAGGATATCCCGACAGACCTGGACCCTCAGGAAGCGTTCCGTCTTTTGTCGGAGCTGTTTATCCTTACGCCCAAGGAAACCGAAGTATTTGACAAGCTGGTCAATTCAGAGGAAAGTATTCAGGAGATCGCAGATGGACTGTATCTATCCCGGCGAACCTGTCAGCGGCATATCGCGGCGATCTATGAGAAAGCGGGTGTAAAATCACGCATGGGATTGTACCAGCTCTACATAGAAAAACAGCGCAGGCTATGACAGTCAGAAAGGGATTCGGATGAAGAGGATTAAAATTACCGTTTTGCTGATTTTATTGTGCGTACTGGCGGGGTGTTCCCCAAAAGACACATCGCTTCGGGCCTATTGCACCGAAAGCCAGCAGGAATTTCTGGATCAGTCGCTGGAAGAGCTGCCGGTCGCGCTTACCTATCATCACAACGATAACATCCTGGGACGCTACGAAACGACGGATGAAGAAATCATCTCCGAAATCCTGCAGGCATTACGGGAAACGACCATTGTATCCAAAGCTTTCAGCGGCTCTACAGACAGCCGGATCCTGGAGTTTGAGACAGCGGATGGGGATACCTGCCTCTTCTGGTTTGATGAAAACCGGTTCCATGGCGCCGGCGGAACATCCTATGTGCTTTCCGGCGACGAGGAGATCTGGGATCTGGCGCGGAAAATTCAGGAAACATATCCGGAATACAGGGAAGCGATGGAGTAAAAAGGCAGATCGAAAAAGCCGGGTGTTCCTTGCTTGTATGCAGCTAAGGCCGCGTAAGCAGGGAACGCCCGGTTTATTTATATTCGTTTTTCAAACGAGAGGGAGCCTCGGGTTTGGCTTCATTTGTTCGCTTTCCCCTTCCACACAAAACTCAACCCTCTATTTCAGAAATTTCCGGATTTTTTTCAGAGCTGCCGCTATGGACTTCTGTACCGCCTGATAGCTGCACCCTTCCCGCACCGCAATCTCCTCATAGGTAAGCCCGTCAAAGAAATACATCTGCAGCCTTCTTTTCTGGACTTCCGGCAGCTGGTTGACGCCCTCCCGGAGCGCCTGCGTCTGCATGGATTCATAGACGGCGTCCTCCACCGGGGCCGGCTCCTGTGCCGAACGACGGCTCAGCAGCTCTTCGTTCAGCTCGGTCCAGTCAAGGTGCCTCTCCTGCTCGTTAAGGAAGGAGAGATCGTCCAACTCAAACCGGTCAAACACGGCATAGAGCTTCACATCCAGTTCCAGCCTGTGTGGTACGCCCTGGCCGTCCCTGAAAGATAGATAACATTTCCCGTCGATCATCGACAGGGTATAGGGGTTATACTTGTCCTTTCTTCTCTTTGGATGCCTGTCATCCATCTCTTTGTCCTCCAATCAATCGTTTTTGAGTGAATCAAAACGATTGACCGGTGGACTTCGGCAATGAAATCCGCCATGATACGCAAAAGCGCCCACAGCAAGATTGCTGTAGGCGCAAAACGGCACTATGGGGCGGTTTGAATCGCAGCGGTTCGGTGGGGTGGCATAAAATGGCCGCAAAAATCCTGTAAGGTCTGATCGTAAGCCTGATAAGAAAAAACGCCGCCCTCCCGGCCGGAAGGCGGCTTGCGTTGTATGGTTCGCATACATGGACAGCCACCCGCCTGCGCTGTATTTCCGGCGTTTTTAACCTACGGAAATCTATACTAACAGGCGGGCGTCTCAGCTCGTGACTCGTCTGCGACTCATCTGCAACATATTTTTGGCCTCATCCGCGTCTCATTTCAGGCTCACCTCCGGCTGTCAGATAATCATATTCGGACATGTTTGTTTTATCCTCTGGATATGCGCCTCCGTGAGGTGCCGCTTGATTCCTGTATAAAAGGCATTTGCAGTTCCTGCTCCCGATTGCTGGTAGAGCAGTATGGTCAAGTGCATATTCAGGCTACTGTTAAACGGGTCAAAGGCCAGTGCGGCTTTGGCCGCCTTGTGCGCATAGACATACTCGCCACACTCGGTCTGGCGTTCTATATACCGGCCGGCGAGCCGGAAATACAGGCCCTGATAGTATGTAATACTCGGGATAAAATAAATATTATCGGACAACCGTGGCAGAAGATTCCCGGAATACAGTCCGACGGCAGCTTCATACAGCCGATACCGCTTTTTCGGATTGTTCTCCATCTCGATACTGTCACATAGTTCTTCGAATAACCCCACATCTGTCACTACCTTGATTTCCGGATTGAAGCTGAATATGCCGTTGGCATAGACCACCAAATCCTCCAGCCCAACATAGCCAAGCAGCGATCTAAGCCTGTAAGCAATGTTCCGCACGGATTTCATCGGGATCTCACAGGACTCATCCGGCCACAGGATCAGTGCAAGCTGATTTGCCGTTGCCCGGTTCCCAGCCGTCACCGCAAGATACGATAGCAGCGTATAGCAGCGGGAAGAAATGAAATCCTTTTCGGACAGCGTTCCCTTGCTGCCATGTATCGTGAGCCCATTAAAGCAGTTGATCCGCACTTCCCCTGCAGTAAGCTTCAGCGCTTGCTTTGCGGCCGCCAGGCTCTTATTCAGTTTAATTTCATTTAATTCCTGGGCGACAGCGTAAGCGATTATGAACAGGAACGCAGGATCTGCGCCGTACCGCTTCGGGTTATCTACGCCGATATAACCCTGGTTCAGCCGTTTGGAAAAGGGGACGGCGATTAGGGAGCGAACGCCGTATTGTGTGAAAAAATCATATTCCGCCGGAACTGTCCTGCGCAGCTCCTCGATATCTGTAAAGATCATCGGTTCGCTCCTTTTGAGTGTGGCCACCCATCTCATGAAATTTTTGATTTCCAGATACTGCAGCTTGCCGCCCATGTACTCTATCCCCTTTTGGCACCACTCATAGGTACTCAGGCCAATGCCTGCCGCCCAATCCGCTTCGATAATATATGACTGTCTGCATCGTAAAATTCTGTCGCCGCCTGTAATAAGCCGTTGATCAGTGTGTCAGGATCTTCGTTGCCACGCTGGGCTTCTTCCAGCAGTTTCAGCGCTCTCAAAAAATGACGGGCATATTCCATTTCCATGTGTTCCTTCTGATATGTGCTCATCCTTTTCACTCCAAAAATTGGATGACCCCACCTCAAAATGAACTAATAAATGAAAATATTCTATTTCGAGAAAGATTACAAAACTGTCATGTTCTGTAATCTTTCTCGATTTTTCTTAAATGGGTTTTGAGCTATATTGAAAACAGAAAAATCAAGGAGGATGATAACGATGCCGATTTTAGAAACAAAACATCTTGGCAAGGTGTATGAGGGAAAAATCCCCTATACCGCTTTGCATGATATTAACTTTCAGATGGAAAAAGGAGAATTTGTCGCCATTATGGGGCCATCCGGCAGCGGGAAAAGCACGCTGTTGAATGTGATCTCCACCATTGATCACCCTACCACCGGCAGTGTCACGATTGACGGGAAAGAGCCTCGCACCATGAAGGACAGTCAGCTTGCACACTTCCGCCGCAGCGTACTCGGATTTGTCTTTCAGGATTTTAATTTGGTACAGACCCTTACAGTTGGGGAAAATATCATGCTGCCCCTGACGTTGGAAGGGGTATCACCCTCTCAGATAAAAAAACGCACAAAATCTGTGGCTGAACTATTGGGGATCGGACATCTCCTGTCCAAACGAACCTTTGAAATTTCTGGCGGCCAAGCGCAAAGAGCAGCTGTTGCCCGTGCTGTGGTAACAAATCCAGCTCTTTTACTTGCAGATGAACCGACTGGCAATCTGGATTCCAAAGCCACAAAAGATGTTATGAAATTATTCCAAATGCTGAACCAGGACCATCAGACCACCATCCTGATGGTGACCCACGACTCCTTTGTGGCAAGCTATTGTAAGCGTGTGTTGATCATCAAAGACGGAACTCTGTACCAAGAAATTGTCTCAGGTGGAAACCAGCAGGCGTTCCGACAGAAGATTGTGGATGCCATGAGCCTTTTGGGAGGTGAACCTCGTGACATTATTTGAATTCGCCTGGAAAAACATCAGCAGAGATAAGAGAAACTATATTTATTACTTTATTAACTGCACGTTTTCTGTCTTTGTCTTTTTCCTGTTTAGTGTATTATCTTTTCATCCGGCATTGGAAGTGATTGATGAGAACAGCTCTATGGGGCTTACATTGGCAGCAGGTGAGGTCATATCTGTTGTGTTTTCTATCTGCTTTATCTCATACTCTATGAGATGCTTTTTAAAAAATCAAAGCCGTCAGCTTGGCTTGATTACTATCTTAGGTGCATCCAAAAAACAGATAAACCGATTGGTCTTTATGGAAAATGTACTGATAGGCTTTCTGTCTATTGTTGTCGGCATTCTTTTGGGCCTTGTGTTTTCCAGGTTCTTTCTTGATATTGCAAATCGGATGATTGGAGTAACGGAATTTGTATTTTACTTTCCAGGGCAAGCTATATTGTTGACGGTAGTAATCATGGGCGCTGTATTCTTTGGAATCGCATACTTTACGCCTAAATTCATCCGTAAAAAGGAGATCGTCAAACTCTTAAAAGCAGAAGTCAAGGATGATAAGCAGCAGAGATTGGTTCCTGCTCTGGTATCTTTCCTGGTTTTGGCTCCTGTATTGCTGTGGACTTTAGGTGGGAAATCTTCTTTAACTCGTTTTATGCAAGAAAACTTCTTTTTGCCGTTCCTTCTCATAATTGTTGCTGTGCTGGGTACCTATCTTTTATTATCCTTTGCAATGCGGCTGTGGTTGTTGTTTCATCGGAAAAGCCGCTCACATGTCCGTTTGCTGTGTATCGGAGATCAACGGGCAAAATTGAAAACCAATGCACAAAGCATGACCATTTCTTCCCTTCTATACGCAGCGGCCTTTTTTGCAGTAATTATTCTGTTTTCTATGTCCACCAATGTAAAATCTGAAACAGAAAAGATTTTGCCTTATGCTATGACTTACAACGCATGGACAGAGAATGCAGATACGGCGCATGATCTTGCTGTCATTGAAGATGAACTAAAGAATCTTCCCGGATATAAGACGGCAGATATTCATTTGTGGTATCCCAAAGCGAAATCCCGCAGCCCCATCATGCCGCAAAGCAATTATAATCAGATTATGGAATTTCTGGGAAGGGAACCTGTTTTCCTTTCCGATACCGGTGTGTATCTGGTTGCAGGAAGTACAGGCGATCCGTTAGAGAGGATTCCTGTGCCTATAGAGACATTTTTTCAAGAGAATAAATTATCTTTGACTGTGGAAGGGCAGTCGGACAAAGTGATTACGCTGACCGGTTTTACCAAAGGGATCTGTGTGGTGAGTGATGATGTATTCGCATCGTTACAGTCACAGCTGAGCCCAAAAACGATTACGGCATTTTTGTACGATAACTGGGAGAATAACAGCGAAAGTCCAGACACCATTTGTTCAGCTCTGGAAACCACACTGCAAAAAAGAGACGCCAATGTGGTATCCGCATACAACTACTACCGAAGCAGCCAGATTCAAAACAATTTAATGCTGTATATTGGCGGAATGCTGGCCTTTGTATTTCTTCTTGCGGTTGCCAGCTTTATTTATTCCCGTCTCTATTCTGAACTGCATGTCGAATGCAAAAAAATCAAAGGGATTGTTAAAATCGGACTCTCCAAAAAAGAACTTTCCATGGTATTAAGCCGTTTCATTTTTCTACTGTTGTGCGTTCCTTTTGCACTGGCTCTGGTGTATCTCTGGATTGGGGTTTTCCTCACAGAACAGTTTACACTGGTATCTGCAATTCCGGTTGCCATAAGATTTACTGCGATATTGATTGTTCTGCAAATTGTATTATATCTTTGGATCAAGACTTCCTATCGTAAAACGGTGTTCCGACAAGTATTTGAAAGTTAGCAGGCATAAAGAACCGCGATTTTTCATGCATGGGTATCCAAAATCGCGGTTCTTTATCATATAAAAATGAAAATCCTACAGGCCTTCAGAAATTTCAATTCTTCTGTCCTGGTTTGCTGCCGGTTCAATGCAAGAATAGAAGTGGGAAATAATCAGTTTGTTCCTGCCAGTTCACGACCCATTAAAACACCCATTACAGACGCCATCATCAGGCCGCGTGTCCAACCAGAGGAATCGCCCAAGCAATGGAAATTTTCAATATTGGTGCGGAAATGTTCATCCATTTTTACGCGGTTGCTGTAAAATTTTAATTCCGGCGAATATAGCAGCGTTTCTTCACTGGCAAAGCCCGGCACAACGGTATCGACCGCCTGTATAAAGTTAATAATATTGATCATGGCACGATAGGGCATGGCCGCCGTGATGTCCCCAGCCACAGCATCGGGCAAAGACGGACGAAGATTGGAACGGTTCAGTTCATCCTGCCAGGTGCGTTTGCCGTCTAATATATCGCCGAAGCGCTGTACCAGAATGTGACCGTTGCCCAGCATGTTGGTCAACTCTCCCACTTTTTGGGCATATGCAATCGGCTGATTAAATGGTTCACTGAAATTGTGTGAACACAGAATGGACAGATTGGTATTGTCGGATTTCAGTTCTTTATAAGAATGTCCGTTGACAACGGCCAGGTTGTTGTCGTAATTTTCCTGGCTGACAAAACCGCCCGGATTCTGGCAGAAAGTACGTACCTTATTTTTGAACGGTTTGGGGTATCCCACCAGTTTGGATTCATATAGCACATTGTTTACGTGTTCCATAATCTCGTTACGAACTTCTACACGCACACCAATGTCTACCGTGCCAGGTTCATGGGCAATGCCATGTTCTGCACAAATTTTTTCTAACCAATCAGCGCCGCGCCTACCGGTAGCCGCAATAGTATGTTTGGCAAAAATATCGTATTGGCCGTTTTTATCGCGGACGTGTACGCCATGGCAGTGATTTCCGTTGAGAATCAAGTTTTCACATTCCGTAGAAAAGAGGATTTCTACGCCGTTTTGAGTTAAATATTTTTCGATGACGCCGTAAATCTCCTGTGCTTTTTCTGTTCCTAAATGACGAATAGGGCAATCCACCAGTTTTAGACCGGCCTGAATGGCTTTTCGACGGATTTCTTTAATGGCAATCGGATCAGATATGCCCTCTACTCGAGGATCCGCCCCAAACGAAAGATAAATCCCATCGGTGTAATTAATCATCTGCTGTGCGAAATCTTCTCCGATTAGCTGGGGCAGATCGCCGCCTACTTCATAAGACAGCGATAATTTCCCATCAGAAAATGCGCCTGCACCTGAAAATCCGGTGGTAATGGCACAAGATGGGCAATTCATGCACCGGCCTGTTTGTGCTTTAGGACAATAGCGTTTTTCCACCGATAAGCCTTTTTCAATAATGGTAATAGATTGACGGGAACCTTTCTTTAACATTTCCAGTGCCGTAAAAATACCGGCTGGACCAGCTCCGATAATGACCAAATCAGTTTGTTTATTTTGCATACAACTTACCTCCTGATAACACTCTTTCGCTTTTAGGCATAAAAAAACCGCCAACCGGTATACCAACCCCAATCAGGAGCGGAATAGCCGGCTGTCGGCAGCCTGTAGAAACATTCGCCCATTATGCGAACGTATATTCAGTCCATAAAATTACACTTTATTTTATAATGCTAATTCTCAATTGTCAAGTGATAAAATGATTTTACTATGAAACAATATGATATTTTGGAACGCACACGCCATTTGAATGATTTGAAGCTTATGACGGAGAAAATCATTTTACAGGCTTTTACGTTTTAGTAAAATAACAAGGCGAAGGAGAAATCCGTGAAGGAGTTCAGAACTCTTTCACGGATTTCTTGGGTTAACTAACTTGTATCTAAGTGCGTTTTATAAACCTAACTCTTGGATATTCAGTAGATTAAGATATCAATCACAAAATTTCTTCCTCCTACAATAACATGATAAGTAGTGTCAGGTACAAGTTCATTGTCTTTTTGGAAGTTCTCTAAAAATTTCCACGATTCGTTGATATAAAAACTCTATGCATCATGAGGACTGGATACCCAAAAGTCTGGTCAATATCTCTCGTTCGTCACTTGACAGCAGAGTACATCCGGCCAAACTATTTCAAAGTTATGTTCAGATCGTTTATCATGGTCTAAGTCATCCGGAAATAATGTCAAAACAAATCTCTCATTACGCCATCAAATGTCTTCCATATCATATATCGCCACAACATCACTCTTATTTTGTTAAATCATACGACAAAAAAGGCAGGCAGTGCAACTGCACTGCCTGCCTAATCCAAGGACCTGCTATAAGATACCCCTATCAGTAAGCTCAAAGAAGTTAGGGCAACACCGCACAAAGAAAAAATATGATATAATAATACTATGGATAAGCAGATGAGTCTGTCGGGCCTGAGCGATGAATTGAGCCAGGTGCGGACAAAGAAGAAAGAATTTCTGAGTC
>DBGCDL010000029.1:0-6974 GCA_048358235.1 Oscillospiraceae bacterium
CAATTCTTTGGGTGTGATAAATGCCATGATTAAAATCTCTTTTTATTGGTTACACGTGCGCCCACGGTGTAGGATCCAGCCGAGAGCGTGCTTATCTTTTGGTTGATGATCCACACGCCACCCTCGATGCAGTCCACGCCGTCAGCGGGTGATTTCATAGCTCGGTTGATGAGCAGGAACTGCTCCTCCAGCCTTTTCATGTGCGGATTATCCTTTTCGTCAATGTTGAGGATGAGTTGTCCTCGCCGGTTGATCGGCTCAAGGTTTCCCTCGATACGGTCAAACTTTTCCGGTTTCTTCCGGGTATCCGGTATGATCCCGATAAATCCGAGTTGTTTTCCTTTCTCGCTAAATAGCGGAACGAACACCTGTTCGTAGAAAGGATCCTGCAGTTTGTTATTTTCGATGTAATTATATACCTGCGTTTTTTGTCCCACGTAATCCCGGAGATAATAATACCAGTTCACGTACTCCTCGTTTACCACGTGGTCAAGATAACCGGTATAAACATAGAATCGACCGTCATAATACCCGATAAGGAAACAGGCTTTGAAAGAGGTGGCCTTGTTCTTTGAGTTGGACGGAGCCGGATCCCCGTAAACAACGGCAAACTGCAGCTTTGAGAGCGGCGGGCATTTGCCCCATACCATTTCTTTGAACGTGTCACCCTCGGAGAGCGGGTTGTTCATGTATTCTTGCTGGAACGCCTTTGTGCTGATTTTGGACTGGATACGGTTAATGCGTTCCTCCGTGTTCTTTTCCGGCCAGCTGGATTTGCCATCCTTGTCCCGGATGTTCACGATATCCCAATGGTCAGCTTTATCACCGGCACGTTTCACGCAGCAGTCAAGAGCGATCAGGTTTCCGCAGAATATCACCAGCAAATCCTCGCTGATGGATCGGGTTGGAAACAGAGCCTCCTCGAACCATTCCCATTTCTTTTTCAGGATGTCCGGGTTCCTGCAGTCCGCATCCGTATCGAAGTCATCCACGAGAGCCGTGTCCGGACGAACAGCGTCCTTTCTTGTTCCACGAGGTGACTCCAGCGCACCGATAGCCCGGAATGTTGCCCCGGTAGTGAGAGTGAATTCATCTGCCGTCCAGCTCCCGAACTCCCTCAAGTCGCCGTAATACGCCTTTAACATGGAATTGCTCTCAAAGGCTTTTTTGTACGGTTCTAATAGTCGGACTGCGTTCTCGTGACTGTTTGATATAAGCAGCACGTTCCTTTTCTTCCCGGTCAGCACGAGGTACATCATACACATGAACACGATGGTGGATTTTGCCAGCTCACGTGACCACGAGAGAACCTCGTACCATTCCATATTCGTGGTGATGCGTTTGATTGCCTTTTTGTGGAACTTGGTAAAGGGGTACTTTGCGAACTCCGAGAAAAAGAACAGGATCCATTCGATGACGTTCGCCTCCAGCTTTTCCAGCTTCTTTTTTCGTTCCACCGGCGAGAGGTTGTCGGCGGCTTTGTCCCTTTTGAGTGAACGGTGGTATTCAGTCCACTCCTTGTATGCCTGAATATCATCTATTTTACCCATTTCATTTTCTCCTTTATGTACGCATCGAAATAATCACTCAACTCCTTTGCCCTTTCGAGATCCTGCTGTCGGAGCCAATCGAGCAGCCCACGGGACACGTTGTATATATCCCTGATGGAGGCGTCCTGTTCCAATGCCTCAAGGTCAGCCGTCAGTTTGCGCCGTATATCGGCCTCCGCCGCTGAGGGATACCGTTTCCCCTCCTCTTTGCCTGCGATGGAGCGGTCGAGTTCATCCAGCTGCGTGAGCGTGGAGCTGATCCGTTCCTCCCGTGTCTGCAGGAGGTTGAGCTTTAAACCCTCCCATTCCTTAACCCATTTGTTCACCGTGACACGGGAAACACCTACCCGGTCGGCAATTTCCTGCTGGGTGATGTTCTCTTTGAGATACATCAATTTCGCCCATTCTTTCCGTTGATTTGCTTTCAGTTCTTCCGCCATAATTGTATCATTTTATAGCCCAAAGGTAAAGCCTTGCGGTGAGTGAAAATAATTGGTTTGTAATGGTTTACGTTTAAACTGAAATGGCTGCGGTTTAAGTTGAAACGGTTACAGGCCGATTTGTACAGCCCGTTTTTTACCCTGAATTTTGTCACAAAATCAAACGAGCGAAATGGGCAAATTAACCTTTGTATTACATGATGAGTCGGTGAACACCTACGGTTTTAGGATGCTCACCAGCGGAGCCAATTTGGAGGAGTTTAAAAAGAATCCCGTGATGCTTCTGAATCACGATGATTACTCCCTGCCGATTGGCCGGTGGGAAAATATACGTGTTGAGGGAGGTAAGATTTTAGCCGATGCCGTGTTCGATGAGGGAGATGCCCGTGCCGCAGAGGTAAAGCGTAAAGTTGAGAATGACTTTATCCGTATGGCCTCTATCGGTGCGTGGCCTCCGGAGGAGAAAAGCGATGCCTATGACCTGATGCTCCCCGGACAAACACTCCCTACCGTTACGAGATGGACGGTTCGGGAGGGCAGTGTCGTTACAATCGGAGCCAATCACAATGCGCTGGTATTCTATGACAGAGAGAGCAAACAGATTATCGACCTGAATGATAAGGGTAATCTTATCCGGTTGATAGATCACAGTAATAACCCCAAAAAACAATTAAAAATGAGCGTACTTACAGGAGTATTGAAGCTGCAGGACTCTGCAAGCGAGGCGGAAATCGTAACCGCCATTCAGGGAATCATTGCCAATGCCGACCGCTTGGAAAAAGAAAACAAGACGCTGGCCGCCGCAGTGGATAAAATGAACGAGGCCAAAAAGGAATCCCAGAAGCGGGAGGCGATTTCCCTGACCGATGCGGCCATTAAAGACGGACGCTATGATGCGAAAGGCCGTGAGAACCTGCTGAACCTTTTCGATAAGGATTTCGAGGGAACAAAGGCTATGCTGGCAGCTATCCCGTGTCGTGCAAACGTGGCCGGTCAAATCAACACGGATAAAGGATCCGGTGTGACACTCGGTGATTGGAAAGACAAATCATGGGATGAGCTGGATAAAGCCGGTAAGCTCGTTGAGCTGAAAGATGCTGCTCCGGACTTGTATAAGTCCAAGTTTAAAGAGCGTTTCGGTATCGAACCGAATCTGTAATTATTAACCATTAAAGCAAGAATAGAAATGGCAATTCAGAAAGAAATTTGGATGGCGGCTATCGTGGAGGGTTTATTTGCCTCCAATAGCTTCCTGAGCAAGGCGTTCAACGCCGATGAGTACGTGAACAACGGCAAGATTGTTCACATCCCGAATGCCGGTGCTGCGTCCGGAACCAAGAAGAACCGAACCGACCTCCCGGCTACGGTAACCAAAAGAACGGATATCGATGTGACGTTCCCGCTGGATGAATACACCACGGATCCGGTACTTATCCCTAATGCTGATACGGTGGAACTCAGCTATGATAAACGGGAGTCCGTCCTGCGTCAGGATAAACTCAAGCTGCAGGATGACGTGGCACTCGATTTCGTTTTCAACTGGAGTCCTGCCGCTGCCGGGTGCGTTGAAACTACCGGTGCGGAGGTTGACGCTTACACGGATAAGGCTACCGGCAAACGTAAGGGTATCTGTAAGGCGGACGTGCTGGCCTTGATGACCAAGTTCAATAACGATGATATTCCACAGGAGGGGCGTTATTTGTTGCTGGATGCACAGATGTACTCCCAGCTGTTGAACAGCCTGACGGAGAACGAGAACACGGCGTTCCTCGCTTCTGCTGATGCGCAGAACGGTATCCTCGGTAAGCTGTTCAGCTTTAATATCATGATGCGCAGCAGGGTTGCCCTTTATACTGCGGCCAAAGCTCCTAAAGCATGGGGTATTGCCGGTGCAGCTACCGATCTCGCCGCCGGACTTGCATGGCACGAGCAAAGTGTCTGCCGTGCGCTGGGTGAGGTGAAAGCGTTCGAGAACGAGGGTGACGCAACCTATTACGGTGATATTTATTCATTCCTTGTACGTGCCGGTGGTCGTATCATGCGGGAGGATAAAAAAGGTGTAATCGCTTTAGTACAGGGAACCCCTGTGGCAGGATAAGGTTATGGCAGAATTGAAATATTTGGTAATCCACTGTACCGCCACGCCTCAAGGCCGTAAGGTAACGAGTAACGATATCAGAGCATGGCACACGAACCCGGTAAGCAAGGGTGGCCGTGGCTGGAAACAGGTAGGATATACCGATATGTTTCACCTTGACGGAACGGTGGAGCGATTGGTTGAGAACAACGAGGACGCACGGGTGGATACGTGGGAGGTTACCAATGGAGCAAAAGGGTACAATACCATTTCCCGGCACATTGTGTACGTTGGCGGCGTGGCCGCTGACGGCAAGACTCCCAAAGATACCCGTACTCCCGGCCAACTAAAAGCGTTGGAGGATTACGTGAAAGACTTCCACCGCCGTTTCCCACGGGTGAGAATCATCGGTCATAACGAGATTGCGGCCAAAGCGTGTCCGTCATTTGACGTTCAGGCATGGCTCAGGAACATAGGCATTAATCAATAACAAAGCAAAGAGATGGACGGTCTGATGGATTTTTTAATGTTCGCCCTGCCGGGTGGTTTTATCGGTAGCATCTTCACGTGGTTTGTTGGCCGTAGAAAGCAGAACAATGATATGTTATCCCAGCTTCAGGCGTCCATCAATATGCTCAGTGATGAGAACCGGAAGATATTGGATGAGAATATCAAGCTCCGCAGGGAGAATGCCGACCTGAAAGCGAATCAGGAGGAGATGATCCAAAAACTCTCCCGCCTGACCAAAGAGGTGGAGAGATTAAGAAAAGTAATCAATAAACAAACAGGAAATGATGAGAAACCTAATCCGAGGGGCAACCCTCGTGCTAATCATAGCCGTGTTCATCCTGACGGGGTGTGCCACGGCGAAATTAACCAAGAACCGGCAGTCACACACACTGACGGAACAGACGAAAAGCGGAACCACCACCGGAGCAACCGGAGAGCAGTCAGACGTGACGGCTCAGAGGACGGGGGAACTACTGCAGGGACAGACGATAACCGCCCTGACACAGGAGGGGATCCCGGAGTCGGAGGCGAAAGTGGATGTTCCGATACAGAACCTCCTTAACTTGCCGGACGGTGCTGGCTACACGGCCAAAGACGGTCAGGCATCGGTAAGCGTACAAAGGCATGGCGATAATATAACGGTTATTGGTAAATGTGACTCTATCGCACGGCAATGTCTTTTTTACGAGCGTGAGGTGTTCCGACAGCGCAGCGAGGTGGATAGTTTAAAGCGGGTTATTTCCCGGATGGAACAGACGAGCAGCCGGAGTGATGAAATCTACAAGGCGGAGAGCGATGCCGCCCAAAGCATTAAGGAAAAACCTCCCGCTACATGGTATAAATGGCTTTTAGTCGGATTTGTGGGCGGTTTGTTGCTTACCTCTCCACTAAAGAAACTAAAAAACAGAATATTAACCTTTATAAAATAGAGAACGATGTCAAAAGTATATGTGAATGACGGATACATGATGCTCCTTGATGCCATTTATTTCAATGGTAAAAAGATCGGCAATGTTTCTGATGACGGTATTGATTGGGGCGGTGATGCCGCTGAATATATCAAGCTCTTTGCCGCACAGGTTCGTAATGCTCCGGTCAAGAAAATAAAGAAAAAGGATGCCACCAACCTGTTAAAGTTTACCCTGATCGAACTTGTTCCTCAGAACTGTAAGGATGTGATGGGCGGAACGGTGAACGGTACAAAATGGGAGGCTCCCTCGGAATCCGTTTCGTTAGAGGGTGCATTGAAAATCCTTTGCGGAACCGGCCAGACTATCGAGGTCAAGCGTATGACGCTGGACGGTGTTGTACGTGGTAAGATTGGCGGTGATGATCCGCTGGGTATCGAGTGTGAAATGGAAATGTTGAACCCGCTGGATGGCGGCTCTCCTTTCAGCTTTGATGATACGGTTCCGTTTATCTCCGTAACGCCCACCTCTTTGTCATTCGCCAAAGGTGGAGAAAGTAAAACGGTGGATATTGAAGCCTCCGGAGCGTTTTCCGTGGGAAAGGTTCCCTCCGGTTTCAATCTTGAGGTTGTGAACGGCAGGATCACCATCACGGCGGATGCCAATACCGGTGCTGCGAGAAACGGATCGGTAGAGTTTATCCTTGCGGCTGATAATACCCAAAAGGCTACCCTCACGTTGAGTCAGGCGGCTGGAAATGCGTAACCCATGAAAAAGAACGTGGAAATAGAGGCAGCGGAGGCTCTGCTTGACGTGGGGGTTTCCCTGCCTTTTTTACGGTTTAAGATACCATTTAGAAAGAAACCGGTATCAATCAGGGTGACCATGAAACGTCCCTGTTTGGGGAGTCAGATCCGGATCGCAAAGTTATACCTGCAGCTGGGTATTACTTACGAGGAGATGGAGCAGTTCAACAAGCATGAGGAGATGGCATTCCTTGCCATTCATGGCAAACGTGTTTCCAAGATGGTAGCCCTGACAATCTGCCGTGGAGCGATCTCCGGACTATTGTTTTCCGGCATTGTCGCATGGCTGCTGAGATGGTTCGTTCCTGACAAATACCTGCAGGGTGCTAACCAGCGTTTTATCACCCTGCTGGGTACAAAGTCTTTTATGCGTATTATCGAATCGGTTCAGATATCCAATCCCCTGAAACCGAGAGAGAGCCAAAAAAGAAAGGGGAGTTAAGAACGAAATATGTCGGATCCCATAGCCCCTTTGGTATCGTGTGGCAGATAGCGGCGGCCACCGGCTGGAGCGTGAAATACATCCTTTGGGGTGTCAATTACCAAACGCTCCGGATGATGCTCGCCGATGCGCCACATTACGAGAAAGAGAATGATAACAACCGAACCGGAAGCAAAGGCGGTAAAGGGAAACCTAAAAGCCTTTCCGGATTTTTCCAATCACGATTGAAAGAACAATGAAA
>DBGCDL010000030.1:0-6498 GCA_048358235.1 Oscillospiraceae bacterium
TCCGTGACCACATAGGAGCTGTGCATCTGCATCAAATTCGGCTTCAACCAGAAGCGGGTCTTGCCGGAGCCGCTGCCGCCGATGACCAGCACATTTTTGTTTCTGGCGGTCTTGGGGTCCTTGGGGCGGCTGTTCATGGTCAGGCTCTCGGTTTTAGTCAGAATCACATTGTTCTGGAACACCGGGTCGATGTAGGGTGCGATGTCCTCATGGGTGCCCCAGCGGGCGCTGCCATACTCCATACCGTGCCGGTACTTCTTGGCGTTCTTGCTTTTGAGATACACGGCCAATCGCAGGCCAGCGCCGCAGCACAGCCCCACCAGCAGGTCCAAAGGGTGCAGGCTGGGCCACCAGCTGGCCAGCGCCACCGGCAGCGTGGAGAAGAACGAAAGCATTTTTGCCGAAGCGTCCGCACCCACGGCCATCCGCCATCCTTCACCGAAGTTGGTTGCGAACAGCCCCATCAGGATATAGGGCATATTCAGCAAAAGGAGCTTTTTGATGTCAAGTTGCTTTTTCATCTTCATCGTTCCAGCTCCTTCCGCTTGTTCCGGTCCACAACGGCGTGTTTCACCAGCTCTTTGAACTGGCTCAGCTTTGCCAGCACGGACGGACGCTCTGTTTTCTGCGCCTTTCTGACCTTCTTGCCGGTGTACTCGGTAAAGGCAGCGGTCAGGGCATCCGCATCGCGGCCTTTGAAAAAGATCAGGTACTTGGGCGGGGAGCTGCTGCGGTCCTTCTTCACCGCATAGTCAACGCCGTATTTCCGGGCGATCTTTTCAAACTCCTTGATGGAGGGGTCGGTGATCTCGATGTTGGAAACGCCCTGATTCTGGCCGATCAGCTGCTTCACCGTCTGTTTGCCGTGGGGAATCACGGGGGTATCCCGGCTTTTCTGCTTTTGCAGCTTCTTTTCCTTGCGGTGGGCAAGGTACTTGGTGATGGCGGCCTTAAACAGCCGCCCGGTAAACTTTGTTCCGCTGACTACCAGCGTCAAAGTCCTGTTTTCCACTTCCTCCTGCATAGGTCATCGCCTCCTTTCCACGGATTTTGCAGGGGTGGCGCTTGATACTAAGGCGGGACCACCAGCCGCCGCAGCAGGTATTTCATCATGGCAGGCTCCTTTCAACGCAGCTGATCGGAGCGGTCATAGTACAGATGTCCCTGGCGCACCTTGGCATGGCTGAGAATCTTGATGTGGCCCTTTTCCTGGTTCTCCAGGCTTTTCTGGTATCCGGCCTCCGTCAGAAACAGGTGGGTCCGTTCGCCTTTCCAGCCCACCGGCGAATCGTGGGTCAGCACATCGAAGATAATCATGTGCCGGGTGTCCTCGGCAAACCGCTCCAAATCCATGTACTCATGGCCGTGGTAGTTCTGCGCCCCGGCCTTGAGCCGCATTTCCTCCATCAGCTGGCCCACGGTCTTACGCTCAGGCATGGCGCGCACCTCCTTTCCCGCGTCCCTGGCCTTTCACAGTCAGGATACCGTCCAGGGTGGTAGCGGTGATCCGCAGGCGCTCAGCGGTGGCGATGTCATTCTTCACGGTCTCGTCGATGCCGTGGCCGCAGACCACCAGCACATGGGACCGGCGCAGATAGTCTCGCACCATATCCAGCCCGTCCTTGTGTTCCTGGGGAATCTCGTCCTTGAGGAAGGTGGACAAGAACAGAACCGGGCAGATGGGCGAATACCCGGCGTCGTACACCTGGCGGCAGTAGGTGGCAGCGTTCTCGGCGTTCTCATACTGGTTGTTGCTCCAGGGAGCCGTAATGTAGGCAAGAGGTCGTTTCATGGCAAAATCCTTTCTCCCGGTATTGCCGGGCAACAGAAAAGCGGCTGTTTACCAGCCGCCTGTGTTCATATCGTGATTGACTTGTACGGTGTAGTGATTGCTGATCGTGGTGGGCGCGTTGAACAGCACTGCAAGCAAATACTGTTTCATATTGCGGACCTCCGTGGTGTTTTTCTGCATACCGTCCATGACAAATCGGATATGCTCGCTATCCAGCTTCAAGAACCGGGAGCGCACGACTTCATGGGGAAAGTCGCTGCCAGCGATCCGAGTGGTTTTACGTTTGGCACAAACGGTCTCCACCATCAGCTCCACAATCTCGTCCAGGTCCTCACGGTAGGTCGAAAACTCTCTGCACAGATAGTCATACTCGATGTTCTCCAGAATCAATTCCCGATAATTTTCTATCTCTGAGACAGACATCGCATCCCTTCCTTTCCGTTCCGGCAGCTGTGCTGCCGCTGTTTCCCGGAAGGGAATGGAATCGGTACTTGCTCCATGAGTATTTTGTTTTTGAGTATTTGGTTTCTCTATATTTAATTCTGCGGGCTTTTCCGTATCCGGTTTATCCAGATACGGGTTTTCCGTATCTGGTGAAGCCGTATCTGGTACAGCCGTATCCGGCCTTGGCGTTTCTGGCTGCCTGGGCTGGGGTTTCTCATAAATCACATACTCGGTGTCGCTGATCCGGCCTTGTTGGTCCCGCAGCTGGTTCCGCACGATGTAACCGGCGGTTTCCAACTCCCGCAGCGCACTGCCGATGGCATCAACGCCCTCCTTGCAGATTTTCGCAAGTCCACGGGTAGTATAGTTCCAGTCATCAGGCAGGGATAACATCATGGAAAGAAGCCCCTTTGCCTTGAGGGATAGTTCGTGGTTCCGCAGGTGATGATTGCTCATCACGGTATAATCTTTGGTCCGTTCAATGCGAAAAACGGCCATTGACTTCACTCCTTTCTAATTTTAGGGCATGAAAAAAGCCACAATCCTTCGTGAAAAAGACTGTGGCTTTCAGCTGTTTTTGTTGTTCTGCCAGGGCCGGTAAGGACGCTTGTACTTCGGCGGATGACTGAACATCGGCTCATGCTCCGAAAACGGGAGGGTCTGCAAAACCCGGTCAATGTCGGTGGATTCCATATCATACTGGGACTGGCAACTTTCCCGGATGGCATCTTTGATGCTCTGGACAGTACACATATTCATTCCTTTCCTTTCGTAGTGATAATGAGTTTACGGGTGGCGGCGGCGCTTGTCCGGTTTGAAGTCGAGCACATGGCCCTCGATCACACGGGCATACCGCTTGATTTTGATTTCCCGACGCTTCTGGCTTACGAGGGCGGCCTGATACCCGTCCTCCGTAAGAAACAGCCGCATATCATCGCCGGGGCAGCCGTAGGAACAAGGGCGCTGAACGGAAAACTCAATCATCCAGCGGGTGTCGTCCCAAAACCTCTCTACGGCGAGAATGTTGTGTCCTTTCAGCTCACGGGCTGAAATATCCCTCATAGGCGGCTCCTTTCATCGTTCCTGGTCTCTCTGGCGCTTCTTCTGCCACGCCTCCAGCAGTTTGATAATGGTTTCCTGCATCCGCTGGGGCGTATAGCTTTTGGGGAAATACTTCCGCAGGGTGTCGGAGGTGAAAGTCACTTTGTCGAGATCACTTTTCTTTTCCTCACCCATGATGACGCGCATCATATCGAGGGTCAGATGTCCCTCCTGGCTGTATTTCTTGAGTCGCTGAGCCTGGGAGAGAGAGGGGGTAGCCTGTTCGCTGTCCATCGCGTCCAGCAAATCCCGCTGTTCTTCTTTTTTGAGAAAGGACAGCTCATAAGCCGGATTGAGGGCGATTTTCTTTTCATCGACCATATCCAGCAGTTCGGGAATCAGCTCCGTCAGGCGGATATAGCGCTGCACCTGGTTCCTACTCGAACCAGCCTGCTGCGCCAACAATTCATCTGCACGCAACTTCGTCCCAAGTTGGGACGAAGTTAAGTCCCCCCGTGCGCCTTGGTGTTTCATAGCCTCCAGCTTCATCTTGTAAGCAAAGGCCCTTTCGCTGGGGAGCAGGCTTTCACGTTGTAAGTTGCTGTCCACCATGATGATAGTGGCAGCATCATCGTCCAGGTCTCGGACAATGACAGGCATGGTTTCTTTCTCGGCCAGCTCACTGGCCCGGTGCCGCCTGTGACCGGCAACCAGCTCATAGCCGCCCTCCGGGTCCGGGCGGGCGATCGCCGGAACCAGAACACCATACTGCCGAACGCTGTCGGCGGTCTCCATCATGGCCTCGTCATCCTTGACTTTGAAGGGATGCCCCTTAAATGGGTGCAGCTCAGACAGCGGAATTTCCTGTATCTTCTCCAGCTTGGCATCCTGGCGGCTTTCCTCGGTGGAAAACAAATCATCGTATGGAGCCAGCTCTACTTTTTTCGCGCTGCTTTTCAAGTTTTATCACCTCCTTGGTCAGATTCTTATAGCCCTCGGCCACCTTGCCATTAGGGTCATGGGCAAAAATGCTTTTGCCCTCGGCGCTGATCTCCTTTGCCCGGACAGAATGGGGAATCTCGGTGCCGAACACCTTGATTTTGCTGCCATAGGTCTCCCGCAGCAGGGCGGCAATCTCCTTGGCGAAGTTGGTGCGGTTGTCCACCATCGTCAGCAATATGCCGTCGATCTGGAGCTTGGGGTTGATCTGCCGCTTCACCTTGTTTACGGTCTGGAGCAGCTGTTCCAGGCCCTTGGCGGGCAGGTACTCCGCCTGAACGGGGATTATGACCCTGTTGGCGGCGGCCAGGGCGTTGACCGTGAGCATACCCAGGGATGGCTGGCAGTCAATCAGGATATGGGAATACTGTCCCTTGAGCGTGTCCAGATACTGCCGCAGGATGGTCTCTCGGCTCATGGCGTTCACCAGGGAGACCTCCATGCCGGAGAGCTGGATGTCTGCGGGCATCAGGTCAACGCCCTCCGGGTGGTGCAGGATACCCTCGCCGGGGCGCAGCGGCTCGTCCATCAGGATACGGCCCATCGCGTCGGACAGGGTAAAGGGCAGCTTGTCCGGCTGGGGGTGGCCCAGGCTGATGGTCAGGCTGCCTTGCGGGTCTCCGTCGATCAGCAGCACTTTCTTTCCGGCCTGCGCCAGCCCAATCCCCAGGTTCGCGCAGGTGGTTGTCTTGCCAACGCCGCCTTTCTGGTTGGCGATGGCGATGATTTGCGTGTTCAATGACTTCACCTCATTTCTGAATTGTTCTATGGCTTCTGGAAATAGAAAAAGCCGCCACTTCAAAAATTGAAAGTGACGGCCTTTTCTTATCCCGGAATGAAATTCCCCGGAAACGCAAAAAGCGCCCAGTAGAAAATACTGAGCGCTTGGCGATTAGATTTATTCTCTTTTGTTCAAATTAGGTCAAATTCAGACAAACCGTTTTCACGAAAAAGGTCTCTTGGAGATGTATAAATAAACATCCCCTTGGCATCCCAAAATCGCGTCTCGGTTGTCCTATTTTTTAACCCATAAGCCCTCTTTTTGGGGTGGTTGTCCACCATTTAACCCATAGAAAACGGGTTAAAAGAGGCTTCGTTCTGTCAAATTGCGTCAAACCATTTGAAAAGGAAAAACCCCGGAAACCGCGTAGTTCCGGGGTTTTTGACCACTTTTGATAAAGTTTAGCGCTTGCTGAACTGCGGAGCGCGACGGGCAGCCTTGAGGCCGTACTGGCGTACAGTTTAGCGCCAGTTTTCCTTGATATTACGGGCTTTTTGGGCCCTGCCCTCAAATGTTGCCCCAGTATTTAATCATAAAAATGGGGGCCGGAATCTGCGTTTATTCTCATCTGTGACGCTCACAGATGAGATTTTAGGCTTTTGTGCTGATCGCGCTCAAAAACCGAAATTGCGAAACATCGTGGATATAAAACACAAAGGGATTTATGGCGGAAACCTGCGAACAGTATCCAAAGGCTTCTCTGCCAATCACTAAACGGATCATATCACAGACTGCTTTTCGCGTAATCATCATTCAGTTCAAAATTCACTTGGGGAATAGCGGACCGTCACCACAATCACGGTTTTCTTTGCTTCATCAATCCGAAAAACGGCGGTGTAATTCTCTACAAAGAGCTGCCGGTATCCCCGATTGGCGTAAGCCCCTCGTCTCCGTTCCGGGCAGCGGTAGGGCATCGTTTCCAAAGACAGGATGGCGTCCTCAACTCGCCCCACCAGGTTAAGGGCTGTCCCTGGCTCCAGCAGTGTGTGGGCGATGTAATTATAGATGCCGTCCAAATCCCGCAGCGCCCGGCTCATCAGTTTGACGCTGTATTTATCCAAAATGCTTCCTCCTTAAAGAAGCCAGCGCCTCCCTTGCGTCATGGAGTTGCCCGTCCCGTTCAAACTCGGCCTCCGCTTCTGAAATCGCGGTGTCCATCTCTGCATTTTCCACCATCGCCTCGTAGGTTTCGATACTCATCACGACCAGATCGCCATACCCGTTCTTCGTGATGAATACCGGCTCCCGGCGGGCATGGCAAAGATCCGAAATCTCGTTGGTGTTGCGAAGGTCTGTAATCGGTCTGATCAGCGGCATATCGCCACCTCCTTTCCTTTGCGCATTATTATAACATAATTATGCGCAAAGATATAGGGGCCAGGCAAAAAGTTTACAAAGATTTTTTTGGGGATGCTGTTAGCTCTGTCACACCCTGATAACA
>DBGCDL010000031.1:0-5569 GCA_048358235.1 Oscillospiraceae bacterium
CAGAAGCTCGTAATACTGCGCGCCGCCTAAACCGCCTACGTATTCCGCGATATTTCCGATTTCCTCCTCGTTGTCGTTTACGCCTGGGATAACCGGAGTCCGCACCAAATAGGGTTTTCCGGAATCCGCAATTCTTTTCGCATTTTCCAGGATGCGCTGATTACTGACTCCGGTCCATTTTTTATGAGCACTGCTGTCAAAAACCTTAATATCAAACATGACCAAATCCACAAAGGGCATCAGGCTTTCATAAACGCTCCAGGGAGCGTATAAGTTCGTTTCAATAGCGGTAGAAATATTCTCGTTCTTCAGAGCTTTCAGCAGTTCTACAGCAAATTCAGGCTGTGAGGATACCTCGCCACCGGAAAGCGTCACGCCTCCGCCTGAGTTCCGATAATAGGCTCGGTCCTGCAAAACCTCAGACATGACCTCCTCCACAGCCATCTCTTTTCCAGACATCACCAAAGCTCCAGTAAAGCAATTTTGAGCACAGGCACCGCAGTCGGTACACACGGATCGGTCATAATGCAGCATACCGTTTTCTATGGTTCTGGCTCCCGCCTTGCACGCCTTTACACAGGCACCGCAGCCAATGCAGTTTTTCGGATACACCATCAACTGCGGCTTGACAGAGAGAGTTTCCGGATTATGGCACCATTTGCACGCCATATTGCATCCTTTGAAAAATACCGTGGTGCGTATTCCCGGCCCATCCTTCAGCGAAAATCGTTCAATTTCTGTGATAACACCTTTCATTTCCTGTTCCCCATTCTTTGGGATTTTTGCGCCACGCAAACAGGGGAGACCCTCCCCCTCAGGCAGCGCCTCCCTGCTGCGTTGGATACTCGAGACGCAGCGATAAGCTCAGCCGCCGCGCCATATTCTATTATAACCTCCTCAAGCTGCTTAGGATTACCGGCCCAGTTCCTGGAAGGTAACCTCTCTTCCCAGCCGGGCAGACTTGTAAAAGGCCTCGATCATGGACACCACATTCATAACCTCATCCTTCTGGATCGGATATTCCTCTATGGTCATTTCTCCGTTGAGCACCTTCAAAATGTAGTCCATTTCGTGAATATGTCCGGTAAAATCTGAAAGCTCAGAATAAGGATCGGGGAAAACCCTGGGAATAACATCCGTCTGGTAAACGCCCTGGGTAGTCATCAGCTTCAAGCCGTCGTCGCCGATGGTGAGTCCTCCCTTATCGCCGCAGATACTTACCGTATTGTTGTTGGGAAGATTCAGCGCCCACGAAATTTTAAAAGTAACGGTCATGCCGTTGTCCAGCCGAATGTATCCGTTGGCGAACTCCTCAACGTCAAATTCCTTCATATCAAATTTTCTTGGCGTAAACAAACCAGTAGGCGCTCCGCTTTCCGCATTGGAAAATTCAATATTTTTTTCCTTGTTGACAATCTTGGTTACCGCACTTCCGCTGACTGCCACCATTTTCGGGTTTCCGGATAGATACATCAAATAGTCGCACATATGGACGCCCAAATCACAAAAAGCACCACCCACGTTTTCCTTCGCCATATGGAACATTCCCCATCTCGGAACACCGCGGCGTCTAACCAAATTCAAATCTGCATAATAGATTTCGCCCAGGCATCCGCTCTGCGCCAGGCTGGCAGCCGCTTTGAAATTGTCGGTAAAGCGCAGAGACTGGATTACGAACAGATGCCTGCCGGCCTGATCCGCCGCGCGGAACATTTCTTCGGCATCTGCGCAGTTCATCGCAACGGGCTTTTCACAAACCACGTGGCAGCCTGCCCGGAAGCCGGCCAGGGTATACTCCTTGTGGTAGGCATTGGGAGTACATACCGAGATAATATCCGGTTTTTCTTCTTCCAGCATTTTGTAGGGATCCACATAATACTTGGGAATCCCATGCCGCTCGGCAGTTTCTCTCGCCGCTTCCTCCCGGATATCCGCCACGGCTACGATTTTCACCTTATCTCCCATAGCTTTATAGGCGGGAATATGCGCCGCATTACAGATCATGCCATTGCCGATAATCGCAACTTTATATTGTTTCATTTTGTTCTCCTCTGTTTCTGAATCTAAAAATGTTTTCACCGAGCCGACCTTTGCCGTTTTGAAGGCCGACCCGTATCTTTTACAATGGTGTCGAAACATCGCGCCGACAGAAGAAAATTAATATTCTCCCGCCAGGCAAAGCTTCAGATGATCCAGCGCCTGCTTATTATAGCGGCGGGGATTATCCGTAAACTCCAGCTCAACCGACAAATTGCCGTCATAGCCGACATTCTTCAGTGCCTGGATTACCGCGGTATAATCGCAGATGCCGCATCCCGCAGGGATATTGTTCCGAGAAACCGCGTCGCTGTCCTTGCAGTGAACGTTGAAAATATGCTCGCCGCCTAGCATATAGATGGTCCATTCCGGGTCGATATGCTGCATAATCAGATGGTTGGTATCCAGTTGGATGCCAAAATCAGGGTCATTAATATCCTCCAGCATTTTGAGCATCGCATGAGGAGTAGAAACCATGGAATACGGGAAGCACTCTACGGACATCCGCAGCCCATATTTTTTGGCGATTTGCAGGCACTTGCGGAAGCTTTCCATCAAGGTTTCCCAATCTTTCTGATAGCAGTAGTCGGCCGGCATATGATAGCCTTGCTTGATCGCCGGAGCCGCAGGATTGAATTTCCAGGGAGTCGCTCCGCAAGGCATAGGCACCAGAGTGGATACAATTTTGCAACCGATCCATTTCGCCGCTTGCGCAGCCTTTTCAAAATGCTTGAGACAGTTTTCCCGCTTTTCACAGCTGCAGGCGTTCCATTCGAAATCTTGAAAAACGAAAACATTGGGTTCCAGTCCAATGGATCTGGAATGCTCTCCCAGCGCCTTGCAGGCTTCCTCGGTAAAGAACTCGTCTAAGGCTTCGGGCGTCCCCAGATAATCCACACCCTCAAAACCCAGGCCGCGGATCTGATCTGCAATTTTAATTAAAGAATCCCCTTCAGGCATATCCTCCGGGATCGGCGTCCAGCCCCAGGATACATTTGCTAATTTCATCATCTTTCCTCCTATTGATATTGATTTATTTTTTATCCAATCGTCCAGCAAGGAGTTTTTACCTCCTCCATTTTCAACGACCGGCTGGAACGGAGACCCGCGTCCAGCATTGCCGCTGACCAAAGATTATTATTCAAATCCATGGTAGCATGCAGAGGCTCTCCAGTCTCAAGATGGTGGAACACCTCTTCCGCTAAATTCGACCTGCCAGCAGGCAGAGGATAATCGTCGGAACTGTATACCTCATTGGGGGTAGTGGAATATCTGTCATGATACACGCTCACATTAGCATGGATTCCATGGTCACCCCCGTTCTCCACAATCAAAGCGCCCTTTTCTCCCCAAACGATAGGTCCTGAATCGTAGCCGCTGCTGACTGTGTTCCAGGTTCCCTCCAAAATTGAAACCGCTTCGGGATACCGAACCATCAGAGAAGCGTAATCCTCCGCGTCGCCAAACCGGTGGTTAAAATTGGCTTTCAGCCCGTAGACTCCCAGCGGCTTCTCTCCCAGATACCAGTTAGAGAGGATGGTACCGTAGCAGCAGTAATCCAGCATGCTTCCGCCGCCGGCAGCCACCTGATGCCACCATTCCTTGCCCATCTGGCGCTCCGTCATAACCTGGCCGTAAGAAAACGGTCCCAGGGAATCCGGGTTCCGATATTGGAAACGATATACTTTGCCGATCACGCCCTCGCTTACCAGCTTCTGTCCTAACCGAACACTTGCTTGCCAGGTAGTCGGCCAGTTAATGATACAATCCGCTTTACCGATTCGGGAGGCCCGTGCGATGGCCATAGCATGCTCTGTAGAATAGGCCAGCGGCTTCTCCACAATTACATGAATGCCCCTCATCAGGATTTCCGGAATAACGGTTCCATGATATGCGTTCTCGCAGTTTACCAGCACCAGGTCCGGCTTCAGCTCCAATAGCTGCTGATAATCCTCAAACACATCGGTAAAGCCGCATTGCTCCTGGCATAGCTTTAAGTTCATGCTGCGGCTGGAGCTCTCAAAGTATTCTGATTCCACCATTGGCTTCACATCTGCGGCTCCGATCCATTCCACCCGCTCCGGCATGGTTAAAAAAGGGTTAATCTGACCCAAGACATGCATATGGGCAAAGCCCACTAATCCAATGCGATATTTCTTTTTCATCATCGCTTACCTCATTTACTATGTATTACAAGCCCGCTTCTCAAAACGTGGTATGCAGGGGAACAATGCTTCTTGTCTCGATGGCCTCTGGGATGGTGCACATAATGTCCACCACATGTCTGGCATGCTCAGGGGGCAGCCCTACGGGACGGTCTTCTTCGATGGCATAGATCAGATCCTGAACCACCTTGCATTGGAAGAAATTCATCTCGCAGGCCGGAATATCCCACTCCATCGGCTTCAGCCAGCCGCGGATTCCCCGTTCCGGCGCGTCCAGATAGACCTCTAAGGAATCCATGGGATTCATGCTCCAATCGTTCGCAAGAGAAATCGTTCCCTTGGTGCCGAAGATTTCCATCTGGGGCGCTTTGCTGTCTTTTTGGCAAAAGCCCGATTCCACCACCGCCATGGCTCTGTCTCCGTAATCCAGGGTAATGATGTAATTATCATACAGCTGATCCGCCTGGATTTTCATCCCGTCAAAGGTCCCGCTTCTCACAGTACGGACAGGCTCTGAAATCTTTGCCATACAGCCTACCGCTTTTGCCGGCCCCAAAATTCCTGTGGTCATAGTTAGACCGTGAACGCCCATATCATAGAGAGCGCCGCTTCCGGGGCGGTGGAACCAGGTGGGATCTGCGGTGCGGTACTGGAAGTACTCGGGGCCTCCGTGGCAAACATTGGTATGAACCTTCATGATTTCTCCAATGCAGCCATCCTTGATCAGCTTTTTCGCAAACCTGATATCATCCCGCAGCATATGGATTGGGGAAGCGGCATACTTCACGCCGGCCGCTTTCGCAGCTTCGATCTGCTCGGTTACTTCTGCCACTGTTAAGCCTACCGGCTTTTGAGAGTAAAGGTGTTTTCCCGCCTTTAGCGCTTTCATATTGATCTCATGATGAGCCGGGATCGACGTGGTATTCATCAGAATCTCAAAATCGCACTTTTCCAGCAGTTCGTCAATGCTGGTGTACCATGCCGGCACATTAAATTTTTCCGCGTAGTCTTTCGCCCGCTCCGGAATAATATCGCAAACCGCCACCATATCCGCTTCAGGGATATCTTTGATCCTGGGCAGATAGGTATTGTCCGCAATTGATCCGCATCCGATCAGAGCAACCTTCCATTTTTTCATTTTGTTTCGTTCCTCCATTACATTTGAATTTAAGGTAATGCTTTTCTGAGTTGTCTGTTCGCTTTACAGCCCAGACATCAGCTTTTTATTCCTGAGGTGGCAATTCCCTGAACGAAAAACCTCTGTGTAAACATGAAGAAAATAATCACAGGGAATGCCAAAAGGAATACACCGGCAAGAGTAAGGTTTTCCTGCTGGAAATGCGCGTTATTTACCGTTTGCAGTCCTA
>DBGCDL010000032.1:0-3692 GCA_048358235.1 Oscillospiraceae bacterium
GGAGCGTTTACAAAAATAAAAGCTAAGATCATCCCCGGAAAGAGCGTATGGAATGTCATGCGTCCCTTTCCATCTGCCCGATTCAAAAGTAATGTGCTGCTATTTGGGCTGTTTTTCAAAGTCACACCGGAAACAGCATCGCTGTTTTCTAAAATGTTGTATATCATGTCACGCAACTGCTTCGCCCCTTTCATCACGCAAAATCGCTGATATTATTATACCTGCGAGAAAACTCCTGGTCAATGGATATTCTGGTAGAGCGAAAAAGCTCCTTGCTATACGGGCTTAAAATACCGATATGTGCATAGAAGCACAGCTGAATTTATGCTATCATTAGTGTTGGTTAGCAATAACTAATCAAGACGAAAGTAATCATGTTAGGAGGTTTCGCAATGAACAACAAATTGCAAGGAAAGGATCTCATCAATATCGGTATTTTCACGGCGATTTATTTTATCGTCATTTTCGCTGCGGCGTCCATCGGTTTTATCCCGATTTTCATTCCGCTTATCAGCGTGGTCGTGCCGCTTGTGGGCGGTATTCCGATGATGTTGTTCTTCTCCAAAATTAAGAAATTCGGTATGCTTACCATCTGCGGAGTGCTGCTGGGTATCATTATGCTGCTGACCGGCATGGGCTGGTGGTGCATCCCTACCGGGCTGATCTTCGGGCTGATTTCCGATTTTATGATGAAAGCCTGTGACTACAAAAATGCCAAGCGTGAAGTGTTGATTCACGGCGTTTTTTCCATGTGGGTAATCGGCGCCTTTATTCCCATCGTTGTGACGCGTGACGCTTACTACCAGAACCTGCTCCCCGGTTACGGTCAGGAATATGCCGATACGCTTATGGCTTATATGCCCGACTGGATTTTGCCGGTATTGCTTATCGCTGCTTTCGTCAGCGGTCTTGTTGGCGGTCTGATTGGACGGAAGATTTTCAAAAAGCATTTTGAGCGGGCAGGAATTGTATAATGAGCCGCGAACTTCTTGCAAGTCAAAAAAACAATAGCGGAATTTTATTAGATCCCCGGACAAAACTGGCGGTACTGATTACCATAGCTGTCTTTATTTTAGGCGGTTCGTATGAAGGTATCATGCAGTATTACATCATCGTGTTGGCGGCGATCCCGCTGTTACTTTTGTCAGCGGCCAGAAAATGGAAAGGCGCTGTTCTCTATATCCTGATTTTTGGAGGCAGTCTGTGCCTGGAAATGTTCGGTCTGTCCCGACTGGCTGGCGTAGCAAACTACATTGCAGTAGCCATTGTTGGCATTCTGCTGAGGTTCACCCCCAGCGTGGTCATGGGATATTTCGTGGTAACGACAACCACGGTCAGCGAATTTGTTGCGGCGATGGAACGGCTCCACCTGCCGCAGCAGATCACCATTCCTATGTCTGTGATGTTTCGCTTCTTTCCCACGGTTGCGGAAGAATGGAGCGCTATTGGGGACGCCATGCGGATGCGTGGCGTCCGCTTTGGTGGTGGAAAAGTCGGTGCGATTTTAGAGTATCGGATTGTCCCCATGATGATCTGCTCCGTCAAAATCGGAGAGGAACTGTCCCAGGCAGCCCTTACGCGGGGATTGGGAGGCCCGGTAAAACGAACGAATATCTGTAAGCTGGGTTTTCATGTGCAGGATGTTATTTTCCTGCTGATCTGTCTGGGAGCATTTGCAGCGCAAATCTATGTGCTTGCCGTAAGGGGGTGAAGGAAATGATTGAATGTCAAGATGTGTCCTTTTCTTATCCTGCCAGTACCCTTCCCGACAGTGAGAGGCAGGCCGGTGGCGCTTTGAAACATATTTCCTGCACTATTGAGGACGGTTCTTTTGTCCTGCTCTGCGGGACTTCCGGCTGTGGGAAAACAACCATGACCCGGTTGTTTAACGGCTTGATCCCCCATTATCATGAGGGGACTTATACCGGCTCCGTCTATCTGGATGGAAAGGATACCCGTGACCTGTCACTGTTTGATATTTCTCTGAAAGTCGGTTCTGTATTTCAAAATCCGCGTTCTCAGTTTTTCAATGTGGACACGACCAGCGAACTGGCTTTCGGCCCAGAGAATCACGGCATAGCGGAAGATCTTGTGCGTGACCGTGTAAAGCGTGTAGCTGCACAGCTAAAGTTGGAGCCGCTGCTTGATAGAAGTATTTTTTCTTTGTCCGGCGGTGAAAAGCAAAAAATCGCCTGCGGATCGGCTGCGGCGATTGACCCAGATGTTTATGTGCTTGATGAACCATCATCCAACCTTGACGCATACGCTATCGCTGATTTCCGGCAGCTTCTCTTTACTTTGAAATCGCAGGGAAAGACCATCATAATCTCTGAACACCGGCTGTATTATCTGTCCGGCCTCTTTGACCGTGTCCTGTACCTGAAAGATGGAGAAATCGAAGGTGATTATACAGCAGAGGAATTTTGCGGCCTGTCGGCAAAACAACGCGATGATATGGGATTGCGCCCTCTTGATCTTGCGGGGCTTTCAGAGATTGAAGGCCCGCCGCAGAGAATGAACGAGGCGGTTTGGACGATAAAGAATGTATCCTTCGCCTATAAGCATGAGCCGGAAACCTTGCATATAACGGAAACCTCTTTCCCATCCGGCAGCGCCACGGCCATCATCGGACATAATGGTGCGGGAAAATCCACCTTTGCCCGGTGCCTCTGCGGGTTGGAAAAGCATTTCAAAGGAACGGTGCAGGATCAGAGCAAGAACTATTCCAGAAAAGAACGATTGAAACTCTGCTATATGGTCATGCAGGATGTGAACCACCAGCTCTTTACCGAAAGTGTTCTGGATGAAATTCTGCTCAGTATGAGAACTGAGGATAAGCAGAGGGCAAGAGAAATCTTGCAGGAGATGGACCTGCTGCCTTATGAGGACTGCCACCCGATGGGACTGTCCGGCGGCCAAAAGCAGCGTGTGGCGGTTGCCTCTGCGATTGCTTCGGAGCGCCCTTTGATTTTATTCGATGAACCGACCAGCGGTCTTGACCTGTTTCACATGAGGCAGGTCGCTAATGTTGTTAATCAGGTGGCGAATACTGGAAGAACTGCGCTTGTGGTAACGCATGACCCGGAATTTATTCTACGCTGCTGCAATTATGTCCTTCACTTAGAAAACGGGCAAATTCAGGAAAGTTATTCCATAGAGGACAGCGATGGTCGAAAACGCCTGCTAAAGTTTTTTCTGAGTGATATGAAGAAGGAGGTGTCCACAGAATGAAGGAAGAAAAGAAAGAGTCGCCCATAGGCGTCTTATGGGGATGGGGCAAGCCCTATCACGGGAAATTCATCGGCAGTGTTATCCTTGCAGTATTAGGCGTGGCCTGCCAGATGGTGCCCTATTTCTGCGTGGCGCATATTGTCACACTGATGCTGTCGAGAGAGCAGAATTTTTCCAGTTATATGACGGCCTGTATCGTTGCATTGTGCGGTTATTTGGGAAAGGTTGTTTTCGCCAATCTTTCAACAGTCATTTCCCACACAGCGACCTATTACACGCTGCGTGATCTGCGGGAGAATATCACCGCAAAGCTGGCCCGCGTCCCGATGGGGACGATTTTAGATACTCCGTCCGGCCAGTATAAAACGACGATTGTTGACCGGGTTGAAGGCATGGAATCGACCTTCGCACACCTGCTCCCGGAAATGACCGCAAATGTGCTGGTGCCTTTGGTGATTGTC
>DBGCDL010000033.1:0-21928 GCA_048358235.1 Oscillospiraceae bacterium
TTCGAAGCTTTTCTTCGAAACCCCAGTCTTTTCCGGCTTTTCAGCGTCCCTCGCTGACAGCTTTATTATAATATCATGCCCACTTCCTTTTGTCAACACCTTTTTTCAAATTCTTTTACCGAAAAGAGTATTCCACGTCTTCCGCACTCACTTCATCTGAAACGCCGCCCCGCAGATAAGGCAGAACCCCGAAAGCGAAAAAATGTAAGTCCATTTAAATGAAGAGATAAACCAAAAGGGATACGGATTATGCTTGTCCTGCCCTTGCGGTGAAATTACAGGGCCCCATCCCCTACCGGGATTTTTAACCGGAAAGGAACATTTTAATGCGGCAGCCGCTTTACGCTTGCAAAGCAGAGGGGTTCTGTTATATAATAGAACAAACGCCGTGTCACTGCCGTGCTTCCACCATTCTATGGGCGGTGTCACGTTTTTTCTAAGAAATTTCTTCTATTTATAAAAGTACTTGTTTGAAAACAGCGGCTCGCCAACACAATTCTGAACACCAGGATCGGGCCGGATGATAGGGCAGAGAACTGGCGGAAAAAGCGGTTTTTGCTGACGGAATGTTAGGGAGGATAAAAAATGAAGCGACTGGAAGTAAAAGTATGTGTCTGCACCCAGTGTGTCATGAACGGTGCGATGGACATCGTGGAGTCTGTGGAGAGTCTTCAGAAGCTGAAGGCGCAGCTGCGGTTCAACGCGGCTATTAAAGTAACTGCGGACGAATGCCTTTGTCACAAGGAAGAGGGAGACTGTTCTCCTTTGGTGATTGTCAATGGGGAACGGATCGAAAAGGCCACAAGCGAAATGGTAATGTCCAAAATCATTGCTTTCCAAAGAAATGAAACAGCTGTATAAATTCAGCAATTGGAAACAATGTATGAAACGGTTGCATCGGAAAGGAATAACGTTAAAATGAGAGGAATTTACACTCCCGTTACGAAAATCAGACGTCAAATATTTAAAAAGGTAGCAGAGCTTGCATACAGCGGGGATTTTTCCCATGTGGACGAAATCCCTTATGAAATTATTCCCGGCGAAGTCGCTTCCTACCGGGAAAGCGTATTTAAGGAACGGGCAATCGTGGCGGAACGGATTCGTCTGGCCTGCGGTCTCAATGTCCGCACAGCGGCGGAACACGCGCCTATTTCCAAGGATTTTGGGAATGCCATTTCCAAGGAACGGGTCTTTGAAACTCCGTTGGTCAATGTGATTCCCTTTGCCTGCAACGCCTGCCCCACCACTGCCTATGAGGTGAGCAACACCTGCCGGGGCTGTCTGGCGCATCCCTGCACCAGTGCCTGCCCGGTCAAGGCCATCTCCATTGTCAACGGGCGCTCTTACATTGATAAGGAAAAGTGCGTCAAATGCGGCCGCTGTGCGGAAAGCTGCCCCTATAACGCCATTTTGAAATATGACCGTCCCTGTGCCGCAGCCTGCGGCGTGAATGCCATTGAAAGCGATCACCTGGGACGGGCGAAAATCAACTACGACAAATGCGTTTCCTGCGGTCAGTGTCTGGTCAGCTGCCCCTTTGCCGCTATCGCGGACAAATCCCAGATTCTCCAGCTGATTCTGGCCATGCAGGGCGGCGAGGAAGTCATTGCCGAAATTGCGCCTGCCTTTGTTGGCCAGTTTGGTCCTCTCGCCACTCCGAGCAAGGTGAAAGCCGCTCTGCTGGCAGTGGGCTTCACTCACGTGTATGAAGTGGCAGACGGCGCCGATGACGTTTCCATTTCCGAAGCAAAGGAATTTGTGGAAAAGGTGCCGGAAGAGCTTCCGTTTTTGGCCACCTCCTGCTGCCCCTCCTGGTCTGTGCTTGCCAAAAGCGTTCTGGGCGAGGAGTTGTCCAAATGCGTTTCCATGTCGCTGACACCTATGGTGGCTACCGCCCGCTTCATCAAGAAAAAGCATCCCAATGCCCGGGTATGCTTCATCGGCCCCTGCGCCTCCAAAAAGCTGGAGGCATTTCGCCGGACTGTCCGGAGTGACGTCAACTATGTGATTACCTTTGAGGAACTGATGGGAATTTTCGCGGCAAAGGACATTGATTTTTCGCTGGACTGCGAGGACGCAATGAACGATGCCACCGCCACAGGGCGTGGCTACGCAATTTCCGGAGGCGTGGCCGATGCGGTCATCAGCTGCATCAAGAAGGAGCACCCGGATCTGGAAATCCCCGTGGAACGTGCGGAAGGGCTTGCCAACTGCAAGAAGATGCTCGTTTTGGCCAAGGCCGGAAAACGCAACGGCTACCTGCTGGAAGGAATGGCCTGCGAAGGCGGATGCATCGGCGGTGCGGGAACCCTGCAGCCCATTAAGAAGGCGGAAGCTTCCGTACGGAAATTTATGGCGGAGGCAAAAGTGCAGAATGCTTTGGACAAGCCGGAAAGAGATTGACCGGACTTTCCTGATAACACAAGTGCCATGTCCCTTCGGAGACATGGCACTTGTGTTCTATTCCGATTACGCCAAAGAGCGGATCAGCCGATAGGCAAACTCCGCTTCCTCCACGGAACAGTGCGGCTGAATCATATGGCTGGTGCAGAGAATCATGCCACCCTGTTTGGCAAATGCCGTCATTTCCCGGATTTCCCGTTCCAGCCGATCATAATCGCCGAAGCCGATGGTGGTCTGCACATCAATTCCACCCATAATTGAGAAATGTCCCCGGTATTTCTCCCTGAATTTGCTGTAATCCATTCCCGAGGAGACCTGATACGGATGGACAACGTCATATCCGATTTCTACCACACCATCCAGCAGCGGGTCAATATTGCCGTCGCTGTGAAGGCTGACATAGCCACCCATGCGGTGAACGGCATCGGCAACACGCTTGTGGCTTGGGAAGATCAGCTCACGGAACACTTCGGGGGAGAAAAGCGGTGATTTCTGACTGCCCCAGTCATCGGAAACATGAATCATATCTACGCCCAGCTCCAGCAAATGCCCGGCGTATTCGATCGTCCAATCCGCCAGCCGCTGATACAGCACTTTCAGCTCGTCAGGATAAAGAAGCAGGTAGGCAAGATGATTTTCAATTCCAAACACACCGTTGAAGAATTCAAACGCGCCCGGCGACTGGGCATAAGTGAACCGGCCTTTCTTTTCCCCGTACAGGGCCACATCACGTTTCACCTGCTCATAGGGGGCCATACTGTTGGGATCGGTAAATTCAACGGACGGCAGGCCATCCTCCAAAAACCCGCCCGAAAAGTCATAGTTCCCCGCCAGTACAGGAACCGGCGGAAACAGGTGCTTCAGGCTGAAATCAAATTCGTCTTCAAATGCGTCTGCGGAACCGTACCGTTCCTCCAGCTTGGGTGCAAAGCCATCATTAAAAAGCCAGCCGTAGTAGGGCAGATGATCCGGTGTTTTTCCTTCCAGTACCGCGGAAACACGCTCTCTTCCATTCATAAAAACGCCTCTTTCTCATGAACTGTCCCATTTATTTCAGTAGACATTATTGTAACATGGGAATATAATGAATACAATGCGTTATTTTTATAGATTTACGGGGGTGTTTTCATATGGAGGTTCTGAAAAGCAGCGATTTTTTCGCCTTGGGAGAAGAAATAAAACTCATGGAATGCGATATTCTTAACAAGAGCAATTCCATCCATGCCCATGAATTTTTGGAAATCGCCTATGTTTCGGAGGGAGAGGGGCGGCACATTTATGATGACCGTGGCCAGACGCTCCGGAAGGGCGACTATCTGATTCTGGATTTCTGTGCCCGGCATTCCTTTGTATCTACAAGCGAAAAAGAGATGCGTGTCATTAACTGCATCTTCAAGCCGGTTTTCATTGACCGTTCCCTCGTTTCCTGCCGCGACTTTTCGGAGCTTCTGCAGAACTATCTCCTGCCCTTTGACCGTAAAGCAGCAAAGGCGGTAAAAAGCGGGACGGTATTCCGGGACGAGGAGGGAAAAATTCTCGGGCTGCTTCAAAGCATTCGGGAAGAGCAGACTCTTCGGCGGCCGGGTTTTCAGTATCTGATGCGGGTTTACCTGATTGAGCTGCTTCTTTTTACCATGCGGCTGGCAGACGCCGACGGTATGGAAGAGAACTTTCCGGACGATATCCGCCAGGTGAGAGATTATCTGGACGGTAATTTTACCCGGAAGGTAACACTGTCCGAGTGCGCCTCCCTTGTCAATCTGGCGGCGGGGTCGCTTTGCCAAAAGTATAAGTCTGCCACCGGAGAAACCATTACCGATTATCTGCAGCGGCGGCGCATGGATTTGGCCTGTCGGCTGCTGGCATCGGGGTCGGACAAGATTCCGGTGATTGCCGAGCAGTGCGGCTATTCTGACATCCGGTATTTTTCGCAGGTATTCCGCCGGGTCGTGGGCACCGCGCCCCTCGCCTACCGGCAGGCCAAACGAGCCGGAACCCGGTAAGGACAAAAAACAGGGCAGGGCATTTTTTCAAAAGAAATGCCCTGCCCTGCTGCGTAAAAAACCAAACGATAAAGATGCCGGAGATTATGCTCTCTAATCTATAATAAGCAAAATACTGTTTTCCCTTTTTATGTTTTAGATGTTTAGCTATCATTCCTATAATAGGAATTGGTGTTACTGCAAGATATAGCACTGCAAAATCGCTATTGCCTTTTTAAAATGCCTTTTACCACGACAAAAAGTCCAACAAGCATTTCACCTACTGACAATCCAATCAGCAAGCCCGAAATAAAATCCTTAAAGCTACTTCCACCAAAGGATGACGATAATGCCATAAGTGCAATTCCCATTACTATCAAAATTTCACCATAGAGTGAAATTTTCTCATTTTCAAGGTTTTGCGTTCTTTTCAATAAATCGAGAATTTGTTCATCATCATAAGTTCTAATACTGTCGGGAGCAGCCTCCTCAGCATCCATAAGTTCGGATAAAGAAATGTCAAGTTGTTTGCACAACTCTTGAATAACGCTGTAATCCGGCATACATTTTCCGCATTCCCATTTTGATATGGTCTTATTTGACACTCCGATTTTTTCAGACAAGCCCTCTTGAGTAAAGTTCTTTTCTTTTCTTTTGCGAGCAATAAATGCCCCTATTTCTAACTGATTCATAGTAAACCTCCCTTTTGCTGACAATCACAGTATAAATTAAATCGTGTTAAAAACAATCTCTTAAAAGGAGAGTTTGGGTGGAATTGTGATGATATTCATTTCATCAAGGCGTAACCTATCATGTAAATAATCTTACGTTCAATATATCACAGATTTGAACATAAGAAAAGCCATACCTTCTCTTAAGAAGATATGGCTTTTGGTACGCCTGATGCGATTCGAACGCACGACCTTCAGAGTCGGAGTCTGACACTCTATCCAGCTGAGCTACAGGCGCATATCTGTTCTATCGAAACAGACAACGTATTGATTATAGCAAAAAAGAGCGGAAAAAGCAAGTCCTAATTTCATCTTTTCCCTTGATGCATCACTTTTGCCCATAAAACACCGGTTCAACGAAAGCTGAACCGGCAATGGGTCCGGGCCTGCGGCCCGGCCGCCGGAGGCCCCCGCAGTCAGATCAGCGGCTTCCCAGAAGCTTCAGCAGAACGGCCTTCTGGGCGTGCATCCGGTTTTCCGCTTCGTCAAAGATTTGATCGGCGTGTCCCTCAAATACTTCGGCCGTAATTTCCTCGCCCCGATGAGCGGGCAGACAGTGAAGCACCATGCAGTCCGGATTGGCAAGGGCCAGCAGTCCTTCATTGATCTGATAGCCTGCAAAATCCCGCTTCCGCTTCTCGGCTTCGTTCTCTTCCCCCATGGAAGCCCATACGTCCGTTTCCAGCACATCTGCTCCGGCCGCGGCGATGTTCGGATCGGTAGTCAGCTCAAATCCCTCATAATTCTCGGCAAACTCCAGAATCCGGGGATCGAACTGATATTCCGCCGGGCAGGCCACGGAAATTTTCATTCCCACCTTCAGGCATCCCACGATCAGAGAGTTCGACATATTGTTGGCATCCCCGATAAAGGCCAGCTTCAATCCGGCGAGGCCGCTTTTATACTCCCGGATGGTCATAAGATCCGCCAGAATCTGGCAGGGATGGCAGAAATCCGTCAGCCCGTTGATCACGGGGATGGTTCCGGCATCCGCCAGATTCTCCACTTCCTGCTGGGAATAGGTGCGAATCATAATACCGTCACAGTAGCGGGAAAGAACCCGGGCTGTGTCATGAATGGGCTCGCCCCGTCCCATTTGCAGGTCAGCCGCGCTCATGACCAGCGCGTGGCCGCCCAGCTGATACATTCCCGATTCAAAGGATACCCGGGTACGGGTGGAGGATTTCTGGAAGATCATTGCCAGTGTTTTCCCCTCCAGTTTCCGGTGGGGAATGTTGTTTTTGTGCTCATATTTGAGCTGATCCGCAATGTTCAGCAAATCAATGATTTCCTCGCCCGACAGGTCGAGCAGCTTCAGCAGGTGTTTCACCGTTACATTCAGTCCTTTCCTATGTCATGCCCCGGCCTTTTCAGCAGAATTGCTTTCCAGAACCTCGCCCAGCAGGGCAATGCCCCGCTTCAGCTCACTTTCCGTAATGGAAAGGGGCGGCAGCAGCCGTATTTTTTCCTTGGCAGTCAGGGGAATTACTCCCTTTTGAATACACGCAGCCGCCACATCGGCCGCCTTTTTCGTTTTCAGCCGGACTCCCAGCATCATGCCGAGGCCGTCTACCGCTTCCACTTCGTCCATTCGGAGCAGACAGCCCTTTAGAAGATCACCCTTCCGGCGCACTTCTGCGAGAAAATTCTCATCGGAAATCTGTGTCAGTGCGGCATACGCCCCTGCACATACCACCGGATTCCCGCCGAAGGTGGTGCCATGATCGGAATAGCCGAACACATTGCAGGCTTTTTCACCTGCAATTACCGCTCCGATAGGAAGTCCGCCGCCCAGCCCTTTGGCAAGAGTCGTAAGATCCGGTTTTACGCATCCGCCGGAGGCCGCGGGGAAGCACTGGCTGGCAAGAAGCCGGCCCGTCCGCCCGATTCCGGTCTGCACCTCGTCGGCAATGGTGAGAATATCCCTGGCGGCACACAGCTCAAACAGCCCGGATACGAATTCCCGGGTCAGCGGTACCACACCGCCCTCCCCCTGAATAAATTCAAACATCACCGCACAGAAGCCGCCCTCGTCCAGCTTTTCCTTTACCCCCTCCAAATCATTGGCGGCGGCAAACTCAAAGCCCTCGGTAAAGGGAAAATAGTAATTATGGAAAACATCCTGTCCTGTAGCGGAGAGGGTAGTCACTGTCCGGCCGTGGAAGGAATTTTTCAGGCAGAGAATTTTATTTCGGTTCGCATCTTTTCCGTACTTGTCAAAGCTGTACTTTCTCGCCAGCTTGATGGCACATTCGTTGGCCTCCGCCCCTGAATTGCAGAAAAGTGCTTTCCGGTAACCCGTGCTCTCGCAGAGAAGCTTTGCCAGCTTCACATCCGGCTCGGTATAATACAGATTGGATGCATGCTGAAGCATGGCCGCCTGCCGGCTGACCGCCTCTGTCCATGCTTCGTTGCAGTATCCCAGAGAGTTCACGCCGATTCCCGAACCGAAGTCAATGTATTCCCTGCCGTTTTCGTCCCAGCAGACAGCGCCTTTTCCCCTGACGATCAGGAGATCCTGACGCTTATAGGTTCCCATGATATACTGCCGGTCCTGCTCTTTCACGTCCATAAAAATTCCTCCTGCCTATTTCTTGAGCATGCCCGCTCCATTGAAAGCGCAGTTCTCCGCGTTTTCAACGGAGAATCACATTACAGGAACATTGTTCCGATGCCCTCATTGGAGAGCATTTCAATTAAAATGGAATGCGGAATTCTTCCGTCGATGATAAAGGAACGCTTTACCCCCCGGCGCACCGCCTCTACGCAGCACTCCACCTTGGGAATCATCCCGCCTACAATGATATCCTGCTTGATTAAAACCGGCACCTCGCTGACCTTTACCACAGGAATCAGAGTCGCTTCGTCGTCCTTATTTTTCAAAAGGCCCTTTACATCGGTCATCAGAATCAGGTTCTCGGCGTTGAGGGTAGCGGCAATTTTAGCCGCCGCGGTATCGGCATTGATGTTGTAGGCCTGACCGTCCTTTCCCATGCCGATGGTGGAAATGACCGGAATATATCCTTTGCTTAGGGCGTCAAGAATCGGATCGGGATTTACGCCGGTCACTTCGCCCACCAGCCCCAGATCCACATCGCCCTTCTTTTTCTGTGCCTGGATCATCCGCCCGTCCATGCCGCAGAGTCCCATAGCCTTGCCGCCGCACTGCTCCAGCAGGGCCACCAGGTCCTTGTTCACCTTTCCTGCCAGCACCATCTGAACCACATCCATGGTGGCCTCATCCGTGTAGCGCAGTCCGTCCACAAATTTGCTCTCGATCCCCATCTTTTTCAGGGTGTCAGTGATTTCAGGGCCGCCGCCGTGCACCAGCACCACCTTGATGCCGATGAGGGACAACAGCACGATATCCCGCATCACATCGTTTTTCAGCTCGGCGTTAATCATGGCGTTTCCGCCGTACTTCACTACAACAATCTTATTGTTGTACTTCTGAATATAGGGAAGGGCGTCTACCAGAACCTGCGCCCGCAAGTCGTCGGAAATGTTTGCCTTTGTATTCATCGGAAAGCTCCCCTTCTGCATTCGAGTATTCTGCTCCGGTGCCCCACACTCATCAGGTGCGGTAGGAACCGTTGATCTTTACATAATCGTAGGTCAGATCACAGCCCCAGGCTACCGCTTTGCCTGTTCCGTCGCTCAACCGGATGATAATCTGCACTTCATCCGCACGAAGAACTTCCTTGGCGGTATCCTCGGAGAATTCCACGCCCCGGCCGTTTTGGCAGACCAGAATTTCTCCGTTGGCGGATTTCAGAGAAACCTCCACCTGATCGATGTCCAGATCCGCTTCCGAATAGCCAACTGCGCAGAGAATCCGTCCCCAGTTGGCATCCTCGCCGAACATGGCGCTTTTGAAAAGGCTGGAGGTAATCACGGATTTGGCCACAATCTTTGCGTTGCATTCATCCTTCGCCCCGCTGACCACACATTCCAGAAGCTTGGTAGCACCCTCGCCGTCCCGGGCAATTTCTCTCGACAGGTTCATCATAACGGTAAACAGCGCATTCAGGAAGGTCTGGTAGTCCGCGGAATCCATGGAAGCAATACACCGATTGCCCGCAGCCCCGGAGGAAAGGATCAATGCCATATCGTTGGTAGAGGTGTCTCCGTCCACTGACACCATATTGAAGGTATCCTTGGTAACGGCGGAGAGTGCCAGCTGGAGAAGCTCCTTGTCAATAGCGGCATCCGTGGTCATGAAGCAAAGCATGGTGGCCATATTGGGATGAATCATGCCGCTTCCCTTGGCCATACCGCCCAGATGGCAGGTGGTCTCCCCAATTTGAAAGGAAACCGCGAATTCTTTCTTTACCGTATCGGTCGTCATGATCGCCAGTGCCGCGTCCTCATTTCCGTCTGCCCGCAGTCCCGCCTTCAGCGCGGGGCAGGCTTCCCGGATGGGTTCAATGGGAAGAATTTCTCCGATGACGCCGGTGGAGGCCACCGCAACCTCGGTTTCTTTTATCCCCAGCTCGGCGGCGATGGCCTCACACATCATCCGGGCCTTTTCCTCACCGTCAATGTTGCAGGTGTTGGCGTTTCCGCTGTTTATAATGACCGCACGGATATCCCCTGCCGCCAGATGGGCTTTCGTTACCTGTAAAGGTGCTCCCTTTACTTTGTTTTGGGTATAAACCGCCGCCGCCTGACAGGGAGCTTTGCTGTAAATCAGTGCCAGATCCGGCTTGGTGCGGTTTTTCCGAAGCCCGCAGTGTACGCCGGAGGCCTGAAATCCCGCCGGCGCGCAAACGCCTCCCGGAATGAAATCATAGCCGTTGAATGTAATGCTCATATGGGACAATTCCTTTCTGAATCTGTCTGTTCTGTAAAGGCGTGTTTCTTTTCAGCTAAATGGCCGGGGGCGCCGCCCGGAGCCCCATGTCCTCCGGCAGTCCGAACAGGAGATTCATATTTTGAATTGCCTGCCCTGCCGCTCCCTTTCCCATATTGTCGATGGCGGATACCACGATCATTCGGTTGGTTCTGGAATCGGCGTGGAGAGAGAGATCACAATAGTTGGAATAGGCGACATATTTCAGGTTTGCCGTTTTTCCTTTCGGCAAAACCCGAACAAACCTCTCATTTTTATAGAACTCGTTGTATAATTCGACAATTTTATCGCAATCTGTATCGCATTTCAGCGAAACATAAGAGGTTGCCACGATTCCCCGGTTCACCGGAAGAAGATGGGGAACAAAGGTTACTGTCACGTCCTGCCCGGCAAGCTCGGCCAGGTTTTGTTCAATTTCCGGAGTGTGGCGGTGTGCGGCTACCTTGTAGGGGGAGAAGGCTTCGTTGCATTCGGGATAGTGGGTATTCTGGGTGAGTCCCCTCCCCGCGCCGGACACGCCCGACTTGGCGTCAATCACCAGCGAGGAAAGCTCGGCCAGACCTGATTTCACCAACGGAGCCAGCCCCAGTGTGGCACAGGTCACATAGCAGCCGGGGTTGCCCACAATCTGAATTCCCGGCTTCCGAAGTCTTTCCCGGTGGAGCTCCGGAATGCAGTAGGCCGACATTTCATGAAGGGGTTTATCCTGATAGGAAAGCCCGTACCACTGATGGTAGTCCTCTTCCTTTTTCAGTCGGAAATCCGCCCCCAGATCAATCAGCTTTACTCCCCGGTCCACGCATTTTCTTCCGATGGCCTCACAGAGGCCGTGGGGCAGAGAAGCAAACACCACATCACTTTTTGAAATCACATCGTCCTCATTGGTCAGCGTCATGTCGCAGATATGATACAGCGCGGGATACACCTCGGAAAGAGCTTTTCCCTCAAAGCTTACCGAGGAAACCGCCGTCAGTTTCACTCCGGGGTGAGCCGACAGCAGCCGTACCAGTTCCACGCCCGCATAGCCGGTGGCGCCGATGACGCCCGCCTTTACCGGTTTTCCTGCAACGCTCTGGTACACCTTCTGCGCCGTGGCCGCCGCATCATCCAGAATTTCTTTGCCCGCCGCAAACAGGTTTTCTATCTTTTCCTGATCGATCATGTCATTCTCCCCTTTTCACCGTCAAACCGCCGCCAGCTTTTGTCTTGCCGTCTGAATCTGGGCCAGCACATTTTCCCTTGCGGGGCCGCCCGGGGCTTTCCGGTCATTGACACATTTCTCTAAGTCAATTGCCCCGTAAACGTCCTCTTCAAAGGCAGAACAGACAGCCTGATACTCATCTGGAGGAAGGGTTTCCAACGTGCATCCCTTTTCAATGCAGCGGGCAACGATCTGCCCCACCGCCTTGTACGCGTCCCGGAAAGGAAGCCCTTTTTTCACCAGATAGTCCGCGCAGTCGGTGGCATTGATAAAGCCCCTGGCTGCCGCGGAACGCATATTGTCCTTGAGCACCGTCATTGTCTGGGTCATGGGGATCACCGTGGTAAGGCAGAGTTTCACGGTATCCACCGCGTCAAAAATTGCTTCCTTATCCTCCTGCATGTCTTTGTTATAAGCGAGAGGAAGGCCCTTCATCATGGTGAGCAGGGTCATCAGGTCGCCGTAAACCCGTCCGGTTTTGCCTCGGATCAGCTCGGTGATATCCGGATTTTTCTTCTGGGGCATGATGGAGGAGCCGGTGGCAAAGCTGTCGTCCAGTTCGATAAACTTAAACTCCCAGGAGCACCAGAGAACCACTTCCTCACTGAAACGAGAGAGATGCATCATGAGGATGGAAAGATCGGACGCCAGTTCCAGACAGAAATCCCGGTCAGAAACTCCATCCAGACTGTTGATGGTGATCCCGTCATACCCCAGCAGCTCCGCGACCCGTTCCCGGCAGATGGGATATGTGGTACCCGCCAGCGCCCCGCTGCCCAGCGGAGAAACGTTCATCCGCGCAAAGCACTCCATCAGCCTGTCGTAATCCCGGAGCAGCATCTGTACATAGGCCATCAGATGGTGCCCGAAAGTGATGGGCTGTGCCCGCTGCATATGGGTGTAGCCCGGCATGACGGTATCCGTGTGCTTTTCCGCCAGATCGCAGAGAGTATGAGCGAATTTCTTGACCTGACCGGCAATTTCATCAATCTGAACCTTCAGGTAGGAGCGAATGTCCAGCGCGACCTGGTCATTCCGGCTCCGTGCCGTATGGAGGCGCTTGCCCGCATCCCCCAGACGCGCGGTAAGCTCTGCTTCCACGAACATATGAATGTCCTCGGCGGAAGGATCAATCGTCAGCTTTCCCGACTCCAGATCCTCCAGAATTTCCGCCAGCCCGCCCGCAATGGCATTTGCCTCGGAGGGTGCAATAATTCCCTGTTCGCCCAGCATGGTCGCATGGGCGATACTGCCCTGAATGTCCTGCCGGTACATCCTCTGATCGAAGGAAATGGAGGAATTGAAATCGTTGACTGTTTCGTCCTCTTCCTTTTGAAATCTCCCTGCCCACATTTTCGGCATAGTCCGTTTCTCCCGCCTTTTCTTGATTCAATAATCCCCCTGCCGAAGGCAGGGGGACGTTCCGCCCGGAGGCGGAACGTTTTTCTCTATTTCAGCTTGTGCTCTTCCAGCAGCGCCTTCACCTTGATCGGCAGACCGAACAGGTTGATGAAGCCCTGGGAATCCATCTGGTTGTATACCTCATCCTCATTAAAGGTCGCAATCTCTTCGCTGTAGAGGGAATAAGGAGAGGTGGTGCCCGCGTTGATGATGTTTCCTTTATACAGCTTCAGCTTCACATCGCCGGTAACGGTTTCCTGGGTTTTGTCCACGAAAGCGGAAAGAGCTTCCCGCAGAGGAGTATACCACTGGCCGTTGTATACCAGATCCGCGAATTCCAGGGAAACCTTCTGCTTATAATGCTGGGTTGCCTTGTCCAGGCAGAGGGTCTCCAGAACCTCATGGGCATGATAGAGGATGGAGCCGCCGGGAGTTTCGTATACGCCCCGGGATTTCATTCCAACCAGACGGTTTTCCACGATGTCCGCCAGTCCGATGCCATTGGCTCCGCCGATTTCGTTGAGCTTTTTAATCAGATCGGAGCCCTTCATCGTTACCCCATCCAACGCTGTGGGAATGCCCTTTTCAAAGGAGATGGTCACATAAGTGGCTTTGTCGGGAGCCTTCTCGGGAGAAACGCCCATTTCCAAAATCTCATTGTATTTGGGTTCGTTGGCGGGATCCTCCAAGTCCAGTCCTTCGTGGGACAGGTGCCACAGGTTCTTATCCTTGGAATAGTTGGTCTGCCGGTTGATTTTCAGCGGAATGTTATGAGCCTCCGCATAGTCGATTTCCTCATCACGGGACTTGATGTCCCAAATCCGCCAGGGGGCAATGATGGGCATATTGGGGGCAAATGCCTTGATGGTCAGCTCAAACCGCACCTGATCGTTGCCCTTTCCTGTGCAGCCATGGCAGATGGCGTCTGCGCCTTCCGCCTTTGCGATTTCCACAATCCGCTTTGCAATCACCGGACGGGCAAAAGAAGTTCCCAGCAGATATTTGTTTTCATAAACCGCGCCCGCCTTTAACGTGGGGAACACAAAATCGTCCACAAATTCATCCTGCAAATCCTCAATGTACAGCTTGGAAGCACCGGTCTTCAGGGCTTTTTCCTCCAGACCGTCCAGCTCGCCGGCCTGTCCCACATTTCCCGCCACCGCGATCACCTCGCAGCCGTAGTTTTCCTTCAGCCAGGGAATAATAATTGAAGTATCCAGTCCGCCGGAATATGCCAGCACAACTTTCTTGAATTTTTTCTCTTCCGCCATGATTTCGTCCTCCTGATCTTGTTTCATTAATGAATATTATACACTCAATTTCCTTAAAATCAAGAATATTCTGCATATTTATGCGAAATTAATGCATATTCGTTGGTTCTGACAAAAACCCTCCGCATTTTTTAAACGGTTTTGTAGGCAACGGCATTCCCTGCCGCTGCTTCAGGCATCCGCCCCGGCGGAAAGCTTACCGAATCCATGCGTATTTTCACGGATTTGGGCTTGAATAGAGGACGGATGAATATCATACATTTTTTATTCAAAATAAAATTTTAAGATTTTCCAATATCTTACTGTATTATTTTCTTTCCAAACTGCCATACTACTAGTGTTACAAGTTCGTATTCCACGTGTTTGCAGCGATTGTAACAGATGCGATATAGCAGGAGCGTAACGAAGCCGGAGGATTTTTTCCAAAAGCATCTGTTACAATCAGGCTGTATCACCAAAAGCTTCTCCTCTGGTGGGAGAAGCTTTTTTCTTTGAATCGGGCCGGGTTCATTGTTTCAGTACAATATCATCGGTTTGGGCATCGGCACCATGGCCGAACGCGCCGTAATGACCCATTGCTTTTAATGAAAACCGCGCCCCCTGAAGCGCAGCCTTACAGATATTCCGGGAATTCCAATATTCCAGCAGAAAAGCCGCGATGTATGCGTCTCCCGCTCCCAGAGTGTCCACCACCGGCTCACCGCACTTCATACTGGGCTGAAAAATCCGTTCCGTACCCCGGGCGGCCACCGAACCGTCCAGCCCCATCGTGCACAGAACAGTTTCAGCCCCGGCAGCCAGCATCCGGAGGATGACAGGCTCCACTTCCTCCTTATTCAGCCCATCCGCGGAAAAGAAAGCAACGTCCAGGTAAGGGCAAACCGCCGCGATCTGTTCGGGAGTATACCCGTCCGCAAAGTCCAGGGACACCATCATTTTCTCTCTGACCAGCGGCAGGAGAGAAAGAGCTCCGCCATGAATACTGGTATGGAGTACATCATAGGAGGAAAGATACTCGATGTCCTGCGGAGTAAAACGGAGCTGCAGCCCGCCGCAGTCTCCCTCCAGGTTATCCCCCGCCCAGCCGCGCTGATTCCCTTTTTTATGCAGCACCGCATTTTTCGGGTTGCTTCCGTGGATCACCCTTACCCGGGCAAGATCCACTTTCTCTTCCAGAAGGCTGTCCCGCAGCAGTTTCCCCGCCGCATCATCTCCCAGGATTCCCAGATATCCGGCCGCTTCCGCTCCCGCCCGAAGAGCAAGAACCGGGACATTCACCGCATTCCCCCCGGGATACATTTTATTCTGCCGGAGATACACATCCACCGTATTGTCGCCCACTCCGATGATTTTCATACCTGCATCAGCCTCCTGCCGGATTTCCGTTCGCGCCGTAAAAATCCGGCTTTCTTTTTCCAGTTTTATCCTGCCACAAAAAGCAGGGGTGTATCCGGATACTTCCGATGAACTCTTTCAGAGGCTTCATGGGAACGCTCCGTCAGTTTCCTTCTGAAAGTTTTTCTTTATGGAGCATCCGGCGCAGCACAATGTGGCATATCATGGCTCCCAGCGGAAAGAGAACCGACACCAGAATGCCGATCCGCATGGCAGACTGCTGCGGAGAAATTGCAAGCCAGCCGCTCATCCAGCCCGCCAGGGAAGTGCCTCCGGAATGGTCGGCGATGAGTCCCATCATCCAGGGCCCAGCCGATCCGCCGATATCTCCGGCCGCCGCCAGAATGGCAAACATCCATGCGCCGCCCAGGGGATACCGTTCCGAGCAGACTACCAGCGTTCCCGGCCAAAGAAGGCTGGCGCCAATGCCGCAAAGGGCGCAGGCAAAAACGTTCAGCCCGTTAAAGGGGGAGATTGCCACCGTCAGATAGCAGACCGCCCCGATGCCTCCGCAGAGAATCAAAGCACGGCTCATATTCAGCTTTGCGCCCCGAATCCCGTAATAGGTGCGTCCGATTCCCATCATGACCGCAAAGCCGCACATTCCCAGAAGGTCGCCCCACACCTTGGGAAGATTCAGCGCTTTTTCCATATAGGCGGAAGACCATTGGGACATGACCAGCTCTGTGCAGGCGCCGAACATGATTGCCAGAAGGGCAATCAGAAAGAAGGGCTGAAACAGCATTTTAACGGGCTTTTCCCTTTTTTCATCCGGCGTTGTGGGAGGAAAGGGGGAATTCAGAAACAGGATAAAATCGACGAGCGGAACCATCGCCCAGACCAGCACAATGATCTGCCAGCTTTTGCTTCCGAACAAAAAGAGAAAGAGTGTGGTAACGATAATGGTCACCACTTCTCCCCATGCAAAGAAGGAGTGCATCAGGCTCATGGAAGCACCCTTGTCCTCGCTTGGAATGGCATCTACAATCGGGGATACCATCACCTCCAGAAGTCCGCTGGATGAGGCGAATACAATGGTTGCCAGCACCAGCCCAATGTACACATCCGAAAAAAGGATGGGTGCCGCCGCAAAGAGAAGCAATCCGATGACCGCGCAAAAAACCGCCGGGAGAGCCACCCTGCGGTAGCCGTACCGGTCAATGACGCCGGAAAAAATAATATCGACAGCCACCTGCGTTACAAAATTGATTCCGACAAGTATCCCCAGCTGGGTGTAGGACAGCCCGTACAGGTCCATCATGGGAATAAACAGGATTGGGGTAATACAGACGATAACCGCCTGGGTAAAAATGCCCATATAGCAGGCAAGTTTGGTCAGTTTGTAATTGTGGGACATGATTGGTGTTCCTTTCCGCCGAAATGTTGCTGTGGGAGAAATCAGTTCTCCTCAAACAAGCGAATCAGCTCCCGGGCAAGAAGGCCGTGGCCCATACTGGTCAGATGCACTCCGTCATCGAAAATCCACTTGGTAAAATCATCCCGCATGGATTTGGCCGCAATCAGACCGTCCAGCGGAATATACCAGCATCGGAGTTCTTTTACCAGCTGGCGGAGCGCTTCGATTTTGTCCAGCAGCTCTGCCCGGAATTCTTTGGTATGCTCGCAGGGAACATTGCAGTATGCCGGCTCAACCACTACAATTTTCAGGTTTTCGTTCTGGGCCTTGGCCGACTCCAGAAGATAACGGTAATTTTTGATAAACTGTTCCGTAGAGGTGGGATCGGCGCTGTCAAATTTCCGCCAGACGTCATTGATGCCCACCATAATGACCAGCACATCCGGGTGGAGGTCGAGGCAGTCTTCCTTCCAGCGGTTCACCAGATCAATGGAACGGTTTCCGCTGACCGCGCGGTTGTAGTACCGGATATTCAGGGAAGGATATTTTGCGGCCAGTACAGAAGATACTGTTTTGGGATATCCTACTCCCAGATCCTCCTCACCGAAAAAGCGCCCATCCTGAAAGAAAGAGGTGCGGTAGCAGTCGGTAATGCTGTCCCCCTGGAACAACACAGTAGCATTATTCTGTAAAAGCATGGCGTATTCTCTCCTTGTTTCCTAAATTTTGTTTTTTCTGACGCCGCATTGTATCGCAGCGCATATGCTTGCTGGCCTTTTCGGGCTGCATAAGGTTAAGTATATAATGGTTCCCCCAAAAAATCCAGATATTGGGCAAAAAAGAAATTAAATTTCCATTGACTTTTTTGCTCTTAACGGTTATGATAGCTACATACTGACTGGTCAGTATGTAGCTATCATAAGTTCTCACTCTGTTTTGTTCCCGGAAAGGATTGAAAAATCGATGGATACCAAAGAACAAATTCTCGAAGCGGCAATTGCTGTTTTTTCGGAAAAAGGTTATCACAAAGCGTCAATGGATCAGGTTGCCGCGGAGGCAAAGGTGTCAAAAGGAGCCATTTACTATTTTTTCAAAAATAAAAACGAGCTTTTTCTGGAAATAATAGCCAGCGGGTTTTATCTTCTGAACGAGGAGCTTTCCAAAATCGTGGACAGCGATCTGGATGTGCCCCAGGCGATTTACCATACCGTTTCCGCTTATGTGAATCTCTGTCTGGACTATCCCAGGCTTGCAATGATTATTTTAAGCGAAAGCACCGATAATCTGGACCCGGATCTTTCGGACAGCATCAACCGACTGCTGGGCCAAATTGTGGATCAGATCATTTCCCTGCTGGACGAAGCGGAAAAATACATGGCCATGCGTCCCTGCCGCAAGGAAATTCTGGCCGTCTCATTTCTCGGAATGCTCAGCGGGATCTGCATCCGCCAGATACGCTTTGAATATCCCTATGAGCGCAGGGATATCATTGACGAGCTTTCCGATACCCTTCTTCACGGCATTCTGCAAGGAAGCCTGTAAAAACGGAAAGGAGTATCGTTATGTCTGCTTCTTCCACTGGTTTTGCCCAAATAAAACGCGCCCTGCACTATATTTCAGACATGAAAAAAACCGTTTTCACCGCACAGGCGATTATGATTCTGGCAACCCTTTCGGAGGGCGCGATTCCCCTGCTCATGGGCAGCCTTTTTAACCGGGATAAAAAGCTTCTTCCGGTCTTGGGACTGATGTTTTTCCTCTTTGTGACCGGCGGGGTGATGAATTATTGGAAAGATGTAATCACCGGAAGAATCGGCAACCAGATCACGGTATCCCTGCGCAATGACGTATACCGGAAGCTGGAATTTCTTCCTCTTGATTTCTTTGTAAAGAACAGCACCGGCGATCTCATGTCAAAGATTATCAACGACATCAACATGTTTCAGATGGCGCTCTCCAGCGGGGTTCTGTACCTTCTTCAGATGTTTCTGTCCCTGATTGTGACGGTGGGCATTCTTCTGTTCTGCGACCCCCTGCTCACTGCTGTGCTGTTTCTGACTTTTCCTCTGATGATTTTAATCAACAAGCTGCATACCCGCTCCATCGAGACAATCTCCAGAAGCAATCAGGAAAACCTCGCAGATATTTCCGACATCCTGAACCAGTCGATTTCGGGAATCGAGGTAATCAAGTCCTTCTCTCTTCAGAAGACGGCGGCGCAGCTGTTTTCTCAGAGCAACCAGAACTGGTTTCACAGCAGCGGAAAGCTGATTCGGATCAAATCCAAAAACAGCTTCTGGATTCATCTGGCCACAGCTCTTCAGCTGATTCTTCTCATCGGAATGGGTTTTTACCGGGTGGAAAGCGGAGCGCTTTCACTGGGGGCATTTACCTCTTTCCTTCTTTATGCGCAGATGCTTAACGGCCCCATCGGAATGCTCAGCAGTCTTTATGTGGATGTGCAGTCCGCCTTTGCGTCCATGAAACGGATATTTGACATCATTGATCTGGAAGAAGAGCCTGACCTTGCCGGCGGATGTCTCTCCGCCGTGCAGGGGGACATTGTGTTTCAAAATGTATCTTTTTCCTACGAAGAAGGCAAACCGGTTCTGGAGAATTTATCTTTTCATATCCGTCCGGGCCAGACCGCGGCCTTTGTGGGCCCGTCCGGCGCGGGAAAATCCACCATACTCAAGCTTCTTCAGGGCTTTCTCCATCCTGATTCCGGGGAAATTTTTCTGGACGGAGTCAATATCCGGGAGATCAGCATCTCTTCCCTCCGGGGCAGTATCGCCTCCGTCTCTCAAAGTCCGTTCCTTTTCGGCCTCTCCATCCGGGAAAACATCGCCTGCGGGGACGTATCCGCCGATGACGGAAGGATTGTCCGTTCCGCACAGCTCGCCAACGCTTACCACTTTATTCAAAATACCAGTCACGGCTTCGACACTGTTGTGGGAGAAGGGGGCGGAAGCCTGTCCGGAGGTCAGAAGCAGCGCATTGCCATTGCCAGGGCCTTTTTGAAAAATGCTCCCATTCTGCTTTTGGATGAGGCCACATCCTCCTTGGATAACCGGTCCGAGCAGGAGGTGCAGTCTGCACTGGAGCATCTTTCCCAAAACCGAACCACCCTTATCGTTGCTCACCGTCTGACTACCATTGTCCATGCCGATGTCATTTTCTATCTGGATGGAGGAATGGTGCAGGCTTACGGAAGCCATTCCGATCTTCTGCAAAGCTGCCCTCCCTATCGGGAGCTGTTTTCCCGCTGCGCCTAGATCAGGCAGGGAATGTCTTACCCGGAGTTTTCCCGCATCCAAATGTGTATTCCTTGTCCTAAATTTTTGCTTTGACCGGCGCAAGGCCGAAATAGTCCCGGTAAGCATTAACCATAGCCAGATAGTTTTCCACGGGGACAGTGGGAGTGATGGCATTACTGGCTGTAAAAATGTGCCCTCCATTCCCCATGCCGTCCTCAAGGCACTGTACGGCAATTTGAGCGATTTTCTCAGGCGAATAGGTGCTAAGCACTTCGCCGCAGTCCACGTTTCCATAGAAGGCGATCCGATCCCCATATCCCTCTTTGAGCCGCTTGAGGTTCATTCCGGCCCGTGAGTCAATTTCCATGTAGGCGTCCACTCCGGTGGAAATCAGGAAATCATCGATAACACTCCAAAGATCGCCATCGCTGGCGTTGACCGCCCAGCTCCCTTTGGAATGGACATATGCTGCGGTTTCTGCCACTTCGGGAACGATAAATTTCCGGTAACATTCCGGAGAGATGATGGGACGGTTTCCGGAAAAGTCGCCGCCCACCCCGATATGCCGGATTCCGCGCTTTGCCATCTGGTCAATGGAACGCTTCACATCCAGTGTACACAGACGGTAATGCTCCCGCACCACCTCATCATCCATCAGCATTGCCAGAAGCAGCTCCGTATCCGTGCTGGCCCCATGAGCATAGCCAGGGGCGAAAACGTCGATTTCCATTCCCTGCTTTTTCATTTCTTCATTGAGAAAATCGAACACCAGATAATTATCCTCGTTGATGGGATTGTTGGCGATGGAAAACGCCCGTCTCTCGTTGCGGGCCTTCAGAGATTCCACCGGGTCGTCGGGATCAAAATCCTGCTTTCCGGGAAAAGCGCGGTAACTGGGGTAATCTGCCGGGTTCGGAATGCAGTAAAGCATGTCATGTCCCAGAATCCGACAGAGCTCCAGCCGGTCCCGGGCATACCGGCGGAGCGCCGTCTCCAGCCCCACTTCCTTTACATATTCCGCCCATTCCTGCTGATCGGTCTCGGCATCAAAATTGTAATATTTCCGTCCCAAAAGAGCCTCCGGAATATTACGGTGAAATACATACTCAAAAATGGGAGTACGGTCGGTCTGCTGGTGGTTTAACACTTTTGTAATCCGTTCTTTTGAAGTCATTCGGGCCATTCCTTTCCGTCTTTCCAAATTATGTGCATCGTTTGAGCTGTTGCAGAGTGTACCCTTCTTCATGATGCAGCCCCTCGGGGCATCCGCGGGGTCTTGCATTTTTGCACGAAGCCTCCGGCTTGCAAAGTATACCTTTCTATTCTGTCACAAAGGGAAAATGAAAGCAACATTTAAAATTGCTGTTATATGGTCCTGATTTGTCCTTTCGACCGAATTGACAGTTTCACATGGCTGTGCTATGTTGAATGAAGCAGCACTCTTCCGCCGGTGAAAACCCGGCGAAGAGTTTCTATTATTTTATTGTCTGGAGGAAAGCGACGTGTTAAAAGGAATCCCCTCAATTCTGCCCCCTGAACTGCTGAAAACTCTAATGGAAATGGGCCACAGCGATGAGCTGGTGCTGGCCGACGGCAACTTCCCGAAATTTGCCCATCCGGAGAAAGTAATCCGGTGCGACGGCCATGGCATCCCGGAACTGCTGGACGCCATTCTGCAGTTCATGCCGCTGGATACCTATGTGGAGCATCCAACCATCTATATGGCTGTTATGCCGGGCGACCCTTATGTTCCGACCGTCTGGGACGAATATGAAAAGATCGGTGCCAAATGGGAGAAAAATGGACTGCGTGCCGAAAAGATCGGCAGATTTGAATTTTATGACCGTGCCAAGAAGGCATACGCCGTTGTCACCACAGGGGAAACGGCCCTTTATGCGAATGTCATTCTGAAAAAAGGCGTTGTAAAAGAATAGGGCAGCAGAAAAGCGGAGGCGGATCAGTGAACCGCCCCAGAAGGAATAGACACGAAAAAGAAAAGCAAGTCGTAGAATATCAATGATTTACGCCGTCTGGCTCCGTTTTTCAAATGGGGTCAGGCGGTATTTTAATTGGTAACG
>DBGCDL010000034.1:0-3318 GCA_048358235.1 Oscillospiraceae bacterium
GTTTTTGCTTGATTTTGCTTGTACAAGGTTTATAGAGAACATGGAGAAAAGCCTTGATATAACTGCATTTTCTTTATCCCTGTTGATAGGGAATATATGCACTGGGTCCATCTCCTAAGTGTGAGGTGGTCGCTCACCCTGCGAGCATAAAACTAAATACTAGCCTCGGTAGCTCAGTTGGATAGAGCGACTGCCTCCTAAGCAGTAGGCCGCTGGTTCAAGCCCAGTCCGGGGTGCCAAAAACGCTGTAATCTCAATGGATTTCAGCGTTTTTGCTTTTCTTGGCTCACCCCGAAAAAGCAACTGCTTTGTGATTTGAAATGCAACTTATTTCCAGACTGTTCCCTGCTGGACTCGAACGATTTTCGAGAAATCTGCTAATGAAATTCGGATTCTGCTAATGAACCCTGCCGTGGTGTTTTATAGTCGTTTCGAGTCCTCCCGTTACCCTGCGTGCAAAAGGGCTTTCAACTGGCGGGCAAGTTCGGGATTTTCCTGAAGCTGTGCAAGAAGCGACTGGAGGTTTAGGTCGGGAGCCGGTTCCGGTTTCGGCGGATTCAGTTCCTGCTCCACGCGCCGCATATCCGGGTTCGCATAGAATGCGACCTCAAACTTCTGCGCGTTGATTTTCCGCTCCTCATCCAGAATATGCGCATAAACTTCTGTAACCATAGACGCCTGCGCATGGCCGGTATCCCCCTGCGTGGCCTTAATGTCACCATGATTGAGCTTCAGCTTATAGGTGGTGCTTGAGTGCCGCAAAGAATGAAAGACTACATTCGGGAGGTTCGCTGACTTTTTCAGCCGTTCAAACTGATTCCCGATCACCCTGTCTTCGCAGGGCCGCCCGGTTTCCAAAGCTAAAACAAGATTATAGTCGGCATACTCGTCACCCATAATTTCTTTGAGCTTGTCCTGCTTTTGATGCCAGTCCCGAAGAATATACGCAAGGGTCTTCGGCAGCCATACCTTCCGGATACTGGTTTCCGTCTTAGGTCGTTTGAGCACAAGCCGTGTTGTCGATTTGGCTTTCACGATCCTCGGGAACATAAAGATGATGTCTTTCTCTCCGAGCGCGTCAATCGCACGCTGATCGACACGCGCTAATTCCTTGTTGACAATGATATGGGCATCGTCTTTTGCGATGTCTGAATCGGAAATGTGAACACAATCCCATGTCAGCCCTGTGATCTCGCCCATGCGCAGTGAACAGGCGAACGAAAGGTTGATTGCGACATACAGTTTCCCCTCAGAGCAGTTATCCAGAGCCTGTCTGATAATGTCAGCCGTCCAGATAGCGCGAGGATTTTTCTCTTTCTTGGGAAGAAGAACATCGTCAAACGGATTCTTCGGAACCATATCCCATCGGACGGCCTGGCGGAAAGCGCAGTGCAGCACCTTGCACACTTTTTCAATCGTGTTGGGAGGCAAGAATTCCGAGCGTGCGTTTCGGTATGTTGTGCTGACGGGTTTCATCTTTTGCAGTTGGGCGATGAAGCTGTCTACGGTACGCCTTGTCACATCCTGGACATTCATATCGCCAATGACTGGATTGATGTAATTGTTGATGATCCCGGTGTTTCCAGAGTAGGCTGAAAGCCCCCACCGCTTTGAACCGTAGAGTTCAACAAAATCTGCCAGGAAGTCACGGACAGTTACGCTGGATGGCGGAATGAAGGTTCCGTTGTTCATTTCATTCTCTACCTGTGCTTTTCTGGCCGCAGCCTCCTTCTTTGTTCCATAGGTTTCCCACTTCTGCCTTTTGACATCGGCAGAATCCGTATAGGTATATACGACGGCATACTTTTTACCGCGTTTTTGAATTGATGCCATAGCTCATGGCTCCTTTCAGGTATTGTCTCTGCCATCAAGCCAATCATCGAAAGCCTTCTTTGATATTCTCAGCCTGGTTCCAATCCGTACACATTTGAAGGTGCCATTAGCACACATGTTATAGACGGATTTTTTGCTGACACCGAGAATTTCCGCTACTTCCATAACGGAATAGCTTCTTTTTTCAGAGTTGGCTTTAAGGCCGTTTGTATTTATCTCAGCCACAGAGGGCCTCCTTTCTTTGGTGGCTGGGGAAAAGAGCCTGTGATGTCCTCACAAATATATTATACGGATTTTCCCCACTATCACCAACAAGTAAATTACATTAGGTTCTAATCCAAGTTCGATTCCCAATTCCAGGCCATTTCCTGCGCCCTCGCTTCAGGCCGCGTATTTGCAGGCTGCCGCTGTGCGGCACTTCCCCGGCAGGTACGCAAACGCATACTGTCAGCCGATCCTGTATAACTCCCGGACAAATCGATGCAGCCGCATTTGGGGTCGGCGTTTTCAAGGTTCAATAGGTGGTTTTTACCGTTCACAAAATAAATACGGGGCCATGTCCGTATTTTTTGCACGTACGCCAGAAAAACTAAATATAGTATTTTTATATTGACTTATACAATATATTGTGTTACACTTTGCCCGTAAATGAGTTTTGCGCAATTTCCCTTTGGGCATAGGTCAATGATCTGTGTGTGGAGCAATCCACCTGCGCACGTTGTCAGGTTTGTACGTTTTTGTCAGTAGTATTGCTGTGCCATGAAAGCCGGCTGCTGCTGGCTTTTTTGTTTTACGGGGCACCGTCCCATACTGCGGGAATGACGAGAGTTTGCTGTCAGGCAAACATACTGGATTTTACCAGAATCGTTGTTCCCGCTTTTTTGCGCCCAAATGCCGAAAGGCTTTGAGGATATATCATCAAGAAAGGTGGAAACAAGAAATGAAATTCAGACGAAAATGGAAACCCGGAGGACATCCCAGACGTTCCTTCCGACCGTACCACAGGTACAGAGAGAAGCGGCTTTTGAATAAGCCGCGTATCAAATATGAAACCGAGGAGGAATGCATCCATGGAAAACGCAAAGTGTTACGCTCCGCAAATTCTCGTCGGTACAGAAGGTCTGCCGCGTGAACAATGGCTGGAATACCGGCGCAAGGGCATCGGCGGAAGTGACGCCGCTGCCGTTCTCGGAATTTCACCATTCCGTACCGGGCGGGATCTCTACTATGACAAGCTGAATATCGTCACAGCGGATGATGCCGAAAACTGGGTCCAGTTGGAGGTTGGAACTCTGCTGGAGCCACTGGTTGCCAAGATCTTCGCTCATAAGACGGGCTATAAGATCTACCGCCGGCCTTTCATGTTCCGGCATCCCCAATATCCTTGGATGCTGGCGGATCTGGATTACATGGTGGAGCTGCCGGACGGTACATCAGCCATCCTTGAGATCAAAACCACGAATTATAACGCCAAGGATAACTGGT
>DBGCDL010000035.1:0-12444 GCA_048358235.1 Oscillospiraceae bacterium
CCTGGCGATGGCGTCTATGGTCGGAGAGGTGTTCCTCCCATAACCGTAGCACCCCAGATGATCGCTTCGCAGCGTATCAATATCAAACATCAGTACTCGCATTTCGTCACGTTCCTTTCTGATCTTTATTGCCCGGAGCCCCTCCGAACGTTCCGGTTCCGGAGCCCCAATCAAGTGGAAGTAAAAACAAATCAGAGGTTCCTTAAAAATCCAGTTTTCCTTTCCTGGATAATACAGATACAAGAATCAGCGCCCCCAGGGACAGAAAGACGCAGAACGCCATCATCCCCCGCACTCCCACAAGCCCCGTAGCGGCTCCCCCGATAAGTCCCGCCGTTACCGACGTTACCGAACAGGTGCAGTAAATTGCCCCCTGGGCGGTGGCCCGCCGGTTCTCCGGCAGGCGTGTATTGATATACCAGGTAATGCTGTAAATGACGATGGTTGTCAACAGCCCGGTGCAGACGGCGGTGAGGATGATTGCCGTCAAACCCGATGCCAGCATAAAGGATGTGTAGCGGATCACTGCCAAAACCCCGCTGACCAAAAAGAGGGTCCTGATTTTCACCTGTTTGAGCAGCCTGTCATAAAAAATAAAAAACGGAATTTCGCCGGAAACCGTAGCCAGAATCAGGATCCCCCAGATACGCTCCGGGAAATGAAGCTCCTCCACAAAAAACGCCGGGTAGAAATTATAAAAATAGCTGAGGGGAAAATGCGTCATGAAGATCAGCGCCATAAAGCAGGGCAGCAGAGGCACCTCCCTGAACAGGGCCCGGAAATCGGAAAAAGAAAAGACGGCCTTTTTTTGAGACTGGGACGCTTCCGGGCCGGAGGAAGGCAGAAAAAAGACGACCAGAACGGTGGCGGCTCCCAGCATAAAATAGATCCAGGGGAGCAGCCCCTCCTTTTGTTCCATAATGATTCCGGACACAACCGCAAAAATTCCGTAGCCCACCGTACCCATAATCCGGACGGGGCCATAGGAAAAGCCGTTTTGAGTGCAGTAGGAGAGGGTGATTGTATCCGACAGGCTGCCGAAGGACGATGAAAAAAAAGCGGTCAGCCCGATCAGAAACAGAATCGGCCAAAAGCCTTGCTGCCGAAAAATGAGCGGAAAGATGAGGGACGCCCCGCAGCAGACCGCAGCCAAAACCCATTTTTTATTTCTGACCCGGTCTGCCATGCTTCCCCAGAAGAGGGGCGCCATAGAGGAAACGACAGGCCCGGCCGAAAGCAGAACGCCTCGCAGCGCCGGAGAAAAGCTTTTTAAATAGAGGGGCATTACGGAGTTATACAGCGTGGTCATGCTGTACAGCAGCAGTACCAGAATATAAAAGCAGCCCAGGAATCGAATCTTTTGAGGAATACGGAACAAAACAGAGGCCTCCTTACCTTGAAGAAGCGGCCGCCGGAGCATACCGGCGGCCGCCTTTCGCTGTTGCCTTTACTCATTCAGCGTTCCGACAGCAGGCAGAAGCCGCCTGACTACCGGGCGTTATAGCGATCGAGCGCAGTGTTCTGAATCTGAACCGCTTCCTCAATCTGCATGGAATTGATCGTGCTTACAAATTTATCAAAATTGTCCAGGGATTCCAGACCCATGATAAACTTACTGGTCATCTCCGAAACATAGGTCTCCACGTCGCTGTTGATTTCAGAGAGCCGTGCGGATTCGCTCTCCGTATAGGTCAGAGGAGGGGTAAGCAGGTCGTAATCCGCTGTAGCCCACAGGGAGGACGCTTCCTTCTGGGCGGGAAGCACATATTCGATCTGGGAATATGCGTCGATGTCCACCGGCGTGTTGAAGGGCCAGTTGGGATATGCATACCGGGTCACCTTTTCATAAGGAGATACGGAGGGGTCTTTCATAACCAGATCGGTAAACTGCTTTTTGCCGTCCACGATCTCATAGGACTCGCCCTCCACGCCCCAGCAAAGCAGGGTGTTGCCTTCTTCGCTCAGCATGTAGTTAATCAGTTTTCCTACCACGTCCACGTTTTTGCAGGCAGTGGAAATGGCGGTAACGTTGCTGCCCACCTCTTCGAGGAAGCCGTTGTTTTCCGTATAGTGCTTGCCGCCCTTTTCCAGTGCGGGAGGAAGAACGCCGATAAAGTTTCCTTCCACGCCCACGGACTGCAGGCCCACTTTATAGTTGTTGATGCCGGAGGTAAAGTCCAGTGCGGCGCCGGCAGTGTTCTGCATCAGCTTGGACTGGGCGGTCTGACCGTCTACGGCCACGTATTCCTTGTCGATCAGGCCTTCCTGATACCATTTTGCCATTTCGGCGAGGAACTCTTTGTATGCCGGCTGAATCGGGCCGAATACGATTTTCTTGGTGGACGGATCGGTGCAGTAGGTGTTTTTTACTCCCCACGCGGTGGCAAAGCTCGCAAAGGTGTTCTCACGGGGAGTTACCAGCGGGATTTCATCCTGCTTTCCATTGCCGTTGGGGTCTTTTTCCTTGAATGCGGTCAGCATGGTATGCCAGTCTGCAATGGTTTCGGGAACCCCTGCGCCCACTTTTTTCATCCAGTCCTCACGGACAAGGAAGCCCTTCCACGCTGCCAGCATGGGATCGGAGTTGGAGAGGCAGAAGCCGTACATGCTGCCGTCGTCCAGATAGATCTGCTTTTTGTCCCTCATGGATGAGGTATAGTTCGGAACATATTTGTTGGCCATATCGGTAATGTCAATGATAACGCCGTCCTTGATATATTTGCCGGGGCCGCCCTTGACATTCTTCCAGTTCCAGGTAATTACGTCCGGATAATCGCCGGAAACAACCATCAGGTTGAACTCCTCCGCACCGGCTCCCGCACTGGGATGAATCCAGTTAATCTTTACACCGGCCCGCTTTTCCAGCTCCGCATATCCGGCCACTTCGCCCTGATTGTTGCACTGCGTGTTGAAAAAGTCCATAAACCAGGTAATGGTGACATCCTTGTCGGTAACGGGCAATGCCTGCGGCCCCGGCTGGGGTGCGTTTTCATCCGTACCGGAGGTCTGGGCGCCTGATCCTGTGGAATCCGAGGTTTCCCCTACAACCTCCCCGGTTTTTCCGCAGGAGGCAAGCAGAGTGGACAGTGCCAGACAGCATGCAAGCATCAATGACAATGTTCGCTTTTTCATAAGAAATCTCCTTTACAATACTATTTGGAAACAGGTTCGGAATGCCGGTTCCCCGCCTGTTAACCTTTGATGGAGCCAATCATTACTCCCTTGACAAAATACTTTTGAATAAAGGGGTAGATGAAGAGGATGGGAAGGGTCGATACGATAATGGACGCATATTTTACATTTTCCGTCACGAGCATGTGGGTGCTCATGGAGCTGTTTGACTTGGAAAGGGAATCGGTACTGCTTAAAATCAGAATTTCCCGCAGTACCAGCTGGAGAGGTTTGAGACTTTCATCCCGCAGATAGATCATCTCGTTAAACCAGCTGTTCCAGTGTCCCACCGCGTAATAGAGCACCATAACCGCGATAATCGCTTTGGAAACAGGCACCACAATCCGAAACAGGATGACGATGTCGTTTGCCCCGTCGATCCGGGCGGACTCAATCAGGCTTTCGGGAATCTGGGCAAAATTGGATTTCATTACAATGAGGTTCCATGTGCTGACCAGCGTGGTCAGAATTACGGCCCATACGGTATTATACATTCCCAGCTTTCGTACCACCAGAAATGTGGGAATCAGGCCGCCGTTCAAAAACATGGAAAGAATGACCATCCAGGTGATAAAATTTTTCAAAAGGTAATTTTTCTGCACCATGACATAGGCCAGCATGCCTGTTACGGCCACGTTTAAAAAGGTGCCCACGATCACGTAAAACAGTGTGTTCAGATAGCCGATGCCGATCGCCTTATCGCTTAACACAATTTTATAGCCTTCCGTGGAAAACCCTATGGGCCAGCACAAAACGCCCCGAAACGCCTGAAGCTTCATGGAATCACTGAAGGACGCCATCAGCACATAGACAAACGGATACAGCGTGACCACAATCACCAGCAGCATGAGAAGCACATTTATGGCTTCAAAAACAAGATTCCCCGGTTTCTTTGATTGTTTCATTCTAACATTCCTTTCTAAAGCGGACGAAAACGCCGCCGCTTTGAAATTTTACCACAGAGATGTTTCGCTCACCTTTCGGCTGACGATATTGGATGCGACCAGAAGCACGAAATTCACCAGGGAATTGAACAGGCCGACGGCAGCGCTGAAGCTGTAGTCCGCTTCCTGGATGCCGCGCCGATAAACAAAGGAAGAGATCACATCCGCGGTCTCATAGGTGGATGGATTGTAAAGCAGAATGATTTTTTCAAAGCCCACATTCATCATGGACCCCAGCCGGAGAATCAGCATGATAATAATCGTCGGCTTAATGCCGGGCAGAGTGATATGCCACATTTTCTGCCATCTTCCCGCGCCGTCCACGGTGGCGGCCTCATACAGGGCCACATCGATGCCTGCCAGAGCGGCGATGTAAATGATGCTGTCCCATCCGAAAAACTGCCAGATGTTGGACGATACAAAGATGGTCCGGAAGTTGGCCGGGTCAATCAGCAGGTTGCCTCCGGGTCCCCCAAGGGAGGAGACGATATTGCTGATGAGGCCGTTTTCAGCGGTAAAGGTGTGAATCAGGCCGCCGATGACAACCATGGAAATAAAATACGGAAGGTAAGATACGGTCTGCACCGTCTTTTTAAATTTCTGACTTTGCAGCTCGTTGAGCAGCAGGGCAAAAACAATGGGGATCGGAAAACTGAAAATCAGGTTGTAAATGTTGATGAGCAGGGTATTGCGGATCAGCCTTCCGAAGAAATAGCTGCTGAAAAAGCTCTTGAAATGCTTGAGCCCCACAAGCGGACTGCCGAGAAAACCTTTGGTAATGTTAAAATCCTGAAATGCCATAATTACACCAAACATCGGAAGATAGATGAAAATGATGTAATAGAGTACGCCCGCCAATGCCAGCAGATATAAATACTTGTTCAGGGAAAAATCCCTTCGGATGATTTCCCACACGCTTTTTCCGGAAGCGTGCTTTGCTTTTTTCATGGGCGGAAACCTCCTTTCGTTTTTTGTTACTTTCAGCATAAGGGAGGCACGTCTCATTTTCAATCATATTGTTTTGTTATTTATAATCTAAAATTGCGAAGATACCGGGCTTGTTATTGAAACATTCGCCATACTACATTATAATAGAAACACAAATTAGACAAAATTTGAGGTTTTGAAATCAAAAAAATATCAAGATATGCTTGCGGAAACGACTGGTTTTTTGTTGTCTGTCACTGGTGATGCCGGCTTGATGAAAGGGTTTTTCATTAAGCCTCCCCTTTTGAGGAGGAAACACAATGCGATTTAAGAAAACCGCCCTGTCCATCGATGTCAAATACATCTTTTCCTATCTGTTCATTCTGATGATTCCCATGCTGGGGATCATCGGTTCCTCCTCTTTTTTTCTGCGGATGTATTCCAACAGCCTTCTGGACTACAACGAGGCCCTGTCGCGGCAGATTCAGGGCGAGATTGAAGCGTCGCTGGGAATGGTGGAGCAGTTTTCCATGGACATTTCACGCAAGCAGCAGGTGCGGAATCTGCTTGGCGTTACAGAGCTTGGCCCCCAGAACCTCTATGATATCGGCCAGTTTATCCGCGAATCCCAAAAAACCTACGCGGTAAACAAGTACATTTACGACTACTTCATCTATTATCCCGACGGCAACTACCTTCTCTCTTCAAAATCGCTGAATTCTCTGGAGGACTACTGGTTTATCCAGCAGTTTGCCAAAGGGGACTATGCCAATATCAAGGATGCTCTCAACAGCGTTAACCGAAAAAAACTGGTTTCTGTTTCCTCGCCGTCCCGGGGCTCGGACAGTTCCATGCTTTTTTACCTTCAGTCCACGCAGATCGAAACCAATGGGAAATTTGCAAACATTGTGTTTGTGCTGGACATGGAACGGATCCTTTCCCAGGCAAACCAAATGAACTTTTTTGAGACAGGCTTTTTCTGCATCGAAAGCATGGACGGCCAGCTGATCTATCAGCATAACCTGCCGGACAAGAACCTTCTGCTGCGGGACCGGACGGAACGCGGACTGATCCAGGTGGATGAGACGAAGGGCTGGACCGTCAGCACCCTTCAGTCCGGACGGTTCCGCTGGACCTATTATCTGGGAATTCCCATGGATTCCTTCGTCAGCCAGCTTGAAATGATGAAGCTGCTCTGCTTTGCTGTGGTGGTTCTGACACTGGTTGTGGGAATCGTGCTCTCCCTTTACTTCATGAAGGTCAACGCCAAGCCGCTGGACGACCTCAGCGACATCCTGAAGGGCTATATGTCGGGCGATATGCAGGTGTCCAAAAATGCGCTGCAGAACATCCGCACCTGCTCCCTTTCCATGATCGAACGGAATCAGAAATTTCAGGATATCATTGAAAAACAGCTGCCCATTGTCCGCAACAATCTTTTGAACCGGCTGCTCTGGCACGGCCCCGACAGGGAACTCCTTTCCTCTTTGAAGGAAGTAGGGGTATCCTTCTGGTTCTCCTCCTTCTATGTGCTGAAAATCCGGACCGACGCCGGACTTCACCTCTCCGCGGCCCCTTCCCAGACGATGGAATGGCTGCTGCTGCATCTGCTGCCGCAGGAGCTGAAATGCCAGTGCTTCTTTGCGGAGGTGGATCCCTGCCATCATGCACTGATTCTCAATTTTGATGTGCCGGAGGGAGATTCCCCCCCGTCCGGCACCCTTCCCCCCGAAAGCATGAAGGCGCTGGCTGAAACTTTTCTGGCTGAAATGAAGCCCTATACGGAATCCGGGCAGATCGGCATCAGCCAGTGTTTCCGGGATTCCGGGGAGCTGCCCCATTTCTTTTCACAGGCGGAGACCGCGCTGGAAACGGCCGTATGCGCCAAGCTGAAATGCTGTCTTTTTTCCGACGTTGTATTTGAATGCGAAGATCCCGTGTTCTCCCGGGCGGAACAGGAGCAATGGCTGGGCGAAATTGCCGCCGGAAAATCCGAACCGGCCAAAGCCCGCATCCGTGATATCGTCCGCCGGCGCTTGTGGAATCTTCCTTACTGTCCGGATCTCATGGAGCGGCGAATTCACGATTTCCGGGAAGCGGCCGCAGGGAGCCTGCGGTCCATCAACGACAGCCGGAGAAAAAAGATTCTTCCGGACGAACAGCTGGAAAGCTGTCTTTCCTGCGGTGATCCCGATATTTTGGAAAGCAGGATTCTGGAATTGCTGAATCTTTTCTGCGGATATATTTCCGGGAACGAACCCCAGAAATCCCAGAGCGTCTACATTGACCAGGTAGCCGCTTATGTTCGGGAAAATTATATGGACCCGGGACTTTCTCTGGAGCAGGCAGCCGAGATGTTCAATCTGTCCTACACCTACCTGGCCCACATCTTCAAGGATGAAATGGGCTGTTCCTTTATGGATTACGTCCGCAAAGTCCGGATGGAAAATGTGGTGCGCCTGTTTGCGGGTTCTTCCAGAAACATCAGTGAAATTGCCCGCGATGTTGGATACTCCGACATCAACGCCTTCAACCGGAATTTTAAAAAGGTCATGCTGATGACCCCCACCGAATACCGAAAACAAATGCGTTCTGCCCAGGTCACCTCCTGACCTTCTCAATTCTTGTGGTTTCTCATCGTTTTGTGCGTTCTTTTTCAGGGATTCCGTTTTCCTGTTGACAAACGCATTTCCTCTTTTCATACTGAAAACCATATCGACCGTGCCGGCGGTTCGACATTTCACAACGGACAGAAAGGAAGAACTAGTTATGCCATACTTAAACGTGCGTGATTTCGGCGCCCGAGGCGATGGAATCGCCGATGACACCGGGCCCGTAAATGCAGCAATGGAGGCCGCGTGTACCAGCGGAGGGACAGTCTATTTCCCAAAAGGAACATACTGTATTCACCCGGTAAAGGTTCCTTCCGGCATTACGCTGATGGGAAACGCTTCCTGGGGTTATTCCGCTTTCGGCTATGGAAACAACAAGATCGAGGAGGGTGCTCCCGCAGACCCGGATTACAACGGCCAGACGGCCCTCTTTTCCCTTTCGCAGGAGGCCGATGGACTTCTCACACTGGAAAACTGCCACGGCAACCGTATTGTTGGGCTTTCTCTGGATGGAGAATACAAGGGGGACCGCTTTCACGGAATCTGCGTCAAAGGCGGGGACGGAATCTTTCTGGAGGACATCCGGTGCTGCCACTTTACCGGAAACGGTGTTCGGATTTCCGCTTCCTCCTATGCCATCCGCAGAAGTCTCCTGATTAAAAACACCGGTGCTTCCACCGATGGCAGCGGCAGCAGGCATGGCAGCATCATTGACTGTCAGCTGGCCTACAACGACGGGCCCGGCTTTTTTGCCGATGGAGCAGAGGATCTGCTTTTCACGGGCAACCGGATCGAGGGCGGCTCTGCCGGAGTCAAAATCGCAAACGGCAGTGAAATCGCCGTAACCGGAAATTCCTTCGACTCCGCTCGGGGCCCGGCCATTCATCTGGACAGCTGCACGGTTTGTGCCCTCACCGGAAATATGGCACGGATCAGCGGTGCACGGCGGGAAGCGTCGGACGACAACACCCATTGCCGGCTGGAAAACTGCCGGGGTCTCTCTATGGTGGGCAACAGCTTCTGGGGATGGTTCCGTCTGGCCAAACGCCAAAGCACCCGTTACGGCATGGTGATCTCAGGGCTGACGGATTCGGCGATTACAGGAAACGCCTTTTATGAAAGCTGCAGTGAAGCGCTCTGCCGGGATCTGGGCGGACACAAAAACCTGCTGATGGAAAACAATACGGGCAGCGTTTTTGATCTGAACACATTCCCGCCGGAAGAATAAGGAGAAAATTATGACCTACTTGAATATACGGGACTTCGGCGCAGTGGGCGACGGTGTCCATGACGACACCCCGGCCCTTGCCGCCGCAATGAATCAGGCTGTCCGGGAGGAAGGAACCGTCTATTTTCCCAGCGGCATATACGGTATTCATCCGGTTTCTGTCCCGAGCCACATCACCCTTTGTGGCTGCTCCGCATGGAGCGAGGGGAAAGAGATGGGAACCGCCGTTCTCAAAGCTCTCTCCGGTGACGCAAGAGCGCTTCTGGATCTGGACGCGGCACGGGGAACCCGCATTCTCGGGCTTACGCTGGACGGAGGATATCTGGGCAGGGAAATGCACGGAATTTACTCCAAACATGGCGGTGTGGAGCAGAACAACTGCTACGAGGATCTGAAAGTCTGCCATTTCACCGGATGCGGCCTTAAATTTGACTGGGTATGGGTTTTTGCGGTCCGCCGCTGCCTTATCACCGAAAACCGTCTTCACGGCATGGATGTGGACCGGGGATATGACGGCTGGGTCATCGACAGCACCTTCTCCCACAACGAAGATTCTGGCATCATTGCGGGGCCCGGAATGGTCTGCTACACCGGCAACCGAATCGACGAAAACGGTCTTTACGGCATGGTTCTGGATGACACCCAGAACGTCAACGTGACAGGAAACCGCTTCTTCGGAAACAAAGGCCCTGCCGTATTCTGCCGCAAATCCAGATCTTCCGCATTCAGCGGAAACGTGATCTCCTCCTGCGGACTCCACGGGCCTCAGGGACAATCCTGTCAGGTCTATCTGGAGAACAGCTGCGGAATTACCTTTACCGGAAACGCGCTGTCCTCGCAGACGGAGGGCGCTCCTGAATGCGGGATTGTCTGCAAGGATATGACGGACTCCATTCTGCTTGGAAACACGCTGTCCCATGCCGCAGGCAGGGAGCTTGTCTCCGTCCTCGGTGAAAACGTGCGCACCATCTGCGTCTCCAACTGCGGAAGTCTTCCGGAGACAGCCGAAAACTGATTTCGGCCCGGAATTCCCCGCCGCCGGAGAAACGGAAAGCACCGCTCTTTGTCAGAAAAGAGCGGTGCTTTTCCATCTGCAGCTGTCTTGTTCCCCAAAAGAACACCCGCCGGCATTGAGGCTGCCGGCGGGTGTTCTGCTCTTTGAATCAGTTTCCGTATACCTGCCCCACATAGCGGCGCAGATTGGCAAGGCCGATGGAAATTCCCTTGTAATTTTCCTCCAGCCCTTCGAACTCGATGGCGATGTAGCCGTCATAGCCCGCATTTTTCAGGATGGTAAGGCACTGGGTCACCGGTACGTCGCCGTGACCGATGATTGCGCCGCGAAGATAGTTTCCGCCGCGGCTCTTCCAGAATCCGTCTCCGGGGTTCTGGCCCATACCGCTTTTTACATGGAAATCCTTGGCATGAGCATAGAACGCATAAGGAGCTACCCGGGAATAGGCATCCACAGGGTTCTCATCCGCGCAGAGGAAGTTTCCCATGTCGCAGAGAAGGCCGAAGTTGTCGTTTGCCACCGTGTTGACCAGCTTTTCCACCCGCTCGCTGTCCTGACAGAAAAAGCCGTGATTTTCCACCATGGTGCGGATCCCCTTGGTCTTTGCGTATTCGGTAATGCGGCGGCATCCTTCCGCCAGACGGGGCAGAACATCGTCAAATCCCCGGAATCCCCGAACCTCCTTGGGATAGCCTACGGTGGCGTCATGGCGCACGCTCCCGGCTCCCAGAATTTCAGCGATGTCGATCTGGCCCTTGACCCGCTCGATCTCGGCATCCAGATTTCCGTCGGAACCGTTCAGCAGATCGGCGCCGAAGGTGTAGTTGGAGATGGGCATTTCCAGACGTTCGCACTCGGCGCGGAGCTTCCGGGCGTATTCCTCCCGGGAGGAGCCGTCATGGGGAATGATATCCACAAATTCAATGGCATCGAACCCCATTTCCTTTGCCTTGGCAACACAGCCAAGCTGGGTAATGGAGCCGTTGTCCATCAATGCGGAAAAGCTATATGAGCTTACAGAAATTTTCATTGTTACCGTTCCTTCCTTTTCTTGCACACGCGTGCAGGTCAGCCCAGCACTACTTCATGACCGGTGCGGGCGGATTCATAGACCGCGTCCAGAATGCGCATGAGGGCGACACCGTCGGCGGCAGGAGACTTGCATTCGGTACCGTTTATCACGCAGTCCACATAATGATCGATCTCATTGGCGAAAAGTCCGTCAAAACTCAGTGCAGTGGGAGCCGCCAGTGAAACATCGGCCAGGTAATCGTTAATTTCCGTATACATTTCCAGCTCGGGATCCAGCTTGGCTCCGCCCTTGCTGCCGAAAAGCTGAATGGTTCCCTCATCCTTCTTGATGTTCAGGCTGAAGCTGGCTTCAATGGAGAGAACCGCGCCGTTGTCGTAACGGATCATAGCGGTAGCCAGATCTTCGACGTCACAGATATCGTTGTTTCCGGCGGAAACGGAGCTGTATCCCTTGGCGCTCTTGACGTTGGGACGGTTCAGAAGCTTCTGGAAAGTGGCCCCATAGACGGAGACCGGCTGGGGATTGCCCATCAGATACCGGGTCAGGTCGATGACATGGACGCCCAGATCAATCAGCGGGCCGCCGCCGGAACGGGATTTATCGCCAAACCAGCCGCCCGGGTTGCCGTTGCGGCGGAGGTAGGTTGCCTTGGCGTAATAGAGATCGCCGAAATAGTCCTGACCGATGAAATCCTTCAGGATGGCGCAGTCGTTGCCGTAGCGGCGGACAAAGCCGATCATCAGCAGCTTGCCGTTTCTTTCCGCGGCAGCCTTCATCTCCATGGCTTCGGCGGCGGAGGTGGCCATGGGCTTCTCGCAGAGTACATGCTTGCCGGCGTTGAGGGCGGCAATGGTGCAGGGCGCATGGGCAGAGTTCCATGTGCAGACGGAAACCGCATCGATTTCCGGCAGCTTCAGCATCTCGTCCTTATCGGTAAAGCAGCGGGTGACGCCGTATTTCTCGGACATCTTTTTCAGCTGCTCCTCATTGATATCGCAAAAAGCGTAGAGCTCTACGTTGGGATTTTTCAGATACGCCTGAATATGCTCGTTGGAAATTCCTCCGACGCCGATAACGCCGACTTTGATTTTTTTATCCATATCGAAACTCCTCTTTCTTTTGGTCATTCATTCCGGATTATTTGATATGACTGTTCAGGAAATGAACCGCTTTCAGGATATCCGCCTCGGGATTTTCGCCGACTTCACGCTCGATGGTCAGGAACCCATGATAGCCGATCTCGTCCAGCGCCTTGAGATACTCGCTCCAGTTGACGCTGCCCTCGCCCAGAGGCACTTCAATGAAGGCGTCTCCCTGCTGTGCCAGGTCGTCCTTGGGTGTCTCAATGCCGTAAATGATTTCGGGGTTTCTGTCCAGCAGTTTTCTGCCGTCCTTCGCATGGGTATGTACAATATAGTCCTTCAGTGTGTGCACCGCTTTGGCAGGATCATCGCCGGTCACCATCACCAGATTGGCCGGGTCCAGATTGACCGCCACACCGGTGGAATGGAGAC
>DBGCDL010000036.1:0-8870 GCA_048358235.1 Oscillospiraceae bacterium
TGGGTGGCCTGTGTCGGGATCACGTGGATCCGGCTCGTTCCGATCTTCAACGGGGTTACAATACCGGCAGGATCCACGCTCACGGCCACGTCATCACCCAAGAACAAAACATTCTGCAGCGAGTACGAGGGGAACATCTTGGCCACGATACGCTGAACGTAAGGATTACGCTGGGTGATGCGTTTCGTGTAGGTCAGTTCCATTCTCGTGGGAGCCAACGAAGCCGCACCCGATATGGACTCCTGCAGCTGCTTCATCTTCTCGATCTCGGCCTCTGCGGTGGTGGCCGTACTGCTCGCACGGGCGGCAGCGGCAAGGGCTTCCGATTTGGCCGCATTTACAGAGCTGGCCTCCTTGTTCGCCGTATCAGCGGCGGAGGACGCTTTCGTGGCGGCATTCGTGGCATTTGAAGCGGCTCCGTTAGCAGCGTCCGTGGCTTTCTTTGCCGCTTCGATAGCGGTTCCCGCAGCACCGGCGGCATCATTGGCACTTTTGGCAGCGTTATTGGCCGCAGTGGTTGCCTTGTCTGCATTCTGTTTGGAAGTATTCGCGCCGGAGGCGGCATCATTGGCGTTTTTGGTTGCAGTTTCCGCTGCCGTTTTTATCTTGGTCAGATCCGTACCGGCATCATTCGCATTCTTGGCGGCATTGGTGGCATTTGTCGTGGCCTTTTTCGCTTCGTTCGTGGCTGTTATCGCTTTTGCCGTGGCATCAGCGGCCTTTTGGGTCGCATCCGCAACCGCATCGGTTGCCACGTCCTGCAGCAAATTAACGGGAGCCTCGACAACTTCCGGGATACCACCGTTCATTCTCAAGGCCGGGAGTGTCAATACTCCATCCAAAGAGGAAACAACAGGAAGCTCACCCACACCTTTGGATTCGGCTCGCAGTATGTTCCGGACACGGGCGGCTATCGCCTGTATTTGGGATTCTGTCAAGTTTTCCATATCAGACCTCCGTTCTTAACTGTTCTATTAAACCATCTATAAACATGGGAGTACACCATTCATTTGCAACCCTCACGATAAGCTGTTCCTCTTTTCCCGTGATCGCAACCGGTTCTTCACTATTATAGATCTTAAAAGCAAGGGCGTGGGCTTCTATCCCGATCGTATGCTGGTATATCAAATCAGCAAAATCCTTACGTGCGTCACCGGTAATTTTCTTTTGCCTGGAAATTCCGGTATAAGCCTCAAATTTTTTAAAGTTCACTTTTTTCATATCGTCATTTGTAATATTTATAACTGAGAGAGTTAAATCCCAAAACACACCACCCACATTTATTTAGGAAATCAAAACCATAGGTGATCTCCTCCATATGTTCCCCGGTGTATATATAAAGATACTTCCACGTGGTCATGTATATCGAATTTTTTTTCGGATCCTTTGGTGGCGATGATAACATTCCCAGCCACGTTATGCGTAAATCTTCGGATTCGTCACCATAAACAGGAAATTCTACCCATTCGCCATACCAATACAAGTAATTCCGGTTTTCTTTCTCGTTATAATAGAGCCAACCACTTTGAGGGTTTATTGGCGGTTGTACGAGTTCCCCTCTCCACGATATCAGACCGGCCATTTCTCTGCCATTATGTTCCGGCGTGCCAATAAGTTCGATTATTCCGCTTATCCATTCTATCTTATAAGGATCGCTATACGACAACAAACCATCTTCGCCCAAACCCGAGTTGGTTCCACGAATCTGACTTCCATCATCAATGCGCACGGAACTGTAACGGATAGAACCCACCGTTCTCGTGTAAGGAGGATGACATCCGTTATACAAGATCACTCGTGATCCAATATACTTTACATCATTTGACAATATGATATCGGCTCCATTAGTTGCTCCTTTCATATCAACCTTCAAACTTAATTCCTTGTTGATCTTGTATCCGTATTCTTTTCGTGCGGAATCAGTCGTGTATATGGCATCGCTCGATTCCACTAAATGAAAATTAGTCTTTAAATATCCGGAAAACGTACCCGCATTCGCTTCAATCGAACCATCCTCCAACACCTTAAAATATTCATTGGCGGTAACGAGCCCCTCCAGCCTGATATGTTCCGCATTTATTGCCACGTCCTCAGCCGATTGGTTGATAAAGGATACGATTGTACCGCCATTCTCCAACGACTTGCTTGCCCATAACCTGTTACCGTCAGCAGAGGTAATCCACCCGGCCCTGCTGATGGTTCCGTCTATCGTGTCCACACGGCTCACGATGGCGTTGATCTGCTGCGCCGTCACGTGAAAGCTGCTCTCATGGGTGGTCAGGCGGTTACCCAATACGTCCACCCTGTCAATGGTCGCCCATAACTTGTTGCCGTCCGCAGTGGTAATCCAGCCTGCAGTCTTTATCGTGTTGTCAATAATTCCCAGTTCATCCTCCGCCTTATCGATACGACTCACGATGGCATTGATTTGATCCGCCGTCACGTGGAAGCTGCCCTCATGGGTGGTCAGGCGGTTACCCAAGCCATCCACCGTTGAAATTGTAGCCCATAACTTATTGCCGTCCGCAGTAGTTATCCAGCCTGCTGTCTTTATCGTGTTATCAATTTTATCCACCGCCTCGGCCACCGCAGAGATATGTTCAGCCGTTTGCTCAAATTTCGTGCTTACAACCTTTTGATAATCCTCCAGCGGGTGGTTGGTCAAAGTGAGCCGCTCGACATAAATATCACCGGTAAACTGCAAAAGGAAATCACCGGATCCGCTCCATTCTCCCGATACCTCCAACACCTGAAATCCATCGGCTGCCTCGATAGCTTTTGAAACATAAGGAGCGGATCCGCTGAAACCGGCAGTCAGGGTTCCACCGGCATCACAATGGTATTTTATAGTCAAATAAAGGATACTCCCTTTTTCAGGTTTGGTTATATCTTTATTCAACTGCTTTATATAACTACGTTTAACACGGAGCATGAAACGCCCGTCAAAAGAAACCACGTCCGAAACCTTGTTCTTTTCGGAATAAAAGTTTATACCCAAATCAAGCAGCTGCCCGTTCACGTCATAGATGCTGATATCATTCTCCCGGATCCAGCCGGTCAGGTCATCCTGAAAGGTGGCGTTCGTCAGGTAATTGTCCTTTTCGGTCATCGTGTTGATAACCCCCTGCATGGCACTCTGCAACATCCCCTCAACGATTTCAAATTTCGTCCGGACATCCTCTCCCGTACGCAGGCGAAAATCACCGGTCAGGTAAGCGTTCTCCGAATACAGCCCGTAACCTTTTAACTGTCCCCAGCAATAAGTGATGATTCCAGCCAAACGTCCCAAACGGGTACGGACGGCATTGTCAGGATCCGTTTTCATCCCGTACAGGACATCGAGGTAAGGGCTGCCCTCCTCCACGCTGGTTTGCTTTAGGATACCTTTTCTGTCTGAGTTCGTCAAAGAGTCCACACGGGTAAGCACGTCACGGGCGGCCACGCTGCCCACGTCACCGACAAAATTTTTATAGGTGACACTATCCATCCGGTTCTCTCCATCAGCCAATGCCCCGACCTTGGCATCCACCACCTCAAACTCGTATTGTTTTCCACCGTGGCCATTCACGGAAAATTGTTGCACCATCACGATATCACCGGCACGGAAAGGATTATAAAGGACACCTTTCTCAGTGTCGAGATATATCGTTTTTGTGGCCGGGTTGATAGAATGAACACGCATCATGTCGGAGGTGATACGGGTTCCGTTCTCACCCACGAGCTGGGAGATCACGAACTCGTAAACTCTCATCACGCCACGGATGGTCATGTCATCAAGCTCCATGACCGCTTTTTTCTCCGTTACACCGGCGGAGTTAATGACCTCTTTCCAGAACAAAGCCCAGCCGGATCCGCCCGGAAAACCGGAGATGAAGTTCTCGGAGGAGAGGGTATCTTTAAAGAATGCGTTTTTATCGACCGTGAGCTTTTCAACCAATGCCGTGCCGATCACGCTGATCCCCTTTAAAAAGGTTTCAAGTTCACCCGCCTCGTCAGGAATATCTTTCCGCAGGAATTTATCGGAAATTTCCTTTTCCAGCCTGCTGATCGAATTCGCTATCGCTTTGATAGTCCGGACGGCGGAAAGGACATTGTATTCAGTAGGATCAATGCTGTCCCAGCTCTTTAAAACAGCCAGCACCTCCTTGTTCAGCTGCTCCTTGTAAGCGGCCTGTATATCCACGATATTGTTCTCTATTTGGCTGATACGCCCGTAATCAACCGCATACGTGCATTCAATATCCGCCTCGAAGGGATTATTCAATTTCCGGGAGATTTTCGTGATACGGCTCTCGTGCGCCCCTGCCGGAAAATAGATCTCATTTTCCAAAAGAACACGCCTACCGATTTGCAAGGATATCCGGTTTTCTTCCAAATAGACATAATCAGTGGGAGCCTTGTACACGGAAGTATCAATACTGATTTTATCCATGTATTTGGCCACAGCTTCTGCAAATTCCTGCTCGGCCAGCGGATAATATTCTTTAGGCATCCGGATGTTATACAGGATATATTCATCACCCGGTTTCGGGATCAACAAACCGCCCGGCAGCTGCTGGTTCTCGTAAGGGAATTGCGTTACGATTTCAAACTCTTTCGTTTTGGAATTAAAATTCAACTCAAAATCACGCCCGTTCAGCTCTCCGCTTTGAAACACCACATTCTTGACAAGCCCCTCAATCTCATAATCATTCGGATCGAAATCGAGAGAGGAGTCCGTAAAGTAATATATCGTGAATTTATTGCCGTCCTCACCAGTGGCCTCCATGCTTCTAACCGTAGATACTTTACCGGTACGTCTTGGATAAATATTGGAAAAGAAGTTTTCCTCAGATTGCTCCACGATACCGAGGTAGGTATTCTTTTCTACATAGCGCACGCCACCGGGTAACTGCAGACGCTTATAACCGTAATCAGACTGCACGATATTACGGGTGCTGCCAAGCGGGTAAAGACGGGTAAAAAACGGAACCGTATCATTTGCCACACGGGTGAGTTTTTTCAATCCTTTCCCATATCCCAAAGGAACGGCAGTGCCATGCTCGCACCGGCTCAGGTTGATGGTCGAACCCTCGATCCACCACTCCGTGTCGAAGTTCTTGGCTATCTCGGAAAGAGCGTCAAAACAAAATATATTATCGTATTCTATGTTCACGTTACCCGTGGAAACAACCTCCCCGATAACCCAAGCATTACCACCCTTGATCCGGTTGATATTGTCGCATATAAGCTGGAGATGTTCCGCAGCGGTGGCATCATAAGAGAAAGACAACTCATTCTCGTTATCTACCAGCTTGAGGACTTTCGCCTTTTTAAGTTCACTCTCGATCCCGTAAAATTTGCAGTTATACACGTATTCCACGGTGGAATTCTGCTCAGGTTTATAATCCTCCAATAACGTGAAACGCTCCCCGTCAAAGTCCACGTAATCGTTCACGCCCAGCCCGACATACTCGTAAAGCGTGAATGACAAATTCAGTACATTGTCATTCATCACCTCCTTAACATGACGATCCGAGTCCGAGGGTGACACGGTGGCTTTTAAAACGCCTTGCTGATTGTATATTTTAAGTTCCATTTGAACGCCGTTTGAATTTATTTGAATAGCCTATAACACCGGAGCCGGTTCCCTGAATTTCACGCTGAATTTTGCGGCAACCTCGCCACCGAAATCGGTCAGCTGGCTGTAGTCCGTGCATTCCTTGTAATACAGCCGGAATGAACGGTCAAGCTCCTGCAGGTATAAATTTAGCCACCCTTTATTCCCGGCCTTTAAAAAAGCCAAGAAAGCGGAATAACGGATAAGGAATTGCCGCCGGTCTGATGCCATGATCGCAAAATGGAGTGTCACGTCACGAGCCTCCCAAGCCGGAACAAGTGTTTCAGGCAGTTTCTCGCCATCCTGTTCCCTGAATGATACAGCCGTGTGCGTTTTGGTTGCAGGTGGTTTCAAAAGTGAGGAGTAGTTCTTGTTCTCACCGGGCTTTTCCTCCACGAGGAAAGCCCCGTAATCCGTGAATATATCCACATCATTAATCAATAATAAGCCTTTCAATACATCCATATCATTTCATTTTTAAACCGTCACGCTTTATTTCCACGATCTCATCATATATTTTCGGCAGACTGTCGGTATTCTCTTTTATCTTGTTGATGGTATCAATAGCCCCGCCGAGTCCCTCGGAGATATTCTCCACGTTCTCATCGATGGAGGCATCGTGCATCTGCAGGGAGGTCATCAACCCCTCCAGCTTTGTACCCTGATCCTGAGAAAGGGATTGAAACGCCCCGGCTTTACCGCTCTGAGTCGTGGTATCCTCTTTCCAAAGGTCGAACCCCATAGCCGCCGCTTTATCTTTCCACGATTCCATCCATGACTGCGCAGCATCCACGTTACTGCCGATATTATTGTAAAAGTCATCCACGAGCCGCATGGCATCATTAGCAATCTGTTCCTCGCTTTTACCACTGCCGTAAACCTCTTTGAGCTGCTTCTGCAGGTCATCAAATTTATCAGCGAAAAACAAGGAGTATGCGATCTGCTCACCGAGATCCTCAAACACGGATACTGCCTGATCCGCAAAGTTCTCCAAAGCCGTACCGCCCCCTTTGATGGCGGAGGTGATGGAGTCCAGCATACCCGGGCCGAGGCTCCCGAATGTTTCCTGCAGGTAATCCTCCAAAGCCTGCTCTGCCTCGTCCATCGCATCTTTCAGGTCGATCAGGTTCTCGAGGTAGTTCCGGGTTTCATCACTCATCTTACGGGTATCGAGGATCACTTGGAGCATTTCCGTATCCAGCTCACCGTTGGCCTTGATCAGCTCCGGGTAAACATCGAGAATGCCGCTATAAACGTCTTTACCCTTTCCCCAACCGAACAGACCGGTTTTCTTGTGGCCGGTTACGATCTGGGCATCGTTCAGACCGCCGAAACCTTTCTGATAATTTTCCAACCGTTTGCGGTAAGTTCCGGCAAAATCTCCCGTCATGCGTTCCATCCAGCTCATGGTCGGGGCTTCTCCGGAAAGCTCGTCCTTAAATTGGGAGAGGGCATCCCGGTAAACCTCTATCGCATTGGCGGCCTTTGCCACCTGACGTTCCCCGAATATATTCTCAGCCTTTTCCAGCAAAAGATTCTGCTCCAGCAAAAGGAGATTGTATTGCCGCTGAAAATCGAGCTTTGCCTTTTCAATCTCTTTTAAAGCCTCTTTGTGACGGGCTTCCGCCGCAAAAGCCGAGGTGATAAAATTGGCAGCCTCGCCGATGGCCGCACCTATACCGCCGATCAAACCGCCTTTTGCAAATCCTTGCCCGATGTTGGAAACCGCACCCATGACCTGCTGCATTCCACTCAGGGCATCCGCCGTCTGAGTGTCACCCATTTGGTCGAACATATTAGCAAGCTCGCCAGCCGCATCTGATGCAGCACCGCCAATCGTGCCGATAGCTCCGGATAGTTCTTTGGCTCCTTTGGCTCCCTTTAGTTCGGCAAAGCCTTTCTCGAATGTCTTGAAAATGCTTTCCCACTTGTTATTGCCGCCTTTGTCGGAATCGAGCAATTTGTCAAGTGCTTTCTTTAACTTTTCAAGTTTTTCCGGGCTTTTCTCTATATTCTTTAATTGCTCAGGCGAAATAAACGTGATGCCTTTCGTATCCCCGTTACCGGAAAGATACGCCCGGAGCTGTTTGGCCTGCGAAATAAGTTTTTGCAGCGAATCAAAGGACATGGAAGAATAGTCCCCGAATAATTTCTTTAAAAAATCGTTATCTTTGGATGCCTCCTCGGCCTCGGCATCATTAATGGATTGGATGCCTTTCGTTACTTGTTCCTTTGCAACCGCTATCGCACGGTCAATCTCATCGGAATTTTCCGCTGTACGCTGGGATTCCAGCTGGGCGATATCATCATCACCCTGTTTCTTTATGGCGGCTCTTTGCGCCTCGAAATCACGATATTTGCTCAGGAGTTCTTGCAGGGTTTCCTGCTGTTTCTTTTTCTTCTCGGTGGCATCCCTGTTTTCCCTGCTATCAATATCTGCAACGGTGGCATCATATATCTGCGCCGCTTGTATGCGTTGCGTGGCCGCCTGAGCGGATATATTGGCAAGTTGTTCAGGAGTAACCTTTTCCCCGGCGGCTTTCAGCTTATTGTACAGTTCAATGCGCTGCTGTTCCTCACCCGTGATACGGTCTTTTTCTCTCTCGAAATTAAGCAAGGCCTCCGCACGCTCCCTCTCGTATCCCTCTTTCGTCAGGGCGATACGCTGATCCTCTATCTTTTGACGGGCTTTTAGTTCCAGCTCGGCAAGGTTATTCACAATTTTAGCGGGCTGTTTCGGATCCTTGTTATTTTTATTCGGATCCACGAAACCACCGATACCGGACTTTTTACCCAGCTCTGCATATTCTTCCTGCAGCTTCTTTGCCTCATCCAAATAAGCATCCCGCTGTTCCTCTGCAGCTTTTATAGCTGCGGCCTTTGCCTCTTTATTATGCTTTTCAATCAAAGCCTCGGCATCGAATTGGCCATAGGATTCAGCCTGAGCCATACGCAGCCCCATTTTAGAAAACCACCCCATTGAACCCTCGACATCAGATTCGGGCGTGACTTTTACCTCGTTCACCTTTTCGTCCGCTTCCACGGCTTTGTTCACGAGGCTTTGGGCTTTCGCTTGCAGGAAAAGCATTTGGATATAGTCATCACTCTTTTGGATCAGCACATCGTACCACTCGGCAACGGTATTGTAATATCCGAAGCTCTCGCCGTATTTCCGGTTCAACTCCTCGACTTTAGCCTTTTCCTGTTCCTTACTGCCGGTAAAGTCTTTCAGGCTCTTTGTCGTATTTTCTATCTCGAAACGGGTTTTAAT
>DBGCDL010000037.1:0-63933 GCA_048358235.1 Oscillospiraceae bacterium
CCTGGCGATGGCGTCTATGGTCGGAGAGGTGTTCCTCCCATAACCGTAGCACCCCAGATGATCGCTTCGCAGCGTATCAATATCAAACATCAGTACTCGCATTTCGTCACGTTCCTTTCCTGTTTCCGCTTGTTCTTATAAAATGGCCGCCGGCAAATCAGCGGCCGCCCAGCCGTTTCCGTCGCTCTTCCATGTATTCCGCCACCCGCTCCTCATCTGCGTTCAGAATCAGCCGGGTGGGAAAATCAATTTCTTCCAACATCTGCACCGCCCGGTCGAGCTGACCGATCTGGGCGGCAAAATGGGCGTCCGAGTTGACCACAATGCGGCACTCATACTTCTTGCAGAGCCGGGCGAGTGTCACACAGTTGGCGATACTTTTCTGCCTTGCGGTGAAGGAATGATTGTTGATTTCTACCAGCTTTCCCAGCTCCCGAAAACGCTTGACCGCCTTTTCGTAATCATAAGGATAGTCCGCATAGCCGCTGTGGCCGATCACGTCCACATTGGGATTTTCCGCAGCGCCCAGATAGGCGGCGGTATGCTCCTCCGCCGTACCGGGGGACAGCATGGGCCCATGGATGGAGGCAATGACCCATTCCAGACCCGAAAGCTCCTGATCGGACATGTCCAGCGTTCCGGAAAAGTCCACGATATCGGCTTCCACCCCCTTCAGGATGCGCACGCCCTCCAGCATATCCGGAACAGAATGAATGTTGAGGAAATGCCAGAGATGGGGGCCGTCCACCATCCGGCAGGAATGGTCGGTCCATCCCAGATAGCGAAGCCCTGCCTCCGACGCACAGCGGGCGTTCTCCAGAATGGTGGAGTAGGCATGGTCGGAAGCCAGTGTGTGAGTGTGAAGATCTGCAGCGAATTTCATCATAACAATGTCCTTTCCGGGCTTCACGCCCGGAAAGGACAGAAACCACAGTAAAACAGGCAGCTGCCGGAAAAATCAGCCCATGGGCCACCCGGTTGAATCAGTACAAGTCCCAGTTCTTGATGTTGGTGGACTCCTCCACCGGCATTCCCAGATTATGCATCAGCTCCTGGGCGGCGTTGTAACCCATTTTTTTCTGGCGGTTGTTCATGGCGGCGACCTCCAGAATGATGGCCAGATTGCGTCCGGGTTTTACGGGAATGGTCAGACTGGGAACCTGAATTCCGAGGATGGTGGCCGTCTCGTTTTCCAGCCCCATCCGGTCATATACCTTGTCCGGATTCCAAATTTCCAGCTTGACGATCATATCGATCTTTTCGGTAATCTTGACAGCGCCCATGCCGAACAGCCGGCGGGCGTTGATGATACCGATTCCGCGAAGCTCCAGAAAATGGCGGATATTTTCCGGGGAAGTGCCCACCAGCGTGCGGTTGGATACCCGCCTGATCTCCACAGCGTCATCGGCAATCAGACGATGGCCTCTCTTCACCAGCTCAATGGCAGTCTCGCTCTTTCCCACGCCGCTTTCGCCCAGAATCAGCATTCCCTCGCCGTAGGCTTCGATTAAAACTCCGTGCCGGGTAATCCGGGGGGCCAGCTCCACATTCAGATAGGAAAGCAGGCCGGACAGAAAGCTGGAGGTGGTATCGTTGGTGCGCAGCAGCACTACGCCGTTTTCCCGGGAGCACTCGTAAATCTCATCGAAAATATCAAGCCCGCGGGTAACTACCGCAGCGGGAAATTTCAGCTCAAAAAAGCTCCGGATCCGTTCCTTGCGTTCTTCCTCCGGCATCTTCTGAAGATAGGCAATCTCGCTTAACCCAAAAATCTGAATCCGCTTTTTATCAAAATACTCCGTAAATCCGCTGAGGTTCAGTCCGGGACGGTTGACGTCCGGGCTTTCCACCAGGATCTCCTCCTCGTTTTCCGGCATATACACTACCTCAAGATTAAAATCCTTTACGATTTTCTGGATCGGCACGGAAAAAGTAGTAGCCATTTCATGATCCTCTTTCTTTTTTCAGATTTCCCCGGTTGGATCTTCCTTCGCACGGGCGGGTACAATATGACTTTATTATACACCGTACAGGCTTCTAATTCAACCGAGAAATCCCCCTTTCCCCAGAATTTCTCCCCGCCCGGCAGTCCCGAAAACGAAAGAGCGGCAGAATGAATAAAGCCCGTCGGGAAGTCCCATACTATTCCCGGATGCCGCCGGGATTGCCCGGAAGCGGCGCCGCCTTTGGCAAAACAGATCAGAAAGGAAGGATTTCCCATGCTGGTTGTCTTTTTTCGTGCTATTTTCCTGTATGCGCTGGTTACCTTCAGCCTCCGGCTGATGGGAAAACGCCAGCTGGGGGAGCTTCAGCCTTCCGAGCTGGTCATCACCATCCTGATTTCCAATATTGCTTCTCTTCCCATTGAGGATGCCGACATTCCCATGGCTCTGGGCATCATTCCGGTGCTGGTGCTGGTGGCCTTCGAAATTATTATCTCCAACGTAAGTCTCCAGTCTCCCAAATTCCGTTCCCTGATTTCGGGGAAACCGGTCATTGTAATCCATGACGGAAAGCTGGATCAGAAACAGCTGCGCAAGCTCCGGTTTTCCATCGATGACCTGATGGAATCCCTGCGGCAGCAAGGAGTTTTCAATCTGCAGGACGTGCAGTACGCCATCGTGGAAACCACCGGGAAGGTCAGTGTGCTTCAAAAATTCTCCGCCCAGACCGTGACCCCCGAAATGCTGCAGCTAAAAGGGAAAGAGCAGTCGCCGCCTGTGGTGGCGGTGAGCGACGGCCAGGTGATTCCCGCGGCCATCAAGCCCTATGGGCTGAATGAAGAGTGGATTCTGACGGCTCTCTCCAAAAAAAAGCAAAAACTTTCCGATGTTTTTCTCATGACTGTGGACAAGGAAAAAAACATCTATATTATTCCCAAGGCGGAAAGCAGAAAAAGCCACGCATAAAAGCCGTGAAGGCCCCCGCTCGGGCCTTCACGGCTGAAAAATGGCGTTCTTCTGCAAGGGAACCGGCGGCGCCATCCGTGCTGCCGGGAGTTTCGGAAGGAGAAGCCGCATGTCACGTCTCATTACCATTTCAGTTATCGTAGCGCTGATTCTGGCACTCAGTATCACCGGAATTTTTTATGTAAAGGACGTCAAGGCCGATTTTGACCGGATGATTGCAGAGTCCCACGGCTTCTGCGAAAACGAAGAACAGACCGAGCTCCTGAACGAAGCGCGGAAAATGTCCGATCTCTGGAGGCAGAAGGAAGGATTTCTAAGCTTTTATGTCCGCCATGACGAAATCGAAAAAGTTTCCACCTATCTGGTCAATCTGGAATCACTGGGGGAAAACAAAGATTTCAAGGAAGCGCTGGTCACTTTGGACGAGCTCACGTTTATGATGGAGCACATTTACTCCCGGGAAATTCCCAACCTGAACAATATCTTTTAAGAATTTTCCATTCGCCCCGCAGAATAGCTTTTACAGGCTATTCTGCGGGATTTTTGATTTTTTTCAGTTCTTCCATAAAGCTGTCAATGTCTTTGAAGTCCTTATAAACGGAGGCAAACCGTACATAGGCCACCTGATCGATGTCTTTCAGCTTGGTCATAACCAGTTCGCCGATCTGGGAGGAATTCACCTCTTTGACCATTTGATTGGCAAACTGATATTCAATCTCCGAGACAAGCTTCTCCAGCGTTTCCACCGAAACAGGGCGTTTGGCGCACGCGCGCAGCAGCCGGTTCAAAAGCTTTTGCCGGTCAAAGGGCTCGCGGCTTTTGTCCTTTTTGACCACCATCAGAGGAATCGTCTCAATCTCCTCATAAGTGGTGAACCTTGCACCGCAGTTCAAGCACTCCCTGCGGCGGCGTATTTTTGAGCCATCCTCCGATTGTCTGGAATCCACCACTTTGCTTTCCAGGCAGCCGCAAAATCCGCACTTCATTTATCGACCATCCCTTTCGGAAATCGTTTCACAATCATGATTGAAAAAATTCCTGCCGTTTACACAGGCAGACCTGCCATAAATTTTCCCGAATCCGTATAATAACTGATTTTATTGTAACATGTTTATACAAATAGTACAAGCACCTTGACAACAAAATCCGGGCAAAGGGGCGATTTCCGCTGCGGGCATGAATCCAAAACCGGGAACAAGCCCGGATGAGCAGTTTTCCCAATCCATTTATCGGCAGCCGCTCTCGAACTCCCCGTACAGCGCCTTGAGCCGTTTCCAGCTTTCAAACACCGGCTCGCCGCTCGCCATCCGCTCTCCGTAAAGCTCCACAATGACGCCCCCGTCAAACCCGCCGCTTTTCAACAGTCCCAGAAGCTCTCCCACATCCAGATCCCCTTCGCCCAAAGGCAGGCAGTCTCCCTTTTTTCCGTTGTCGCTGATGTGAACATGGACTACATGCCTTCCCAGCTCCCGAAGATAGTCCCGGTAATCCACGCCGGAACGGAGCGCCTGCTTGTTGTCAAACACCAGCGCCACATCCCCGTCCAGAAAGCGGATCATCTCTTTGAGGAAAGGCACACTCCGGCTCCGGCACCGTTCCACGTTCTCCTGTGCCACGGTAACACCGAAGGTTCTCCCCAGATCCCGCAGCATGGCAAACCGTTCGAAGTATTCCTCGTCGGAAGTGACGCTTTTCCCCGACGGGCCCCGCCATTTGTCCCCGTGAAACACGAAAATTCCGGCTCCCAGAAGATTCATCGCCTCAAAGTAGCGGCGGTGCATTTCCAGTCCGTCCTTCAGCCGGCGGTCATAATGAGTAAACAGCATAAACGGTTCAAACGCGCAGGTAAAGGGGTGCAGCGACCCGATACGGAGGCCGTAACCGTCCGCCAACCGCCGAAGCTCCCGGAGATAGTCCGGCTCCAGTTCACTGATGGTGTTTACAAAAACCTCCGTCAGCTCAACTCCCCTTTCGCCCAGACTCCTCACCGTGGTTTCGGTCAGCTGGGGATAAAAGCTGGCGGTGGAAATGCCGAATTTCATAGGCTGCAACCTGTCCTTTCGTGTTCATGCCGTTTTCCGGAATCGGTCAGCGGCAGTTTTCTTTATTCTATCACAGTCCCGCGCTTTTTTCCATTGTTTCCGCACAGTATACCGGCGCACCAATCATATGCCGCCCGTTTTAAGGCGGGGCAGCGGGGTTTTCCAAGACATTTCATCCAAGGCGCTCTTCCAATGCACGGCGGAAATTTTTTAGACATTTTCGGCCCGGTGTCTATTTTTCGGACAGAAAACGGAAGCTGCCCACTTTCAAACAGGGGATTCTTTGCTATACTGATTACCGCAGAAGAAAAATTCCGGGGTTTCCTGTTCAGAGAACGCCTCCGGGAAACTTCGAGGAAGACTCTTTTATAAAGGAGGTGCATCATATGCGCTCTGTAACGCCTATGAGAACCGCGAAAATCGGATACATCATCATGTCCGCCCTTTTTTGCACGCTGGGGATTCTGCTGATTGTTCTGCCCGATTTTTCCGTTTCGATGATAGGCACCGTCATGGGAATCGCCGTCATTGTATTCGGTGCGGTAAAACTGGTGGGGTACTTTTCAAAAGATCTGTACCGGCTGGCGTTCCAATACGACCTGGCCTTCGGAATTCTCCTGATCGCTTTGGGTGTCATCATCCTTTTAAGGCCGGATAACCTGATGAATTTCATCTGCATCGCTCTGGGCATTTCCATCCTGGCGGATGGGCTGTTCAAAATTCAGATTGCGATGGATTCCCGGCAATTCGGCATCCGTCCATGGTGGCTGATTCTGGCGCTCGCAATTCTGGCGGGGATCATCGGAATTCTTCTGGTATTCCGTCCTACCGAAAGCGCGAGAATGCTGACGATATTGCTTGGCATTTCGCTTTTGTCAGAGGGTATCCTCAATTTGAGCGTGGCGCTCACGGCTGTCAAGATTATCCGGCATCAGCAGCCGGATGTGATCGAAACAGATTATTACGAAGCAGACAGAAAGGACTGATCTAAGATTATGCGGTTTTCCAAAGCGGTTGTTAAGCTCCGCATTCCCATTCTGATCATTACGCTGGCGCTGATGGTTCCGTCCGTGCTGGGAATGATCGGAACGCGGATCAACTACGATATGCTCACCTACCTGCCGGATGACATTGATACTGTAATCGGACAGAATGAGCTTCTGGACGATTTCGGCAAAGGTGCGTTTTCCTTCATCATTGTGGAGGATATGCCGGCAAAAGACGTGTCGGCGCTGAAAGAAAAGATCGAAAAGGTCGATCATGTGGAAACGGTTCTCTGGTACGATTCTCTGGCGGACATTTCCGTACCGATGGAGATTCTCCCCAAAGAGATCTATCAGGAGTTCAACCGGGGAAACGCTACCATGCTGGCAGTATTTTTTGACAGCTCCACTTCGGCGGATGTGACCATCGACGCCATCCATAACATCCGTTCCATTGCCGGGAAACAGTGCTTCGTATCCGGCATGTCGGCTCTGGTCACGGATCTGAAGGATCTGTGCGAGAAAGAGGAGCCCATCTATGTAGGGCTGGCAGTACTGCTGGCCTGCGCGGCAATGATGATCTTTCTGGACGGCTGGCTGGTTCCCTTCGTCTTTTTGGCCGGAATCGGCGCGTCCATCCTTTTGAATCTGGGAACCAACTGGTTCATGGGGGAAATTTCCTTCATCACGAAAGCCCTCTCCGCCGTTTTGCAGCTGGCCGTCACGATGGACTACTCCATCTTCCTGTGGCACAGCTACAATGAACAGCGGGATATCTGCCCGGATCACAAGGAAGCCATGGCGATGGCCATTCAAAAAACCATGACCTCGGTCGTGGGCAGTTCGCTTACCACCATCGCCGGATTTGCCGCGCTGTGCTTCATGACCTTTACGCTGGGCCGCGATTTGGGCATTGTCATGGCAAAGGGCGTTCTGCTGGGTGTAATCGGCTGCGTCACCGTCCTGCCTTCTCTGATCCTGGTATTCGACAAGCCGCTGCACAAAACCAAGCACCGTTCCCTTATCCCGGACATGGGAAAGCTTTCCACCGGGGTTACCCGGGTCTTCCCGGTATTCCTCATCATCTTTGCCCTGCTGATTCCTCCGGCCTATTACGGCTATAAAAAGACAAACGATGAAGTCTATTACGACATGGGACAGTGCCTCCCCAAGGACATTGAGTATGTCATCGCCAACAGCAAGCTTTCGGAAGACTTTGACATTGCTTCCACCCACATGGTGCTGGTAGACGCCAGTCTTCCCACCAAGACCGTTCGCTCCATGATCGATGAGATGGAACAGGTGGACGGCGTGAAATATGTTTTAAGCCTTGAGTCTGTGGTAGGTTCCCGTGTTCCGGAAGAGATTCTGCCGGAATCCGTATCAAAGGTTCTGAAAAGCGACAAATGGGAACTGATGCTCATCAACTCCCAATACAAGGTAGCCAGCGATAAGGTGAACGATCAGATCGATTCCCTGAACGCTGTCCTGAAAAAATACGATCCCAAAGGTATGCTGATCGGTGAAGCTCCGTGCATGAAGGATATGATCGAAACCACCGGTCACGATTTCCAGGTGGTCAACGCCGTTTCCATTATCGCTATCTTCCTAATTATCGCCATCGTGGAAAAGAGCGCTTCCCTTCCCTTTATTCTGATTGCAGTCATTGAGCTGGCCATTTTCATCAATCTGGGACTGCCCCACTACTTCGGCCAGACACTGCCGTTCATTGCTCCGATCTGTATCAGTACCATTCAGCTGGGCGCCACGGTGGACTACGCCATTCTGATGACGACCCGGTATAAGACGGAACGGTCCGAAGGGGCCAGCAAGCGTCAGGCTGTCACCACCGCGCTGTCCACCTCCATTCCATCCATCATTGTCAGCGGCATGGGACTGTTTGCGGCAACCTTCGGCGTCGCCCTCTACTCCGACATCGACATCATCAGCTCTATGTGCATGCTGATGGCAAGAGGCGCCATCGTGAGTATGCTGTGCGTTATCTTTATTCTCCCGGCACTGCTCATGCTGTGCGACAAATTGATCGGCGTTACGACGCTGGGTATGAAGCCGAAGGGGCCTACCCCTTCTGTAAGTTACACCGAATTATCTGAAAATCCGAAAACGGAGGTACTTGCGAAATGAAAGGATCCATTTTAAAACCGCTTGCGGTCTGCCTGTGCGGGGCGCTGCTTCTCAGCACCGCCGGCACCACAACCTATGCGCTGACCGCGCCCGCTTCCGTGAAAGAAGCGGCAAAACAGACAGAAGCCCCCGCTGCTGAAGCGAAAAGCACCGAAACATCCGACAACGAAAAAACCGCCAAGGACGAAACGGTTTACATTGTCGCCGGTGCAGACGGCTCTGTGGAAAAGGTCATTGTCAGCGACTGGATCAAAAATGCGCTCAACAGCGCGGAGCTGAAGGATAAGTCGGAGCTGTCCGACATCGAAAACGTCAAGGGCGACGAAACCTTCACCATGAACGACGGCAACATGCTGGTGTGGGATGCCCATGGCAACGACATTTATTATCAGGGCAGCACCCAGAAGGCTCTGCCGGTGGACGTTGCCGTTACCTATGAGCTGGACGGCCAGAAAATCGCCCCCGCTGATCTGGCGGGAAAGAGCGGCCATGTCACCATCCGCTTTGACTATAAGAACAACCAGTATGAAGAGAAGCAGATTGGCGGAAAAACCGAAAAGATATACGTTCCCTTCGCCATGCTGACCGGTATGCTGCTGGACAATAAGGTGTTCAGCAACGTGACCGTCTCCAACGGCAAACTGGTCAACGACGGCGACCGCATGGCTGTCATCGGTATTGCGTTCCCCGGTCTGCAGAGCAATCTGGCCATCGAAAAGGCTGACTTTGACATCCCGGATTCCGTGGAAATCAGCGCCGACGTAAAGAATTTCTCCATGGCCACCACAATGACCGTGGCAACCAATCAGATTTTCAACGAAGTGGATCCTGACAAATTAAGCTCCACCGATTCGCTCGCCGGTTCTCTGGATCAGCTGGTGGACGCGATGGATCAGCTGACCAACGGTTCCTCCCAGCTGTATGACGGGCTGTGCACTCTTCTGGACAAATCGGGCGAGCTCATTTCCGGCATCAACAAGCTGGCGGATGGGGCCAAAGCGCTCAAAACCGGCGCGGGAAGCCTGAACACCGGAGCGACCCAGCTGGCCGGCGGGCTGCAGACTCTGTCCGGAAACAACGCAGCTCTCACCTCTGCCTCCAAGCAGGTGTTTGAATCCCTGCTCTCCACAGCCGCTTCCCAGCTGGCTGCATCGGGGCTAACGGTTCCCACAATGACCATTGACAACTACGATCAGGTTCTCACCGACCTGATTGCCTCGCTGGACGAAGATGCCATTTACAAGCTGGCCCATGATACGGCGGTCACAAAAGTAAAAGAGGGCGTCCGTGCAAACGAAACGGTAATCCGCGATGCGGTCACCGCAGCAGTGCAGCAGCAGGTGGAGCCCAAGGTGGAAGAAGCCGTCAGAGCCGGCGTGGAAGCCAAAGTGCTGGGCGCCATGGGCATGACAAAAGAAAAATATGACGCTGCCGTTTCGGCGGGTCTGATTTCCAAAGAGCAGCAGGCGCAGGTGTCCGGAGCCATTTCCCAGCAGATGTCCAGTGCCGCTGTCAAGGGCCTGATTTCCCAGCAGGTAAGCGCACAGATGCAGTCCAGCGAAATCACCGCCCTGATCGAAAAGAAAACCCGGGAAAAAATGGACAGTCTTGTTGACGAAAACATGAATTCCGGCAATGTTCAGCAGCAGATTTCCGGCGCAGTCCAGACCGCTAAATCCGGCGCCGCCAGCATTCAGGAGCTGAAGACACAGCTGGACAGCTACAAGCAGTTCTATAACGGTCTCCAGACCTATACCAAAGGCGTAGCGGATGCGGCCAAGGGCGCCGATACGCTGAAAAAGGGTACGGCAAGCCTCTATCAGGGTGCCGGCGCGCTGTATGACGGAATTGCCGCTCTGCAGAAGGGCGCTCCTGCTCTCACCGACGGCATCACCAAGCTCCGGGACGGAGCAATGAAGCTTTCCGACGGGCTGAAGGAATTCAACGAAAAAGGTGTCCAGAAATTCGCGGACAGCTTTGACGGCGACCTGAACGGGCTTCTGGACAGAATCCGTGCTACAGCGGATGTCTCCAAAGAATACAGATCCTTCTCCGGCATCAGCGATGATATGGACGGTCAGGTGAACTTCGTTTACCGCACCGAGCCGGTGGAATCCGCAGAATAATAACGCAGGGTTCGCTTTCATCTGCCTTTTTTTCCTTGCATCGTCCGGTATTTTCCTCCCCACGGAGGAGATACCGGACGATGTTTTTTCGGTTTGGGGAGCTTGACAGGGAACATGGAAAAGAGACAGGTCAAAATGTCAATAAATGCGGCCAATGAAAGTAAAATACGGCAAGAATTTAAACTTTCTCCCCTTTATAATGAAAAGGAAGAATCGATCAAAAATCCCCGGCGGAGCTTGCGCCGGGCTTGTGAATAGGGGAAAGGAAGGATCAGAATGGCATATCAATGGAACAGCTGGACAGAGCAGGAGCTGGATGAGCTTCTGACCGTGCCGTCGTCAGGACTTGTGGAGGACATGGCGAAAATAGAAGGGGACATCCTTGTGCTGGGAGCGGGCGGGAAAATGGGCCCGACCCTCTGCCTGCTGGCCAAGCGGGCGGCAGAGCAGGCGGGAGTGTCCAAACGGATCATTGCCGTATCGAGATTCAGCGACCCGCTGGTCACAAAACTGCTTCGGGAAAACGGAGTGGAGATGATTTCCGCCGATTTGCTGGAGCCGGGTGTTGTGGAGCTGCTGCCCGACTGCCCCAATGTGATATACATGGCAGGCAAAAAGTTCGGTACCAACGGTCAGGAATATCAGACCTGGGCAATGAACGCATGGCTTCCCTCCCGGGTGGCGGAGCGTTACAAGGACAGCCGGATCGTGATTTTTTCCACTGGAAACATCTATCCGAAAGTCAGTGTCTGGAGCGGCGGAGCCACGGAAGAAACCCATCCCGAACCGGTGGGAGAATATGCCATGTCCTCGCTGGCACGGGAGCGGATGTTTGAATACGCCGCCCATACCTTCGGCACCAAAATTGCCGTATACCGCCTGAACTACGCCGTTGACCTCAGATACGGGGTGCTCTATGACATCGCCCGGACCATTCTGGATGGGAATCCCGTATCTGTTGCCTCCCCCTGTTTCAACTGCATCTGGCAGGGCGACGCCAATGAAGCGGCCATCCGTCTGCTGCTTCATGCGGACAGCGATATTTTCCGTCTGAACGTCACCGGCCCGGAAACCGCCGGTGTCCGGGAAACTGCCCTCCGTCTGGCAAAGCTTCTGGACAGAGATGTGACCTTTACCGGTGAGGAAGCGACGACCGCCTATCTGAACAACGCTTCTAAAATGTCGGAACTTTTCGGAAATCCCAGCGTTCCTCTGGGAACGCTGATCGAATGGCAGGCAAAATGGATTCTTGCGGGCGGCCGTGCTCTCGGCAAGCCCACCCACTTTGAGGAGCGCAAAGGCAATTTCTAAAATTTGAAGCAGCCATGCTACAGGAGGTTTCTTTTCTATGGATCGAACAAAAGAAGCACTTGCCCTTTTGCATAACGGCACTGTAATCCCCGCCATCCCGCTGGTTTTGGATGAAAACCGGCAGCTGGACGAAGCCGGCCAACGGCGGCTGGTGCGGTATTATCTGCATTCCGGCGTGGGAGGCGTTGCCGTCGCCGTCCACACCACTCAGTTTGAAATCCGCAGACCGGAATATTCCCTTTTCCGTCCCGTACTGGAACTTACCGTTCAGGAAATGGAACGCTTTGAGCGGGAGCAGGGTCGGGCGCTGGTCCGGGTGGCCGGAGTCTGCGGCCCCATCGAGCAGGCCGTCAAAGAGGCGGAGACCGCAAAGGAGCTGGGGTTTGACGCGATACTGCTGAGCCCCGGCGGACTGGATGCCTATCCGGATTCTTACCTGATCGAACGGACGGCAGCAGTTGCGGCAGTAATGCCTGTCATCGGTTTTTACCTTCAGACCGCCTGCGGGGGACGCAGACTTTCCTATGACTACTGGAAGGCCGTGGCCGACACGGAAAATGTGGCCGCCATCAAATGTGCCTCCTTCAACCGCTATCAGACCATTGACCTTGTGAGGGGGGTGGCCGCTTCCCGGCGTTCCGAGGAAGTGGCGCTCTATACAGGCAACGACGACAACATTGTTGTGGATCTGCTGACCCCCTTCGCCTTTACCATAGACGGCAAGCGGGTGGAAAAACGGTTTCTCGGCGGTTTGCTGGGTCACTGGTCCCTCTGGACTCACAGCGTGGTTTCCCTTTACCGGGAACTGCGTTCTTATCAAAACGCGGCGGAAATTCCCGCCCGTCTGCTGACGCTGGCCGCCGAGGTCTCCGACTGCAACGGCGCGTTTTTTGATGTGGCAAACGGATTCGCCGGATGCATTCCCGGTGTACACGAAGTTCTGCGCCGTCAGGGGCTGATGAAGGGAATCTGGTGTCTGAACCCGGAGGAAACCCTTTCTCCGGGTCAAATGGAAGAAATCGACCGGGTTTACCGGATGTACCCCCACTTAAATGACGACACATTTGTAACAGAATTCCTGAAAAACGATCAATAGCCCCCAGCAAAGGAAAGAAGGAAACCCATGATGCAGGAACTGAAACAGGCTGTCTGCGCCGCCATCGACGCAAAACAGGAAGAAATCATTGCCATCGGCGAGGATATTCTGCGGCATCCCGAGCTTGGATACCGGGAAGTCCGCACTTCTGCTCTGGTAAAAGAGCAGTTTGAACGTCTGGGCCTGACGGGCCTCAGCTTTCCGGCTCTGACCGGGGTAAAGGGATGGCTGCGCGGCAGGGGCGGCGTCACTGTGGCAGTGATGGGAGAACTGGACGCTGTGCTGTCGCCGCTCCACCCCTTCGCCGACCCGCTCACCGGCGCCGCCCACGCCTGCGGCCACAACGGTCAGATCGCCGCCATGCTGGGCTGTGCCATGGGGTTGTCCGCCGTCCGGGAAAGCCTTGGGGGAGACGTCTGCTTTCTGGCGGCTCCGGCGGAGGAATACTGTGAGCTGGCCTATCGGAGTGAGCTGCGTCAGCAGGGCAAGATCCGCTATTTCGGCGGAAAACAGCAGATGATTGCCGAGGGCGCTTTTGAGGATATCGACATGGCGATGATGGTTCACAGCGAGACCAATGCGGCCGGGGCCCATGTGGTAACCGGCGGCGATTCCACCGGCTTTATCGGTAAAACGGTCCGCTTTATTGGCCGTGAGGCCCATGCGGGCGGCGCTCCGTGGGAGGGCATCAACGCCCTGAACGCCGCCGCCCTTGCCATTCAGGCGATCCACTGCCAGCGGGAAACGTTCCGGGATACGGATCATGTCCGGGTACATCCCATTCTGACCAAAGGCGGCGATCTGGTGAACACCGTGCCTGCGGACGTGCGAATGGAGAGCTACGTCCGGGCGGGAAATCTTCCCGCCATGCAGGCGGCAAACGCCAAAGTGAACCGTGCCATCCGGGGAGCGGCCTACGCCATCGGTGCGGAGGTGGATTTAGAGGACATTCCCGGCTATCTGCCGCTGAACCAAAACCGCATATTGGGGCAGTTTTTCTCCCAAAACGCATCTCTGCTGCTGCCGGAAGTCGCTGTGGAGGATGGTCTTCCCTTCTGCGGCTCCACCGATGCCGGAGATCTTTCCTGCCTGATCCCGCTGATTCAGCCTACAGTAAGCGGATTCACCGGCGCTGCCCACAGCAAGGATTTCCGAATTTCCGACCCGCGGCTTGCCTATCTGGTTCCCGCCAAGCTGATGGCGATGACGGTGGTAGACCTTTTAGCGGAAGACGGTGCCGCCGCCAAAGACATCCGCTCCGCTTTCTGCCGCAAAACGCCCAAACAATATGATGAGCTCTGGGCCCAACTGATGAAATCGGACGGCAGTTCTCCGGAATAAGCGCAGTCCGAATGAAAACGCAAAGACACCCACGCACAATACAAAGGCCCCGCGCCGCTGACCGGACATCAGCAGCGCGGGGCCTTTTCAGGGACATGCGCCCTAAGAAATGCGGACGGGAACCCCGTTGACTTCCACATTTTCATCGGCACGCACCAAAATATATTTTTTCCCGTCGATCATCCGGGTTTCCACCAGATCGCTCCGTTCCGGATTCACCCGGATGGTCACATCGGGGGTGCGCAGTTCAAACTGCTTTTCATCAATGATATTTTTGGGGGGCAGTTCGGCTTCTTCTCCGAATTCCGCATCATACTTTTCCTCAAAGGCGGAAAGATGCTCTTCCGATACGCCGCAGGTTTCCAGCACCTGCTTCACCGTTCCCTTGGAGATGACCAGCGGCTGCTCCTCCTTGCTCTCCTTATGATCGGCAATCATTCCGCACAGCTGGTCATGCACCGCCTGCACCACTTCATAACTGCAATCCTCGGCAAGAGTGTCAGTGAGGATGGAATGAAACACTTCCTTCTGTTCCTCCGCGGGGATGGGAATTTCGGTATGGAAAACGGTGTCGACAAATTCCTGATGGCTCTCTCCCGGATCCCGGGAATAATAGAGAGCATTGTAAATGTTGGTGCTGCGGTCGTCAAAGGCGGGAAACAGAAACCCCAGCTCCGGCGGGGCCACAAGCCAGTCAGGCTGGCTGCTGTGAAATTCATTCTGATAAAGGGAATAGCTCAAAGCGGGCTTGGTGGTCTTAATGGGGCAGATGCTGCACAGAATGTAGGAAAACACCTCGGAGGCCGCATCCTCCAGATTCTCCCCGTCCTTGGCCTTATAGGGAACATCGTACTTGTCATAGGTGAGCAGGATGAGATAATTCCCCTCCATGGTCACTGTGCCGATCACCCGCCGGAAGAAATTCTCCACCGCCTCATCATCTTCCAACCCGGTGGAACGCAGCTCCATCAGTGCCCGGTGCTCCGGGCTGTCGGCAACCTGCTGGGTGGAAAAAGAGATGTCGATCAGATTTTTCCCCAGGGTTCCCGACAGCGTCCGCTTTAAAACGGACAAGGCCTTTTCCGCCTCATCCTCCGCCATCATGCCGACGGACTGATTGAACTCCGAAACGATCTCTCTGTTTTCGTTGACGCAGCATCCACGGATATGGGTAATGTTGCTTTTTTCCGGCCGATACCGCCGCCGGATTTCCGCCACTTCTTTTTCGTTCATATGTATGACCATTCCTTTCGCTTTGTTTAAGGCACAAATGGCCGGAAAACGGCATCATCCTTCTGTGCCTGCTCTGCGGCTCCCGCTTTCCGGAGGAAACGCTCATATGATTTTGGTCGTCCAGTCCTCCACGTTCCAAACATCCGTAACAATATCCTGATAAAACTCCGGTTCATGGCTTACGAGCAGCACAGTGCCTTTATATTCCGCTATGGCCTCTTTCAGCGCTTCCTTTGCTGCCGTATCCAGATGATTGGTGGGCTCGTCCAGCACCAGAAGATTGACCGGGCGCATCATCAGCTTACACAGCCGCACCTTGGCGTTTTCTCCGCCGGAAAGAGCCCGCATCTGGGTGGTGATGTGCTCACTGGTCAGCCCGCATTTCGCAAGGGCTGCACGAACCTCCCCATTGGTCAGACGGGGGAATTCCTTCCACACCTCGTCCAGCGCGGTCAGGTCATTGCCCCGCTCCTCCTGCTCAAAATAGCCCGTCTCCGCAAACGGGTCGTGCTCCACCGTCCCCGAAACCGGCGGGATCAGTCCCAGCAGCGTTTTCAGAAGAGTGGATTTTCCCAGACCGTTGACGCCCCGGACAGCAATTTTCTGATTGCGCTCCACCACCACGTCCACCGGCCGGGTCAAAGGTTCCCCGTACCCAAGCACCAGTGCGTTTGCCCGGATGACCTCACGCCCCGGCGTGCGGGCGGAGGCAAAGGAAAACACCGGCTTCACCTTTTCCTTTGCCAGTTCAATGACTTCCATCTTGTCCAGAATCTTCTGCCGGCTTTTCGCCATGTTTGTGGTGGCCACACGGGCTTTGTTGCGGGCCACAAAATCCTCCAGCCGGGCAATTTCCTTCTGCTGCTTTTCGTAGGCCTGTTCCAGCTGCCGCTTTTTAATTTCGTAAACCTCCATAAACTGCTGGTAATTCCCGGTATATCGGGTCAGGGAGGTGTTCTCCACGTGGTAAATCACGTTGACCACACTGTTTAAAAAGGCGGTATCATGGGAAACAAGAATGAAGGCATTCTCGTAGTTCTCCAAAAAGCGCTGCAGCCAGGCAATATGGTTTTCATCCAAAAAGTTGGTGGGCTCGTCCAGAATCAGAATCATGGGATTTTCCAAAAGCAGCTTTGTCAGCAGAACTTTCGCCCTCTGTCCGCCGGAAAGCTCGGTCACGTCCCGTTCCAGACCGATTTCTCCCAGCCCCAGACCGTTGGCATATTCCTCGATTTTGGTGTCCAGCGTATAGAATCCGCTGTGCTCCAGAATCTCCTGAATTTCCCCCACCTCTTCCATCAGTGCGTCCAGCTCTTCCGGGGGGCATTCCCCCATCCGGTCATAGAGCGAAAGCATCTCCTGCTCCATGGCGAACATATGGGCAAAGGCGGTGCGCAGTACATCCCGGATGGTAAGCCCCTTCTCCAGACTGCTGTACTGATCCAGGTAGCCGGTGGTGATGTGCCTGCACCAGGAAACATCCCCTTCATCCGGAGTCAGTTTCCCGGTAATAATATTTAAAAAGGTGGTTTTCCCCTCCCCATTGGCGCCCACCAGTCCGATATGCTCCCCTTTCAGCAGGCGGAAGGAGGCATCCTGCAGGATCTGCCGTCCCCCGAAGCCGTGGCTCACATGACTTACATTTAATATGCTCATAAATTGTTTTCCTTTATCTTCCTTGTTTTTTAGCGCTGCCGCCCTATGGGCGGGGACAGGCGGTTCTTCTATAAATTCTTCCGAGGAACCAAATGCAGCGCATTTGGTTCTATTGTACCACAGATCTTCTGTCGAAAAAACATCCTATGGCAAAAGAAATTTTCCATTGTGCCATCATTGTACCATTCCATCCCCGGGACAGATCAAAAAAGCAGGAGAAAAAGCTCATGCCTGAATCAGGCATGAGCTTTTTCCGGAGAATTATGTCAAAAAGAGGAGAACTCTTAATCATCCAGGAACGGAATTTTATAGTCATCCAATCCGTCTGCCCGGAATATGTTCAAGCCCACCGGCTTGCGGTTGATGGTGTTGGCTACAATTGCCTCGGTTTCGGGGCATAGAATCATGCGGAATTCGGTGTCCCCATGGCGGTAGCGAATCCGGCGGCAATAAGTGCGCTCCTGATTCTCCATGCGGTCCTCAATCAGCCGTCCCTGCCGGACATACTGCTTAAACTCGTCCATTGTGGCGTGCTCTTCCACAGTGGAGCAGATGCAGACAATACCCGCCTGCGCAAGGATCATCTCTAGCGCTTCAAAGGAACGGGCTTTCCCGTGGTAATTGTAGTAGGAAATCATGAGGTGCTGATTCTGCTTTTCAATGGTCAGCGCAATATCGCGTCCCAAATCGGTGGTGGTCAGCGGCACAAATGCAAAGTAAACATTGTTGACCTGCACATAGACCGTTTCCAGCCGATCCGAGGAATAGCTGAAATTCTCTACTCGGGTGTCCCCCGCCCAGATGTCAAAGCCATCAAAGAAATAGCAGGGAATCAGCATGGAAAGACGGGCGCTTTCCACCGAATGCCGCTCCAGCGCCATGGGATGATAGGTCAGGAGGCTGATATTCTTGTGCTGGGAGCCAAATTTTCTGCCCTCATCCCGGAAAGAAGATTTATGGGATCTCCCATATACCGCATAGGTGTTGTCCTGATCCGGAAGATGGTCATTAAACAGATAACGGGTGTATACAACCCCGGTATCAAAAAGCCGCTTGGCATCGGTGCGGTTCCGGAAGGTCATGTAGAAAGTGTTGCTGATGGAGCCGCTGTGGAACTGATTGTCCGCAGTGCCCATGGAGTATTCTTCCGTCATGTAGGTATAGCAGTTTCCGGTTCCGCCGGCACAGTAGCAGAATTCCTCCGGCTTTTCCCCCTCCGCAGGGCTGCCCGCCAGCAGATTGGATGGCAGACATTCCGAACGGAAGGACGCCTCAAAGGGGTACTGCTTATGCAGAGCCAGTTCCGCCAGCCTTTCGGGGCAGTGAAACTCCACATTTACAATCCACGCCACGTTGGGGTACATCAGCCGCTCCATGGAAATATGGATCACCTGATCGGGATGGGGCGGGAATGTGTCCAGCATGGGGTTGATGAACACCTCGTCGCCGAATGCTTTCCAGAACAGGCTGCACACCAGGCCGGGATGGCCGATGCTGTCGGCGCCGTAGGCTCTGGAGTGGGGGCCTGCAAGCATGGCGGTTGCAGGATGGTAATGGGTTGCCACCTCCAGCCACATGCGTTCCTCACATTTGAGTGCCGTCTCGCGGACCCACGGATCTTTGGCGTGGTTGGCAATCTGTGCAAAAGCAAGGGTATCAATGGGAGTGTAGGTAGGACTGCAGTACTCCATAATTCCGCCGGAGCGGCTGAAGAATTCGCAGACCTCATCCAGCTTTCTTTTGCCGGTTTCCACATATTCCGGCAGATCGAACATCTCTCCGCCGATGATCAGCATATAGACCGCCATATTGGAAAAATTGTCGTTGTACATTCCCATATGGATTTCGTCCGAAGCTGCCTTCGGCAGCTCTTCCAGAATATAGTCCGTCATTTTCTTCCGGACATCTTCTTCTACCCGGCCGCCATAGGTCATAAAAATTTCAAGCATCTGCATGGGCATAAAGTGGCAGTGATACAGCTTGATCGTCCGAAGAATTTCATTGGCTTCCCGGTCATGTCCGCATCCGAAATAGGCGATGCTGTTCCAAACCTGGGAACGCGCGTCAATGTCCAGATCGGCGGGAAGACTTTCGAGCACCTTCAGATAGGCCGCATTGTAACGGTCACGGCGCTCCTTCTGGTTTTGTGCGGAAGCAATATTACTCACAGAATCTCATCCTTTCACCGTTCGTTTGAGAGCGGCACATTCCGGCTAAAACGCCACTTTTTCATGGGCGGAAAATCCGCCGGACTTCAGCTCCGTCCACGTGATCCCCTCTGTTTTTACAAACTCCTCGTCGGAAAGGTGAAGCATGGACTGCCTGTCGGCTGATTCCCTTGCTTTCAGGCTGAGATAGGTGGAATACATCCCATCGGTACGGTCGGAATAATCGCCTTCCTCAATTCGCCGCAGGCAGTCGGCGAACAGCTCCGGTGCCGTCTTCAGCTCAACCTTCTGGAGGCCGTTGCTGTCAATCAGGGTAATCTGCTCGCTCATGACTTCCAGAATTCCTTCTGTTCCCACGATACGGAGACGGTCGTCTCCGTGAGTAGGTGCGTTCTGGGGGCGGTAGTAGTCCGTATGAATACTGGCAAAAATGTGATCCTCAAATTCAAAATCACAGAGGGACAGCGTTTCCAGGTCGCCGTGGTTCCGGTTGTCATGATTGTCCTGCATGGAAAAGACCGTGCGGCATTTTTTATCGATCATCCACTGAATCAGATCCACCATGTGGATGGAAACCCAAGGGGTGATTCCTCCGAACTGCTTGCGGTCATAAAAAAAGGCGGGGCGGGTTCCGAGACGATAAGACTTCTGCCCGTTCAGCATCCGTACTTTTCCCACTGCGCCGCTTCTTACCATTTCCCGTGCCGTATAATAGCTGTCCTCATAGCGCATGGTCATCATTGCAAAAACCCGCGCCCGGCTTTTTTTCTGGGCCTCCTGCAGATTGAGAAAGTCCTCTTCGGAAGTTGCCAGCGGCTTATCCGTATAAACATGAATATTCCGTCTCAAGGCTTCTGCCGCCATGGGGCCATGGTCGCAAAATCTGCCATCTATTACAACAAGATCAGGATTTTCACAGTCCAGCATTTTTTCATAAGAGTCATAAATCGTGACGGGAAGCTGCCTTTTCTTTAAAACCTCCCGCTCAAAACCGGAGCAGTCCTCATCAGGATATCCCGGGCAGAAGCCGGTTAGCTGAAGGTCGGAACGACGATCCAGTTCATTCAAAATTGTCAGCCCGTGACCGCTGTTTCCAATCATACAAAGCTTCATTTTTTAATCTGGCATGATGAAATCATGCCATTACACACTCCTTTCCGCTTTCACGTGCGGGATATCCGTGTTTGACATCACCGCTGTACTTAGTGTACAATACTCACAAACTTATTTGTCATGCAGAGTTGTTATAAAATACGTAAAACTTGTCAATGTGGGAGGAAAATTCCATGAAAGAACAGGAGCCGCTTATTCTGGACGGCAAATACAAGAGCACAGAAACGAGCTTTGGCAATCACTTTCACAACGCCTATGAGATGATGTATGTTACCGGCGGATGCATCCGGGTCTGGATCGACGATCACGAATACGTTGCCCGCGAAAACTCTCTGGTTTTGTTCAGCAATCTGGAGGAGCATTCAGCCGAATTGATCTCCGGACCTTTTCAGCGATACTACGTCACATTGTCCACCAATACAGCCGATCGTCTGATTGCGGAGCCCACCCTTACCTCGCTTCTCAAAAACAGACCGTCTGATTTTTGCCACGTTTTTGATGTCTCCGACCTCAAGCCGGAAATGATTCATTTTTTTCAGGTTTGTTTTCAGGAAATGGAAGAAAAAGGAGAATTTTCAAACGAAATGTGTGCAGCATTACTAAAGCAGCTGCTGATTTATCTTTATCGGAAAAGAAGAGAGAATTTTCCAAATGTGGAAAACCACATGAATGAAGTTATCTACGAAATTCAAAAGTACATGGACAACAATTTTTCTCAGCCAATTTTGATCGAGGAAATTGCCAAAAGCTTTTATGTGGATCTGTTCTATCTTTCCCACTGCTTTAAACAGCAAACGGGCTACAGTCCCAAGCAGTATTTAATGAAGAGCCGCATTTCCAAAGCGAAAGAAATGCTGATTCACACCAACATTGCCGTCAGCGAAGTGGCATACAAGTGTGGATTCAGTGATGTGAACAATTTTATCCGCTCCTTCAAGTCCGAAAGCGACTGCACTCCAAACCAATACAGAAAAACGCGAACAACACAAACTTGACGTATTTTTAAACAATTTTCTATGACTATTCGCAACAAAAAATGTTATAATGAGTTTAGTTAAATTAGTCAAATGGTCGTACAAAAACAAAATCAAGAGCAAAGGCTACGAGGGTTATATCATGAAGAAAACCAAAATCGTCTTGGTTGGTGCCTCCGGTTACGGGGCGTACTACAGGATGCTTCTTTCCGACTATGTTCCACAGGAACGGTTTGATTTGGTCGGCATCGTGGATCCGTTTCCGGTTTCCGACGAAAAAAAGCCCCAAAACGAAAAGCCGGTTCCCTTTTTCGATACGCTGGAAGAATTCTATCAAACGAATGGAGCGGATCTGGCGGTTATTTCCAGCCCGATTCGGTTTCATCTGGAGCAATGCCTCACAGCAATGAAGAACGGTTCCCATGTTCTCTGCGAAAAGCCGCTGGTTCCCACCGTAGATGAGGCGCTGGCTTTGCAAAAGGCCTCCGAAGAATACGGAAAACTTTTGGGGGTCGGGTTCCAGTGGTCATTCTGCACTCCGATTCTTTCACTGAAGCGTGACATTCTGGCAGGTGTGCTGGGCAAGCCTCTCCGCTTTTCCACTTTTATTTCCTGGAAGCGCTACGATGCGTATTACCTCTCCAGTTCATGGAAGGGCCGCATTCACGACAAGGATGACTCGATCATTTATGATTCCGTCGCCACAAACGCCACGGCGCACTACCTGCACAATATCTTTTTCCTGATGGGAGATGCGATTTCCGCTTCCCGGCTTCCTTCGGAAGTGACTGCTTCCCTCTACCGTGCCAAAGAAATTGAAAGCTTCGATACCTGCTTTGCCAAAGGAAGGTTTGACAACGGAGCGGAATTTTGTTACATAGCTACCCACAGCGGCGACATCGGTGCAGAACCGAAATTCTCCTATGAATTTGAAAACGCCGTTGTGACTATGGAGGACGAGGACAACCCCCACATTGTCGCAACTTTTAAAAATGGGGAAACCCGGGATTACGGATGTCCCCAGACGGACGAAAGCAGCTCCGAAAAAATAATCCGTATGCTGGATGCAATCCAATCCGGAGATCCGATTCCCTGCGGCGTTTCCGCCATTCTTCCTCATCTGGCGGTCTGCAACGAAATGTTCCGCCGGATTCCCATTTACAATTTTGATTCCTCGCTTTGTTTCCGGGAAGATAACCGCGGAACCTTTGTACGTGGACTGACGGAGGATTGCTTCAGATGTTATCACGCTGGGAAGCTCCCCGGCGAATTAAACCTTCCATGGGCCGGAAAAGAAACTACAATTCATCCGTCCATTGGGCCGCAGCGTTAAAACCCGGTGCTTCACTGGGCTTCAACAGATATCAAAAGGAGGTTATCATGCAAAAGAAAAATACGATGACGGCTTCCCCGGCCAAGGGCCGAAAAAAGTTCCGCTTCAATAAGTCCCATCTGGTATTAACCATATTGGTTGCTCCGGCTGTGATTCTGCTGTTCTTTTTTCACTATCTTCCCCTGCCGGGCGTAGCAATTGCTTTTGCCAAGTATAATCTTGGCGGCTTTCAGAAATGGGTTGGATTGGAAAATTTTCAATACATTTTTAACCTGAATAATTTCTGGAGAGCCTTCGGAAACAACTGGCTCTACGTTGGTCTGAACTACCTGTTCTCCTTCCCCTCCGCGATTATTCTCGCAATCCTCTTTAATGAGGTGCGGATCCACTACTACAAAAATTTTGTTCAGACCATCAGCACCCTTCCCCACTTTCTTTCCTGGGCGGTTGTAGCCGGTGTATGGACACTGCTTCTTTCTCCCAGCAGCGGCTATGTCAACGAATTGGTTAAATTCTTCGGTGGAGATCCCATCTACTTTTTGGGTGACAACAATACATTTCCTTACATTTACACGGCAATTTCCATTTGGAAAGGCGTGGGATACAGCTCCATTATTTATCTGGCCGCTCTTTCCGGCATTGACACGCAGCTATATGAAGCGGCATCTATGGACGGCGCAGGACGCTGGAAGCAAACCATTCATATTACGCTTCCCGGCCTGAAGCCCACTATTCTGGTCATGCTGGTACTTTCTTTCGCCTCCGTTCTGAATCTGTTTGAACCCCTGTACGTATTCCGGAACCCGCTGATTAACAACAGCACCTCTGTTTTGGATATCTACGTGTTTGAAACCGGTATTACGCAGGGCCGTTACGACATGGCAACCGCAATGGGCCTGTTCAAATCCACCATCTCACTCTTCCTGGTTTTAGGCTCAAACTTCTTGAGCAAGAAATTCACAGAAGATGGCAGCAGTATTCTGTAAGGAGGAAGTTTGAAAGAAACTCTTTCAAACTCGGTTTTGTGGCTTTTCGGTCCTATAAAGAGGTCGAAATTTGGTTGCGCCAAACCGCCCCAAAACAGAAAGGAATGATTATAACTATGTCCACAAAACGTACCACAGGAGAAAAAATATTCAACGTTTGCAATCTGATCGGGTTTGGACTGTTTTCCATTGTGCTGCTCGTTCCGATTCTGTACATTTTAAGACAGTCTGTAGACGTTGGCGCCGTAAAAGGCGGTCTGTCCCTTTGGCCGAATGAAATTTCCATGGTGTACTATAAAATGGTGCTTAACGACAAAGGCATCTACGGTCCTTTATGGAACAGCATTTTGATTACGGTTTTAGGAACGGCGGGCGGTCTGCTGGTGAATGCAGCCGCAGCTTATACCATGTCCCGAAAGGATTACAAACCCAACCGTTTTCTGGTTTACTATCTGGTCATCGTCCCCATGCTGTTCAGCGGCGGCACCGTTCCCACTTTTCTGGTTTTGAAACAGCTGGGTCTGCTGAACACACTGGCCGTTTTGATTGTTCCCTCCCTGGCCAGCGGCTGGAACATTGTTCTGATCCGCAACTACTTCAACAGCATCCCGCAGAGCCTTACGGAGGCCGCCACCATTGACGGCGCGGGCGAATTTTATATCTTCGGAAAAATTATTCTTCCGCTTTCCAAGCCGGTGCTGGCTGCGATCGCATTGTTTACCGGCGTAGGATGCTGGAACCTGTTCACCCCTGCAATTTTGTACAATTCCGATCCCTCAAAAATCACCTTTGCCGTAAAACTTCGGGAAATGATTGCGGTCCAGGAGGATATGTCCCATCAGTTTGAAGCCATGCAGCAATCCCTTGGCATGGGCGCAAACAGCACCCTTACCAACGAGGGACTGTCTGCCGCCATGATGATTGTTTCCATTATCCCCATCATCATTGTTTATCCGTTCCTGCAGAAGCATTTCGCGTCTGGTCTTATGGTCGGCTCTGTAAAAGGCTGATCGTAATTCAGTATATCACAGTGGTTTACACATTGATTTAGGAGGTTTGTTATGAAAAACTGGAAAAAAGCGCTTGCCCTTGCTCTATGCGCCCTTATGACCGCTTCCGTCATTGCAGGCTGCGGCAACAACACACCGGCGCAAACATCTTCTAACGCAACAGACTCTGCCACCGACACATCCTCTGCAGCTCCCCAAGAGGAACATACCGAAATCCGCCTGACCCGCTGCCTGTATTTTGGTGATGTCAGCGAATATCAGGAGCTCAAAGACGAATGGCCCAAGATGATGAAAGAAAAGTACGGCGTTGACATTAAAGTGAACGCTCTGGCCAGAAACGAATACATCCAGAAGGTCAACCTGCTGATTACCAGCAGCTCCGTTGACGGCATCGTAAGCATGTTCGGTTCTTCCGATGTCTGGGGATACCGGGAGCAGGGCGTTATCGACCCTATCGATCAGTATCTGAAAGACAACGAAAACTGGAACAAGCTGCCCCAGATCATGCGTGAGCAGTATAAAAAAGACGACGGTACCTGGGCTCTGCCTGCCGGCTATACCCAGAACCTCTTTACCCGTACCATCCGTCAGGACTGGCTGGACAACCTGGGACTCTCTGTTCCCACCAACACCGATGAGCTGTATGAGGTAGCGAAAGCCTTCACCCTCAATGATCCGGACAAAAACGGGAAAAACGACACCTATGGTCTGACCGCTTCCGGTACATGGAACCTGCAGGATATCTTCCAGGCATTCGGTGCCCGTCTCGGCTCCAGCGGCGACCAGGCGATTACTTATGATCCGCAGGCCGGCGCTTGGGTAGACAATATGCTGAAACCCGAAATGGTGGAAGCCCTGACCTACCTGAACAAAATGTATAAAGAAGGCATTCTGGATCCCGAGCTGTTCTCCAACAAGGGCAGCAACATGCGTGATAACATCTACTCCTGCAAATACGGCTCCACCTTCTACTGGCTGGGCTTCAGCGGCGACGCTCTGCCTCTCACCCAGAAGAACGACCCCAATGCAAAATTCACCGAAATTCCTTACCTGAAGGGTAAACTGGACAGCCAAATCAACTACATCTGGGGCTCCGGCACTCCTTACATCCTGATCAAAGGCACCAAAGACGGCGACAAGATGATCAACGAGTTCGTCAATCTGATGTACAGCTCTGAAGAGGCTACTTTGGACTGCGCTTTCGGTATCTCCGGCAAGACCTATCGTGTAGACGGCAACACCATCTACAAGATGATCGACCCCGCAACCGGCGCTGCTTTCCAGAATCCCGGCCTCACCGGCCTGACTCCCGACCTGACCGACAAATTCACCATCCTTCCCGATGAGCTGAGCGACACGGACAAGGCTGCTGCAATTGCTCTCTCCGACTTTAAGAAGAGCGTATTTGAATCCGGTCTGAAAGACGGCGGTCTGTATGTTGTGGAAGAAAAGAACATCACTCCGGATTCCGCTACTTACCTTGCTATTCAGGGCGATATCTCCACCACCTTTGAAACTGCAATCTCCACTGCAATCACCGGTGCTGTTCCGGTTGAAAAGGCTCTGGAAACCTATCGCAGCGAGATGAAGAACCTCGGTGCCCAGAAGGTTCTCGACGAAGCCAATGCAGCTTGCGGCTACACCGGAAGCACAACATATTAATTTCGTATCATCGATTTGCATTTTTGAAAATGGAGCGTTTCCGAAGGGAAACGCTCCGTTTTTCAGAATCAGAAGGGAATTTCTTATGAATCATTATCTTCGTTCCATTGAATCAGCCGAGAAATTTTTACAGCGTCAGCTTCACTGCCAGATCAAAGAAGCCGGCAATCCGCTGCGCGGCGGCGTTCTTCTTCCCGAAGTGGGAATTACCCATGATAAATCCGCTGTTATTATAGAAGCCTTTTTGCTGTATGCCAATCCGGACAGCTGCTATTATCACAGTCCTGAGCTTTTTGAGGCGGCAATGGAAATGCTGGACTTTACCGAACGCCGTCTCCGTCCCGACCACACCATGGACCTCTTTACCGCAAACCCCAACTCCGGCCCTGATACCGGGTTTGCTCTCCTGTTCTACTGCAAGGCTTATCTGATCCTCCGGAAAAGAGAAATGGACGAAAAGGAAACGGCTCTTGCGGAACGGCTCCGCCACATGATTGACCTCTGCTCCCATTCCCTGCTGGTAAACGGCTTCCATACCCCCAATCATCGGTGGGTCATCTCCGCCGCGCTGGCTCTCTCCTGGCACATTCTGGGCGATCCGGCACTGCGGGCGGGAATTGACCCTTACCTGAATGAGGGAATCGACTGCAACGAGGACGGCGAGTTTGCGGAGCGCTCCTCCGGAATCTACAACGTTGTCAATGACGGCTGTCTGATTGTATTGGCCGAATATCTGAATATGCCCGAGCTTCTCACCTTCGTGCGCCGCAATCTGAAAATGATCGAGGTGTATTTTGAACCGGATATGTCCGTGTTCACCGGAAACTCTACCCGTCAGGACAACGGCACCGTGGCCTATGCGGACAACTATTTTCCCATCTACCTCTACATGGCCCAGCTGGATCAGGACCCTTATTTCGCTCAGATGGCAGGCAAAATTGCCGGCTCCATTCAGAAGGCCGGAAGAAATATGCCGCTGTGCGTGGAATATTACATGCTGCACCCGGAACTGAAAACGACTTCCCTGCAGCTGCCGGAAAAGGCTCTCACGGTCAACCGCTTCTTCCGGGATTCCGGGGTTGTAAGAATGGTGAAAGAAAGCGGAACCGTCACCCTTCTCCGCAATAATCCGGACTTTCTTCATGTGCACCTTCAGGAAATTTCCATGTTTCTCCGGGTAAGCGTCAATTTCTTCAATGAGCGTCATCTGATTGCGGACAGCATTGAGGAGGTTTCCGACGGTTACCTGCTCCATTATACCGGTCACGGACGGTACTATCTGCCGTTCCCCGAAAAGCCGGAAAGCTCGGACTGGTGGAAAATGGATAAGAGCAAACGTCCCACCATTCATGAAATGGAACTTGGTATTGACGTTCTTGTCCGCCCTGTGGATCAGGGAATCGACGTAAAATTCACCAGCCGCGGCTGCACCAATATTCCGATCAAGCTGGAATGGAACGTAAAGGGCTGTCAGGCCGTTTACGGAGAACATTTCACGCTGCCGTGGCAGGATGATCTGAAAATGGTGGTGTCCGACGGTACCATCCGGGCAGATGCGGGAAGCGAAGCTCTTTCCATCTCCCCCTGTTTTGCCCAGCACAATTACATCGGGTATCTGGTAGGAGGTCTGGCCCCAACAAAGGGATATATGCATTTTTACTGCAATGCCCTGTCCCCCGTGGAGCATGAATTCCGGATTCGCTGGAACTGATTTTTCCATGTCTCGTCAGGCAGCAAACCGCTGTCTGGCGAGATTTTTTCCTCTTTTCCAGTGAACTGCTTTGTGATAGAATATGAAAAAGGCTGTTTTGCCCCAAAATTTGCGGTTTCAGCCAAAATCGAGTTTTTTAACGGGCTTGTCGCCGGTTCCGAACGCCCCAAAGAGAATTTCCGGCAGCCCGTCAACAACGGAAGGATGTGTCACATCATGCGTTTCGCAAAATGGATCAGCTGCCCTCCGGAGGAAACCGCTCCTCTCATCCGGAAAAAGTTCGTTCTGGAGCACCCCGGACAGGGCATCCTTGAAATAACCGGATTGGGTTTTTTTGTCGCCTTCTGCAACGGAAGGCGCATTTCAGAGGACTGCATGACGCCTCTCCAGAGCGATTACGAGGAACGTTCCCTTACCAGCCTGATTTACCCTCTGACAGATCGGTTTACTCACCGGGTTTACTATCACCGTTATGATCTTTCTCCCTTTTTAAAGGAAGGGGAAAATGTGCTGGAAGTCCTGCTGGGCAACGGCTGGTACCGCCAGACCGAGCGAATTGCCGAAGGGCACATGGAATTTTCCGACCGTCTGAAGGCCAGGTTTTCCGCCGTGTTCGCCAACATTGACGGCACTGTCAGCCATATCCGTTCGGACGGCAGTGAACGGTACCGTTCTTCCTTCATTACCTCCAACAACCTTTTTCTTGGCGAGACGCAGGATGCACGGCTCATTTCAGCGCCCACAGAGGATTTTCCGGTGGAAACGGTCCCTGACTGGGATGCGGAGCTCTGCCCTGCGGAATGTCCCGCGGATCGGGTCATCCGCCGGATTACACCCCGGCTGATCTCCCAAAACGATGAGACGCGGCTCTACGATGCCGGTGAAAACATCAGCGGCTGGGTCGCTTTGAAAACAGCCGCCGCCAGCGGCTCCAGAATCACCGTCCGTCACAGTGAAGAGCTGGCGGCCGACGGCACACTGGATTTCGCCTCTTCCGGCGGCGGAATGATCTGCCGCAGCGGACTTCCCCAGATTCAGGCAGATACCTATTTCTGCGATGGAACTCCCCGGGAATTCCACCCCATTTTCTGCTATCACACCTTCCGCTATTTTGAAATCACCGGCCCTGCGGACTCTCCGGGGGTGCAGGCAGTGCATTCCGACATCCCTGTGACCTCCTCCTTCGAAAGCGGGAGCACCGCACTGAACTGGCTGTATGAGGCCTACCTCCGCACCCAGCTGGACAATATGCACGGCGGCGTCCCTTCCGACTGCCCCCACCGGGAGCGGCTGGGGTATACCGGTGACGGTCAGGTGACCGCCTCCAGCGCCATGCTTCTTCTGGACAGCCGGGCCTTCTACGCAAAGTGGATTCAGGATATACTCGACTGTCAGGATAAAAAAACCGGGCACGTCCAGCACACGGCGCCGTTTATGGGAGGCGGCGGAGGCCCCGGAGGCTGGGGGGGAGCGATTGTCATCGTCCCCTACCGTTATTACCGCCATTATGGGGACATGGAAATGCTTCGCCGCTGTTATCCCGCCATGCTTCAATGGATTGCCTATATGAAGGAGCACAGTGAAAACGGACTGGTAGTTCGGGAGGAGAAGGGCGGCTGGTGTCTGGGAGACTGGGCTGCGCTTTCCCCCATGGTAATCCCCGATCCCTTTGTCAACACCTGCTACTTCATCAAAGCGCTGAATTTGTGCATGGAAATCGGGACACTGCTGGAAGAACCCTCCGCGGTGCAGAACTGCGCCGCAGTCAAAGACGAAGCCCGGTCCGCCCTGTACAGGGAGTATTACAATCCGGAGACCGGGAGCTTCTGTGACGGTGTACAGGGAGCCGACGCCTTTGCCCTGGACGCAGGGCTGGGGGATAACCGTACGCTGGATGCCCTATGTGCACGGTATGAAAAGCTGAATTTCTTTGACACCGGTTTTCTGGGAACCGATCTTCTGATCGATGTATTGTTCCGCAACCGGAAAACCGACCTTGCCTACGCGCTGCTTACCTCTGAAAAAGAGGGCTCCTACGACTGGATGCGGCAGCACGGGGCAACCACCTTGTGGGAGTATTTCTCCGGAGCGGAATCCCACTGCCATCCCATGTTCGGCGCGCCTGTCCGGCACTTGTTCCACTCGCTTCTGGGGATCCGTCAGACGGAGGGCTCTGCCGGTTTTTCCTCACTGGAAATTGCTCCCCAGATCCCGGCTCTTCTCTCCCATGCCAGCGGAAAAATTCAAACGGTTTCGGGCGAAGTATCCGTTTCCTGGGAAAAGGGAGACGGATCCCTCACCATTACCACCCGGACCGCCCCCGGCCAGCAGGCGGTGCTGCGGTTTGGCGGGAAAGCCTGCCCACTGACGGGAGGCGAAAGTCATTTCACCTTTCCATTGGGGGAATAGGTCGATTGTTCCCGTATCGGCGTGGTTTTAAGTGAACATTTTTTCCACATTACTCAATTGAATTGCTTATGGCCCAAGCGTTATGATAAAGGGGAAAGAACGGAACCAACGATGTTAATTTGAAAGGAATGGTTGCAAGAATGAAAATAATGAACACTGCCGTCATCGGACTGGGCGGCAGAGGACTCGGCATGATGATTGACGTTCTTCTGCCCATGGAGAACGTAAAAATTACCGCGGTATGCGATGTGTACGAGGACAGATGCCGGGACGCAGCCAATGCGGTTCTCGAAAAAAAGGGAAACGAAGCCAAAACCTATACCGATTACCGAAAGCTTCTGGACAGCGAGACACTGGATGCGGTTTATATTGCCACTTCGTGGCAGACTCATTTTGAAATCGCCATCTACGCCCTGGAAAAAGGCGTTCCGGTAGCCTGCGAGGTAAGCCCCGCATTTTCCATGGATCAGTGCTGGGATCTGGTCAAAACCTGGGAAAGAACCAAAACGCCCCTGATGTTTATGGAAAACTGCTGCTACGGCCGGGAAGAACTCATGGTCATGAATATGATCGAAAAAGGCGTATTCGGCGAAATTGTCCACTGTGACGGCGCTTACGCTCACGATCTCCGCTCCGAAGTGGCTTACGGCTATAAAAACAGACACTACCGGCTCGACAACTACCAGAAGAGGAACTGTGAAAACTACCCCACCCATGAGCTGGGGCCCATTGCGCAGATTCTGGGGATCAACCGCGGCAACCGCATCCTGACGGTATCCTCCGTCTCCAGCAAGGCGGCGGGACTGGCGGAATACGCGCGGACTCACACCGACTGCGACCTGACGCCCAACAGCCTCATCAATCAGGGGGATATCGTTACCACAATCCTCCGCTGTGCCAACGGGCAGACCATCCGTCTCACATTGGACACCACCCTGCCCAGAGCTTATTCCCGGAATTTCACCGTCCACGGCACAAAAGCGCTCTATGCCGAGGATACCCAGTCGTTCTTCATCGAGGGAGTCCACAATCAGTTCGATTTTGACTGGAAGCCCCAATGGGGCAACATTGAGGAATACCGCAAGGAGTACGAGCACCCTGTGTGGGATAAATTCCTGAATGACGGAGTACGTGGCGGCCACGGCGGTATGGACTGGCTGGAGTTTGAAGATTTCTTCGCCCATCTGGAAGCGGGAGAAGAAATGCCGATTGACGTTTACGACATGGCGGTATGGACCGCTGTCTCCCTCCTGTCCGAGGAGTCTATCGCAATGGGCGGACAGCCTCTTGCCATGCCTGACTTCACCAATGGCAAATGGATGACCAGAAAATAAGCTTATCCTGGTCGAGCAACAGCAAAATGCTCCCGCAGTTATGCGGGAGCATTTTGCTCAGTCCATACGGTATCGTTTGGGGGAAACGCCCTCCTGCGCTTTGAAGCAATTGGAAAAATAATAGGGATCGCAAAATCCCAGTTTCGTGCTGATTTCCCGGATGGTCAGCGCCGTGTTCGCCAGATATTGTCTGGCCAGCATCAGTTTCTGGCTTTGATAGTACTGGTAGGGTGTCATGCCGTATTCCCGCCGGAAAACACGTTCCAGCTGCCGGACGGAAACGCTCTGATCCTCCGCGGCCTCCTGAACGGAGAAGGGCTGGCCTGGATCCGTATCAATCATGCTGTCAATAAAGCTCTTCAGCCTGCCGGCAGTTGTTTCCGGTTTGTCCCCCGCTTCCCTGCGCCACAATCCCAGAAGAATTCGGTATACATCCGCACAAAGCCTGTCCTGAATCTCCTCCTCGTCCCCGCGGCTTTGGCACAGCTTCATGCATCCCTCAAAAAAAGCCGCCAGACATGCGCCGGAATACACCTGTACCCCGGACAGGCCGTATTTCTTCAACAGATAGGGGAACACCTCACCGATCATGTTAAACCACTGAATTCTCCACGGATTGCTGCGCTTCACCCCGTAATCGTGCTCTTCCCCCTGGGGCAGTATGATAACGTCCCCCGGCATCACCGGAAGAACCGTCCCGTTCCGGTCCACATATCCTTCGCCGGAGACCACGTAGAGCAGCACGCTTACCTCCCCGCTGCTCCGGTGAATGTGGTACAGAGGGGAGCATTGCTCATCCCCCGCCATGACGATGGAAAAGGGTGACACACCGCCGCTTTCCCTTGGGCGGACATAATAGGCGGAAAAGCTCGAGTTGTCGGTATTACTCATCTTATTTTCCATTTTGCTTATTTTCCCCCTTCAAAAAGTGCGGTATAATTCATCTTGAAGAAAATTTTGCTGGTTTCATTCGGCTTTGTTTTATTTTAGCACGTCATCCCACTTTCGACAACATTTATTTTGAACGGAGGAAAACAATGAACAGCTATATTCCCGATTATCCCAGACCCCAACTGGTACGAAATTCCGACAGCTGGGAAAACCTGAACGGCCAGTGGCTCTTTGCCTTTGATGACGACAAATCCGGCATTTCCAAAGAATGGTATCGTTCTCTGGACAGCCGCACCGAAATTACGGTTCCTTTCACCTATGAAACCAAAATGAGCGGAATCGGCGATGGAACACCCCATGAAACCGTCTGGTACAGCCGCAAAATACAGATACCCGAAAAAAGGCTCCACGCCGGACGGGTGCTGATCCACTTTGAAGGCTGCGATTATCAGACACAGCTTTGGGTAAACGGCATCCATATCGGAGCCCATACCGGCGGGTATTCCCGGTTTTCCTTTGACATTACCGACGCTCTTTCCGTTGGAGAAAATACTGTAATTCTCATGGTGACCGACCCTGCGGACGAGCAGTATCCCCGGGGCAAGCAGCGGTGGATTCCCCAGAACTTCGGCTGCTGGTATGTCCAGACCACCGGCATCTGGAAAACGGTCTGGCTGGAATTTGTGCCGGACACCTACCTTTCCGCTCTGAAGCTCACCCCCCATCTGACGGAAGGAAAACTGGAAGTGGAGGGCGACATCTGCTCCGGTTCTTATGGGAAGGAACTGGTGGCTGAGATTACCGCCTCCTTCAACGGTGCCTGGGTAAACAGCGTTACCGTTCCGGTCACCACCGCCCACGTGAAAGCCGAGCTGGACGTTTACTCGCTGGCTGCCGGCGAATGGGGCGTCATGGCATGGAGCCCCGAAAGCCCCAGTCTCTACGATCTGGAGGTTCGCCTGCTGCGGTGCGGTGAAGAAGAGGATCTGGTTCGCTCCTATTTCGGAATGCGGGAAATCCGCATCGACGGCTCCAATGTGCTTTTAAACGGCTCTCCCCTGTATCAGCGCCTGATTCTGGATCAGGGCTATTGGGAGGACAGCCATCTGACTCCTCCCAGTGAAGCCGCTCTCATCGAGGATATCACCAAGATTCAGCAGCTGGGCTACAACGGTGTCCGGAAGCATCAGAAGGTGGAGGATGAACGTTTTCTGTACTGGTGCGATGTGAAAGGGCTTCTGGTCTGGGGCGAGATGGCCGCAGGCTATCGTTTTACCGACAACGCCGTAGACGCCTTTGCCCGCCAGTGGATCGACGTGGTTCGTCAGAACTACAGCCACCCCTGCATCATCACATGGACAGCATTCAACGAATCCTGGGGCGTGCCGCAGATCAAGACCCAGAAGCCCCAGCAGGATTTCACCAAGGGGATCTATTATCTGACCAAGAGCATTGACCCCTACCGCCCCGTTATTGTAAACGATGGCTGGGATCATACCGTGTCCGACATCATCACCCTGCATGACTATGAAGAAAAAGGTTCCGTCCTGTTTGACCGTTACACAAACCACTGGGAGGACATTCTCCAGAACAAGCTGTACTACAACCTGTACCGCACCGCTCTGGCCAATGGGCATGAATACCGCGGTCAGCCGGTCATTGTCAGCGAATTCGGCGGTATTGCCTACAACAACGACGACAGCGGCTGGGGCTACGGCAATAAGGTTACCAGCGAGGAGGAATTCCTCGCCCGGTTCGATTCCATTACCACAGCTATTAAGAAGCTTCCCTTCTGCGGCTATTGCTACACTCAGGTGTCCGACGTTCAGCAGGAAATCAACGGACTGATGAATATGAAGCGGGACTTCAAAGCCAATCCGGACAAAATCCGCGAAATCAATCTGCGCAATGTATCCAGCACCCACAACTAGTTTTCTTCGGCATAAAAAGCAATCCACCGGCAACAGCATGCCGGTGGATTGCTTTTTTTAGTTGACGGATGGTTCTATGGAATAAGTAAAGGTAAACGTTTCTTTGGGAGGAAGGGCTACGATTCCCTTTTTCTCCCGCAGCACGCCGGACTGCTCATAGTCGTCATCCAGCCCGAACCAGGGTTCGATACACACATAGGGAGCTGCAGGCTTGGCCCAGATGCCAAGATAGGGTGCCCCGCCGAAATGCACCTTTACGCTGCGGTTTTCCGCCGGGTTTCTTACCCACAGGAAGGAAGAACGGAACCCTTCCAGAACATAGGCGTCATCGTCAAAGGTATGGGGCAAAAGGCGGTAAACGGATTCCTTGTTCAGAAACGGATCTTTTTCCGGCCGGATGATTTTTTGATCGTCAAACCGATGCGCCTGAAGCGTTTCCGCCTTTTCAAATTCAAGGTATCCTCCCGGAAGACAGCGGAACGCAGGATGAGCCCCCAGAGAAAAATACATGGGTTTTTCCTGCAGGTTCGATACCTTGTGGGAAACAAAGAGAAGGCCGTCTTTCAGGGTGAAAATCACATCCAGCCGGTAGCGGAAGGGATAGCAGGATTCATATGTCTCCCAGCGATCAAAGGTGAGGGTCAGGGAAGTGTCCGTCTTTGCCGTGCAGTCGAACTGCTCCCGCTGGATAAATCCGTGCTTGGGCATGGAATAGGACTTCCCCTCATATTCGTACCGGTCCCCTTTCAGCCGCCCAACTACAGGAAACAGCAGCGGGGAATGGCCGCTCCAGACATCGGGATCACCGCTCCACATAAATTCATATCCGTCCTTTTGGGAAGTCACAGCGGAAAGTTCCGCGCCCAGAGGGTTCACGCTGACTTTCAAAAACTCGTTTTCAATGGTAAGCATCAAAACCATCCTTTCCGTCCCGGGCAGATCCGGGAATCACAAAAGCGAAAAAGGCGGGCTTTTCCCCCGCCTTGACCAAACATATCTTTTCACGCTGTCATGGGAATAAACTTATTATTTCATTCCCGGGTAAAAAAGTCAATAGGTTTCCTTCTCCCCCGGACATCCCCCGGCGAAGCCTGAATATTTCCCATAAAATAGTACAAAACTTGTCGGTATTTTGCAAGAATGGAAAAGGCCCGATAAGGTATAGTGGATATAGTCCAATAGTGAATGATGTCAACTATAAAACAAAAAAACTTTTCCGGGAAAATAACTTTTGACTGAATAGGAGAAATGCTGATGTTTACCAAGGATACCAGACTGCTGACTATTTTGGACAACGCCATGGGCGGCCTGTCCCCCAACAAAGCGGATTGCAAATATCTTTTGTCTTTTCCGGAGACTTCACCGGAAGCCTCCCTCATCCGGGCCGCGGCGAGTGAGATCATTCGGAAAAAGAGCGATAACTCGGCCATTATTCTGGGGCAGGTGGGAGTGGACGTATCCAAATGTAAGGGCGGATGCAAATTCTGTACTTTCGGGGAAGGTCACACCCACTTCGAGCCAAAGAGGCTGACGGAGGAAGAACTGTACGAAAAGGTCAGCAGCTTTAACGACAAACAGGATTTATACGGGTTGTTCCTGATGACCATGCACGATTACGATCTGGACGTATTCCTCAATTTTGTCCGGCTTGCCAAGAAAGTCATTCCCTCCACTACCCAGATATGGGCCAATGTGGGAGACAGTTCCGCGGACGCTTTTCGTGAAATGAAAAAAGCGGGTGTGGCGGGAATCTATCATGTCTGCCGCATCGGTGAAGGCCGGGATACCAATCTGAAGCCGGAAGACCGGATCAAAACCATGCAGAATGCTCTGGATGCGGGAATCAAGCTGTACACCTGCTGCGAGCCCATCGGGCCGGAACAGACGCTGGATGAAATCGTGGACAATATGTTTATCGGCATTGAACTGGGCTGTACCATGCATGCCGCCATGCGGCGGGTGGCAGTGCCGGGCGCCCCTCTCGCCAAATACGGCCAGATCAGCAATTTGCGGCTGGGTCAGTTTGTAGCGGTTGTGGCTCTGGCATCCTTTACCGTTCCCGAGATGACCTACTGCGGAGTACATGAGCCCAACGAAATTGCCTATATTTCCGGCGCCAATATCATCACGGCAGAAACCGGAGCAAATCCCCGGGACAATTCCGGGGATACTTCCAAAAACCGCGGAATGGATATGCAGAAATGCCGTACAATGCTTTGGGAGAGCGGCTTCCGTTATATTCGCCGGGGTGATGAAAGCAAGGTTGCGCTCACAATGGATTATGTGAAGGAAAATTGAGCGGAAAGCCCGGTCAGCGGCAGCTTCAAGCCCTTCAGAGGCTAAAAGGCGGCGGATGGAGCCCGTTCAACAGCAAGAGCGGGACCATCCCCACACCACCTATACAGTTTCTTTGGCTTCGCCATGAAGAAGCCGGAACCGAATAGCTTATGAAGGGCGTTGCCCATCGTCGCCGGTTTCACCCCCCAAAAAAAGCTTTTGACAGACGGAAGGCCCCGGCAGTGGGATACTGCCGGGACCTTCAAGCATTACTTTAAGTATTATACTTCTTTTTGTGTACCATCCGGATTGAAAAGCGGCAGGTACTCGAGATATTTGATATCGTCACGGTATTTCGCATCGCCTTCCGCCAGAATGGCCATCCGGCCTGCAACGATACCGCCGGACTGCTTCACCAGTTTTTCCACGGCGCGGAGGCTTTCGCCGGTACTGATCACGTCGTCGATGATCAGGACACGTTTTCCCTTCATCCGCTCGACATCATCGCTGTCAATATAGAGCGTCTGCTTTTTTGCGGTGGTGATCGAAGTTACTTCGGTGGAAACCACGTTCTTCATGTAAAGCTTGGGAGCCTTCCGGGCAATCAGATAATTGTTTTCGCCGGATTGGCGGGCCATCTCATATACCAGCGGAATTCCTTTGGATTCGGCAGTAATCATAATATCATGCTCCGGCGCGATTTTGAGAAGATCCCGGGCAGAGGCTACCGTGAGCTCCACATCCCCGAAAATGACAAACGCAGCGATATAAAGCTCATCCGACACCCGGCAGAGAGGAAGCTGGCGGGTCAGGCCGGCAACCTTCATTTCATAGAATTGTTCCATATACCTCGTATCCTTTCGATTCAAGACTGTTTTTCCGCAATCCGCGGGCGGTTGCCGCGGTAACAAAATTATTATAGCACCGGGAGCTCATTTTGAAAAGTGTATTTCCTCAAAGAAACGGAGAAAAGGCGCATATTCCGCCGCAGAGGGCGGAATATGCGCCTTTTGTGTAGACGAAGCCGTTAGATGATTGCCAGAATGATAAAGTTCAGGATAAAGAGACCGGTGGAAACCCAGAGAATAGGATGGATTTCCTTGGCTCTGCCGCGAACACACTTCACAATGCAGTAGAAGATGAATCCGGCAGCGATACCATAGGAGATGCTGTAGCAAAGAGCCATGAAAATACCGGCAAAGAAAGCGGGAATAGCCTCTTCCATGTCGTCCCATTTGATCTCTTTAAAGGAGCTCAGCATCATAACACCGACAGCAATCAGGGCGGGAGCAGTAGCAGCTCCGGGAACCGCACTGATCAGGGGCGCAAAGAAAGCACTGACAACGAAGAGCAGTGCGGTGACCACAGAGGTCAGACCGGTGCGTCCGCCGGCTCCGATACCAGCCGCGCTCTCCACATAAGTAGTGGTGTTGGAGGTACCGAAGATTGCGCCGATGGAGGTAGCGGTAGCATCTGCGAAGAGGGCTTTATCCATCTTGGATTTGAAGCCTTTGCCGTTTTCCAGAGCCTGCTGATCTTCTGCACTGAAGATGCCGGTTCTGCGGCCGGTACCGATAAAGGTGCCGATGGTGTCAAAGGTATCGGAGAGGCTGAAAGCAAAGATGGTCATCAGAACCAGCGGAATTTTGGAAGGATCGGCAAACAGGGACAGCAGGCCGGGGTTGCCGAAAGCAGCGCCGAAGGTCTGAGGAAGTTGGCTGCAGGCATCACCGAAGCTGATGGAGGCGCCCATGGTGGTAACACCGAAGGGGATACCCAGCAGGGTGACGGCAACGATGCTGATGAGGATGGCGCCCTTGACTTTCAGCACAAGCAGAACGAAAGTCAGAACGATACCGATCAGCGCCAGCCATACCATAGGGGTATTCAGCGCAACGATGGCGGGAACGGTGCCGGCGTCAGCAATTACGGTGCCGCCGTCCAGAACCACATTTCTGCCGGGGTCGGAAGTAAACTGCAGCAGTCCGGCGTTCTTGATGCCGATGTAGGCGATGAAGATGCCGATACCGCCGCCGATGGCGTTCTGCAGGCTTTCAGGGATGGACTTGATGATGAGCTTACGGACTTTGGTAACGGTGATGAGGATGTTAACAATGCCGCAGACAAACACCATTGCCAAAGCTTCCTGCCAGGCAAATCCCAGACCGAAGCAGACGGTGAATACGAAGAATGCGTTCAGACCCATGCCGGGAGCCTGGGCATACGGAACGTTTGCAAACAGGCCCATGACCAGAGTACCGATAACGGAAGCGATGATGGTCGCCAGAAAAACAGCGCCCCAGGGCATACCTGTCTGAGAAAGCATGCTGGGATTCACCATGATAATGTACGCCATGGCGAAAAACGTGGTGATACCAGCGATGATTTCAGTTCTGACGTTGGTGCCGTTTTCCTTCAGCTTGAAAAATTTTTCCAAAATTTCCACTCCTTCTTTTATCCTTTTGTGCCTTATAAAAGCCCGGGCCAAAAGCGGCGAACTCCCATAAAACAGTAATAACCGATGTTTCGAAATACGACACGACCGGTTACCATATGAGTTTATCATATCATATTCGACACATATTTGCAATGCTTCGGTCACAAATTGTCCACTTTTCGGCAAAAAAATTGAAGGAAAAAGAGCCTTTTCCCGGAATCGGAAAGAAAAAAAGATTCCCCCGGCCGGTATCACAGCCCGTGAGGAATCTTTTGGAGAAGCGAGTACAGCCCTATTTGCTTAACTGTTCAATGCCTTTTTTCACCCGTTCAACGGTGACCTCTTTGCCGAGGATTTCCGCAAGGTCAATGCCGCCGCCGGGAGTAAACTGCTTACCGGATACGGCCACACGCAGCGGCCAGAGGATCAGGCCGTTCTTCACACCCAGTGTCTCAATCAGATGGAACACCGCCCCGTGGATGTTCTCCAGATTCCAGTCGGTGATGCCTTCCAGAACAGGCAGAAGCGCCTTCAGGGACTCCAGCGAGTTCTCTTCGTTGGTTTTCATCTTCTTGTGGCAGTACAGCTCGTTGGAATATTCGGGGAGCTGATCGATAAAGTCCACCTGCTCCGGAATGTCGCTGAACACTTCGGTTCTGGGCTGGAGCATCTTGGCCAGAAGGGCAGTGTCGATATCCTCCCGCTTGCAGGTCTGACGGATATAAGGAAGCGCCAGCTTCTCAAACTCCTCCACGGAGTACTTGCGGATGTAGGCGCCGTTAATGGCTTTGAGCTTCATTTCGTCAAAGATGGCGGGAGACTTGGAAATGCCGGAAATGTCAAATTCCTGTACCAGCTCCTCCAGCGAGAAAATCTCGTTCTCTCCCTTGGGGGCCCAGCCCAGCAGGGCAATGTAGTTCATAATGGCCTCTGTGAGATAGCCCTTGGCACACAGATCCTCAAAGGAAGCGTCACCGTTGCGCTTGGAAAGCTTTTCGGTGGCGTTTTTCATGATGTGCTCCACATGGATGTACTTGGGCGGCTCCCAGCCGAACGCCTGATACAGCAGATTGTATTTGGGAGTGGAAGCGAGGTATTCATTTCCCCGTACAACGTGGGTGATGCCCATGGTGTGGTCGTCCACCACATTGGCGAAGTTATAGGTGGGCATTCCGTCGGTCTTGATGAGGATCTGATCGTCCAGCGTGGAGTTTTCCACCGTAATGTCGCCGTAGATTTCATCATGGAAAGTGGTGGTTCCCGTGGTGGGCATCTTCTGGCGGATGACGTAGGGAGCCCCTTCATCCAGCTTCGCTTTGACTTCCTCCGGGGAAAGATTGCGGCAGTGGCCGTCGTAGCGGGGCGTAATGCCGGAGGCCTGCTGAATCATGCGGACCTCCTCCAGGCGCTCCTTGTCACAGAAACAGTAATACGCGTCGCCGGATTCAATGAGCTTCAGCGCATATTCCTTGAACATGGACATCCGCTGGCTTTGAACATAGGGTCCTACCGGGCCGCCCACGTCCGGACCCTCGTCCCAGATCAGGCCGGTTTTCCGCAGGGTATTGTAAATCACATCGACAGCGCCTTCCACATAGCGTTCCTGATCGGTGTCCTCAATCCGAAGAATAAATTTGCCTCCGGCCTTTTTCGCAATCAGATAGGTAAAAAGAGCTGTGCGCAGATTGCCGATATGCATATAACCGGTAGGGCTAGGTGCAAACCGGGTTCTTACTTCGTTAAACGTCATAACGGGTATACTCCATTCCTAAGTTTTGGGTGGTGCTGTTCTTCGGGCACCATTCTATCCCTTTATTATACCAATTTCATGTGTTTGTTGTCAATGTGTAACTCATCATTGACAAACCTGCAAAAAGTGGACAAGGATGAGGGATTGATTTCTTGAATTAGACGGTGCGGTGTGCTATGATGAAAAAAAGCTATCTTGACGGAGGAGAGAGGGTCATGAGCAGGATAAAAATTACCGGCGACAGCACCATTGACCTGTCGGCAGAACTTCTGGAGCGATGCGGCGTCAGTCTGGCGCCCCTTTACATCAACATGGGCGACGAATCCCGGCTGGACGGCATATCGGTTACCCCGGAGGATATCTACGCGTACGTGGAAAAAACGGGAGTGCTTCCCAAAACCGCCGCACCCTCGGTGGAGGACTACCGCCGCCTCTTTGGGGAACTCAAAAAAGAATACGACGAAATTATTCATTTTAACATCAGCTCGGAATTTTCCAGCGCTCACCAGAACGCCTGCATCGCTGCCCGGGAAATCGGCGGTGTCTATCCCATTGACACGAGGAATCTGTCCACCGGTTCGGGGCTTCTGGTCATGGAGGCCTTCGAGTTGGCGGAAAGCGGCAAAACCGCCTCTGAAATCGCCGCCGAAATCACCTCCCTGATTCCCAAAGTGGAGGCGAGCTTTATCATTAACCGGCTGGATTATCTGGCCAAAGGAGGCCGCTGCTCCAGTCTGCTGGCGCTGGGCGCCAACGTGCTTCATCTCCGTCCCGTCATTCTCGTAAAGGAAGGCCGGATGGAGGTGGGAAAGAAAATCCGCGGCAGCTACGACGACTGTATGAAAAAATACATTGAGTCCAAGCTGAAGGGCAGAACCGACATCCGGACCAACCGGGTTTTCATCACCCACACCAAATGCTCCCCCGAAACTCTGAAGATTGCTCATCAAACCGTAAACGAATGTATAAAGTTTGATGAAATATGCGATACTACTGCTGGATGCACCGTGACCAATCACTGCGGTGAGGGAACGCTGGGCGTTCTTTTTATCCGGAAGTAGTTCGCCGGGTTCTGCCCCGGTCTGCGGAAGGGGCTTTTTTCACTGAATACGATGAACCTGCCCGATGGGTATCGACTTCTACGGGAAATTGACCTGCAAAAGGACAAAAAGCTGGCTGTAGGAGTCAACCTGGGGGCACTGTCCATCGCGCTTCTTCTGGGTGCGCTGGGACTTGCCGTTCATCCCTTTTCCCTCACCGCCGGCAGCAGTACTGCCGGCGGTCTGTTTTTTGACTTTCTTCCCTCGCTGCTGCTTCTGGGCTCCATGATTCTCTACCTTTTTCTTCATGAGCTCACCCATGGCTTCTTTATCCGCCGCTACGCCCACTGCAGGGTGGAATACGGTTTTACCGGACTCAACGCCTTCGCCGGAAACCGGAATGCCTATTTTGACAGGCGCTCTTATCTGGTGATCGGGCTGTCGCCGGTGGTGCTTCTGGGAAGCGTCCTGCTCCTGGGGAACCTGATTTTCCCGGCGGAGCTTTTCTGGTTTTTCTACCTTCTCCAGATTGTCAACCTTTCCGGGGCCGCAGGCGACCTGTATGTGACATGGCTGGTCCTGCGGATGCCCGAAGACGTGCTCATCAACGACAGCGGCGTTTCCATGCGGTTCTATGCCGGGCCGGGAGAGCTTCCTGCAAAATCAGCACTTTGATGTTGACATTTTGTTTACCGGGAGATATACTGAAGATAATTGTATAGTCTGTAAACGCTGGGAAGAGAAGAGTAAGCGGAAATGTCCTCTCCAGAGAGCCCGCAGCTGCTGAAAACGGGTGTGGATGGTTCTGCTGAACATGGTCTCGGAGCGGCGCACCGAGGAATCCTATGATTCTTAGGCTGCGACGGGTTCGCCCGTTAAAGCGGCTGGCCGTCGAACCTGTTCCGCGGCCGATGAGGCCGGTTTTGTAAGAGACCGGTGAATTAAAGTGGTACACGAAGCGTTATGCTCTCGTCTTTAAATAAGCAGCCGGCCTGCTTGTTAAGGACGGGAGTTTTTGTTTTTTCGCTTGAAACCCGACTGTTTCTCCAAAACCTTTGAAAGGAATGACTGTTATGTCCCAAAAGTATTACATCACCACTGCCATCGCCTATACCTCCCAGAAGCCCCATGTGGGCAACACCTACGAAGTTGTCCTGACCGACGCCATTGCCCGGTACCGCCGCCTCAAGGGGGATGACGTGTATTTTCTCACCGGAACCGATGAGCACGGCCAGAAAATCGAGGACTGTGCCAAAGCGGCAGGCGTATCTCCCCAGCAGTGGGTGGACGGAGTTGCCGGTGAGATCCGCCGCATCTGGGATCTGATGGGCGCCTCCTACGACCAGTTTATCCGGACTACCGACCCCCGGCACGAAAAAGTGGTTCAGAAAATTTTCCGCAAGCTGTATGACCAGGGCGACATCTATAAAGGGAAATACGAGGGCTGGTACTGTAAGCCCTGTGAGTCCTTCTTCACCGAGACACAGGTCACAGACGGCAAATGTCCCGACTGCGGAAGAGAAGTGGAGCGTGCCGAGGAAGAAGCCTACTTCTTCCGGATGAGCAAATATCAGGACCGACTCATGAAGTATATTGAGGAGCACCCGGAATTTATTCAGCCCGAGTCCCGCAAAAATGAGATGGTGAACAACTTTCTGAAGCCCGGACTGCAGGATCTCTGCGTTTCCCGCACCTCCTTCAGCTGGGGAATCCCGGTGGACTTCGACCCCAAGCACGTGGTCTACGTCTGGATTGATGCGCTTTCCAACTACATTACCGCTCTGGGCTACGATCCGGACGGCTCCAGCGAGCTCTTCCAAAAATACTGGCCCGCGGACGTTCACATCATCGGCAAGGATATCCTCCGGTTCCATACCATTTACTGGCCCATCATGCTGATGGCGCTGGACGTCCCGCTGCCCCGCCAGGTCTTCGGCCATCCGTGGATGCTGTTCGGCAAGGACAAGATGAGCAAGTCAAGAGGCAACGTCATCTATGCGGATGATCTGGCGGATCAGTTCGGCGTGGATGCCGTACGGTATTATATGCTCTCCGAAATGCCCTTTGCCTCGGATGGCGCCATTACCTACGAGACGGTGATCGCCCGCTACAATTCCGATCTTGCCAATACGCTGGGCAATCTGGTGAACCGCACGGTGGCCATGTGCCATAAATATTTCGGCGGCAGACTGGAGCGCGCCCTGCCCGATACAGAAAACGAAGCCCTGTCCGCCGCATCTGAAGATTTGCTGGCATGTGCTTCCAAGGCCGGAACAGACTACATCCGGCTGATGGATGAGCTGCGTTTGGCGGACGCACTGGACACGGTGATGGCTCTGGCACGCCGCGCCAACAAATACATTGACGAGACCGCTCCCTGGGCGCTGGCCAAGGATGAGTCTCTCCAGAGCTGGCTCAAGCTCATCCTCTTTAATCTGGTGGAGACCATCCGTCAGATCGCCGTCATGCTCCAGCCCTTTATGCCCAAAACCGCAGAACGGATTTTTGATCAGATCGGCAGTTCCCACAAGGAGCTCGCCGGCCTGACTTCCTTCGGCGCCGCTTTGGACAACGAGCTGGTAGGAACCCCCGAGGTGCTCTTTGCCCGGCTCGACGAGGTGAAAAAGCTGGCGGAACTGGAGGCCTTCCAGGAGGCCCGCCGGGCCGCCGCCCAGAAAAAGGCCGCTCCTTCACAGGGCACTGTCACGGTCGAACAGATCGGCATCGAGGATTTCCAGAAGGTCTGCCTGAAGGTCGCCAAAATTCTCTCCTGCGAAAAAGTGCCGAAATCCGATAAGCTCTATCAGCTGGGGCTGGATGACGGCAGCGGCTCACCCCGGCAGATTGTGTCCGGCATCGCGGCATGGTATACGCCCGAAGACCTGATCGGAAAGAAAGTGATCGTCGTAGCCAATCTGAAACCTGCCAAACTGCGGGGCGTGGAGTCCAACGGAATGCTGCTGGCAGCGGACATTGCCGGTGCAGACGGCAATGTCCGGGCCGGCGTCATTTTCGTAGACGACAGCATTCCCGCCGGTGCAAAGCTGCGGTAATGCCCTTTTGTCCGGGCGAAAGAAAGATTCGGGGACTCCCCCGGATGTTCAGAAAGGAAGATCTTTTTTCATGCAGGGCATTTTTGATTCCCACGCCCATTACGACGATAAAAGCTTTGACAGTGACCGGGAAGAAGTCATTGCGATGCTGCGGGAAAAGGGAGTGGCAGGCGTAATCAACGTGGGCTGTGACGCGGAAAGCAGCAGCCGGAGCGTGGCTTTCGCCCGCAAATATCCCTTTTTCTGGGCAGCGGTGGGCATTCATCCCGAGCTTGCCGGAGAAGTGGCCGGTTTCCCCGAATGCTGCGCAGTGCCGGAGGAAGCCGTCTCCCCTTCCCAACCGGACTGGCTTTCCCCCATTGAGGCGCTCCTCTGTGAAGACAAGGTGGTGGCAGTCGGGGAAATCGGGCTGGACTACCACTATGACACCCCCGGTCGGGACATTCAAAAAACCGTTTTTGAGGAACAGCTGAAGCTGGCCGCAAAATACCGGCTTCCCGTCATCATTCATTCCCGGGATGCGTCCGAGGATACCATGACGCTTCTTCGGAAATACCGTCCCAAAGGAGTTCTCCACTGTTATTCCGGTTCGGCGGAAACCGCCAGGGAAATCCTGAAGCTGGGGATGTACATCGGATTTACCGGGGCGGTCAGCTTCCCCAACGCCAAAAAGGCCAAGGAAGTGGCCGCCATGCTGCCGCTGGACAGGCTTCTTCTGGAGACGGACTGCCCTTATATGGCACCGGTTCCCTTCCGTGGAAAGCGCACCACCAGCGACATGATCGAATATACCGCGGCCGCTGTTGCGGAGGTGCGGGGCATTTCCGTGGGGGAAGTGGTTGATGCCGCCCGGGAAAACGCTTTCCGGTTGTTCGGAATCAAGCCGCTTTTAACCGCTCCGGAACAAGACTGATGCGAAAGAACTTATTCCATAAAGCAATCCCCGCCGAAAAGAAATTTTTCGGCGGGGATTGCTTTGATTTGTTCTTCGCAGAAGCGGGGCCATATCCGCCTCCGGCCTTTACCGGATGGAAGCCGCGTCTTCCGGAAGCGCACGGATCTCCCGGCAGAACGCCGTCACATTTTCGTGCCAGTGCTCCGGGAATGAATACCCCAGCGACTTCCCCACTGCCAAAGCGCAATCCCGGAAGAGGGACTGCATCTCCTCCAGCGCATTCCAGATGTCCTCGTATTCCCCGGACGCATAGGTTTTCTTAAGCCGGGAATACTCTTGGGCGGAAAGCCGGTTTTTTAAGTATTTTCCGCATTTGCCCACACTGACGGAAAAATCCGTTTGCACCCCCACATACCAGGAGAGCATCTGCATCAGCATATCCCGGATGTAATGATCCAGCATTTCGTGGGCATAGGGCAGCTCCTGCCTCCAGAGTCCCTTTGCCGCGTAGTTGGACACCCAGTAAAACTCGTTGCAGCAGTCCATGTACTGGGCGGCGGAGGGTTTCTGAACCCGGTAATCCTCATCGGTGGGAGATGGCAGATTCCCCACTGTGCCGGTTTTGTCCAGCAGCAGAAGCTCCAGCTTGTCCTCCTCCAGAAACCGGGACAGCTCCGAAAAAGGACGCACTGTCAAATCAATCCGGTTTCCGTCGGCAAACTGCATCAAACAGCCGTAGCCGGTCCGGTCCCCGGATGAGGGAAACAGTACGGAATCGTCCGGAAACTGAAAAATCAGCTCCTCGCCGAACCGCCGGAACCATTGATGATTTTCCCGGAAAGAAGCGGTCTCATCCACCAGATAGACCACGTCATAATCCTGAAAACAATCCCTCGGAGCGTTGGGATTCGCCCGGGAACCGCCCAGAAATACTGCCCGAACCCGGTCGTCCTCCCGGGCCGTGGAGAGAATCAGCTCCATCATTTCCTGTTCTGTCCGCATACTTCCGCCTTTCTGACAAAAAGAAAGCGCCTCACATTTTTGCTTTATTGTAGCATGAAACTGTTTTATCTGCAATGCAAAACGCCTATTTGGGCCCTGCCGTCTGTGTTTTTTTTAGAAAAAGTTCCGAAAAGAAGAAAAAAGCTTTTTTCTTCGACAAAATTGATGTATAATAGACTGTATTTGAAAATTCGAGCATTCCCGGCTGATCGGGCCGTTTTTCTGTCTGCCTCTCCCGCAGAAAAAGACGTTTCCGGAACCTTGCGGCATGCCCGCTGTCATGCCCGGAGGGACGGTCAGAAAAATCTCCCGGTTCATCCGGAATTTCACACTGTTTCATCCATATGTCTTCCCTGACTGATTCGGGGTCAGGGACAAGCTTCCGCCTTTTGAAAGGGGTAACTTCCACATGATTAGAGAAGATCTGCGCAATATCGCGATCATCGCCCACGTTGACCACGGCAAGACCACGCTGGTGGACGAAATGCTTAAGCAGGGCGGCGAATTCCGGGAAAACCAGGTTGTCGCCGACCGCGTGATGGACTCCAATGCCATCGAGCGTGAGCGCGGTATTACCATTCTCGCGAAAAACACTGCCGCCCGCTGGAAGGGCGTTAAAATCAACATCATCGACACTCCCGGCCATGCCGATTTCGGCGGCGAAGTGGAGCGGATTCTGAAAATGGTAAACGGCGTCGTGCTGCTGGTGGACGCCGCCGAGGGCCCCATGCCCCAGACCCGCTTTGTCCTCCAGAAAGCGCTGGAGCTTGGCCATAAAATCATCATTGCCGTAAATAAAATTGACCGTCCCGACGCCCGCTGCTATGAAGTGGTGGATGAGGTTCTGGAGCTTCTTTTGGATCTGGACGCCACGGAAGAACAGCTGGAAAGCCCGGTCATTTTCTGCTCCGGACGTGACGGCACCGCTTCCCTCACCCCGGAGAAGGGTGAGAATCTGGCTCCCCTCTTTGATGCCATTCTCTCCCATATTGACCCGCCGGAGGGCGATGCCGAGGGCGATCTGCAGCTGCTGGTCTCCTCCATCGACTACAACGATTTCGTAGGAAGAATCGGCATCGGCCGGATTGAACGGGGCCAGATCAAGCAGAATCAGGACGTTATGGTCGCAGACTATCACCAGTCCAAAACTCCTTATCGCGGACGTATCGTCTCCCTGAATCAGATCGAGGGACTGAAACGTATCCCGGTAGAGACCGCACAGGTGGGCGATATCGTGATGTTCTCCGGCATCGCCAACATCACCATCGGCGACACCCTCTGCGCTCCCACCAACGTGGAGCCGCTCCCCTTCGTAAAAATTTCCGAGCCCACCGTTGAAATGACTTTTTCCGTCAATGACAGCCCCTTTGCCGGACGGGAAGGCAAATTTGTCACCTCCCGTCAGATCCGGGAACGCCTGATGAAGGAGCTTCTCAAGGACGTATCCCTCCGTGTCACCGAAACCGAAAACACCGACAGCCTGAAAGTTGCCGGACGGGGCGAAATGCACCTGTCCATCCTGATTGAGACCATGCGCCGGGAAGGCTACGAATTCTCCGTGAACCCGCCTCATGTTCTGGTTAAGGAGATCGACGGCAAACGGTGTGAGCCCATTGAGCGTCTGTTGATCGACGTACCCGAGGAGTCCGTGGGCAGTGTAATGGAAAAGATGGGAACCCGGAAGGGTGAGCTTCTTACCATGGCGCCCCAGGGCAGCCGGATGCGGATTGAGTTTAAAATTCCCTCCCGGGGTCTGTTCGGCTACCGGAGCGAATTTTTGACCGATACCAAAGGCGAAGGCATTCTCAGCGCGGTATTCGACTGCTATGAGCCCTGGAAGGGCGACATTCCCCGCCGCTCCAGCGGTTCTCTGATTTCCTACGAGACCGGCACGGCAGTGGGCTACGGCCTCTACAATGCGCAGGAACGCGGCACTCTCTTCCTTGATCCCGGCGTTGAGGTCTACGAGGGTATGGTAGTGGGAGTATCCCCCAAGCCGGAGGATATGGTAGTCAACATCTGCAAGAAAAAACAGCTCACCAATATGCGTGCGGCGGGCAGCGATGACGCCCTCCGTCTGGTTCCGCCCCGCCGGATGAGCCTGGAGGAATGTCTGGAATTCATCGCGGAGGATGAACTTTTGGAGATCACTCCCCAGAGCATCCGCATCCGCAAAGGGATTTTGGATAACAATCTCCGAGCCAAGGTCAACAGCAAAAAGAGCAAGGAATAGTCGAAGGCACCACCGCGCAAGGCTTTCTGAAACGCTCTGTGGAAAGGCGGGCAGCCGTGGAAAGCTGCCCGCCTTTTGTCCTATCATTCCCCATAGGAGGAAATCAGATGACCCCTACCGTAAAGCAGCGTTCCCTGCCTGTTTTTCAGGCAATTCTGGCGGCCGCCCTCTATGCCGCCGCATCCCCTTTTTCCAAGCTCCTTCTTGCCCAGTCGCCTCCCGCGATGACGGCGGCGTTCCTTTATCTGGGGGCAGGAGCGGGAATGCTTCTGGTCGGGGGCGTCAGAAAGTGCCGGGGAAAAGATCCCGGTGAAGCGCCTCTCACACGGCAGGATCTTCCCTACACCATTGCCATGATTTTGCTGGACATTGCGGCGCCGGTACTGCTCATGTTCGGCCTGACCGCAACCACTGCGGCCAACGCCTCCCTTCTCAACAATTTTGAAATTGTAGCCACCTCCCTGATCGCACTGCTGATTTTCGGGGAGAAAATCAGCAGACGGCTTTGGCTGGCCATCGGCCTGATTACCCTTTCCTGCCTTTTCCTCTCCATTGAGGAAAAAGGCAGTCTGCAGTTTTCCTCCGGCTCCCTTCTGGTACTGCTGGCCTGCGTCTGCTGGGGGTTTGAAAACAACTGCACCCGCCGGATTTCCGGAAAAGATCCCCTGCAAATCGTTGTGGTGAAGGGATTCGGCTCCGGCACAGGCGCTCTCCTGATTGCCCTGTTCAGCAGGGAATCCTTCCCCAAAGCGCCTGTAATGGGAGCCATTCTGCTGTTGGGGTTCGTCTCCTATGGGCTTAGCATCTTCTTCTATGTCCACGCCCAGCGCGGGCTGGGAGCCGCCAAAACAAGCGCTTATTATGCGGTAGCGCCTTTTATCGGAGTGGCGCTTTCCTTTTTGATTTTCCGTGACATTCCCGGAATCGGTTTTTTTGCCGGCCTGATTTTTATGGCCGCGGGAGCATGGCTTGCCTCTGCGGGAGAGAGCCAACCGCCTGACGTGTCCGCCGAATGACAGGGATTTTGGGGAAGCAGCGTCCCCGAAAGATACCATATGGAATCGGGAAGGAGGGCGGAAGATGAACTTTTCTGATGTATACTGGCTGGGCGGCTCACCCTGCTGCGGGAAATCGACAGTTGCAGGACTGCTGGCCCGGCGGATGGGGTTTCGCCTGTATGAGTGTGACGAACATCTGGAAGCCTACACACTTCGGGGAGCGCGTCAGGGCAGTGCCCTGATGCAGCGGTATCTGGACAAATCCGCCGATGCCACATGGCTGCGGCCGGTGGACAGGCTGACGGCGGACGAATTTGCTTTTTACCGGGAGGCTGCGGATTTTCTGGCGGAGGACATTGCCGCTTTTCCCCCCGGCTCCCCCCTCTTGGTGGAGGGCGCAGCGGTGACTCCCGAATTTGCCGCACGGTTTTCCCTGCCCCTCAATCGCTATTTCTGCATGGCGCCCACGCCGGAATTCCAAGTCGCAGAATACGAAAAGCGGCAGTGGGCGAAGGATTATATGGCCACCTCCTCCCAGCCGGAGCAGGCGTTTTCCAACTGGATGCAGCGTGATATCCGCTTTGCCGAAGCGGTGCTCAGGCAAGCGGCGGCGCTGGGATATCCCGTATTGCTCACGGACGGAAGCCTCTCTGTGGAGGAAGTGTATCAGACCGTTCTCCAAGCCTTCGGCTTGGCCGGCCCGTGACGGCAATGGACGCACCTGCTGCATGCCCCCGCCTTTTAGAATTTTTCCACCTGAAAAAACAGTCCGCCGGCGATTGCTCGCCGGCGGACTGTTTTCACTTCTGCACATTTTTACCCGAAAGGGCTTTGTCATAACTGATGGGCGCCGCCGCGCCGCTGCCTCGGAATGTGATCCAGCAGCTTTGCCTTCCTTCCGAAAAATCGTCAATGTACTCGACTTGCAGAATACTCAGAGGCTGGGAGAAGGACTCCGGGAAGGGCATTTCCACGCTTTTCCATCACTGATCGGAGACGCTCTCCGCCGTCACTTCGCCTTTTGCAGGAGGCTCCGCGCCTGTGGGGGCAGCCGTGTTTCTGCCCACCATGACGCCGGTCAGCAGCGATGTGATGTCAATTCCGGTGGCTTCCTTCAAGCCGTCTACAATCTGATTGGAGGAATTCATCACGTCTTTCACCAGCTTGGCGGAATTTCCGTCGCCGTACATGACGATCTTATCCGTCTGTGCCAAAGGCAGGGCGGCATTCTTCACCACTTCGGGCAGAACCTTCAGATACATCTCCAGATAGGAAGCTTCGCCCATCTTTTTCATGGCCTCCGCCTTTTTTTCAATGGCTTCCGCCTCTGCCAGGCCCACCAGCCGGATTCCTTCCGCTTCCTTTTCCTTGGAATATTTCATTGCGTCAGCCACAGATTTCTGGGCTTCCGCCTCCTGCTGCTGCTCGTATTTGGCGGCTTCCGCGTCCCGCTTCCTTTTTTCCAGCTCTGCGGCGGCCTGCTGCTCCACCCGGTAGCGCTCCGCATCCGCCTGCTTGCGGATTTCCGCGTCAAGGCGCTTCTCTTTCAGTGCAATTTCCCGCTCGGCCAGCTCCGCCTCTTTTTCCTTCTTGGCAATATCTGCGTTGGCGGATGTAATTTCAATGGTTTTCCGCTGCTCCTGCTCCTGAATCCGGTAGGCGGCGTCGGAGGCAGCCTGCTTGGTGTCCGCCTGCATTTTCAGCTCCGCCTGCTTGATGGCAAGGCTGTTGTTCTGTTCGGCAATTTTTTCCTCTGCCTCAATCCGTGCCTTGTTCGCGGCCTCCTTGGCGGAGGACTCAGCCACCTGGATGTCTTTCTGGCCCTGTGCCTTGGCAATGGCGGCACTCTTCTGAATCTGAACCACATTATCCATACCCAGATTTTCAATGGTCTTGTTTTCGTCCACAAAATTCTGAATGTTCAGATTGACGATTTCAAGCCCCATTTTTTCAATATCGGGAGCGGCATTTTCCTGCACCTTCTGGGCAAAGGCGGCACGGTCATGCACCAAATCCTCCAGCCGCATCTGGCCTACAATTTCACGCATATTTCCTTCGAGCACCTGCTGCGCCAGCATCTGCACCTCGGCAAAGCTCTTTCCCAGAAGAGCCTGCGCCGCCCGGGCCAGAGACTCCTCGCCGGACGCAATCTTCACGTTGGCTACACCATCCACCCGGATGTTGATAAATTCCTTGGTGGGGACGCTCTCCTGGGTCTTAATGTCGATGGGAATGATATTCAGCGGCAGCCGGTCCAGCCGCTCAAAAAAGGGGATCCGGAACCCTGCCCGTCCCACAAGAATTTTCGGCTTCTTATGTAAACCTGAAATAATGTAGGCTGTGTCCGGCGGTGCTTTGACATATCCCGAAGCGATCAGAAGAATGAGCAGAAGAACAGCTGCTCCAATGACAATCACACTTATAATGTTGTCCGGCATAAAATGACCATTCCTTTCCGTTTGAGGTGACTTATACCCCTTATTATAATAGACGAACGCAGCGCAAAAAATGCTACATCGTTCGCAGCTTTTCCAAAATCTCCGCCAGAGACGCAAAAACGATATCCGCACAAAATGCGGATATCGTTTTTCCCTGTCATTTTCCTGTTCCGATGTCGATTCGGTTCATCGCGCGGCGCAGCTTGGCATCCGCCACCTCCACCGTGTGAAGCTCGGTTGGATTTTCAATATAATGCTGGGCCCGGTCACGTGCCCGTTCCGCCCGCTCTACATCAATTTCCTCCGCCCACTCGCAGGTATCTGCCAGCAGGGTGACTTCATCCGGATCCACCTTGATCATACCGCCGGACAGGGCGGCAACCAGCACTTTTCCGTCTCCGCCGGTCACCTTCAGCCGGCCGATGGCCAAAGGCGCCACATAGGGGGAATGCCCCCGCAGAATGCCGATTTCTCCCGAAGTGGTTCGCACAATCAGGTTTTGCGCTTCGCTGTCATATACAATACGTTCCGGGGTAGCAATCGTCAGATGATATGTGGACATGGAGCAGCCTCCTTCCGATGATCCGTATTATTGCATCGCTTTCGCTTTTTCCACCACTTCGTCGATGGTGCCCGCAAAGAGAAACGCGGATTCCGGCAGATCGTCGTGTTTGCCCTCAATGATCTCTTTAAAGCCGCGAATCGTTTCTGAAACGGGAACAAATCTTCCCTGCATACCGGTAAACTGTTCGGCTACCGTAAAGGGCTGGGAAAGGAAATTCTGAATCCGCCTTGCCCGGGTTACAGTGGACTTGTCCTCGTCGGACAGCTCATCCATGCCGAGAATGGCAATGATGTCCTGCAGTTCCTTATATCTCTGAAGAATGGACTGCACCTGGCGAGCCACCTGATAGTGCTCTTCGCCCACGATCTCGGGGGTAAGGATACGGGAATTGGACTCCAACGGGTCAACTGCCGGATAAATGCCCAGCGAGGAAATGGCCCGGGACAATACCGTATTGGCGTCCAGGTGGGCGAAGGTGGTAGCCGGGGCCGGGTCGGTCAAGTCGTCGGCAGGAACATAGACTGCCTGAACCGAAGTGATGGAGCCCTTCTTCGTGGAGGTGATACGCTCCTGAAGAGCGCCCATTTCCGTGGCCAGCGTAGGCTGGTAGCCCACTGCGGAGGGCATCCGGCCCAGCAGAGCGGAAACCTCGGACCCCGCCTGTGTGAACCGGAAGATGTTGTCGATAAAGAGCAGCACATCCTGCCCCATCTCGTCCCGGAAATACTCCGCCATGGTCAGCCCGGACAGCCCCACCCGCATTCTCGCTCCGGGGGGCTCGTTCATCTGGCCGTAGACCAGGGCTGTTTTATTGATAACGCCCGACTCAATCATTTCATGATACAAATCATTGCCTTCACGGGTACGCTCTCCTACACCGGTAAATACGGAAATACCGCCGTGCTGTTTGGCAACGTTGTTGATAAGCTCCATAATAAGAACTGTCTTGCCCACGCCGGCTCCGCCGAACAGGCCGATTTTACCGCCCTTCAGATAGGGGGCCACCAGATCGACGACCTTGATGCCGGTCTCCAGAATCTCCGCAGTGGACTGCTGCTCCTCAAAGGACGGGGCCGGACGGTGGATGGGCATCCGCTTTACCCCTTCCGGTGCGGGCTTGTTGTCTACCGGCTCGCCCAAAAGATTAAAGATTCGCCCAAGCGTCGCCTCTCCCACGGGAACCGTAATCGCACCGCCGGTGTCGCGGGCGGAAATTCCCCTCTGAAGGCCGTCGGTGGAGCTCATTGCGATGCAGCGCACCACATCGTCGCCGATATGCTGCAGTGCCTCCAGCACCAGCTTCCCCTCCGGGCGCTCAATTTCGATGGCGTTCAGCAGTTTCGGCAGGTGATCCTGCTCAAACTGAATATCGACAACAGGGCCGATAATCTGAACAATTTTTCCCATATTTTCTGCCACTTGCTTTTGCTCCTTCCAATTACGGATATCAAGGTCTTCGCCCGGCCCTACTGTGCGTTGGCACCTCCGACGATCTCACTGATTTCCGGCAGGACAAGTCTTTGCCCGGCCCTACTGCGCGTTGGCGCCTCCGACGATTTCGGAAATTTCCTGCGTGATAGCCGCCTGTCTTGCCCGGTTCAGGGCAAGAGAAAGATTGCCGATCATCTCCTGGGCATTGTCGCTGGCCGACTCCATTGCGGTGCGGCGGGCGCCCTGCTCCGAGGCAAAGCTTTCCACGATTCCGCCGTAAAGGATTCCCCGGATATAGTTGGGGACAATCGCGTCAAAGACCGCCTCTGCCGACGGCTCATACTCCACCAGACCGGAATCCTTTCTCTCGCCGTCGGCAATGTCGGCAAGGGGAAGCATCTGCAGCTCCAGCGGCTGCTGGGTCAAGGCGCTGATAAACTGGGTGTAATAGAGAAACGCCTCATCCGCCTGTTCTTTGGCGTAAAGCTCAGTGACCAGCCTGGAAATACGTCCTACGCGAATCTGATCCAGCGTTTCGGCCACATAGGGGAAGCCTTCCAGCAGAAACCCGGTTTTTTCGTAATGCTCCACCGCTTTCCGCCCCACGGCAATCACCACGGGCGTACTCCCCTGCTCCTGCTTTTGGGCAATCGCCGCATCCGCCAGCTTCAGAATGTTCCCGTTATAGCCTCCGGCCAGTCCCCGATCGCCCGCAATCACCACAAAAAGGCTGTGCTTGACGGGACGGCTGCGGACATATTCGGAGGAGAGATCTGTATTGGATGCCGCAATGTCGCAGATCGTGCGGTACAGCAGCTCAAAATAGGGTGCGGCGCTCTGTGCCCGTTCTTTTGCCCGGCGCAGCTTGGAAGAGGCAACCAGTTCCATCGCTTTCGTGATCTGTCCGGTGCTCTCCACACTTCGTATTCTCCGCCGGATGTCTCTCATCGAACCGCCAGCCATTTACACAACCGCCCTTTCCGCCAATGAAAATGTCATTCGATTTTCGGTATGGAATCAGAGCTTTAAGAAGGATTGATTGAATTCCTCCAAAAACTCCGCAATTGCCTTGGTGTTCTCTTCCGTCAGCGTCCCGGTCTCCCGGATAGAAGAGACAATTTCGGGATGCTGCTCGTCCAGACACTGGGTCATCTCTTTTTCCCACTGGGAAATCCGGGCCACGGGAATGTCCTTCAGATAATGATTGACCGCGGCATAAATGATAATGACCTGATGTTCTACCGGCACGGGTGAATTCTGGCCCTGCTTGAGAATTGCCACAATCCGCTCGCCCTGCGCCAGACGGGCCTTGGTATCCTTGTCCAGATCCGATCCGAACTGGGAGAACGCCTGCAGCTCACGGTATTGGGAGTACAGGAGCTTCAAGGAGCCCGCCACCTTTTTCATCGCCTTGATCTGGGCATTGCCGCCCACACGGGAAACGGAAATGCCCGGGTTTACCGCGGGACGGATGCCGGAATTGAAAAGCTCGGTCTCCAGGAAAATCTGTCCGTCGGTAATGGAGATGACGTTTGTGGGAATATAGGCAGCCACATCGCCGGCCTGGGTCTCAATGATGGGAAGTGCCGTCAGGGAACCTCCGCCCTTTTCCTCACTTAAATTCGCCGCTCGCTCCAGCAGACGGGAATGGAGGTAGAATACGTCACCGGGGTACGCTTCCCGTCCCGGCGGGCGCTTGAGCAGCAGGGAAAGCGCACGGTATGCCACCGCGTGCTTGGACAGATCGTCGTAAACGATCAGCACGTCCCTGCCCTGATACATGAAATATTCCGCCATGGCACACCCGCTGTAGGGTGCGATGTACTGCAGCGGAGCAAGCTCCGAAGCGGTAGCGGATACGACAATGGTGTATTCCAGCGCACCGTTTTTCTGCAGGGTATCCACAACCTGCGCCACGGTAGACCGTTTCTGGCCGATTGCCACATAGACGCAGAGGACGTTCTTGTCCCTCTGGTTAATGATGGTGTCCATGACAATGGCCGTCTTGCCCGTCTGGCGGTCGCCGATAATCAGCTCACGCTGGCCCCGGCCGATGGGAATCATCGAGTCAATGGCCTTGATTCCGGTCTGAAGGGGACGGCTGACGCTCTTCCGGTCAATGATACCGGGGGCGGGAGTCTCAATGGGCCTGCTTTCCGAGGTGAGGATCGGGCCTTTGCCGTCAATGGGCTGACCCAGAGCGTCCACCACCCGCCCCAGCAGGGCGTCGCCCACCGGCACGGAAACAATCCGTCCCGTACGCTTGACCGAGTCGCCTTCTTTGATATTTTCATCCGAGCCTAACAAGACCGCACCGACGAAATCTTCCTCCAGGTTCAAAGCGATCCCCAGAGTGCCGCCGCCGAAGTCAATCAGCTCATTGGACATACAGTTTTCCAGCCCGTAAACCCGCGCGATCCCATCGCCCACAGTGACCACCGTACCGGTGTCATTCTGGGTGATTTTGTCCTCATAGGATTGGATCTGCTTTTTAATCAGGCTTGCAATTTCCTGTGAGCGAAGCTCCAATGGTATTCCTCCTTATGCACTGTCCAGGTCCGGAACCCGGGCAGTGATTACAGCCTTAGCTGAAACTGCGGGACAATCTCCCGCCTTTCCGGGCGGACTAAATCCCCGCGGAAAGAATTTTCTCCCGGATTCCCGAAAGCCTTGCTCTGACCGTGCCGTCAATCTCCTTACCGTCATAGCGAAGCAGAATCCCTCCGAGAAGGGAGGCATCCACCTGATTGGTAAGACGGATTTCCTTTCCGGTTTCCGCGGAAAGCTTTGCGAGGAGTTTTTCCTCCATCTGCCGGGACAGGGGCATTGCGGTCACAGCCGTAACAGCCAGCACGCCGTTATGTTCATCCAGCAATGCCTGAAACTCGCCGGCGATTCCGTCCAGTTCTCCGAATCGTCCGTTATCGGCCAGCACCTTCAAAAAGTTCAGCGTCATGGGGTGCAGTTCCCCGAAAGCCTCGTTCAAAAGCTCCCGGCGCTTTTCCTTCGCCAGGGAAGGCGAAGACATGAGCTTTCCATAGGCGGGGTTTGCGGCCAGAAGCTCCCGAAGCCCGGACAGTTCCCGTCCCGTTTCCTCCAGAGCGCCGCCTTCCAGACATGCTTCAAACAGCGCCCGGGCATACAATTCCCGTGCTCTTAGCGCCATGCGATCAGCTCCTCCCACAAACGGTTTTCTTTTGCGCTATCTTCTCTTTCCGGCGGACAAATCCGGCGTTTCCGGCTCACCCATCCGGTTTAAGAAATCCTCGATCAGCTTTTCGTTCTTTGCCGGGTCCAGTTCCTGCTTGACCACCTGCTCGGCGGCAGCCAGCGCCAGTCCCGCGATCTCATCCCGGGCTTCGCTTAACGCCTTGCGTTTTTCCGCTTCAATCTGCTGATCCGCCCGGGCGGTTCGCTCCTCTGCCTTTTTCTGGGCATCGGCCAGAATTTCGCCCGCATTGGCCTGCGCTTTTTGCGCGGCGGATTTCATGATTTCACCCGCCTGCTCCCTGACGGTGGCCATCTGCCGCTCGTACTCGCTCCGCAGCCGCTGGGCCTCGGCCTTTTCCTCATCGGCATGGGCGTATGTGGCCTTGACCTCATCCTCCCGATCCTGCAGAATCTTTTTCACCGGCTGATAAAGAAAATGCTTCAAAATCAGAAACAGAATCAGCGTATTCAAAAGCGTGGCGGCAATCGTGAACCAGTTGATATCAATCAATGCCTCATACATTTCGCTGATAACCCCTTTATTAATCTACTGTGAAACTTCTTCCGACCTCCGTTATCCGGCGATTACAGCATGCCCAGCAGAGGATTGACGAAAATCAGCAGGATGGCGATAACCAGTGAATAAATACCGGTGGTTTCGGCTACGGCGCATCCCACGAACATGGTCTGCATGATCTTGCCTCTTGCCTCGGGCTGACGTCCGATTGCTTCGCACGCCTTACCGACGGCGTAACCTTCACCGATACCAGGGCCAAGACCTGCGATCATCGCCAGGCCTGCGCCGATTGCGGATGCTGCCAAAATAATTGCTCTTTCCATTTTGCTTTCTCCTTTACTTGTTCCTGTTGGATTTTTTATAAATTCTCTGAATTCGGGATTGTATGCCCGCCCGCGGCTCAATCTTCCGCCGGGGCATTGGCGTTGGAAATGTAAACCATACTAAGCATAGCGAAAATAAACGCCTGCATCACGCCTGAGAACAGGTCGAAGTATACCGACAGCACCGCTGGAAGGCCCACAGCCAGCAGCGGGAACGCGATATGAAACAGCGCCTGGGTGGCGGCGGAGAGGGCGACATACACCAGTGTGGAAATGATATAGCCCGCCAGCACGTTGCCGAAATGACGGAACGCCATGGATACCGGCGTAGCAATTTCGCCGATCAGGTTCATGGGAAGCATCAGCGGAATGGGCTCGATCAGCCCCTTGAGCTGGGACGGGCCGTTGGCCTTGAAGCCGGCGCGCCAGATCAGAATAAATGTAATCACGCCCCACGTCAGCGTCACATTCAGATCTGCGGTCACGCTGCGGAACCCCAGCAGACTGATAAGACTGCCAATCAGCGAATAGACCATCAGCGTCATGATGTAGGGCACATAGGCCATATTTCGGCTTCCCATCGTGTCCCGGACCAGACCGTCGATCATCACCACCAGCTTTTCCGCCAACTGCTGCCGCTTTTTATGGGGAATCTTTTCCAGATTGTGGGTCAGAAACTTGCAGAGAAGAAAGACGGCGATCAGAATCAGCCAGGAATTCACCACAGTTTCCGTCACGTTCAGACCGCCGAACAGCGGAATCTGAAACAGTATTCTGGGGCCTTCAATGGACACTCCCATCTGCATCCTCCTGTTCATTCTCGTTTTCCCGGGATTTTCCGTAAGGAATCCCGAATTTATCACAGAACATCTGCTGAAAGCCGATTGCGGTATAGGTAATTTTCGGAGCCAGAAACGACAGGCACACACACCATGGGTTGATCCACGGCGATACAAAGGCGACGGCAAGGATTGCGCCCAAAAGCAGGTAGCGGGCCGCATAATTCCATTTCAAATACCGTTTGGCCTGATCGGGCGGCCGCTCCAGCGCGTTTTTGACCACGGAACCCAGCAGAATAAAATAGAGAAGGGTAAAAAGATTGCCGTAACCGATCCCGATCCACAGGGTACGGTCCGCTCTCTCCAGCAGCACCGCCGCCACAACGCAGATCCCGTCCAAAACCAGAAGGGTGCGGGCGACTTTCTTCATTTCGCTGAAAATTATCTCAATCATCGTTCATCCAGTTCCTGAAAATTTCGTCGGCTGCGGTTACGCCGCTGTTCTGTTTATGAATTTTTGCAATAGAAATGCTTTTCAATCACTGCGGCGCAGCCCGCCAGATAAACGGTATCCTCCGTTATCACGCTGGGAAGGACCACCGCTTTTGCTCCCCGTCCGGGTGACAGAATACGGTTGATCTCCCGAAGGGCGTTTTCCGTCTCGAAATAGCTGCCGAAGCAGTAAATCCGTTCCGGGTCCATGACGGTGCGGCACAGTGCGATATCCCGGGCCAGCCGTTCATTCAGTTCCCGGTTGGTCCCGTCGCCGGTTCCCTCCTGACCCAGAGCGTGGAAATAGCTTGTCCCGCTTTCCTCCTGCTGCAAGGCCGGAAATCCGCCTGCCTGGTCGGTTGCTCCCCGGTAAAGTCCGCCGTTCAGGTACATGGCCGACTCAATCTGACTCCCGTATCGAAGCAGCAGCATCTGTTCCGAGGAATGCCTCCCGAAAAGGCACTGGGCGCTGACTGCCCCGCCTATGGTGGAGACGGTCACAATCGGCAAAGACAGAGCGTGGGAAAGATCCTTTTTCAGCCGCTGAAGCTTTTCCGAAAGCCCGGAACCGTCCAGATGGCCTGCACCGCTGCGGCTTAGGCAGACTCCGATGCCGAGAACCCTGTCCCCTGAAATGCAGTTGTTTTTCATCAGGGCACTTACATTCCCCACGATCCGTTCCAGAATTCCCCGGTAATCGCAGCCGTCGATGGCAATCCGCAGGCGATCCAGCGGCTGGCCCCGCAGATTGGTAAGCCCCATCCAGATAAAATCCTGTTCCACCACGGCTCCGAAAACAAGCTTCCAGTTTTCGTTTACATCCACCAGAATCTTCCGTCTTCCCCGGGGGTGGCTCTGATCCTTGGGAGGCGCTTCACCGCATTCCAGCAAAATGCCTTCCAGAAGCATTTCGTTGATAATCAGCGTAACCGCCGCCTTGGTCAGCCTCATATGGGCGGCAATCTCAATCCGGGGCTTCGGGCCGTTTTCCCGCAGAAAGCGCAGAATTTCAGCATGATTTCTGTGCTTCCATTCTATTTTTAACGGCAGAATGCTCTCCATTCCAGCATGTCCTTTCCAAGTTGCAATTTCCCCACCGGGGTAAATCTCCGATGAGGGAAACCTACCGTTTTACTATACCCTATTTTTTCCTGTTTTTCTATGTACAAATTATGAATTATTTTGTTTATTTGTATTTTTTTATATCTCGCCGATTCAACCGGTTTTCCGGCAAAAAATGAATTTTTCCGATATTACATTTCAAAAGCTCTGCAATGGAGTTATTTTTTCGGTTTTACACAAATTTTTTATTTTTCAATTGGATAATCTTAACGAAATTTTAACGGATTATGTCAAAACAATTGCGGCTTTACCGCTTCAATGCTATAATTTGATAAAGTTTTGGACTGTTCGCCAAAAGACGCGCCTTTTTGAAAAAAATTCCCGAAAAAGAAGCGGCACTTTGGCCGGGACAGAAATTGCTGTATGAAAGGGGTTTCTCTGTGGAAGCATTACTTGCCGAAAACGCAGGCTGGCTCTCAATCCTTCCGCCAGTCATCGCCATCCTTCTCGCGCTCATTACCAAGGAGGTCATCTCTTCCCTGCTTGTGGGAATCTTTGCGGGAGCGCTGATCTACTCCAATTGGAATCCGATTGAAATGGTCACCAGCACCATCCGTCTGATGGGAAGCAAGATGGGGGACAACGCCAACATTTTAATTTTTCTCGGCCTTCTTGGCGCCATCGTGGTGATCGTAACCATGGCCGGCGGAAGTCAGGCCTACGGAAAATGGGCTTCTCAAAAAATTCGTTCCCGCAAAACCGCGTCCCTCGCCACCAGTGCGCTGGGCTGTCTGATTTTTATCGACGACTATTTCAACTGCCTCACCGTGGGCACGGTAATGCGGCCGGTCACTGACAAATACTCCATTTCCCGGGCCAAGCTGGCCTACCTGCTGGATGCCACCGCAGCTCCCATCTGCATCATTGCGCCCATTTCCAGCTGGGGGGCTTCGGTTGCCACCTATATGCAGGAATCCGGGGCGGAAAACGGAATGACCGCATTTATTGAAACAATCCCGTTTAACCTTTATGCTCTCTGCACAATCGCCATGCTTGTTCTGGTCTGCCTGACCCATGTAAGCTTCGGCCCCATGGCCCGGGCGGAGAAAGCCGCGCTGGAGCGGGGCGACCTGGGAGCCACGGGAACGGATGCCGACGCGGAAAGTCTCGGCACGGGCAAAGTGAAGGAAAACGGCAAGGTGATTGATCTGGTTCTTCCGATCGTTGCCCTCATCGTTTTCACCATCATCGCAATGGTTTATACCGGAGGCGGATTTGACGGCTCGGGCACAGGGCTGGTGGAAGCCATCGGCAATACCGACGCCTCTCTGTCTCTGGTTCTCGGGGGTCTGATGACCCTGATCTTCATTCTGATTTTCTATATTCCCCGGAAGGTGCTGTCCTTCCGGGAAATCATGGGGGCAATCACCACGGGAGTAAAATCCATGGTTCCCGCCGATATTATCCTGATTCTGGCATGGACCATCGGAGGGATCTGCTCAATGGACTACCTGAACACCGGCGGATTTGTGGGCAGTCTGGTAAACAACTCCTCTTTCCCGGTATTTCTGCTTCCTGCGGTTATTTTTGTTGTGGCAGGCTTCCTGGGATTTGCCACAGGAACCTCCTGGGGCACCATGGCCATTCTTATTCCCATCGGCGCCGCAATCTGCACCACCTCCGGCACCTCTCACCTGATGATCCCGATTTTCGGGGCCATTCTGGGCGGCGCAGTTTACGGAGACCACATCTCCCCCATCTCCGATACCACCATTCTCTCTTCCACCGGAGCGGGCTGCGAGCATCTCTCCCATGTTTCCACCCAGATGCCCTATGCCACTTTGGTGGCGGGTTCCTGTCTGGTGGGCTATCTCATCATGGGTGCAGTCAACAATTTCTGGCTGCCCCTGATTGTAACGCTGGCGCTGATGTGCGGAGGCTCATGGCTTCTTACCAAGCTTTCCGCCCAAAAGCTCCCCATCGATTATTCCGCAGAAAATACCGATACGGCACTGAAAATTTCAAATACCGTTACCGAGTAATACAAGATCCGATTTCCGGCCGGCAGGGTGCGCTCCATGCGCCCTGCCGGTTTTTCTGTTTTCAGCGGTTCGGCGGATTTTCAAAGACGGTGTGGCAAAAAAACATTCTATTTGGAAAAGCTTTGCCATATACTTTACCATCTTGATACGGAATTTTGATAAAGGGGAGTATCACCATGCTGAAAAAAATGTTGGCCGTTCTGCTGGCAGCGGCCGCCTGTCTTACCGTCTCCGGCTGCTCGGGCAGCAAAGAATACAACGTCATCAAAGATGTTCAAAAGGATATTTCCAATCTTCAAAGCGGACGGATTATCGTCACTGCCAAACTGGATAACGGAAAACGTTCCGACATGACGGTAACCGAATTCACCTTCCGGGTAAATGCCTCCGGGAACTACGAATACTGTCAGACCCAGTTTGACAGCAACAACAAAGCGGTATTCTGCGAATTTTCCGACGGTGAAAAGTCGGAGCAGTGGCTGGTCGGAAGCGGATGGACCGCTTCTGATTCGGATGTCTACAACAAAAAAAATCCTCACCGCTATATCCAGCTGCTCTCCACTCCCTTTGAGTCCAAAGCGGTTTCCGGGATTGAAACCGCCGAGGAGGGCGCCAATAAGCGGTACACCATGGTGCTGGATCCGGAACGCCTCAACGAGACCGCCTATCTGGACAGCGACTCTCAAATCAAAGAGGAGACCGTCAGCATTCTGGTCAACGACAAGGGGGAAATGGTCTGCTACAACGACCAGACAAATGCTCTTGACAAATCCTCTCAAAAAGATTGCAGCTACACTCTGGAGATGCAGTTGTCCGACTGCAACGCGGTTACCGAAATTGCCAGACCTGAGCTGCGGGACTACAGCAAAAAAGCCAGCTGAACTCACTGAAAAGCGTCTCCGGCACAATGAACCGCCCCAGAAGGAATAGACACGAAAAAGAAAAGCAAGTCGTAGAATATCAATGATTTACGCCGTCTGGCTCCGTTTTTCAAATGGGGTCAGGCGGTATTTTAATTGGTAACG
>DBGCDL010000038.1:0-5528 GCA_048358235.1 Oscillospiraceae bacterium
TCGCATTCCATCCATCCGTCTGTTTCCTCTAAGTCGAGAGACCTATTCACTGTACCGCAGATAGGGCACTTCACATCAGTAGCACTCACTTCAAGCATCTCCTATCACATTTATTTCTCAGAGAGTCTTAAGAACATGCCGGGCAACACCCTGAACGGTGAAGCTCTTCACTTTTATGACCTTCCCTGGATATTTCGCTTCGTTCTCATACGCGAGAAGATAGCAGCCTTTGTTTTCGTCATATCCGGTATAGCGCTTCAGCGTGTTCTGCCCGTTAGCATCAAGCGCGACGACGATATCTCCTACATCAGCGGAGCACCCGCGCTCGATGACAAGCAGATCGTCTTCCTCGATACCGGCATCGACCATGGAATCACCCTTTGCCCGAAGAATATAAAACTCTCCTTTGCCAAACATAGAGACCGGCAGACTGACATACTCTTCGACATATTCCTGTTCTTCCTCAGGGGAGCCGCACTGAATGGAGCCTACTAATGGGGCGGAAACGTAGGCCGTCTTCATTTTGGCACTCTCGGGAGCGGAGAGGATACCTCTGTTGTAATCGAGCACACCTCGTTCGCTCAGTTCCTGCAGATAGCGGTGAGTCGTGGATCTGGCCACACCGACGCCTTCCGCGACATCTGTTATCGTAGGAGCCACGCGATTCTTCTGGTAATACTTGTTCACGAACTTCAGTATCGCATCGAGAGTTCCTTGATTGTAAATTTCGGATCATGAGCACCACTTGCACGGAGATTTAGCCCCAGTGTCACGGCAAAATAGCTCCGCTGTCACGGCGGAGCGCGCCAATAGCCCTTATAATGATGACGGCACGTGTAAACGTGACTAAAATCATAAGGAGGGCTACCTATGGTAGACTACATGGAAATCCTGCGATTGAGTAGTGACCCGAAGAACAGCCAGCGCTGCATCGCCTCGATTGTACACAGTTCCAGACATACAATCCGTGATGTTCTGGAAGCAGCAAAGAAAGCAGGAGTAAGTTGGCCGTTGGATGACACCGTTACCAACGAAATGCTGAAGCGAATCCTCTTCCCAGAAAAGTCTACAGCGGAGACACTTTACACCCAGCCGGACTATCCCTACATCCACAAGGAGTTAGCACGTCCGGGTGTAAATTTGACGCTGTTGTGGACAGAATATTGCAGACGATGCGAAAATGACGGTACCACACCGTATATGTACACACAGTTCTGCGAGAAATACCGGCAATGGGCACGGATTACCAAGGCAACCATGCGGATCCAGCACAAGCCGGGAGATGCCATGCAGGTGGACTGGGCAGGCAACACGCTGGATATCTATGACCCGGTTACCGGGGATGTCTCCAAGGCATATCTGTTTGTTGCGGTTCTACCTTGCAGCTGCTATGCCTATGCCGAGGTCTGTGACGACATGAAGCTGGAAAACTGGCTTCTTTGTCATGCCCATGCCTACAGCTACTTCGGCGGTGTGACCAGGCTGCTGATCCCGGATAATCTGAAAACCGGTGTAACGAAAAACACCCGGTATGAAACAGTTCTTAACCGGAGTTACCAGGAGCTGGCTGAGCATTACGATACTGCGATTGTCCCAGCCAGAGTGGAGCACCCTAAGGACAAGCCTTTGGCAGAAGGAACGGTGAAGTTTGCATCCACCTGGATCTTGGCGGCGCTACGGGACCGACGGTTCTTTTCCATACGCGAAGCGCAGGAAGCAGTGGCTGAGAAACTGGGAGAATTGAATGACCGCCCGTTTAAAAAACGCGAAGGCTGCCGCAGAAGTGCCTATCTGACCGAAGAACAGGAGTTTATGAAGCCTCTTCCGACTGCGGCATATGAGCCGGCGGTTTGGTCTCCTGATCTGACGGTTGGACCTGATTACCTGGTTTTTGATGGCATGAACAAATACTCCGTCCCATTTGATCTGATTGGCGAAAAGGTGAACCTGCGCCTGACCAAAAACGCGGTTGAGGTTTTCTACCGCGGTACCAGAGTTGCTATGCATGCACGGCACCGAACGGTACTTCGCGATCCTGTGGTAAAGCCGGAGCATATGACGCCGGAACATAGGAAGTATCTGAATTACAACGAAAGCGAGTTCACATCCTGGGGCAGCTCTGTTGGTGAACATACCGCTTCGGTTGTCCGATATTTCCTCACAAGCGGCAAAGAAACCGAGCAAGGCTACAAGGCCTGTGCCAGTATGACAAGGCTGGCAGACCGCTATAGTGCAGCACGGTTGGAAAATGCCTGCGAGCGGCTGTTGGCATTCACTTCTACGCCGTCCATCCGAACGCTCAGTACCATTCTCAAGAACGGGCAAGACAAGGTTGCCACGCCGAAAAAGCCGGAGGTTCCCAAGGTCAACACCCAGCACGGTATAACCCGCGGCGCTGCCTACTTCCGAAAAGGAGGTAGCAGCAAATGATGAACAACTCCACCATTGAGGCGCTGAAGGCAATGCGTTTCAGCGCAATGGCCGCTGAATTTGAGCGCCAGCTAGGCGATCCGGCTGCATACAGCATGCTTGGGTTTGAAGAACGGTTTGCCCTGATGGTTGATGCGGAATGGAACAGGCGCCAGCAGAACAAACTGGCACGCTGCATCCGGGAAGCACATTTTGCCGCCCCCGGCGCCATGATTGAGGATATTGAATACCACGAAGACCGCAGATTGGACAAAACCCAAATCCTCCGCTTTGCCACATGCAAATACATTGAAGACGGTCACCACATTATCTTAAAGGGTGCTTCCGGCAGCGGAAAGACCTTTCTGGCCTGCGCTCTTGGAAACGCGGCCTGCCGCAAATACAAGTCTGTGCGATATATCCGACTCCCGGAACTGTTGGAGGAATTGAGCCTGGCGCAGGCAAGCGGAGAACTGAAGAAACTGATTAAAAGCTACCGAAAGTACGATCTGCTGATTCTGGATGAATGGCTCATCCGCTGCCTGACGCCTCAGGAATCTTACAACCTGCTGGAGATTGTTGAGATGCGCAGCGACCGGGGTGCGACCATCTTCTGTACCCAATACAACACGGATGAATGGTACGAGCGCATTAATCCTGACTCTGATGACCGAAGTCCTATTTCTGAGGCTATTATGGACCGCATCGTCCACAATGCCTATGAGGTTCTGATTGATGGCAAGGTCTCCATGAGGGAACGCCATGGCTTGAGAAGCATGGGAGCAGTTCCTGGAGAGGCTGGTGATTGAGGTGACGATTACCCGCCAGATGTTGGATACGGATCTGCAAAGCTGGTTTCTCAATGTGAAGAACGCCGAGCGTGCTAAACAAGAGATCTTGGCTCTGTTCTCCGAGGAACCTGGTGACGGATATACCTGGAGTGAGCAGGATATCTGGGAGCAATCCAGAAAGATTATTGACCGCTGGAACCGAATTTGATTCTACGGAACAGAGGGGCAAAGACCCCTCTGCTCTCAGTGGACCTCACGCCCGCGAGAGTGGCGCTGAATCTCCGTGAACGTGGAGCTGTTTTTCCGTGCAAGTGGTGCTCAGTGGCTGAAATTTACAGCAGGTCCGGAGGATTTTTGCGTTCGGATATTTTTCCGCACCCATAGACAAAATTGCTCCGATGCCGGGAGTCAATGTAATAATTGGAGTTTATCACAAAACGTAAGGATTTCCAACAGAAAAATTGCGTATTTCAAGGGAATTGACAGAAAAAGGCGCAGCAGATATACTGAGCCGGATGGGAAGGTGGCTTATACATGTGGTTAAGAATCAGAGAGATTACGCTCCCGGCGGCCTCTGCGGAGCAGCGCGAGGAGGAGCGGGAGCGGCTTTTTCAAAAAGTCTGCAAAATGCTCCGGATCGAACGAGGCCGTATAAAGGAGCTTCGTGTTTATCGTAAATCGCCGGATCTGCGGAAGCGGGAGAAGCCGCTGTTTGTATATACGGTGGATGCGGAGCTCTCGGGCAGACTTCCCTCGGCAGGCTCGGCGCAGGTTACGGTCATCCGGAAGCCGGAGGACGGTTATGCGGAATATATTGGACGCCTGCGGGAGAGCGTAAAACCGGAAAGCCGTGCTGTGCGCCCTGTCGTGGCGGGCTTTGGCCCGGCGGGAATCTTTGCAGCGCTGCTCTTGGCGGAGGCCGGGCTTTCCCCGATTGTTGTGGAGCGCGGCAGGCAGGTGGAAGAGAGGATAAAAGACGTCGCGCTGTTTCAGCAGCAGAACCGTCTGGACCCGGAATCCAACATCCAGTTCGGCGAGGGTGGAGCGGGCACGTTTTCCGACGGGAAGCTGAACAGTCTGATCCGTGAAAAGGATACGACTGGCCGCTTCGTGCTGGAAACCTTTGTAAAATTTGGCGCGCCGGAGGAAATATTATATCGGAATAAACCGCACATCGGGACGGATAATCTGCGGAAAATTGTTAAAAATATAAGAGAATATCTGATCGGACTAGGCGCGGAGATCCGTTTCGGAACGCGGCTGGATGGGATTGCCGATCGGGAATGCGAAGGCGGCCGCCGCGTCAGCGGCGCATTGCTTTGCGGTCCGCAGGGGCGCTGCGAGCTGGAAACTGATTGCATTATTTTGGCAATCGGACACAGCGCGCGTGATACATTTGCATGGCTGAAGGAACGGGAAATCGCCATGGAAAGAAAAGCCTTTTCCGTCGGCCTCCGGATTGAGCATCTTCAGTCGGATATCGATGCCGTACAATATGGCGCGTCGGCGCGGCTTCTGCGCGCCTGCTGGGGCCCCGCGGATTATAAGCTGTCGCACCAGACGTCGAATGGAAGAGGGGTATACACGTTCTGCATGTGTCCGGGCGGCGTGGTGGTCGGCGCTGCATCTGAACAGAACGGTCTGGTGACGAATGGGATGAGCAATTACGACAGGGCGGGACGGAACGCGAATTCCGCATTGCTTGTCAGCGTATTTCCGGAAGATTTTCCCGGAACAGATGTGCTTGGCGGCGTGGCGTTTCAGCGCAGGCTGGAGCGCGGAGCGTTCGCACTTGGCGGGGGAGACTGGAAAGCGCCGTGTCAGCTTGTGGGCGACTTTTTGGCGGGACGCGAAACAACGGCGTTGGGAGAGATCGAGCCGACGTTCTCAAATGGGTGCCGTCCTGCGGACCTGCGCGAGATTTTACCGGACGCAATTTACGAATCGCTGAAAGAAGGCCTTGCCGCATTTGGGAGAAAGCTTGCCGGCTTCGACCGGCCGGACGCTGTGCTGACCGGCTGCGAGACGAGAAGCTCTTCTCCCGTCCGGATTCTCCGAGACGAAGCGGGACGTTCGATCAGTATGGCGGGGCTGTATCCTGCGGGAGAGGGAGCCGGATACGCCGGCGGGATTCTTTCGGCAGCAGCCGACGGAATAAAAGCGGTTGAAAAATGGCTGGATACTCTGTAGAATAAAAACGCTCTGCCTGAATGGCAGCGGCGGAAAGGTTGGAGTACATGGAAGAGATCAGAGCGGAAGTTAACAGGCGCAGGACCTTTGCGATTATTTCGCATCCGGATGCGGGAAAAACGACAATGACGGAAAAGC
>DBGCDL010000039.1:0-38686 GCA_048358235.1 Oscillospiraceae bacterium
ATAAGCGTGTCAGAGTTTTTACGCTCTGCACGCTCTTCTTTTCTGCTGTTTCCTATAAAAAAAGAAAATCGGCAGAGGCTTTATAACCTCTTGTCGATTTTCATTCTAAAACTTATCCATATTATACAATTTTTTTCTGCAAAGAAGAATATTCTTTTTCTTATTTGAATAAAGAGATTTTTGCGAAATCCCGAAACTCAATGAAAAAACTCTGCTGACCTTAGGCACATTTACACCGCCGAAGGAGCTATGCCCCCACTGCCGCCATCATCCGCTGTTTCCGGCGGCTTTCCAGAAGAGCAATCACCTGATTGTCCATCTCCCGGTTCTCCCGCTCGGTCAGGGAAGGCTTCCGGACAAAAGGGAGGGCGCCGGCAAAACTGCCCATCTGGTCTGAGGCCCTCAGCGCAAATTCCCGAATGGCTCTGCCGTTTCCCCGCAGGAAGAAATTCCGCTTGGAAATCACCAGTTCTCCCCTGACCGCCCGGCAGCCCGCATTCAGCAGAACCGTCATGTCATTTTCCGCGGCGGAGAGAGCATTGTCCAGAGAAAGAGCCGGCCTGTCCGCCTTCTCCTCCCTGCCCCGGAGACGCACTTCTGTCAGCTGGGCGATATAGTCGCCCGATCCGTACTCGGCGGGAATCATCACCTTTAAAAGGCCGGCATTGCGTCCGCCGCTCATCAGCTCCACCGCTCCCGCCGGAACCTTTCTCGTGCGGTCAAGAAAGGTCAGCCGGACATAGGAACCGTCCGGGCAGCTTTTCAGCCAGTCCAAAACCGTATCACCCATTCCGCCCGCTGTCTGTTTTGCCGGTTCCAATCCCATTTTCATCCTGCATTCTTCCTTTCTCTTCCAAAAGCTTTGTTTGAGCGGCAGCCAGCCTCGGCACGGTTTCCTGCATCTCAGTCAGATGCGACCAGAACCGTTTGGGCATATGGCCCATCCGGCAGCGGGGATTTTCCCGTTCCCGGATGGCGATAGCATCATAGTAGCCCTTCCACAGCCGCCGGTACTGCAGCTCCTGTTCTCCCTCTTCGGGAAACTGGATGTCCTCCACTGAAATAATACGCCATTCATAAGGCTGATAGACCAATGCCATCCCATGAGTTTTGTCGTAAATCATAAAATGTTCTTCGGAGTAACGGCTTTTGAAATGTCCCGCCATCAACGGAAGCACAAAGTGCTTTGGCTCGATCACAGCCGCCAGTCCGCCGTTATACTCGGAAAACCGGGTAAATCCTAAAAGCAGGTGAGTCTCATTGTTGACGGCCCGCACGGTATGATGCAGCTCGCTGACGATCTCTTCCCCCAGCATATTCACCGATGCCGGACCATACCGATAGCCGAACCGGATAAAGCGGTAAATGACCATTTCCTTTTCCCGGTTTCCCGACAGGAAGGCCCGGGAGATCAGCTCCCCGCCGGAAGCGCCGATTTTCTTCTGGATGGAGGCATACACCCGCTCGGCATTTTCCCGGCTGGACACGATTTCCTTCACCGGATAGAGCGTGACCTCCTCCGCGTCGAACCGCCGGATATCCAGCGGACGCTCCCGGCAGGTATAACTCTCAAACACGCAGCAGAGCAGACCGTCGAAGGTTCCGTCATAGGAGTAGATCAGATTTGTCCGGTCAGGCATTTCTGCACGTCCTCTCTGGTGATGAACCGGTTCTGGTCGGGGAGTGCCGCAAAAAGCGACAGCTGCTCCGGCTGCATCTGGGGCAGCAGGCCGGAGCACTTCTCGGACACCAGAGCCCGGAGAATGCCGCTGGAAGTCACTTTAAGCCCCTGGGCCATCCTGCCGCCGCAGGTGATGAAATACTGCGCCCGCTTGAGCACGACCCCAATCCGCTTGAGTCCCTCAAAATCAAGGCTTCCTGTCCGCCGCGCGGCACGGATGCGCTGGGCGCTCTTGACGCCGATGCCCGGCACCCGGAGCAGCATCTCATATTCCACCGTATTGACCTCCACAGGAAAAAGCTCCATGTGATTCAGCGCCCAGTTGCACTTGGGATCCAGTACGGGATTGAAGTCCGGATGCTGTTCATCCAGAATTTCAGAGGCGTTAAAGCCGTAAAACCGCAGGAGCCAATCCGCCTGATAAAGTCGGTGTTCCCGCATCAAGGGAGGCTTAAAGTCCAGCGCCGGCAGCAAGGTATCGCTGACCACCGGTGTATAAGCGGAAAAAAACACCCGCTTCAAGCTGTATTTCCGGTACAGTGCCTGGGTAAGATTCAAGATCTGAAAATCAGTGTCAGGAGTAGCCCCGATGATCATCTGGGTGCTCTGCCCGGCGGGTGCGAATTTTGGGGCGTGCTGGTAGCGTACAAGGTCGGTGGTGTTTTCCTGAATGCCTGTTTTAATGAAGCCCATGGGACGGAGAATATCGGATTTGGATTTGTCCGGCGCCAGCAGCCGGAGACTTTCCTGTGAGGGGAGCTCAATGTTCACGCTCATGCGGTCGGCCAGCTGTCCCAGCCGCCGGATCAGTGCGTCATCCGCGCCGGGAATGGCCTTGGCGTGAATGTAACCCCGGAAACGGTATTCTCCCCGGAGAATTTCCAACGCGCTGATCATGAGTTCACAGGTATGATCGGGATTTTTCACGATGCCGGAGCTTAGAAATAATCCTTCTATATAGTTGCGGCGGTAAAAATGGATGGTGAGGTCCGCCAGCTCCCGGGGAGTAAAGGTGGCGCGCCGGGTATCGTTGGAGCGGCGGTTGAGGCAGTATTTGCAGTCATAGGCGCAGGCGTTGGACATGAGCACCTTAAGCAGGGAGATGCACCGTCCGTCTGCGGCAAAGCTGTGGCAGATGCCGCAGGCGGAGGTACTGCCGATGCTTCCGGCTTCCCCGCTGCGGTCGACCCCGCTGGAGGTGCAGGCCACGTCGTATTTGGCTGCATCCGCCAGAATCGTCAGCTTGTCAAACAGCTCCATTTTTATGACCATTCCTTTCTGGACTTTGCGCCTTGCGGGCCACACCCGTCTGAAAGGCGCCAACCCGGGTTTGAAAGAGCAATCCTGCAAACTTTCCTCTTTCCAGAGAAAACGAACGTGCGTTCTTTTCTACATCATACGACAGTCCCACCCAAAAGTCAAGTGCCTTTTGAAAAAAATCAAACGTCTGTTCTTCCTGAAAACTTCCGGCATGCGGAAACGAAACTGCGAAGCGATTCGGTGAAATACTTGTCCTTGTGCCAGACCAGCCGGAAGATCCGTTTTCCGTCAAATCCGTTCACCCGGATGGCAGCAAGCTCGGGCGGCACAAGCCGGGATGAAATCACCGTAACTCCCATTCCCGCAGCCGCCGCTTTCAGCAGCGAGTTGAAGCAGCTGCTTTCCCACCGGATATTGGGCTTGGCCCCCATTCGTTCAAAAGCCTCCATCAGCTTTTCCCGGGTACCGCTGCCTTCCTCACGGAGCAGGAGGGGGCAGTCCTCAAGTTCCTTCCAGCTCACGGACTCCCCCCCTGCAAAAGGGTGGGAACGGCTGCAGGCCAGCACAAGCTCATCCTCCAGCACATCCTCAGCACGAAGATATCCGCTGAGGACACTTCCTTCCACCAGGGCGATATCCAGCTCATTTTTCAAAAGCTTTTCCTCAATGCTGCGGGTATTGTTGATGGTGACCGCGGCATTGATCAGCCCCGCCTGCTCCAGTATGGGGAAAATGACGCTGCTTCCGATGGAAACGGTAGACCCGATGCGAAGCACGTGGATGGCGTTGGAAGAATGCATCTGCTGCTGCATCTCACGCTGCAGATTCATAATTCGGGTCACATAGTCATACAGCTGCTGTCCCGCCGGAGTAATGTAAAGTCTCCGGTTCAGACGTTCAAACAGTCTTTGGTTATATTCTTTTTCCAAGTCGCTGATTACCTCGCTCACTGAGGGCACACTAATAAAAAGCGCCTGAGCGGCCGACTGCATGCTTTCCCGCTCAGCCACCGCCTGAAAAATTTCCATGGCGCGGAATGTCATAACTCCACTTCCTGTCATTAGGTATTTTCCTAATATATTACCACCATTATTCGTAATTCACAAGAACAAAATTTGGTAGTACAATGAAGGTAATGAAACGAGGGCTGTCCCATCCGGAAAACAGCCGCAGAATACCGCTGTCAGTCAGCGGAAACAGAAAGAGGGATTCTATTATGAAAGTTGTCATCATCGGTGGTGTGGCGGCAGGAGCCTCCTGTGCGGCCCGTCTGCGCAGACTGGACGAGAATGCCGAAATTGTCATGCTTGAACGGAGCGGTTACGTTTCCTATGCCAACTGCGGACTTCCTTATTATGTAGGAGGAACCATTCAGGAGAAAAAAGCGCTTACCCTGCAAACACCGAAATCCTTTCTGTCCCGTTTCCGAGTGGATGCCCGGGTGAGACAGGAGGTAACCTCCATCGACCGGGAGCAAAAAACCGTTACTGTAAGGGACCTGGAAAAAAACACGGTTTCAGTGGAATCCTATGACAAGCTGGTGCTCTGCCCGGGTGCGAAACCGATTCGTCCGCCGGTGGATGGAATGGACGACAGCCGGATTTTCACCCTTCGAACCGTGGAAGACGCTCTGATTCTGCGGCAGTTTGCCGAGGAAACCCATCCCAAAACCGCTCTGGTCATCGGCGGCGGCTTTATCGGAATAGAGATGACAGAAAACCTCACCGATCTGGGTGTTAAGGTAACATTAGTGGAAAAGGCACCGCAGGTTCTCGCGCCTCTGGACGGGGACATGGCGGAGCTGGTTCATACCAAGCTGCGGGAAAAGGGTGTCAGCCTCAAGCTGAATGCCGGACTCACCGGCTTTTCCCCCGCAGAGGACGCTTTGATCGCCCAGCTGGACAACGGGGAAACCGTTTCCTGTGATATGGCGGTTCTCGCCATCGGCGTCGTCCCGGACAGCCGTCTTGCGGCGGAAGCCGGGCTCCGGCTGGGGGCGAAGGGTTCCATCGTGGTGGATGCCCGGATGCAGACCTCAGACGAAAACATCTATGCCGCCGGCGATGCGGTGGAAATCAGAAACCGTGTTACGGGACAGCCTGCGCTGATTCCTCTGGCCGGGCCGGCCAACCGGCAGGGACGGCTCATCGCGGACGCCATCTGCGGCCGGGAAGTGTCTTACACCGGGGCTCAGGGTTCCTCCATTCTGAAGGTGTTCGACAGCACGGTGGCTTCCACGGGGCTGAACGAACGCGCCGCTTCCCACGCGGGGATTGCGTATGAGACCGTAGTCCTTCCCGCCGCCGCTTCTCATGCCTCCTATTATCCTGGAGCGGAAAATATGGTGCTCAAGGTATTGTTTGCCCCCGACAGCGGAAAGGTGCTGGGAGCGCAGGCTGTCGGTCAGGAAGGCACGGACAAACGGATGGACGTGCTGGCTGCTGCGGTATCCGCCGGACTGACCAGCAAGGATCTGGCAGAAATGGATCTCTGCTATGCGCCGCCCTTCTCTTCCGCCAAGGATCCGGTCAACGTGGCAGGCAATGTCATGGAAAATATCCGCAAGGGGCTTGTGCGTCAATGGCATACCCTGGACGAGGCCCACGCCGATCCCAAAGCAGTGCTGCTGGACGTGCGCACCCCTGCGGAATATGCCGCAGGCAATTTCGGGGGCAGCTTCAATATCCCGCTGGATGAACTGCGGGAACGTCTTGGCGAACTGGACCCGGACAAGCATTACTATGTGAACTGCGCCAGTGCGCTCCGCAGCTATCTGGCCTGCCGCATTTTGAGCCAAAACGGTTTTGAATGCTGGAATTTCTCGGGCGGCTACCGGTATTATCAGCTGACCCATCCCGCCGCTCCGGCCCCACAGAAGGAAAAAGCGCCGGTGATGCCCTGTGGTGTATCCGCGGCATCCGTCTGCACTGCTCCCGCTCCGGACAGAGGCGACATCACGCTTCTTACTCCGGATCAGATCAAAAGCGTAAAAGCGGTTGGCTTTCTCCACTGCAAAGGCACCGACCGTTTCAATGGCCGGATCATTACCCGCAACGGAAAAGTGACGGGGGAAGAAATGGCGGCCATCACCGAAGCCGCCCGGAAATACGGCACCGGGGAAATCGCCATGACTACCCGCCTGACGCTGGAGGCACAGGGTATCCCCTTTGAAAACATCGAGCCTTTCCGGGAGGAATTAAAGAGCGCGGGACTGATGACCGGCGGCACCGGCAGCAAGGTTCGCCCCATCGTCAGCTGCAAGGGAACCACCTGCCAGTACGGGCTGATCGACACCTTCGCTTTATCCGAGGCCATTCACGAGCGTTTCTTCCTGGGATACAACAACGTTTCTCTGCCCCACAAGTTCAAAATTGCAGTGGGAGGCTGTCCCAACAACTGTGTGAAGCCTGATCTGAATGATCTGGGCATCATCGGCCAGCGGGTTCCCCTGCTCGACGAAGAAAAATGCCGGGGATGCAAAACCTGTACCGTTGAGAAGAACTGCCCCATTCATTCCTGCAGGGAAACGGACGGCAAGCTGACCTTTGGGGAGGATTGCAACCGCTGCGGCAGATGCGTGGACAAATGCCCCTTCGGTGCAGTGGGAAGCGAGACGAACGGCTACAAGGTGTATATCGGAGGCCGCTGGGGCAAAAAGATTGCCTGCGGCAAACCGCTTGGCAAGCTCTTCACCCAGGAAAGCGAAGTCATGGACGTGGTGGAAAAGGCAATTTTGCTGTTCCGTGAGCAGGGAATTTCCGGCGAACGGTTTGCGGATACCGTGGCGCGCATCGGCTTTGAGGAAGTGGAACGGCAGCTGCTGGACAACGGACTGCTGGAACGGAAGAATCAAATTCTGGGGCTCGAGGTCAAGGGCGGCGCAACCTGCTGATCCCGCCTGAATACGCATATAGCTCATCCCGTTTGGGGGATTTCTCCGCAGGGGGACGATGGAAGCATCGTCCCCCTGCTTTTTTTATTTTTCTCTTGACTTTCTTGTCTAACGGTATTAGACTGTAATTAGTCTAATACCGTTAGACAAGAAGATGCAAGGAGGCAGCAGCAATGGAACAATACCGACTGGGCGAAATGGAGCAACGGTTTGCGGACCTGATCTGGGAGCATTCCCCCGTCAGTTCCCGGGAACTGACAGAGCTTTGCGCCCGGGAATTTTCCTGGAAACGCACCACCACCTATACCATGCTGAAACGGCTGTGTGACCGGAACCTTTTTCAAAATGAAAACGGCACCGTCACCGCCCTGATGAAAAAGGAAGATTTTCTCGCCGCTCAGGGAGAAGCCTTTCTGAATGACAGCTTTGACGGTTCCCTTCCCCGGTTTCTGGCGGCCTTTACCCGGCGAAACCGGTTAAGTGAAAAGGAAATCTCCGAAATTCAGCAGCTGATCGATGAGCACAGGGAGGGATAGCTATGGCGGAGCAACTGTTTTTGCAGATCCTCAATATGAGCTTTACTGCCGGTATCGTGATTATTATGATTCTCCTGATCCGGCTGCCTTTAAAAAAAGCGCCCAGGATTTTTTCCTACGCGCTGTGGAGCGTGGCACTGTTCCGGCTGCTCTGCCCCGTTTCGTTTGAGAGCCTTTTCAGCCTTTTGCCTACAAACGCAAACCCCATTTCCCGGGACATTGTGTATGAAGCGGTACCTCAGATTGATACCGGCATCGCCGTCATCAATCAGGCGGTCAACAGCTCGCTTCCTCCCGCCACACCTTATGCCAGTGTGAACCCCCTGCAGATCTGGGTGTTTGTGGGCAGTCTGATCTGGATTGCGGGAATGGCGGCGATGCTCGTCTACAGTCTGGTTTCCCTGTTTCTTCTGAAGCGGCGGCTGAAGGGGACACAGCAGGAGGAAAAGGATGTGTTCTGTTCCGGGCGGATTGCCACCCCCTTTGTTCTGGGGCTCATTCGTCCCAAAATCTATCTTCCGGCAGGCCTTATGCCCGAAGAGCGGCAGTACATCCTTCTGCATGAGCAAACCCATATTCACCGGCTGGATCATCTGATCAAGCTTGCAGGTTTTCTGGCGCTGTGTGTCCACTGGTTCAACCCTCTGGTGTGGGCGGCGTTTTTCCTGTCGGGGAGAGATATGGAGATGTCCTGCGATGAAGCCGTGATTCAAAAGCTGGGCAGCAACGTAAAGAAAGACTATTCTTCCTCCTTGCTGACTCTTGCCACAGGAAGGCGAATTTTGGGCGGCACACCTCTTGCCTTCGGCGAAGGCGACACCAGGAGCCGAATCAGGAATATTCTTCATTATCGGAAGCCTGCCTTCTGGCTGGCCGTGGTTCTGGCAGTGGCTGTCGCCGCAGTCTGTGTGGGATTAACAGCGAATCCTTCCCGGACTTCCGGCAGTCCGGAAGGAAAGCTTGCCATGGATGCGCTGGTATCCAGTATCCATGCCGAAAATGACACAATTACCTTTACCGTCCCTTTGGGTTATTCGCCCGCGGGTGATTGGAACATTCTGGTTGCCGGGCGAAGCGAATCCGATGGCCTTGGCAGGATCGTCCACCTCTTTGAAGAGGAGAACAACGCAAAGGCCTGGCATGCCGGAGAAAACTACATCATCGAAACAGACGGCAAAAACTATACGGAGCTTACCATGGACGCGTCTCTTCCCGACGGAACCAAGCGCAGCGTTGACCTGCTTTCGTATCTTTCCGATGCCGTGCCTCCTTCGGATGAAGAGCATCTTTCCGTTTCCTTTTCCGGAGAGCAGCCCTTTACCGCTTCTATGATTCTGCCTGCCGGCTGGCAGGCAAAGCCGCTCACCGGAGAAGAAAATCCCATGGCAGGTACTTTCTTAAGCCAGACCGGCCTCTATCAGGGAGATGCCCTGATGGCGATGATCGGATTCCAGACATTTACACCCTATGAGGATGAAATTCCGCAGGAGGATTATTATAAAACGGTGTACCCTGACCTACGGCTGGGAAGCATGAGCCAATGGGATCCCTATACGGCGGTAAAAACTGCAGAAACCGCAGAAACAGGCATTGTAACGGTATCCTATCACGATCCGGACCAAACAGACGATGCTTCCGCACTGGCCTCTGTCCCTGTCATCGAAGTTCCGGGAATCCTGTCCTACGACAAAGCCTTGAAGGTTTATGTGGGAATCCAGTTTGCGGAAAACGCCGTCACGGAAGAGCAGGTGAAAGCCATTGCCGAAAGCCTCACCCTGTCGGCTGCACCATCAGAAAGTTCCGTACAATCGTAGAGCAGAAAAAAAGAAAGATTTTCGGGGGGATATCCGCAGACCGGACGCCAATGCGTCCGGTCTGCCTTTTTTCCGGGGTTTCCACGGAAAAACTTGCCTTTTCCGCAAAAGGGAGCTATAATGGTATACGGAACAAATGTTCCGTATACCATGCCCACAAGGAGGCAGCCTATGGCAAACGGTCATATTGTCGTTCCCCGGCTTTTGTATTTCGAAAGCGGAAACATCTACTCGGGGAGCGTTGGAAAATTCAATTTTAAAATTTTTCCTTCCGGGGAAACCATGAAAGCGAAGGTCTGGTACGGCATGATCTGCATTACGCTGGCACAGATCACCGCCGAAGAGGAATTTCCTGTCACGGAAGAGGGGCGCAGCGCCATGATCCAATGGCTGGAGGAGGAATACCGAAAGTTTCTCCAAAGCGGCGGTGACCTGACAAATTGACGTCTGTCCGCTTCCGGCTCTCCGGCAAATGACAGCCGCCGGAAGCGGCTCGATACGGTCCCAAATGGAAAGGAATGGTCATTGGAATGGAGGTTCAGCTTTCTGTCCGAACTCTGGTGGAGTTCCTTCTTCGGGGCGGCAGCATCGACAACCGGTTCGGCGATTCGGACAGAGGGGCAGAAGGGTCTCGGCTTCACCGCATGCTTCAGAAGGAGGCGGGCGGTGACTATCGCCCGGAGCAGTTTCTCTCCCTGACGGTGGAGCGCGGGAGCGTTACCTACACGGTGCAGGGCCGTGCCGACGGCGTCATCCTTCAGGGCGGCGGTGTCACCATTGATGAAATTAAAACCACAGCTTACCCGCTGGAACTGATCGGAGAAGACTTTCAGTCTGCCCACTGGGGACAGGCCATGTGCTACGGATATTTTTACTGTGTGGAAAAGAATCTGGCGCAGCTTGATCTGCGCCTTACCTATTTTCAGATCGATACCGAGGAAATCAAGCGGTTTACCCGCACTTTTACCAGAGAACAGCTGGAGCAGTTTTATCTGGAGCTGCTGGATCGGTATGCAGAATGGGCGGCACTGCAAAGCAACTGGAAGGCGGTGCGGGACGCCTCCATCCGGGATCTGCCCTTTCCCTTCGACCGTTACCGAAAGGGACAGTGGAATCTGGCCGCGGCCGTGTACCGGACGGTTCGGGACAAAAAGCGGCTTTTCTGTCAGGCGCCCACCGGCATCGGCAAAACCGTCTCCACCCTCTACCCTTCCGTAAAAGCCATGGGCGAGGGACATGGGGAAAAAATTTTTTATCTGACGGCCAAAACCATCACCCGTCAGGCGGCGGAAGAGGCCTACACCTACATGGAACAGCGGGGTCTGGCCATCAAAACAGTGACCCTTACCGCCAAAGACAAAATCTGCTTTTTGGAAGAGCGGGACTGCAATCCGGAAAAATGTCCTTATGCCAACGGGTATTATGACCGGATTAATGATGCACTGTATTCTCTGCTTCAGAGCGGACGGCGCTTTACCCGCGGCGTGATTGAGGAGGCCGCCCGGCAGCACCGTCTCTGCCCTTTCGAGCTCTCGCTGGATCTAACGCTTTGGTGCGACGGCATTATCTGCGACTATAACTACCTTTTTGACCCTGTCGCCTATCTGCAGCGTTTTTTCGCCGAAGAGGGCGGCGATTATATCTTTCTTGTGGACGAGGCGCACAATCTGGTGGACCGGTCACGCTCCATGTATTCTGCGGCTCTGAACAAGTCTGCCGTACTTGCCTTAAAGAAAAAATGCAAAGCGGAAAAACCGCTTTCCCGGGCACTGGGGAAAGTGAACCAGTCCCTTCTGACGCTGCGGAAGGAATGTGAAGCCACCGGCGGATTTGTGCGCAGGGAAGCTCCCACCCAGCTGCTGTCGGGGCTGTCCCGGTTTGTTCCCTCCTGTGAGGAATGGCTGCGGGAGCACAAGGATTCCGCCCTTCACGCCGACGTCCTGCCCTTTTATTTTGAGGTGCGCTTTTTTCAGCGCATCAGCGAGCTTTACGATGAACACTATGCCACTTATATTCAGACGGACGGCAAGGATGTAATCGTCAAGATGCTTTGTCTCGACCCCTCCCGGTTTCTGGACCGCTGCATGGGAAAAGGAAGAGCGGCAGTGCTGTTTTCCGCCACTCTTTCCCCGCTGGACTATTTTATCGACCTGTTGGGCGGAGGGGAATCCGCCCTCCGGTGCAGTCTTCCCTCCCCATTTGATCCGGCTCATCTCTGCCTGCTGAACGCTTCCCACGTGAGCACCAAATACATCCATCGGGCGGAAAGCCTCCTGCCGGTGGCGGAGCTTCTCTACCGGATGACCCGGGGAAAGCCGGGCAACTATATGGCCTATTTTCCCTCGTACCAGTATATGCGGGAAGTTTACCGCGTCTTTCGTGAACAGTACCCCGAAGTGGAAACCCTGCTCCAGACCGGCGGCATGGGCGAAGAAGAACGGGAAGCCTTTCTCGGGCGGTTCGCAGAGGGGGCAGAAGAAACGCTGCTGGGTTTCTGCGTGCTGGGCGGAATCTATTCGGAAGGGGTAGATCTCCGGGGAGACCGGCTGATCGGTACGGCTGTGGTAGGTGTGGGACTGCCCCAAATCAATGCGGAGCAGGACATTCTGCGGGATTATTACGATGAACACCGGGGCATGGGGTTTGAGTTCAGCTACCGTTATCCCGGTATGAACAAGGTGCTTCAGGCAGCCGGGCGGGTGATCCGCGGGGAAAATGACCGGGGCGTGGTGCTGCTGATCGACAGCCGCTTTACTGCGGGCAGCTACCGCTGCCTCTTTCCATCTCATTGGAGCGGCTGCGAAACCATCCGTTCCGCGGAAGAACTGGATGAGCGGCTCGCCCGGTTTTGGTCCGGAACCGACGGCTAGTTTCGCTAAAACCCGCATTTTTGCCGCTCAAAGCAAGAATCTGGAAATTTTTCTGAAATTTGTACATATTTCCACTTTACTTTTGGCCGATGATGGAGTATACTTAGAAAATGCATAGAGTAATAAGCAGACTGGATGCGGCTTTTCCGATAAAGTGGGACATTCCTCCTGCGAATTGACCTGATGCATAATATTTTAAAACGAGGTATCTAACTCAATGTACAACGACAAAACCTTAACCTGCAAAGACTGTGGCGCTGAATTTATCTTTACTGCTGGCGAGCAGGAATTCTACGCTGAAAAAGGCTTCACCAATGAGCCCCAGCGCTGCCCTGCGTGCCGTGCTGCCCGCAAAAATAGCTCTCGCGGCAATTCCGGAAATGGTGCAAGACAGATGTATGATGCTGTTTGCGCGGAATGCGGCAGACCCTGCAAGGTTCCTTTTGAACCCAGAGAGGATCGTCCGGTTTATTGCAGTGATTGTTTTGCAAACAATAGAAGATAACTTTCCCCCAAAAAGGACCGCCGGCATATGCCGGCGGTCCTTTTGTTTTCCGAAGGATGAGCCAAAAAAAGGTACAGCGGAACTGCTCGGGCAGTTCCGCTGTACCTTTTTCATTTTGGAAAAAATCAGGCTTTGTTGATGGAGCCAAACAGTTCCATTTTTTCTTTCACAGTAGCTTTGATGGCTTCCACGCCGGGAGCCAGAAGCTTTCTGGGGTCAAAGCCCTTGCCCTGCTTGTCCTTGCCTGCTTCCACATAAGCTCTGGTGGCTGCGGCGAAGGCCAGCTGGCATTCGGTGTTCACGTTGATTTTCGCAACGCCCAAAGAAATGGCTTTCTTAATCATATCAGCGGGGATACCTGTACCGCCGTGAAGCACCAGAGGCAGACCGCCGGTCAGCGCATGAATTTTCTCCAGAGTCTCAAAGGAAAGGCCCTTCCAGTTAGCCGGATATACGCCGTGGATGTTGCCGATTCCGGCAGCCAGGAAAGTTACGCCCAGGTCAGCGATCATCTTGCACTCGTTGGGATCGGCAACCTCGCCGCCGCCGATCACGCCATCCTCTTCACCGCCGATGGCGCCGACTTCCGCTTCCAGAGAAATGCCCTTTTCCGCACAGATTTTTACGAGTTCTCTGGTCTTGGCAATGTTTTCCTCAATCGGATAATGAGAGCCGTCGAACATAACGCTGGAGAAACCGGCATCAATGCATTTCAGAGCGCCCTCATAGGAGCCGTGATCCAGATGCAGAGCAACCGGAACTGTGATATTCAGCTCCTCGATCATAGCCTTTACCATAGCGGCAACGGTTTTGTAGCCGCACATATATTTGCCTGCGCCCTCGGACACACCCAGGATCACAGGAGCGTTATTCTCCTGTGCGGTGAGGAGGACTGCTTTTGTCCACTCCAAATTGTTGATGTTGAACTGACCGACCGCGTATTTGCCGGCCGCTGCCTTTTCGAGCATATCTTTTGCGGAAACTAACATAATAGTACCATTCCTTTCTGAATTTGGAACAATCCCAGCGGCGTTCTTCCAAGGCGGAAGTCACGCTGATTCCGTTATTCTTTCCGATGTTCGATGGTATCGGAGCATCGAGCATTGTTCACTGCTTTTTATTATAATATATCTTCTGTTAAATTGCAAACGGTTTTGGAGTTCGTTGTTTAAAAAATAACAAAGTATTTGTATGGATTTTGTGTACAGCGCACGGGAACACGCAAAGCGGATCCGAAAAACTTTTTAAAACGTGGGAATCTGTTAAAAGAATTGACTTGCCCTTTTCATCAGGATACAATAAAGGAGCATGTTTTACGCTTTTCGCCATAAAAGGAAGGACTCTTCATGATACTCTTTCTCAAAAAACACAAAAATCTGCTGATTTATCTTGCCACGGTTCTGTTTTCCGTTCTGTTTATTCTGCTTGGAAACCGGATGGCGGGATACCATCCGGATCAGACTCCCAGCGATACCCCTACCTGTACTGCCAAGGTTACGGAAATCATTGACACCAAAACGGAAAGCTATACATTAAGCGGTGACAGCGGGGAAATCCACACTAAAATCATCGCCTTTCGCGCCCGCATTACCGGCGGAAACCTGAAAGGCACCACCGTCACCGCCTTTCAGCAGCAGGATTCCATGCTGGTGGGCAGTCCGGACGACGTAGAGCCCGGCGCACGGGTTATTATCAGCTATACCGACATGGGAGACCAGAATCTTCAGTGGTACTTTATGGAATATCATCGCAGCGGCTATCTCATCTGGCTGTGCGGGGCGTTTTTCCTGCTGCTGATTCTATTCGGGCTGAAAAAAGGAGTGAACACCATCGTTTCGCTGGTGTTCACCTGTCTGGCTATATTTATCGTATTCGTTCCCGCCATTCTGGGCGGGCGGAACATCTACCTCTGGTCAATTGTGGTGTGTATCTTTATCATCACCATGACCCTGCTCATTGTCAGCGGAGCCAACAGGAAGGCCTTCTGCGCCGCGGCAGGCTGCATCGGCGGGCTTGCCGTCACCGGGCTTCTCACCGCTGTCATGGACAAAACCATGCATCTGACCGGTCTGCTCGACGAACAGACCATGTATCTCTCCATGCTGGACGGGACCCCCATCGACCTGCGGGCCGTCATCTTTGGCGCCATTCTGGTGGGAGCGATGGGCGCTACCATGGACGTATCCATGTCCCTGGCCTCCTCCCTGCAGGAAGTATCCGAGCATATGGGGCAAAACGGCAGTTTCTCGGGACTGATCAAATCCGGGTTCAACATCGGGCGGGATATGATGTGTACCATGGCAAACACGCTGATTCTGGCCTATATCGGAAGTTCTCTTTCCGTGGTGCTTCTGCTGGTGGCAAACTCGGAATCCATGCTGTCCCTGTTTAACCGGGAAATGATCGTGGTGGAGGTGCTGCAGGCCATCGTGGGCAGTCTGGGCATTCTCTTCACCATTCCCATCACTTCGGCGCTGGCGGCCGCCATCTATCAGTCCAAGCCGGACAGGCGCTCCCGGAAAGCCATTCGCAGGGAGGAAAAGAAAGCGGCAATGTCCCCCGCATCCGCAGAACTGACCGAAAAATATGCCGGGCTCAAACAGGTGACCGACCGTCTTTCCCAAAAGAATCCGGAAGAAAAATAAAGGGTTTCTATTCCCGGCAGGTTCGGATATAATGGAAGAGATACTGCTGGGCAATGCCTGCCACGCTGCGGTATTTTTCGGGAAATCCCCCGGGATAGTAATTGGCCAGCACCTTTTTCATCCATGTGTCAATGGGAAAGGCGGCGGTCTGGCAGAATCCGAACAGCAGGGCGCACTCTGCCACTTTGGGTCCCACGCCTTTCACCGTCCGCAAGGCTTCCCTTGCCTGCTCCGGCTCCATTTTTTCCACTTCGGAAAGGTCAAGCCGCCCGTCAGTCACACGCCGGGCGCAGTCGAGTATGTATTCGTCCCGGTACCCCAATCCCAGATCCGCCAGATCGGCTTTTTCCAAGCGGGCCAGTCTTTCCGCACCCGGAAAGGAGAAATCCTCATTTCCGATGGGATCGCCGAACTTGCGGCAGAGCCGCTCAATGCTGCCCTTGATGCGGGGAATGTTGTTGTTCTGGGAGATGAGAAAGGAAATCAGGGTTTCAAAGCTTTCCTGACGGAGCACCCGGATTCCCGGTGCGTAGGCAATGGCCTTTTTCAGGGCAGCATCCTCGCAAAAAGAAGTCTTCAAGGCGTCATAGTCTCTGGACAGGTCAAAATAGTCGGCCCAGATCTGTTCAAAATCCTCTTCGGTCATATTCTCGAAAAGGATTCCGTTCTCATCCTGACGGGCGGTCAGCCGCCTCCCGTGGGCAATTCCGGTAATTCCCTCCGCCTGCCGGACAAACCGAAAGCTTTGGCCGCAGTCCAGCGTGTCCGCCAGATTAAGCTCTTCAGGCGTAAGACAAAGCAGCAGATCATTTCCCTGCTGAATTCTGTTCCACATATGTAAAGTCCCCCTAAAATACCGTTCAACGGAGGTTTCATCCAATGAGAGACACCATTTACACCATTCCCATCAACGATGTGTTTGCCCCCAAATGCGGATGTCCGGTGTGCCATCTGCGGGAAATGCTGGAAAAGCGCTGCATTGACTATATTATGGGTGCGGCAATGATGGAGCCGGACATCCGCATCGAAACCAATAAATACGGCTTCTGCAAAGAGCATTTTGCCATGCTGTCCCAACAGAAAAATCGGCTCTCACTGGCGCTGATTCTGGAAACCCATATCGACGAGCTTCTCGCAAAGCATATGCCTCCCAGCGTAAAAAAAGGCGCTGTTCCGGTTTCGGAGACCTGCTTTGTCTGCCGGGAAATCGATCAGGCAGCCGGGAAGCTGCTGGATACGGCATTGAAGCTGTATCACAGCGACAGCTCTTTCCGGGCGCTGTTTCTGGAGCAGGAATTCTTCTGCTGGGAGCACTATGAACTGCTCTGCAAAAAAGCCGCTGAAACCATGAACCGGAAGCAGGCGGCTCAGTTTACCGCCGATCTGACCGAATTGGTAAAACGGTACCTGACCGGCCTTCGTGGGGACGTTCACTCCTTTTCAACCATGTTCGACTACCGGAATGCGGAATCCGCCAAAAACGATGAGGCGGTCAAAACCTCCATTGAACGTGCCATCCGTTTTCTGGAGTAATTGTCTCTGCCTCCAATTGCCGTCAGAGGGATTCTTCCGGGAATTCCTCGGTGACAATGAAATCCACCTCCGGAAATCCGGCGGCCAGCACACTTTTCAAGCAGGGAAGCACAACCTTTTCCGTATGATGATGCCCTGCGGTAAAAAGATGGATTCCCCGGTTCAGCGCCTCGATGCGGTCACTGTGCTTCGCCTCTCCGGTAAGGTAGGCGTCTGCGCCGGCGGCGGCTGCCGCGCCGACATAATCGCCTCCGGCTCCCGACACCAGCGCTACCCGCTCGATCCGTTTTTTTCCCGCCGGAATCCAGCTGACACCGTCCGAAGAGAGCTTCTCTTTCAGATAGGCCGCCAGTTCACCCGGGGAAAACGGGCGGGGCAGCCGTCCGATTCGTCCCAGATTGTCTTCGTTGGAAAAAGCCTCTTTTTCCGAAAGCTCCAGCGCATCGAACAAGGCATCATTGACCCCGCCCTCCGCCAAATCCAGATTGGTATGGGCGGAAATTACGCCGATTCCCTCACGGGCCAGATGATAGGCCACAGAGTCACCGGGAAGGCATTTCAGCGGATGGAAAATGACAGGATGATGGGTCACGATCAGCTGGGCGTGGGCTTGCACGGCCTGCCGGATCACCGGAAGAGTCACATCCAGCCCAATCACGCAGGCCGTGACAGGCGCATTTGCCTCCCCCACCAAAAGTCCGCAATTGTCCCAGCTTTCCGCCAGTGAAAACGGTGCGATCTCGTCCAGCTTCCTGTAAATATCCCCGATGGTAACCATGTTTTTCATCCTTTCGCTTGGGCCAGAAGCCCTTCCAGTTCAGACGCCAGCTTTTCCCAAGGCCCCGCCTCGGACTGTTTCCCGCCTTTGGATAATCCGGAGGCAATTTTTTTTGCCCGAAGCCATTCCCCGCGAATGTATTCCTCAGCTTCCGGGGTGCCGCAGCGTGGAATCTCGCCTACTGCGCTGTAAAGCATACCCACATCCCGCGGGGTGCCCCCATACTCCCACAGCATGACTGTATACCGGTGCTTTCCGTCCAGCACCGGCGTTTCCTCCAACAGCCGGAATCCCTGCCCGCAGAGGGTCTGCCGCAGAAAAGCCGCCTGCGTCATGGGCTGAAGAATCAGCCGCACCCCTGCGTCCCGGGTGTACGGGCAGGACAGCACAATGCGGGCGATCAGCTCGCCGCCCATACCGCAGATCAGAATATCCCGGGCATCCTCTGCGGGAATACCCGCCAGCCCATCCGAGCGGAGAAGCTTCATTTTCCCGGAAAGCCCTCTCTCCTCCGACGTGCGGCGGGCCGCTTCCAGCGGCTTTTGATTGACATCCGATGCCGTTACCCGGGAAGTGATTCCCTGCTCCAGCAGATAAGCCGCCAGATAGCCGTGATCGGTTCCCACGTCGCAGGCGGGACTGTCTTTTCTCACAAAGGCTGCCGCCGCAGCCAGCCGCTTATCAATCATCGCATTTCCCCCATGCAGCTGTTCAGGAACCGCAAGGCCCCTGAACAGCAAAACAGGCGGCTTAAGGCCGCCTGTCGTTCTGTCGATTCCGTTGCTGATTTTTTCAGATGTGCCAGCCTTAGTTTCCCATATGCTCGTTGAGCTTTTTCACCATCTCATCAGCGTCAACGCCGTGGACGGCGCAGGCATCCTCAAGAGATTCCCCTCTGGAAGAAGGGCAGCCCAGACAATGCATTCCCATGGCGAAGAAATACTCCGCAGTGGTGGAGTCCGCATCCAATATATCGCCAATGATGGTCGTTTTTTCAACTTTCATAGCAATTCTCCTTGTTATTCATTCCTAAAATTCAAAAGCTCCAAAACGGAATGTCTACCGCTTTCCTCTATTATACCCGTAATTTCTCCTGTTTGCAACAAAAATTATTTGAGCACTACTTTATGGAACACCTTTTTCCCTTTTTTTACCACAATTCCCTTTTCCAGGCTGGCCTGTTCCACCATCAGCGCGGGATCTTCCACCTTTTTATCGTCGATGGCCACACCTCCGCCGGCTACCAGACGGCGCGCCTCGCCGTTGGAGGGGCAAAGCCCGGTTTTAACCAGCAGGGAAAGAATGCCGATGGTTCCGTCGGTCAGGTCGGCGGCAGTCAGTTCGGTTGAGGGCATATCCGCGCTGTCCGCGTTATGGATGAAAAGAGATTTCGCTGTATTCAGCGCTTTGTTCGCCTCTTCCTCGCCATGGACCATCTTGGTCAGTTCAAAGGCCAGCCGCTCCTTTGCTGCGTTCAGCTCACTGCCGGAAAGGGATTTCTCCATCTCCTCGATCTCCTCAATGGGCACAAAAGTGATGAGCTTGAGGCAGTTGATGACGTCCGCGTCATCCACATTGCGCCAGTATTGGAAAAACTCGTAGGGCGTGGTTTTCTCCGGGTCAAGCCAGAGGGCGCCTTTCTCGGTTTTGCCCATCTTTTTTCCCTCTTTGGTGGTGAGCAGTGTGAAGGTCATACCGTAGACCTCTTCGCCCTCCACCCGGCGCACCAGATCAACGCCGCCGAGGATGTTGCTCCACTGATCGTCGCCGCCCAGCTCCAGCTTGCATCCCTGGGTCTGGAACAGGTGGAGAAAGTCGTAGGACTGCATCAGCATGTAGTTGAATTCCAGGAAGGACAGGCCCTTCTCCAGACGGGACTTGAAGCATTCCGCGGTCAGCATCTTGTTGACTGAGAAGTGAACGCCCACGTCCCGCAGAAATTCAATGTAGTTCATATGCTTCAGCCAATCGCCGTTGCGGACAATCATGGCTTTTCCATCCGAAAAGTCCACGAATTTGGACATCTGCCGGCGGAAGCACTCCGCATTGTGGTCGATTTCCTCTACGGTCAGCATTTTGCGCATATCGGTTTTTCCGGTAGGGTCGCCGATCATTGTGGTGCCGGTACCCAGCAGAGCGATGGGACGGTGACCCGCCATCTGCATCCGCTTCATGATGGTCAGCTGGAGAAAATGGCCCACATGGAGGCTGTCCGCGGTAGCGTCAAATCCGATGTAGAAGGTCACCTTTTCTTTATTGAAAAGCTCCTCAATTTTGTCTTCATGGGTTGCCTGGGCAATCAATCCCCGGCGTTTCAGTTCTTCAAATACAGTCATTTCAGTCTTCCTTTCCATTTCATCCATTTTGAATCGTATGAATCGGAACAGCGCGGCTTTTTTCCGGCATAATAAAAGCCCCCTGTTCCCGTCCGGCGAAGCCGAACCGAACCAGAGGGCGAATCAATCGCGTTACCACCTCAGTTTGCCCTGTTCTCACAAACAAGGCCTCTCCGTCTGCCGCCGAGTCCGGCGAGAGACGCACGACGCTGTAACGGGCGTACCCGATGGGACTTACTGAAACGAAACCGTCTGTTCCTTCCCACGGCTCGAAGAGGTATTCGCACTGTCTGCCGCCTGCGTTTTTCCACCAGCCAAACGCTCTCTTTGAGGTCGTGCACACCGCTACTTGTTCTTCTCATTGCTATTGGCTATCATCCTATCATAGTTTCGCTTTTTTGTCAACCTCCATTTTTCTCCTTTTTAGCACAACAAGAGGTGAGAAAAATTTGTGTAAAATGCCCTTTGAAAAAAAGTGGGAAATCTTCTAAAATAAAGATACAGCGTGTGGCGTAACAGCGTAAATCCAGTTGTTAGGCCGCACGTTTTTTATTTTTGACGTTATGCCGCAAAATCAGCCGCATCGCCGGAAGGGGTGGATTTCATGAAGCGTATAAAGGCCGCCTGCATCTGCCAAACTCTCCATTTCCAGTTAAAGGAGGATTTCGGTCACGATTACGCCGCCAAACAGGTCAGGGAAGAGGTTACCCACTATAAGGAAACCCTGAACAAGAGCCGGACCAAATATAAAATCGTAGAAGAAACGGTTCAGCCGGACGACTCCGTCATAATCAAGATTATCAAGCAGTACAACCAGAGCGATACCGGTGATTATCTGAACTGAATACCGCAAAACAGCGTGCGGCCAAGGGCGTAAATCCAACATCCTTGGCGGACACGCTGTTTTTTTGTCCAATCAGGCCCATCAAAAGAATTGGAGTAAAGGCCATGCACAAATTTGAACACTCCAAAACCGGTACAGTGTTTCCGGTTTTACAGAAAGGTATGATCATAACTATGGCGGACACTTTCGCCATCGGGGAGACAAACAGTTTGCTTGAACAGCTTGGGACAGGAAAGCTGATGTGACGGTACGGCATTCCCTGCTTTTTCGGGTTGAACGGTGTGCTTTACTCTATGCCGGTATCAGATGTTCTTACATTCATTGTATCTGCCGCCGTCATTTTTTGAACCTGTCGGATGCTTGACCACAAATTGTCTCTTTCAAAATCATGGCAGCCCCGCCGAAAGTGTGGTTCACTTCCGGCGGGGCTGCCATACATAAATCGTAATCGCCCTTTCATTCGCATGCGCCTTCACTTGCTTCTTCCCTGCCGGATCATCTCCCGGGCATTTTCCAGCATCAGGTCAGTGATGGAGTCCGTAGACATAATGCGGGCGACCTCATGAGCGCGCTCCTCATCCGACAGCCTGGTCACGCTGGTAAAGGTGCGTTTCCCGTCATTTTCTTTTTTGATCAGATACTGCCAGTCCCCCAAAGCGGCAATCTGGGCAAGGTGGGTCACTGCGAGAATCTGCCGATGGGCAGCGGCCTGCTTCAGCTTCCGGCCGATCTTCTGGGCAGCCCGTCCGCTGACGCCGGTATCCACCTCGTCGAAGATCAGGGTGGGGATTTCATCCTTATCCGCCAGCGTGTTCTTAATTGCCAGCATGATACGGGACAGCTCACCACCGGAAGCAATTTTGGCAATAGGCTTAGGCGGTTCACCTACGTTAGCCGAAATAAGAAACTCGATGGTGTCTCTGCCCCTTGGGCCCGGTTTTCCCTGTTCCTGATGCACCTCCAGCCGTACAAAGGGCATATCAAGAAACCTTAGCTCCTCTGTCACACTGGCGGTAAAGCGCTCGGCAGCCTGCCTGCGGCAGCGGGACACCCGGTCAGCCAACTCCAGCAGCCGCTGATACTCCTTCTGGGCCTGCTCATTTAATTCCCGGATTCTCTGATCCGACAGTTCCAGCGAGGCAAGCTCCTGCCGGGCATTGTCCAGATAAAGGAGGATTTCGTCGATTGTACCTCCGTATTTACGCTTGAGCTTATGAATTTCATCCAGCCGTGCCTCCATGTGATCCAGATCGGACTGGCTGAACCGGAACGAGTCCACCAGTGCGGAAATCGACTCCGCTGCCGCATCCAGCTCGGCGGCGGCACCGTCCAGCCGGGAATAGACCTCTCCGGCCGGTTCGTAGTAATCGGCGGCGGCGGAAAGCTGCTGCGCGGCAATTTTGGTCAGATCCACCGCACCGCCCTCGCCCTCTTCACCGTAGAGAACGGCGTAAGCAGACTGCAGGCACTGGACAATTTTTGCGGCGTTCCGAGCTTCCGCCCGGCGCAGCTCCAGCTGCTCTTCCTCACCTGAGACGAGCCCGGCATCAGTGATTTCACCGATCTGATAGGTAAGCAGATCAATCCGCTGTGCCTTATCCTGCTCGTTGGAAGAAGCATGCTTCAGTTCACGCTTGATGCGCACCACCTCCCGGTAGCATTCCCCATACTCGGAAAGCAGCGGCTCAAAATCGCCGTACCGGTCAAGAATATCTATGTGCCTCTCCGGAGCCAGCAGCACCTGGTTGTCATGCTGCCCGTGAATATTGATCAGCTCCCCGCCCACTTCCTTCAATATACCAACCGTTACCGGCCGACCGTTGATACGGGCGGCACTTTTGGCGTCCGCAAAAATCTCCCGGCTAATCACCAGTTCTCCGTTTTCTGCCTCATAGCCGAATTCCCGAAGCTTTTCCGCAGCCCGGCCGTCCACTCCGGTGAAATGGGCAGTAACCGAAGCTTTTTCCGCTCCGTGGCGAACAATGTCCCGGGAGGTGCGCTGTCCCAAAACCGCGTTGATGGCGTCGATCACAATGGACTTGCCCGCGCCGGTTTCACCGGTAAATACGTTGAGCCCGGATTCCAGCCGAATATCCGCCTTTTCGATCACGGCAAGATTTTCAATCAACAATTCCCAAAGCACCGCTGCAAGCCACCTTTCTCAAACTGTCCGCCGGCAAAACCGCGATCAGTGCCGGTTGGACTCCGCCTCCTGAATCATCCCGTCGATTTTTTCGGTAAGAGCCTGGGCCCTCGCCTCATCCCGCATGAGAATGAATATGGTGTCGTCCCCCGCCAGCGTTCCTACCACACCGTCCAAATCCATCATATCAATAGCGGCACAAGCTGCATTTCCCATGCCTACATGACATTTGACTGCCACGATATTCTGGGCGTAATCCGCCTGCACCACCGCCTCTATAAAGATGGAGCGAAACTTTACGGTTTTTTTCCGAACCTGATCTGAAAGCTTCTGGGAATAGCGGTATTTTCCGTCGGAAGCCAGAACCTTTACTAAGTCAAGACTTTTGATATCCCGGGAGACGGTGGCCTGTGTCACATCAAATCCCATCTCTTTCAGATACAGCTGCAGGCCTTCCTGGGTACAGACCTCATAGTCCTGAATAATTTTGAGTATCGCTTCTTGTCGCTTGGTTTTCATGGCAGCCTCCGTTCAAACTTCTTCCGGAATTGTCCCCTCGTCCGAGAGGCTGTCCGCCGGATGCAGCTTAAATTTATTGGATAAAATTTCATAAAAGCCCGTTTGCTTCAGCGTGATAAGCCGCAGCCGCTTTTCGCTGCGCCGGATGGAAAGCCAGTCCCCATGGTTGAGACGGGCGCCCTGATCCCCGTCGATGGTGAGATAGACGGCATTCCGGTTCAGCGTTCCCTGTTTGACCGTAATGGTTTCATCGCCGGAAAAAATCACCGGCCGGGAAAGCAGGGAATGGGGACAGATGGGGGTCAGGCAAATGCAGTTCAGCGACGGCTCCATGACCGGCCCGCCCGCCGAAAGTGAATAGGCGGTACTGCCGGTGGGGGTAGAAAGGATAATTCCGTCCGCCCTGTAATACATGGCATGCCTTCCGGCACACTCAATGTCCAGATCAATCATCCGGGAAACCGCGCCGTTGCTGACCACCACATCATTCAAAGCAAGGTACTGACTCCGTACGCCGTCGGCATAGTGGGTGCAGTCCAGCATCATCCGGTTTTCTTCCCGGCAGCCGCCGCTGACCAGCCCGGAGAGCAGGTCCAGCTCCCCCATCTCCAATCCCGCCATAAATCCGAGCCGCCCCACATTCACGCCCAGAAGCGGCTTGTCAAAAGCGACAGCATGCTTGGCACAGTGCAGGATGGTACCGTCGCCGCCGATGGCGATCAGCACATCGCAGCGTGGGATCGTTTCGGAGAATGGGGCGAACCGTTCCTCGGGAAATGCCGGAAAAGCGGCCCGGTACCGACTGTCCAGCAAAACGGCAATCCCCAGCTGGGAAAGGTGTTCCGCCACTGCCGCGGTGCAGGAAACCGCGTTCATTTTGTCAAGATTCGGCATCAGCAGCGCGAGCATGGGCATTCTCCTTTTCTTCTGTCTTTTGGCCTTTCGCCGGCATTAATCCAGCGTATCGTGAGAGCTTTGCACCATCCGGGCAATCTCTTCAAACGGCACAGCGGTTTTATCGGGAGTATTTTCAATAAAATAAAGATATTCAATATTTCCCTGGGGGCCTTTAATGGGGGAAAAGGTAGCTCCGATCGCACTCCATCCCTGTTCCAGAAGGTAATCGTAGATCTTCCGGCAAACTTCCAGATGGATCTCCGGTTCCCGTACGACGCCCTTTTTCCCGACCTTTCCTTTGCCCGCCTCAAACTGCGGCTTCACCAGACAAAGCGCCTGTCCCCCGGAACGCAGCAGCGCTTTCAGTACCGGAAGCACCAGCGTCAGAGAGATAAAGGACACATCAATGGACGCAAAATCCAATTCTTCGGGCACCTGCTCATGGGTGACGTAGCGAATATTGGTTCGCTCCATGTTGACCACACGCTCATCCGTCCGCAAGCTCCAGGCCAGCTGGCCGTATCCCACGTCCACAGCGTACACTTTGGAAGCGCCGTTCTGGAGCATGCAGTCGGTAAAACCGCCGGTGGACGCGCCGATATCCATACAGACCCGGCCGGTCAGATCCAGCCCGTAAGAGTCGATGGCCTTTTCCAGCTTTAAGCCTCCCCGGCTCACATATTTCAGCCCGCCGCGAATCTCAATCTCGCTGTCCGCGGCAATGGTTTCTCCCGCTTTGTCGGCCTTCACGCCGTTCACATAAACTTCTCCGGCCATAATGAGCGCCTTGGCCTTTTCCCGGCTTTCGGCAAGCCCACGGCCGTGAATCGCAGCATCAAGCCTGATTTTTTCCGGCATTCCGGCTCCACTCCTGTCTTAATTGTTCTTCAATGCCCGGGGCGTCCATTTTCAAAGCCGCCAGCAGCGAAGGGATATCCCCTTGAGGGACAAACCGGTTTTCCACCGCCCGAATCCGGAACTGTCCCCGATACCCCCGCTCCAGAAGCAGGGCAGACAGCTGTTCCCCGATGCCGCCGCAGCGAATCCCCTCTTCCACAAAGAGAACCCGCTCAAAGTTCACGGCGATATCGGCAATTTTGGGGTCCAGAGGAGAAATCCTTGTTATTTTCAGCAGCGAAACCGGTATTTCCTCCCGGACGGCTTCCACAGCGCTCCAGCAATTGGAGAATACCCGTCCGTAAGAGATCACCAGCGTGTTTCCGCCGTGACTAATAAACTGGAAGTTCAGAGCGGGTGCCAGATTATGTACCCGCTTATCGCCGCCCCGGGGATACCGGACGCAGGCTACGCCCTCATCCTCCAGCACAGCCTGGTCCAGACAAAGCCGCGCTTCCTCATACCCCTCGGGAGAATATACCGTGATTCCGGGAATCTGGGAAAGATATCCGACATCAAAAAGTCCCTGATGGGTCTCCCCGTCCTCTCCCACGATACCGGCGCGGTCAACGCAGAGCACCACATGCTTCCGGTCGATGGAGAGATCATGGATTACCTGATCGTACGCCCGCTGTAAAAAACTCGAATAGACACAGAAAACCGGAATCATCCCCTGGGAGGCCAGTCCTCCGCAGAAGGTGACTGCATGCTGCTCGGCGATTCCCACATCAAAAAACCGCTCTTTATGAGCAGCATAAAATGTGTGCAGCCCGGTACCGTATTTCATGGCGGCGGTTACGGCGCAGATGCGGCTCTCAGTATCCGCCAGACGGGTCAGTTCCAGCCCGATCTGGTTGGAGTAGCAGTCGGCCATGGTCACATTATCACCGCCGTTGAGCACGTCAAAGCCGGCAATCGCATGGTATGCCCCGGGGTTTTCCTCGGCAAAGGGATAGCCCTTTCCCTTGGTGGTCTCCACCTGTACAATGACCGGTGCCGCCAATTCCTTTGCCCGGGAAAGCACCCGCAAAAGCTCTGGAATGTTGTGGCCGTCCACCGGTCCCAGATAGCAAAATCCCATTTCCTCAAAAAATGTGGCACGGTAAAGAATGGTTTTCACCAGAGACTTGGAGCGTTCCAGCCATCTTTTCAGGGGTCTTCCTACCAGCGGCGTATGATCCAGCACCCTCTCCACCCGCCGCTTCAGCTTCAGATAAACAGGCTTGGAGCGCATGGAGGAAAGATAGCGGGCAAACGCGCCCACATTTTTGGAAATGGACATATCGTTGTGGTTCAGGATCACAACGAGACGGGTCTTGCTTCGCCCGGCATTGTTCAATGCCTCATAAGCCTCGCCGCCGGTCAATGCGCCGTCCCCGATCAACGCCACCGCATAGTGAGGATTTTTCTGAAGGGAAAACGCCTTGGCAATTCCGTAGGCCGCGGAAATGGAGGTGGAGGAATGCCCGGCAATGAAGGCGTCGTGAACGCTTTCATTGGGCTTCGGAAACCCGGAAATTCCACCGGATTTTCGGAGTGTGCCGAACTGTTCCCGCCGTCCGGTGAGCAGCTTGTGAGTATAGCACTGATGCCCCACGTCAAAAACCAGCTTGTCGTCGGGAGAATCAAATATTCGGTGAATGGCTACCGTCAGCTCAACCGTTCCCAGGTTGGAGGCAAGATGCCCTCCGGTACGGGAGATTGTATTGATCAGATAGCTCCGGATTTCCCCGCAGAGCGGATCAAGCTCTTTTTCAGGGAGCTTTTTCAAATCCGAGGGACTGTTTATTTGTTTCAGGAGTGTATATTCCATGATTACTCTCTAATCTCTATTTTTTCACAAGATTTTTCAGGCAGCACAACGCAACCCGCCCTTCCCGTGTTTTTCGCCGTATATCAGCAGCGGACGTAGAAAAGCCCGCCGCACTATGTCCCAATCGGAACCAGCATTGCCGTCAGGATGCCCAACATGGCTCCGGCCATTACCTCAAGCGGCGTATGGCCTAAAAATTCCTTCAGTCCGTTTTTATCCTTGGGCATATAGGTCACATAGTTTTTGTTTTTGCGCACAATCATGTTGATTACTCTTGCATGCTCGCCCGCCTGACGGCGAACGCCCATGGCGTCATACATAACAATTGCCGCCAGCAGGAAGCAGACTGCAAACAGAGGAGACGCAAACCCCTGACTCCGGGCAATGGCAATGGTAAGCCCGCAGACGGAAGCGGAATGAGCGCTGGGCATTCCGCCTGCGCCGACAAGCCGTTCCGGATTAAACTTTTTCGTCTTTGCGTAATTAAACAGTGTTTTTAAAACCTGCGCCGACAGCCATGAAATCAACGACACATTCAGCACATAGTTGGAAAACAGGGCCTTGATATCATTCATCCCGTATCCTCCTTCTAAATCGGACGGCTTAATATTCTCTGATCAGCAAACGCCGGGTCAGTTCCCGCAGAAAATCCCCGTTTTCCGGATTTTCCGCCGTGAGATTACCGACCGCCGCCAGTGCTTCCCCCGTAAGCTGCTCCGCTTTTGCTTTCGCTTCCGCAAGGGAACGAAGAGTAACAAATGTGGTTTTCCCGCTCTCGGCATCGCTGCCCACAGGTTTTCCGAGCGTTTTTTCATCGCCGGTCACATCCAGAATGTCGTCTACAATCTGAAAAGCCACACCGAGCTTCCGGGCATAACTGCCCGCCGCCTTTACGGCGGATTCATCTGCCCCTGCCGCGCAGGCGCCCATACAGCAGGCCGCCTCCAGCAAAGCGGAGGTCTTGAGCCGGTAAGTCTCCAGTAAGGTATCTTCCCCCACCGGGTTTTCTTCATTGATCAGGTCCATGACCTGACCGCCCACCATGCCGTCAACTCCTGCACATTTTGCCAGAATCCGGCATGCCTTGAGTGCCGCCAGCGGAGACGTACCCGCCAGCTCCGGGGCGGAGCCGATCAGCTCAAAAGCCAGCGTCAGAAGTCCGTCTCCCGCCAGCAGGGCGTTTGCTTCGCCGAACTGCTTGTGACAGGAAGGCTTTCCCCTCCGCATATCGTCGTTGTCCATGCAGGGCAGATCATCGTGAATCAAACTGTAGGTATGCACCATCTCCACGGCACAGGCAAGCGGAAGCGCTTCCTCCGGCCTTCCGCCAAACAGCCGGGCACACTCCAGCGTCAACAGCGGGCGAATCCGTTTTCCTCCCGCCTCTGCGGAATACCGCATTGCCTGCCGAACCACGCCGTAAGGGCCGTTGTCCTCCGGCAGATACCGTTCCAGCGCCCGGTTGACCATGGAGACATATTCCGCCTGTCTTTCCTCAAAGAGCTTGTTCATTGGGTGTGCTCCTTAATTCTTCTATTTTCAGCCGGGCATTTTTCAGCCGGTTATTGCAGTAGGCGGTCAGCTGTACGCCCTGTTCGTAAACCTTCATGGACTCCTCCAGCGACAGCTCGCCCTGCTCCAGTTTCTGTACCAGAGCCTCCAGTTCCGCCAGAGCCTCTTCGAAGGATTTCTCTTTCTGTTCTTCGTTTTGTGCCATATCTGCCCGTTCCTTTCCGGTCAGGACGCTTTATCCCGGTACGTCCTGTTAATTTTCGCATATCCCGGTAACCGATGCGGCAACGCGTCCGTCCCCCAGCACCGTTTCCAGCCTGTCCCCCACCTTTACATCGTGAACGGACGAAAGAACCTTCTCCCCCGCATAGGTGATGGAATAGCCCCGGGTCAGCACCTTCAGCGGACTCATTGCCTCAAGGGTGGCGGCAGTCCGGGCGAACCGGTCATTCTTGGTCGCCAGCATCCGGTCGGCGGCCAGCTGAAGCCGGGCAGCTTTGCCTTCCAGATCCTGTCCGGACTGTTTGAGCTTCTGCACCGGGGACAAAGCAGTCAGCCGGGCATAGTCGCCCTTCAGCCGGTCATAGCAATTCTTAAACCGGGAGAGCATATACCCTCCCAGAAGCGTATCCAGATTGGCGATCCCGGTGGAAATGGATTCCACACTGGGGGCGCACAGCTCCGCCGCCGCCGAAGGAGTGGGTGCCCGGAGATCCGCCGCAAAATCAGAAATCGTAAAGTCAATTTCATGCCCCACTGCGGAGATCACCGGAATGGAGCAGTCATAGATGACCCGGGCAACGCCCTCATCGTTAAAGGCCCACAAATCCTCAATGGAGCCTCCGCCCCGCCCCACGATCAGCACATCGATGTCCGACCGGGTCTGTGCCAGACGGATGCCGTCAATGAGGGAGGCCGGTGCGTTCTCCCCCTGCACCAGCGCCGGGATCAGCACTACCGTTCCCAGCGGATACCGCCGGGAAAGAATATTGAGAATGTCCTGCAAAGCGGCGCCGGTTTTGGAAGTAACCACGCCGATTTTTTTCGGAAAAGGCGGAATGGGCTTTTTGTGAGCCTCGTCAAAGAGCCCTTCCTTCTGCAGTTTTTCTTTCAGCTGCTCAAACGCCAGATACAGCGCCCCCAGCCCGTCCGGCTCCATAGAATCGCAGTACAGCTGATAGACGCCGTCCCGTTCAAACACCTGAACGCTGCCGGTAATCATCACATTCATACCGTTTTCCGGTTTGAAACGGACCTTCGCGGCATTAAACCGGAACATAACCGCCCGAATGGAGCAGGCGCTGTCCTTTAAGGTGAAATAGAAATGTCCTGTTTTGACATGATTGGTAAAGTTGGAGAGCTCCCCCTTCACTGTAAGGCGGCGAAGATTATCGTCCCCGGCCACCATCTCTTTGATGTACTGGTTGACCTGCGTTACCGTTACCGCGTCCATACTCCGCCCTCCTTTTCATTCTGTGAAGTTCCTGCCGGAACGGCTGTCAGCGATCCATACCCGCGGCAATGATTGCCGGGCCGGAAGCATTGTCGGAAGAAAATTCCGGCGAAGCGAAGTGCCCGCCGTATTTTTCCGTCAGCCGCTCCCGAATCAGCGAATTGGACATAACCCCTCCCGCATAGAGGAGCTTCTTTTCCCCATACCGTTCCATCACCAGCGCTGTCATCTTATCAATGGCAGCAAATACATACTCGATCACAAAACGAGCCGCATCCTCGGGCTCCGCTCCGTTCCGGAGAAGCTCCTCGCACTGATTCTGGGCTCCGGAAAAATGGCAGTCCAGACCATGAAATGCCGGCTTGGGACGAAAAATCTGATCGGATTCCCGGGAGAGCTCATCCATCCGCATCCCGCAGGGAAACGGCAGGGAAAGCAGCACTCCCGCCCGGTCGATCAGCTGTCCGGCATTTAAATCCAGCGTTTTGGCAATCAGCTCCGTCCGGAAAAAGTCCCCTTCCGGCTTTACCAGAAGGCACTCTGTGGTTCCCCCGGACACATGAAACGCAAAAAACTCCTCTTTCATCCATTCCATCACGCCGGCCGAATGGAGTGCGGCCACCACGTGCCCCTCCTGATGAGAGCACTCGAATTTCTTCACGCCGAGTGCGCGTGCAGCCACGGAGGCCGTACCGTTCCCCACCAGAAATGCCGGCATGTAGGAGCCCTCTGTCCGCCTGGGAAAGGCGGAAGCGCAGACCGCCGCCGGCCGAACGTCCCGCCGGGAAAAAAGCTCGTCCATCACGGCGGGAAGCTGTTTTACATGGGCAAACACCGCATCCGACTGACGCAGTCCGGCTTCTCCCGGGGAGACCGGAAGAAGCCGTTTCACCGATACCACCTCATCCGTTTCGCTGTTGTAGAGCGCAGCCGAAGTGGTATAGTTGCTGGTGTCGATACCAAGGTACCACATGGTTTATTCTTCCGCCCCCTGCTGCTTCTGCGGGGCGCCCAGCGCCTTGGAAACCGAGGAAAGAACGCCGTTTACAAAGGAGACGTCCTCCTTCCCCGTAAATTCCTGGGCAATTTTTACCGCTTCGCTGATGGCGACGTCGGTATCAATATCGTCTACAAAAAGAATTTCATACATAGCCACCCGGAGCACAGCCAGAGAAACCTTGGAAATCCGGCTGATGGTCCAGTTTTTGAGATATTTTTGAATCTCGTCGTCCAGAATTGCCTTTTTTTCCTCTACTCCGCGGAACAGGGCGATTACCTGCTCGTTGATCTCCACGGTTTCGCATTCCCGGGCGTCCTGCAAAATGGACTCAATGGAATCGTCGTTAAAAATCCGCTCAAATGTGAGCATAAAAACAGACTGGCGCATCTGATGCCTTGTCATAAAAATAATCTTCCTTTCGTGATACCAATCCTCAATGAAACAGTTCCTATGGAAGGCTGCGATCCCATCAACGATTCGTATGTTTCCTCCGGACAGGCGCTCATTTCCAATGCACAAACGTGTCAGAGGAAGAACGGCACAAAGGCGCTGCTGCAAAATCTACGATTCTGCGGTAGCGCCTTTGCTAACCCTCCTGTGCAGAGAGTTAGCTCTTTTCTTATTTTGCCGGCTGGGATTTTTCCGTGCTGTCGGAAGGCACATGGACTCCGGTCACGAACACATTGACCTTGGAGACCGCAATGCCTGTCATATTCTGCACGGCATCCTTAATGGATGCCTGCACCTGTTCGCAGACCTCTTTCAGTCGGTAGTTGAGATTGACGACAATGCCCACGTCAATCTGGGCCACACCGGCGTTAATGGAGATCCGCACCGGCTTTGCTGCGGAAGGGGCGGTCAGCACCGTCACCCTGACGGGCAGATTGGAGAGCGCGAAAACGCCGTCCGTTTCCCCGATCACCTCGTTTGCAATGGTGGCCAGCACCTCCTCGGAAATATGGAGGCTGCTTTGGGTAGAGGCTGTGATTTTATCCATTTGTGGGTCCTCCGATACATGATTATGCGGAAATATGCCATGCATACTGTATGTATATTATACCACAAATTTCACAGGACACAACCACTAATTTATTTCGGTAATTGAAATATTTTCGCCCTTGATATTCCCCTCGCTGACAACGATGTTTTTAATCTGTGTGGCCTGATCCTGGGTCAGACCCTGGCTGGCTTTTACTACAACGTTGGCATTGGAATCCGTAATATAAACGATGCACTCGTCAAACCCCTTGGCCTTGACCAGATTTTCAATCCGACTTTCCGCTTCGATGGTATCGGTGATGGCCAGAGCTTTTTCATTTGCCGCCTGTTTGTCTGCGTCGGTCAGCTGCTCGCCGTCCAGAATGGTGGAAAGGGTTTCAATGGCAGCGTCCCGGGACTTGGTGCGGGAAAGCTTCGCCATGGCAAAATAGGTTTCGTCAACAATGGATTTGCTGTCGACCAGCTGCGCGTCCCCCAAAATTTTCGGATCGTTCTGATTGGCTTCGTCGGAGGCCTCGGTTCCTGCTGCCGTCTCATTGACGGAAGCGGCTATCTCATCGGTGGCTGCCGCAGTCTCATCCACAGGAGCGCCGGTCTCGTCGCTGGCAGCGGCGCCGGTTTCGTTGACAGAAGCCGCGTTTTCCTCGGTAAGAGCAGTATTCTCTGGAGCTGTGCCGGTCTCTTCCGCCGACTGTGATGCGGTGTTCGTCACCTGATCGGTAATGTCAAGATCCCCGCTTTTATCGGCAAACTGCCAGTTCAGATAAACTGCCGCGCCCAGAATCAGTACCAATGACGCCAGTATAATCTGTTTCTTCCCAAGAATGATGTTTGCTTTCATAATAAGTCCTCCCCGTTTTCATTATTTCAAATAAATTATTTTCGATTCACTTACCGGAAAAAGCCGGACTTACGGTATGTCGGCATCAGCAAAGCCCGCTTCCGTGAGTTTGGTCACGCATACCCGGGTAGATGGAATCCCCAGCGCCACTTTTACTGCCTCCGTTACCTGCTCCACTACCATGGGATTTCCGCCACCCTCGCACACCACTACAACGCCCTTCACCGTGGGCTCCAGCGTCATGCGGAGAAGTGCGGTGCGTCTGCCGTCCGAGTCCTCTACCAGGATGGTCTTCTGATCCAGCGAGTTGCGCTTGGACAGGGTATCGCCGCCGTTGGTTAAATCGTCCGTCTTGCTTTCCTCTTTGGCATAAACGTATTCCGGGCCGCTTTCCAGGGTAACCACCGCGTGAGCCGCTCCCGCCCCGTCAATGCTCCGCACCAGTTTTTCCACCCGCTGTTGATACCGCTGTTCATATTCTTCGTTGGTGAGAAGGGGCTGTGCCGCGGAAGTCTGTTTCTCTGCCTGTTCGGCCCCTGTGCCGGCGGCTGTCTTTCCCTTCGGCAGGAACGAGGACAAAAAGATCAGCAGAATGCCGATGATTCCCACAGCAAAGATCAGTTTCATTTTTTTGTCGCCATTCAAAAATTCTTTCCAGCTTTTCGCTGTACCCATAGCTTTTCTCATTTCCTTCCTTTCCTTTCAGGCTTTGCAGGATATGCCTACAAAATCTCAATTTCCGGGGTAAATCCTACCTCCCTTTTTACAGTTTCGGCAATCTTTCCGGTATCCGGATGTTCCTCGCCGTTCACCGTGATACACATCTTGGTAATAGATATGCCGCCATCCTCGTTTATATTAATAGAGACCTGAACTTTTTTCACGGGAATTCCCTCTTGAGCCAAGGCTTTTTCCACCGCTGAGGCAACCTTTTTTTCCGCCAGACCGGTGAACTGGCTTTCCACCGATTGGGCAAGCCCCGGGTCAGATTGAGCTGAGTCGGGCACGGAAAGATCCATATGAAAATCCAGCCCTCCCGACAGGAAGGGAGACACCAGACTGGTCAGGAAAAACAGGCTGACAGCAAAGCGGAGGACCTTTTCCATCCGGTTATCCGGAACCAGCATGGAAAACAGTGCCGTTACCGCGGCGGTTACACACAGTGACATGCCGATCATGCGGATTCCTTCCACAATGCCTCCCCCTTTCCTGAAACTTGGAAAACGCCCCCGTCTTTCCGAAGGGCAGCCGCTTTCTTCATCCCGCACTCACCCCCGACAGCGCCATCATCACCGATACGGACAGAATAAACAGCACTGCAAACAGGAGCAGAATGCTTAACAGAAGCGACAGCACCGAAGCGGCGGATTTCATCAGGGTTCCCACCTGCTTTACCTCCAGTGCGTCGCTGACGCCTCCGGCAATGGCCAGCGCTCCCTGCATCAGCAGAATGGAGAGGGCGGGCGGCAGGAATGCCGCGGCAATGCTGATGATGCCGAAGGCCCCCACCGCCGACCGTATCACTCCAAGTCCACCCTGCACCATATTGAACGCCTCGCTGATGGCGCCTCCCACCACCGGGACAAAGGTGCTGATGGCAAATTTGGCTGTTTTCACCGTGACGGTATCCGCCGAGGAAGCAATCGTGCCCTGCAGGGAAAGCAGCCCCACAAAAACCGTCATCAGGAAGGTAAGGGTGACGACCACCACATTTTTGATCATGCGGGAAATTCCCGACATATCAATTTCCTGACAGGCCGCGCCAATGAGGCAGATGGCCATATATACCGCCAGAAGCGGTACAAGTACCGTGGCGGCCAGCCGGGAAATGACCTGCATCACTCCGATGAGAGCGGCACTGCAGGTCATGGCGGAGACAGGCTTTCCGGAAGCGGTGACGATTCCCACATAAACGGGAATAAAGCCCATCAGGAAATCGCTCATTTCTTTCAGAAGGCCGGCCGTATCCCGAATCATGCGGGCGATGGGAGAAATCAGCGCGGAGCTGACGCAGATGACCGAGACCACAGAAAACATCCGCTCGAATGTCTGATTCTGGAACGAGCTTTTCATGGAATTCAGCAGAGCGCACAACAGGATAATCCCCACCGTAACCGCCAGTGTGCGGACAGGCTGACCGGCGGCGGAAGTCAGGCTGGCCCAGCCTCCCTTGAGAATGTCCCAAAAGTCCAGCTCCAGCACCGACTGGCTGTCCACTCCGTCAATTCCGTTTTTTTCCAAAAGCTTCTGCGTATCCTCAGGCAGCTGTCCGAACAGCCGGTCGGCGCCGCTTTCCTGCAAAAGCTCATCAAAAATCTGTTGATATTCTCCCTCCGAATCGTCCGATTCCCGAGCGCTGACCGGGCGCTGTCCCGCAGCAAAAAAGAGCAGCAGCAGCAAAAAAAGCGTAATTCCATACCGTTTCAACTCTTTCACATCCTTTCCGCCGGTTCCATGGAATTCATTCCATGAAAAATAAAGACATCCCGCCCATGAAGCCCAACTCCAAGGGGAGCTTCTGATTGATTTCTTACTTTGACTTGATTCCGGCCTCCAAACCGGGAATTTGCTTGATTGGGCGGTTTCGAAGCCATTGAACCGGAGACTTCCTACAGCCCGGTATTCATCAGCGAAAAGGCAATCGAAACAAGATTCTCAAACAGCGGAAGAGAAATCAGCACAATGAAAACTTTTCCTGCCAGCTCCACCTTTCCCGCAATGGCAGTCTGTCCCGCATCCCGGCAGGAATCCGATGCCAGCTGGGTGACATAGCACACCCCCAGCGTCTTGATAATGGCTTTGGTGTACTGGGTGTTGATGGCAGCCTTGCTCATCAGATCCGACAGGGACTGAAACGCCGGGACCAAGCTGACCAGTATCATGGCAAAAAGAACCACGCCGCATCCAAGGGATACGATCATGGCATATTCGGGCTTGTACTGCCGCAGGAGAATGCAGATGACGGCGGACACCACAGCCAGACCGATAATCGCAAATAAATCCATCGTCAAACGTCCTTTTCCTTTCCTTATCACAATTCCTCCGAACCGCCGGAGAAGCCGGCTACAGCCCGAACACATTCTTGATTACGTCAAACAGATCCTTGATTTCGTAAACAATCATCATCAGCACCACAATGAGGCCCGCCAGAGTGGTCATCATGGCCTGTTCCTCTCTTCCCGAGCGCACCAGCAGCTGGTTGAGCACCGCCACAATAATTCCGATGGCGGCAATTTTAAAGATCAGATCCACATCCATTGTTCTGTCATTCCTTTCCGATATTGGTTTCCGTCCGGCACTGTTTCATATCACCAGAATCGCCAGAGCAATTCCTCCGAGAAGCCCGAGGGACCGGGAGAGCTTTCCGCTCGTCCTGCTCTGCTCCCTTGCCTGCCGTTCATTTTCCCGCAAAAGCTCCCGGGAAATACCGATGGCATCGGACTGTGCCTTTGCGTCATAGGCGCCGATAACCTCGGAAAGTGCCAGCAAAGGCGGATAGTCCTCGCCGGTCAGGGCCAGTTCCCCCCTATTCAAGGTAAGGCATTCCCTCCAGACTGACGGAAAATCCACATTGGTTCGGAGGGCATCGGCGGTTTGTCCTACAAATGCCAGTTCCGAAAGCGTGTCGCTCTGGGAAAGCCGCTCGAAAATTTCACGGGTGGTGAGCTTTTCACCGGTAAGATAGGTTTGAAGCCGGGAAAGCAGCTGATCGCATTTTTCCAGCTGACGAACCCGGGAATGATATTTTCCGCTGACGGCTATGCCGATTCCCCCGCCGGCCGCAATCAGAAAGAGACAGGTAAACAGTTTCAGCACGGGCTCAGCTCCTTTGGCTCTGCAATCTGGGCAACCTCGCAGGGGGCATCCGCCCCCCGGAGGATGACGATTTTTTGAAACGCACCTTCCGCAATCAGCGTCCGGACATGTGTCTTCCGGTAGAGCTCATCCAGACTTGCGGCGTGGACGGTGGCAATGACCGCGGCCCCGGCGTTGAGTCCCTGCCGTACTGAGGCGGCGTCCTCTTCTCCGGCGATTTCATCCAGAATCAGCGCCCGCGGCGACATGGACCGGATGGCGATCAGCATTCCTTCCCCCTTCTGATATCCATCGAAAACGTCGGTGGTGATCCCCACGTCATTCTGGGGAGCCCCCCGGTACACAGCAGCAATTTCCCCCCGCTCGTCAATGAGGGAAAGCTTGACGAAGCTGCCGGTGAGTCCGCTTCCGAGACAGCGTGCAATGTCCTTGAGCAGGGTGGTTTTCCCGCTGGCCGGAGCGCCTGCAATCAGCGTGGAACACACGCCGCCGGAATAAAGCGTGCGCACCAGATTTTCCGCCGCTCCTTTGACCTGGCGGGCAATCCGCAGGGTGACGGAAGAAATATCATTCACCGAAAGGATCCGTCCGTTTTCGTAGACGCAGCTTCCCGCGATTCCGGCGCGATGCCCGCCCTGCACGGTGATAAATCCCGCATTGATCTCCCGCTGATAGCTGTGGATGGAATATTCGGTTAAAATGCGGATAAACTGATTCATTTCGTCCCGGCTTACCCGGTAGGGGATGGGAGGAACCAGTCGGGAAACCGTTCCGTCCCGCCCCAGAAAATAGTCTCCCTGAAAGGTCGAAACCGCAACCGGACGTTCTGCTCTCAGGCAGATTTCCCGTGTTTCAGACTGCAGCTGTTCGGGAAAAGAGAGGAGCCTTGTCCGGATTTCCGGAGGCAGAAAGCCGACCGCTTCCATAAAATTCTTATCTTTCATTTTAAAATCCGTTCCTTTCGCTCTGTCTCAAAGACATAAAACAGGCTTTCCGCGCCGTCCAAAAAGAGTAGGCCGAACGTCGCTTCATGTGATTTTCATGCCTATCCAATTCTATGGGTTTGTCCGGCATTTTAGAACTTTCTTTTCGGGCTGCAAAATGATCCCCACAGGAATAGTCCTTGACTGATTCCATAAAATAGACTATGCTAAGGAACAGAAGGGCAGCAAAACCGCGCAGTATCCGGGTTGTCCCGGGCAAGATCAAACAGGGAGTGATTCTTTGAGGGCGTTATCTCCGAATCAAAAGAAAGAGGTCCGGCTGAATCTGATTGTTTCCGCCGCGCTTTTTTTGATTTACACAGTAATTTATGTGATCGGAAGGAAATCCATTCCTTTTTTCTATTATTTTGAGACGGCGGGGACGCTTCTGCTCATCGCTGTCTTTCTTCACCGATTTCGTCCCATGTACTATCTCGGCATTGTTGCTTTTGCGGGAATTGCCCAGTGCGGCGGCGTCATGTTTCAGCTGTATGTGGTGATTCCCATTTACGACTTGCTGCTTCATCTGGCCAGCGGCGTGCTGCTGGTATTTATGGGGCACTATTTTCTCGACCTGATTTCCCGCCGGCATACGGAACGGTGCATTCCCCCGACGGTAACCCTGTGGTTTTCGTGGCTGTTCGCCGTGGCCAGCGCCGGAGTCTGGGAAATCTATGAGTTTTCCGCAGACCAGTTTTTCGGACTGGACTGTCAGCTTCGCAGCCTCGGCGAAGGCGGCCTGATTGATACCATGACGGACATCATCATGGGGACGGGCGGCGCTGTCATCGGCGTGATTGCCCTCGCTCTGATCCTAAGGCATGAATCCAAGCGGCAAAAATGATTCTGCCGGCCCTTCCCAAAACGCAAAAAGCTCCGGAAATGCTGCGAAGGCAGTGTTTCCGGAGCTTTTCATTCGCTTAAGTCAAATAAATTGACCGCAGTTTTGACAGTAATTTTTCTGCCAAAAGATACTTTTTGATGCGCAGGATGCTTCAACATGAGAAATGCGAGGTATTATCCACAGTGGAAAAGACAGCAAAAATCCCCGCAAGCACTGTATTTACAGGCTTTACGGGGATCTTCATTATGGAGGCGCCACCCAGATTTGAACTGGGG
>DBGCDL010000040.1:0-4927 GCA_048358235.1 Oscillospiraceae bacterium
TTGGAAATGCCAGTATCACATTGTGTTTATTCCTAAATACCGAAAGAAGGTATTGTATGGGAGAATACGCAGAGATGTCCGAGAGATAATAGCAACTTTATGCCAGTATAAAAATGTAGGAAACATTGTTTTTCGGCAGAAATACATTTACGGAGCTTCATTTCCTGCTTATGATGTTTGGCATATATCCCATAGTAGCGAAGCATTTTAAAATGTTTTTCGGAGATGTGGACAATGAGTTTTTGAATGAAGTTCAAAGCAGGAATGGTTTCAGTAACAGTTTTATTGTCTTCGTGTCTGGTGTAATGAAAGGTTACATTTTTGCCGTCATAAGTATCAATACGCGATGTGGCAATAACAGGTCTGCCGAGGTATCGGCTGATGTATTTAATGGTGATATCAGGAGTGCAAAGATTTGGCTTTGCACGGACATAAAAGCCGTCAGCGTGTTTCGTGTACATTTCATTTTTGACTTTATGAAAAGATGGACCAACGCAGGAAGTAAGCTGTTTAAGCAACACTTTGCGAAAAGTCGGACCAATGCGGGAGGTAAGTCGTTCAAGCAGGACTTTGCGGAAAGCATTACGAAGGAAACTGTAATCAAAGTGTTTGACAGGACGCCAAGGAGTGATGTTACCAGCCCCACCCTCGGAGATGAGAGCGTGGATATGAGGATTCCATTTTAAATCACGCCCAAAAGTGTGAAGAATACAGATAAGCCCAGGAGTAAAGTTTTCGGTTTTATTCATTTTGGAAAACATGCGTAAGACAACATCACGAACAGAATGAAATAAACAATCTAAGAGAGTCCTGTCTTCGAGAAAATAAACGCGAAGTTCCGCTGGGATAGTGAAAACACAATGGCGATGAACGCAAGAAACAAGCTTACAGGACATATGAAAAGAACGAAGCTGGTTGTATTTGTTTCCGCAGGAAGGGCAAAAACGGCTTTTACAGCGAAAGGGAACAAATTTAAGATTTCCACAGTGAGGACAGCCATACATGGCACCACCGTAAGAAGGGTCACCACAATGAATCATCTTGTTGACATTTTCAATGACAGCAGGACGAGGATGGAGTTCATAATAATCGGTAAAGATGGATTGTAATATATTCATAATAGAATTTTACAATAAAGAAGGAGATAAGAAAACCCCTTCCCCTCATGAATGAGGGGTTAGGGGAGTTGAGAGTGTCGCAGACACTTTTTTATTGTGGGAGAAGCCTTGACCGCGGTCTTTGCTGAAGATGCATTGCTGGGCAAAATCAAGGCAAGCCCTCTTGGCTGTATGGACAATTTGAGGCAGAACGATTGGTTCGGCTTTTTTTGGAGACTGCGTTTTTACCGGCTCCCGTTACAGCTCTTCGTACTTGGGCAGCGACTTTACGGTGCCGCCTTCCATGGCGCTTTCGTGGGCCAGGAGACCAACGCCGGTCCAGTAGGCCGCATCGATATCGGAGGGGAAGGGAGTTCTGTCTTCCAGAATGCTGGTAACGAACTCATGGACCAGATGCGGATGGGAACCGCCATGACCGCCGCCCTGCTTGAAGGACAGATGGGGATTGACCTCGTCATAGGCCACTTCGTAGGTAAACCGGCCAATGACGTCCGGAAGCAGATGGGCATAATCGGGGACCTGAACGTATTCCTCATCGATCTTGCCGCCGCGGTTCTCGTTCTCCCAAACCAGATCCCGGCTGAACATCACATGTTTGTCGCCGTTGAGCTGATCCCACTCAAAGGACTTGTTTTCACCATAGATATTAAAGCATTCGCTGTAACCACGGGCGACATGGTATAGGAAGCGCTCCATTTCAACGGTCGTCTCGCCATCCTCCAAGGCCACCAGAGCAGACTCAAAGGCGAAGGGGCAGCCGTACTGCTTTTCCAGTTCCGGACGGACCTTGCCGGAGCCTCTGCCGAAGACGCTGACCGGACGCTGCCCTGCCAGAGCAAAACAGGGGCCGATGGCATGGGTGGGATGTGCCAGGGGCGGGAAGCCGTCCCAGTAAGAGGGCCAGCCCTCCATATCCTGATAGTGGGCGCAGCGCATATACTGCAGCTTGCCCATTGCGCCGGATTCGTACAGCTCCTTCACATACAGATACTCGCGGGTGTAGACGGAAGTTTCCATGAACATATAGTGTTTGCCGGAAGCCTTCCGCGCCTTGATAACGTCTTCCAGCTCCTTCATGGACATACCCATGGGGATGGTGCAGGCGCAGTGCTTGCCTGCGTTGAGCACCTGAACCGACATGGGCGCATGCAGCGCGGGCGGAATGACCAGATGGACCGCATCCACATCCGGGTTCTGCAATACCGCTTCAAAGTCGGTGGTGTAGTAGCTTTCGTCCAGCAGGTACATATCTGCCAGCGCCTTCAGCTGGTCCGGATTGGTATCCACCATAATGACATGCTCCACATCCGGATGCTTCAGATAGATGGGCAGGAAGCAGCTGCCGAAACCCATGCCCACGATGGCAACCGTCAACTTTCCATTTTTCATAAAATTACTCCTTTCATGCTGTGAGCGACTTGCTGTTTTCATTTTATTTTTTTGCATTCCGTGTATGTTATTCGACGAGTGAAATACTGATACAGGCAACGCTGCGGGGTGGAAGCTTCGCCTTGATAATATCATCCTTGACATGAATCATCAGGGGATTTTCCGTAAACGGGGTACCAGGCAACAGATTTTCGGCCTGAAGTACCTTGTTTTCCAGAATTGTTCCGCATTTATTCAGAGAGTAAGTAGTTTCCTCCTGCCAGTTCAGGTTGAGCATCGTCAGGGTCAGCACATGATGATCATCGATGGTGGCAACGACTTCAAAGTCTTCTACACCATCTACCGTACACAGCTTTCCGCCGGCATGCCGGGAGAGCAGCGCAAAGGCCTGACCGGTTGCCGTCAGCTCGGTATGATCCGGATGCACCTGCATGGCGCCTTCGTTAACCGGCTCAAAGTAGCAGGCCATGGGCATGCGCTGTTTTTCGCTTTCATGCATGAACATGTGCAGCATCTGCGCAGTGAAGATGCCCTCCATGGAGGAAGGATTGCGGCACCATGTTTTCCACAGATTCCATTCATCGTAGGAGATGAATGTCTTTTCCGGGAGCATGTCATGCAGCCTGCGCAGGATTCCTAGATTGTGGATGGGCATGCGGATCATTTCGTTATAGCAGCGCTCCATGCCCTCCGGAGAGGTGAAGTCCCAATGGACTGAATTGTACGTATGCAGAGAAACGTATGGCGCAATGGGAGCCAGCTTCTTGATGGAAACATCTACCCACTCCTGATTCGGATAGGGGCCGGAAGAAACAAATTTCAGATCCGGCGTAACCTTCAGCATGGCACGCGCATGCGTTTCCACCAGCGATGCGTATCCATCCGGCGTATTTGCGCCCTCCATGTGGCCATAACCCATTTCGTTGCCCAGCGACCACCATTTGACATTGTAGGGCTCCTGATGACCGCGCTGGGCACGCAGCCTGCCGTATTTGCTCTCGGCAGGGCCGTTGCAGTATTCCACCCAGGCGGCGCATACTTCGGGGGAATCCCAGGCGGCATTGATGGTGAGGAAGGGCTCCGCGCCGATCTCACGGCACAGTGCAATAAAATCGTCGGTGTCTATTTCATGCATGTCATAGCCGTGTGTAAAGGGCTGCGTTTCATTTTCCATGTAGCCCTCCATGGGAGCGCGCCTGTCGGGATGCAGGAACATATCCTGCCAGCGATATTCGCCGGCAAAGTTGCCACCCGGCCAGCGCAGCAGACGCACGCCGATTTCCTTGAGCTTTTCCACGGTGTCCCTGCGCATGGTATGGAAATGATTGTCCGGCATCATGGAAACTGCGCCGATGAGCAGTTGTGCCTGCTTCGTGTAGGTAATGCTTATCACGGCATGCGCATCGTCGACGCCGGGGGTCAGAATCGTCTCAAAGCGCTGCCATTCATCCACCTCTTCCTGTGCATCCTCCTTCGCTAGAACGGGCTGAACAGGAAAAACGGTTTCCGCATAAATCTGCGTACCATCGGCGTTGGTGAGCGCGACGCGCACATCCAGCGGCTGCTGTACTTTGACAACGACGGCAAACGGATAGCTCCTGTCCTTTTGAAGGAAGAGCTCCTTTTGACGGATACCGCTCACCTGATTCGGAATTGGGTTCTGAATCATCTGGGACTGACATTCGTTACGCCGCCACATGCCGTTGTGCGCGTAATGACATACATAAGCTTCGTTTGCGTTGCTACCGGGAAGGCGGTGTTCATTGGCAAAGTACACGTATTCGCCGATGCCTTCCCAGTCCAGCGCTACGCCGTTGCGCGCCGCAGCGCCGGCAAACTTCCGGTTGCGGATCATCTGGGCGCTGAGACCATCCATGATGCTGGCTCTGGTATGCTCCAGGTTGTGGCCAAACAAATGGGGCGACACCGTAGAGGTGGTTTTGAGATCGATATACAGGTAATGGCTGTGCTGCTGCGCCGCAAACAGCGTGTCCTGCGCAGGATCTTCCGTGGTCTGGCAGCCGGGGGTATTACCGAATTTGCCGTCGTATTCATCCAGCAGTTCCTGCACCGTCAGACCCAGAACACGACATAGCGGCACCAAAAGCGAGATGTCAGGAAGTGTGACGCCACATTCCCACTTGGAAACGGCTTTGTTGGTTACACAAAGCTTTTCCGCTAACTGCTGCTGTGTGAGTCCCAAACGTTCACGGGCTTGGATTATTTTGTTGGAAACAAGGGAGCATCGCATTGGTGAGATCGTCTCCTTTCACTATTGTAGATTGTAGCTATGTGTTGCAACATCACTGCTTATGGCAATATCGTATCATGCTTTTTTCGAAAACACAATCGCTTTACAAGCGATTTGATGGGGCTGTTGCCCCGAAAGACCGTAACAAGAAAATGAAAAAAAGAGTGAG
>DBGCDL010000041.1:0-6897 GCA_048358235.1 Oscillospiraceae bacterium
ATCTTGATTTGTAAAATGACAAAGAAAAGAAAAATGGCTTACTACATCAAAACCCATTAAATCTTTAAGGTCAACTTCATTTTTGTCTGCATATTTACATGTGTCGATACATTGCCCTAGAATTATAGCACCAGCACTTCCTCCAAAAACAATACCGTTATTTTCAATAAAAATTTTTATTTTTTCAAATGAACCACTATCTTTCAAATCTTTTAGTAATTTAAAAGTATTTCCACCACCAATAAATAATGCGGAATAATTTTCTAAATTTTTATTAAATAAATCAGCACCCGAAACAACCATATCTATATTTGGAACATCAACCCCTTTTAATTCATCTTTAATCCATTCATAACAGCTTGGATATCTTTCACTTGGCATAGCAAGTGGAATATATAATATAGGTTTATTATGATCTATAACTTTATTTAATTTCTTATTTGCATCAACTGTTTGTTGTCCACAACCTCCACCGCATAAAAATATTCTCATCCTATCTCATCTCCATATACATTTCTCTTGTTATTAAAAGTTGTTTTGCTCTTACTTTCTTTGCCAAAAACTAACTCTTTTTTCGTAATTCTATTGAAAAAATCAAAAAATGCTATAATTAACACAGTTGATTTAATCAATCTTTGGAGTGCATTTTTTCGAGTATAAGAAAAGTTAAGGCTCGTTTGTAAGGGCAAACATGGAAGATATCTCCGTTTTGGTTTTTCCCTTATTTTATCATGAAGAAAGCAGAGAGGGCAAGAGAGCGGTTTTCAATTCAAGGGACTTTCGGCAGATTTTTCCCGATAAAACCAAAAGCCCCGAGCGGCATTGCTTCCGCTCGGGGCATAATCTTAATGTTTGCGTTTAAGCCTGAGGCTGATTGTTGTCACAGTTGGGGCACTTGCCGGCTTCGTTCAACGGCGAACCGCACTTGCCGCAGAATTTGGCTACGGGTGCGCTCTGCGGGACTTGGGGCTGCGGGTTCTGAGGCTGTGCTGCCTTAGACCGAAGCTGCTGGCGCAGGTCGCCCATGTCGGGGGCCATGAAAATGCCGTTCTTCTCTTCGTTTCCGTTCTGGCTGCGGAGCTTATTGTTGATGGAGATTACGTTTTTCAGCAGCAAGACTGCCATCATCAACAGTTCATACACCAGTCGGATCATAATGGGTCCGAGGATCATGGTCAGGATGCCGTAGACGCCCAGCCAGTGGCGATTGCCAAAGTAGTCTTCAGGCGCGGCAAAGAGCATGAAGAAGCCCAGAATGATCATATCTGCCGTGAAGAAAATGTACAGAGCCTGCAGAATTTTCTCTACGATCAGGTACTTGAAATTGCAGGTATCGTGGAGGAACTTGCCGAAAGCATTGAGCTTTTCGCGGCGTTTTTCGGGGACGATAAACACATAGGCCAAAACTGTGGCGACGATAGCCAAAATTCCGCCGACGATGGTGAATATACCGAGCTGCTCGATTGCATCACTATAAATATTCATGTTGTACCTCTCTCTTTCTTTGCTGTAATGATTAGGTAAACAGGTACCCTCTAAGCTTAAAATAGCATATCTCTAAATCCGAAATTTGTCCAGATTCAAATCCGTATGGAACGTTTAAGGCAGAGCGCCTTCCGAGCAGTCGCAGGGTGAACTTGCTGCGCCGGTATCAAGGAAAAGTCCACCGCAATTTCACGAAAATTGCGGTGGACTTTTGGCAAATTTGAAATTTAGACAGATACCTCTCTCGGACTTCCGGCCGGTGTATCTCGTCGTCGGCAATGGTCTGCACGATTTTGAAAATCTGCTCTTTACCGTTGTGGGTCACTCTTATGACATGTGGCTTTGGGTTGCGTGTCAAACGGGCACTTCCATCAATCGTTCACCGTTACCCAACGTCCGGTTTCCGCCGACCGTTTCATGGCATCGCAAACGCGTTCCACTCGATACCCTTCTGCGAAGCTGGTAGACGGCTGCCTGCCTTCTACCACCGCTTTGATAAACTCGTAGGATTCGATGGATTTCAATTCGCCGTACCCAATGTTCATTCCGGGAATGTTCCAGGTCACTTCCCCATGAAAATGCGCGGGGCCGGTGTAGATTGTCTTAAAGCCCCTTCTGTCGTCGGGGTCGCCGGCCAAACACACCTGCAACTCGTTGAGTCGCTCGTAATTGAAGTAGAGGCTGCCCAGAGTGCCGTGAAGCTCTACCGTGATGAAGTTGTTGCGACCCCAGGCGTTTCTCGTGGCCTCGATACTGCCTACCGCGCCGTTTTTAAACTTCACGAGGAAGCTGTCCTCATCATCCACGTCTACGGCCTTCCGCTTCGCGTCGGCTCCGAGCTTTACGGTGCCCAGCAGGTCTGTGCCGCCTTCCTGTACCGGCCGCTCGGTGATGTAGGTCTGCATCATGCCGGTTACCGCCTCGATGTCACCCGCCAGATACTGGGCGATGTCGATCACGTGTGAGGCGATGTCGCCAAGCGTCCCCGCGCCGGCGATGTCTTTCTGGAATCGCCAGGAGAGCGGGGAGGCAGGATCGGCCGACCAGCTTTGCAGATAGGTGCACCGCACGTTGAGAATTTTGCCGATGGATCCCTCATCGATGAATTTCTTGGCAAGGTCGATCGCCGGAACGCGCCTGTACTGGTAGGCGTTCATGGCAATGATTCCCTTTTGCGCCGCTTTCTTTGCGGCCTCCGCCATGGCCTTCGCGTCCTCCAATGTCGAGGCGATCGGCTTTTCGCAGAGTACGTGCTTCCCTGCGTTCAGCGCAGCGATGGCGATTTCGGCGTGGACGTTGTTCGGCGTGCAGATGCTTACCACGTCGATCTCGGGATCGTTGACGATGTCGCGCCAGTCCGTGCAGCATTTTTCAAAGCCGAAGCGTTCTTTCGCGTCCGCCGCGATTTCCGGGACGATGTCGCAGATTGTCTTTAAAACCGGCACGGCCGGGGCCGGCCAGAAATACTTGGGCATGTCGGAATACCCGATTGAGTGCGCTTTTCCCATGAACCCGGCACCAACCAGGCCCACATTCAGTTTTTTCATTGTAAAATCCTCCCATTCTAAGATGCCCTCCTGCGCCGCGCGCCGTTGACCGACGCCGCGGACGGGAGGAATTTTAGATCAGCTTGCCTTGCAGGAAACGGTACGATGTCCGGCAGGCTTCTTCCGGGTCGCCGGCAAAGCCGTCAGCCTCCACCAGATAATCTCCTGCATATCCCTTTTCCTTCAGGAACCGCAGAACCCCTTCGATATCAACGTGCCCAGTGCCCAGCGGGGCAAATCCGTTTTCGTCCAAATCCTTCAGGTGGACGAAGGAGATTCTGTCGTAGTACTTTTTGACGATCTCCAGAGGATCTCCGCCGCCGGCAGCCAGATGCGCCAGATCCGGACAAATCTTGATGTCGCTCACCGAAAAGAGTTGGTCGATTTGCTCCGGCTTTTCCGCCATGGACCCGAGGTGCGGGTGGTAGCTTGCCTCGATGCCGTGGGCGGCGAAGACCTTTTCTGCCTCCTTCAGCCCTTTGGCCAGAAGCGCATAGTCGCCCGTCTGGACGCCTTTCCCGCGTATGGCACCGCCGCAGAACGCCACGTAGGAAACGCCTACCTGTTCCGCCAGAGCAGCGACTGTCTCCATGTGAAACATCTCGTCCTCCAGCGCGTCTGGGTAGATAAAATTGGCGCCCACGCAGACGCTCATCATGCCGGCACCGTAGCGGGCCAGCATGTCTTTGAGCACTTGGATGTCCGAACCGTATTTGGTCAGGTTCCCTTCCAACACCTCAATATACCGGAAGCCTGCATTTGTGATTTTTTTCAGCACCGCTTCGTCGTCGCAAAGGGTCAGATACCGGATGTCCTTAATGCTTGTAACGCCGCCTCCTTCTCCTACCAGAGGGCCGAACGCGTTTGTCATATAACCGAGTTTCATGTCTGCTCCTTTCTTATTTTTATAAATTTGCGCAAATTAATTTTACTTCCATTATAATACTCTGTGCTGCGGCGATTGTCAATTTCTACTTGCAATTTTGAGAAAATTCGTTTGTTCCGCCAAATACAAGGGACAAAATTAGGCATTTCCAATCAAGCTTTCTTTTCGCTTACAATGCTTTGACACCTGTGTTAGACTGTCCGGGTCGTTTGCTCGTTGGAAGATGCCTTGACTTCTTGCTCTTTCGTGTGTGTTTGCGCAAATTTTCTTTTCCGCGCCAAAAAAACGCGGCCGAAAAGCCGCGCGGGGATAGGGGTAATGAAAAATTCCGGGAACCCGGCTTGCGCGGGCGCTATGTAAAAAGCGGATAAGCCCTGCTTCCAGATGCTTATCCGCTTGATATTCTGTCGGTCGGTTTGAACGCGGCGAACCGCCGTTAAAGTGCGCCGGCGCTGCGGTCGATCGCGTTGCGCAACGCCGCCGGCGGATCCTCCTTGAAGATCGCCTTCCAGTTTTTCAGCAGGTTCTCCCGGTCGATGCTGATGGGCTCCACCCCGATGAAGGAGGGGACCGCTTTTCCCAGCAGGCCGTTGGCCGCCACCATTGCGATGGCTTCCCCCTGCTCATAGGGACACTGCGCGCTAATCATTTTGACCATGCCGCCCTGTGCCATCTGCATGGCGATGGCATAGTCCAGATCTCCCGTGACGATCGCGATGTCCGTGCGCTCCAGCTCCGTCAGGGCCTTTATCACCTCCAGCGCGGGACCGTCCCAAGAAACATACAGAGCCTGAATCTCCGGGTACATCCCGATGAGCTTCAGTGTTTTCTGGTAGACGTCCACCTCTGTCAGGAAATTGACCTTTCCGCACACCCGGATTTCCGGGTATTCCTCCGTCAGAACCTGTTCCGCCGCGCCGTCCCGTTGCTTTGTGGCAAAGAAGTTCTGCTCGCCGTGGCAAATCAGCCCCGCATATTTCAGGCCGTGCCGTACCATGTACTCGCCCAACCCGCGGCCCATACTGTCCCCGTGGGCTCGCTCATTTACGGAGATACAGGAGATGTAATCCTTCGGGGTGAGTCCCTCCGGGACATTGGTGATCAGTACCAACCGGGTGTCGCTGTCTGCAATCGAGCGGAAGGCTTCCGCAGTGCCCCTAGTATCAACGGGGATCGAGATTAGGAGATCCGGCTTCAGAAATTTGATGCTTTCCAACTGTTTGCATTGCAGCGCCGCGTTGAAATGAGCGTCTGTGACGGCGATGATGGAAATCCCAAGCTCGTCGAAGACTTTTTTGATACCCTTTTCCTGCAGGTGCATCCACGCCTTGCCCGTATAGTGGAATGAGATCGCCGCCGTATACTGTTTTTGCCGAATCTTTTCCTTTTCCACTTCGGATAAGGCAAGGCCGCCCGCACCCGCTGCCCGTTCTCCGAAGGGACCCCGGCCGATTCCGCAGGTGGAGTTGCGCACATTGAGGATTGAGGGGAGAGTTTTCGTGCAGTACGCATGCGCGGGCGAAGAGAGGTTTGCAATTTCGCCGCGGTCAATCCGCCGGAACAGCAGGTCCGCGGCGGAAAGCGCAAACTGCCGTGGTTGCTTATCCACGCAAGTGAGCTCCGGCGTCGTCAGCGAGGCCCATTCCGGATCGTTCAGGCTGACGACAGAGAGGTCGCCGGGCACGGCGATGTTGTGGCCGATCCCATACCGGATGGCGGGAATCAGAGGCAGCGAGTCGGCAATCACGACCGCGGTGGGCGCAGGCTCTGCCGCGACGATCTGCGCCATAGCTTCGGCGGCCAACGCCTCGGTTTTCAAGCCCGCGCGGACCAGCACTTTTTCCAACGCAATGCCGGAATCCTCCAGAGCCTTCCTGTAGCCTTCAAACCTTTGGGTGCCGCACACTTCCGACTCGCACAGGTAAGCGATTCGCTCATGCCCGTTTTTAATCAGGTGCCGCACCGCGCGGTAGCTGCCCTCAAAGGTGTCGGGCAGCAGGGTGTCTGCGGCAAACCGATCCACGGGGTTCCCAATCAGAACCACCGGAAACCGGAGCCCTTTGAAAAAGGCGCCGGAAAGCACACCTTCCCGGTCCGGGAAAGCGACCATTCCCGCAAGATCCAGCGTTCCTGCCAGTGCGCGGATGGCCGCCAGGCGGTCTTCATCGAGGTCATACGCCAGCGAAATGGCGATATAGCCCTTCTGCTCTACGATTTCTTCCAGCTTTTCCTTGACTTGATTCTGAAACAGGCTGCGTTTTTTCGACAGCAAGATCAGCACATAGCGGCTTTCGGACAGTTTGCTCTTCAATGCACTCCGTTTCGCGATGAAATTCGGGAGCTCGTCCAGCTGGCGAATAGCGTCCTCGACCTTCCGGACTTTCTCAGGACTAACGTATCGGGTTCCGTTGACCACGTGAGAGACGGTCGACACGGACACGCCCGCTATCCTAGCAACATCCTTGATCGTCGCCATGCATTTCGTCCTCCTGCTCAGAATACTTTTGCTTTCATTATACAGATTCCGTTCTCAATAGTCAACAAAATTTGCGCAAACGCCGGTTTCGGGATCTATGCTGCCAAAAGGCTCGGACTGTGCGGAGGCAAGCAGAAAAAGCCAAATACCCGTAAGAGTGGCCGCCGGTATCCCGAGATTCTCGTTCCGGGAGAAAAAAGTGCAGGTAGACGTTTTGATATTGTCAATATCAGTATCAGGTAGGTGTCTCTGCTACAATGAAGGAGGTTAATTATGGTAGCAGGACATCTCCGCGAAAAAAGCGGATATTACTACGCCGTGTTGAACTACACCGATTCTCTCGGAAAAAGAAAGATCAAGTGGATTTCCACCGGGCTTACTGTAAAGGGAAACAAAAAACGCGCCGAAGCGATCCTGATGGACGCACGACGCAATTTCAATCCCGAAGAGCCGAAGGTCATGAACGGAGACATTCTGTTCGCGGACTATATGGAAAAGTGGCT
>DBGCDL010000042.1:0-3213 GCA_048358235.1 Oscillospiraceae bacterium
TTGTCCGTACCTGCGCCAACTCATCACTAAGCGCAGACATTGTCATCTGTTTATCCATGGTCTTATTATATCACTTCTGGCAGTATCGCGCCTACTTTTCTGTGCGGTATTGCCTTATACAGCAATTCTGTGAATTTGTCAAGCGTCAAGGGATTGGCATCCAGGCCCGCTTCTTCCGCCCACACTTCGTTGATCATCATGGCAGGATTCGCGTCGGCGTTGATGTAAATATCCTGATAGCCCGGCAGAGAATAGATTTTGCCGTCCGGCGTGGTGCAATATGCCAAGCCAATGGGATATTCTTCCACCCACTTGCACAGATTGGGCATGATTTCCGGCGTAATATAGGGCGTCAAATCCAGCAACAGCCCATCGCTCATGCCATAGCGAACCAATTCCGACGTAGTCAGCGTGACGCCGCCCATGATGAGATCCGGCAGATCGCCGGAGGCGAACATCAGGCTCTTGCGCTCTTCCGCGGCGCTGGTGAGAATCTGGTCTACCTCAAAATCAATACCCGTAACCTGTTCGGACCACACCCAGAACCAGGTGTCTTCCGGATCCTTGCCGTACTTCTCGCTGCGGCGATGCGCCACCGTAATCGTCATGGATTCCCCATCCTTCACCAGAGGGAATTGGGAATAGTCCGTGTGATCGTTGTACGCGGCCAGCGCGCTGACGCTGGACAGGCACAACACAACCGCCAGGAGGATACCAAGGAATTTACGCATGTTTCTTCTCCTTTCTTTTGGGGGAAATTTCGGAAACGGCCGGGGATGTTCCCGCCGTTTAGCCCTTGATTGCGCCGATCAGCATGCCCTTGACAAAGTGTTTTTGCACAAAGGGATACGCCACCAGCAGCGGCAAAGAAGCGACGATGATAAGCGCATACTTCATTGCTTCCGCCATATAGGAAAGTCTTGCCGCCTGCTTCACGGCGTTGGCGTCCATGGAAGAAGTATCCAGGTTTTCCAGCGCCGTTGCGCTATGGAGCAAAATCGAACGAAGCACCATCTGCAGCGGCAGATAATCGTTTTTGGTCACATACACCAACGCGTTGAAGTAATCATTCCAGCGCGCCACCGCAAAAAACAGCGTCATTACGGCCACAATGGGCATTACCAGCGGCATCGCAATGGACACAAAGGTTTTGATTTCGCTGGCTCCGTCGATTCGCGCGGATTCATATAATTCCTCCGGCACGTTGGACTGGAAATACACCCTGGTTACGATCATGTTGTATACGCTGGACGCCCCGATGAAAATCAGCGAATACCAACGGTTAACCAACTGCATGGATTTGATCACCAGATACGTAGGAATCAAGCCGCCGCTGAAATACATGGGAATCAGAAAATAGATGTTCAGCAAGCTGCGGCCAGGCAGCGATTTTTTGCTCAGGGCATACGCGCTGGGAATCGTGAGAAACAAGCTGAACAGAGTTCCCGTTATGGTGTAAAAAATCGTGTTTCGATATCCAATCCAGATGCGCGGTTCATCAAAAACATTCTTATATGCATCCAGTGAAAAGCCCTTGGGATACAAGAAAACATTTCCCTGAACCACTTCAAACGGATCGGAAATAGAAGCGATCAGCACAAAATACAGCGGATAAATCGTTACCAGCAGCAAAAGCGCCATGATGATCACGTTTACCGTGTCAAATACCTTGTCCGCGCCAGTTCGGCGAATGGTGGATGGTTTCATGTCGTTTTCTTTCCTCCTACCACAGCGATATTTCGGATACGCGTCGGGAAACGGTATTCACAATGGTCAACATAACCACATTTACCACCGTATTGAACAATCCAATGGCGGTAGTATAGCTGTACTGACCTCCCAGCAAGCCCAATTCATAGTTGTACGTTGAGATGGTTTGGGACGTATCCAGGTTCAACGCGTTTTGCAGCAGATACACTTTTTCAAACCCAACGGACAAAATCGTTCCGCAATTCATAATCAGCATTATGACCACGGTTGGCAGGATGCAGGGAATATTCACATGCAGGATGATCTGCATGCGGTTTGCGCCATCCAGGTAAGCCGCTTCATGCAACTCCGGAGATACGGCCGACAAAGTCGCAAGGTAAATAATGGTGCCCCATCCCAGGTTTTGCCATACGCCGCTCCACACATAAATATGGGGGAAATATGCCGCTGTTCCCAGGAAATCAACGCGCTTTCCACCCAACGCAGCAATGACGTTGTTGATCAGGCCGCTGCTTTGGTTCATAAACAGGGTGATCATGGAGCAAATAACCACGGTGGAAATAAAATGCGGCGCATACGTTACCATTTGCACTACCTTTTTATAGCTAACGCTGCGCAATTCATTGATCAGCAACGCTGCGATAATGGACAGCGGAAATGTCGCCAGAGAATAGAGCGAAAGCACCAGGGTGTTGCGAATAATCTTCCAGCAATTGGGATAATTGAAGAATTTGATAAAATACTTTAATCCCACCCACTGACTGCCCCAAATTCCTTTGGAGGCGCGGTAATCCCGAAAGGCGATTTGCAACCCCACCATGGGCAGATAGTTGAACAAAAAAATATAGATCACCGCAGGCGCCACAAGAAGATAAATTTGCCAATGATCCAACATTCTGCGCCCCAAAGATTTTGGCTGCAGGCAGCGTGCAGGATCGGAAGCTGCTTTCTGCATAAGTTGCTCATCCCTTCCGTCGTGATATGTTAAATATAAGTGATTGGATTTATCGTATCATTTCTGTTCCGAAAAGTAAATACGCAATTCGGGACTCTCAATAACAAATTCGGGACATTCCAGACAAACATTCCAAAAAAGAGCATGTTATCTTGCCTTCTGTCCCAAAATGAGTATTCCTTGCGGGCTGTTTTTCCTTTATAATAGTAGGCAGAAAATGCACATCAAAAGGAGATGTAGTGTGATGCATTTACAAATTGGAGCAGAGAATTTTACCATTTTGGCAGGCTCAACGCGAGACGGCGTGTTCTTTCCCAACGAAAGCGGAGAGGTGCGTTTGGCCGCACCGCTTCCGGAAAAATGGAATCAATATGCATATGCCGTTGTTCGCCTGACGGCACATTGCCGCCGCCAGCCAAAGATCACGCTGGAATTTTCCGCACAACCGGGCGAAGAGGCGTTGTTGTTTTTGCAATACAAGGTTTTGCCGCAATGCGACATTCAAATTCCGTTTCCGGTTACGCCAAAGGCCCTGGCCATGGATTTCG
>DBGCDL010000043.1:0-12494 GCA_048358235.1 Oscillospiraceae bacterium
GTGGAAGCCTTAAACGGAGAGGTCATCCGGATCTCGGCAACCTCGGATACCCATCTGAATGCACTGGATATGGATTCTGCCTATGGCAATGACCGAAATCCTCTGATTGAGAAGTCAGAATTTATCCTTTCCCTGTTTGAGCAGCTCGTAGGAGCCGGAAACCTTTCGGCAAAGGAGAAATCCATCCTTGACCGCTGCACCGCAGATGTGTACCGGGATTATATGAGGGGCGGTTACAAAGGGCAGGTGCCGACCTTAAAGGACCTGTACCGACAACTCATGCTCCAGCCGGAGGAAGAAGCCAGAGGGCTGGCTCTGTCTTCGGAACTGTTTATCAATGGCAGTCTGAACACCTTTGCCCAGGAAACCAATGTCAACACGAAGAGCCGTATCATCGACTATGACATCCGGGAGCTGGGCGAACAGCTGATGCCCCTTGGCATGCTGGTCACACTGGATTCGATTTTTAACCGTGTGATCCAGAACTGGAAGAAGGGAAAAACGACATGGATCTTTGCGGATGAGTTTTATCTGCTGTTCCGCTATGAATACAGTGCGGACTTTTTCTACCGCCTGTACAAGCGTATCCGTAAGTATTCCGGATTTGTAACCGGACTTACCCAGAACGTTGAGGAACTTCTGAAATCCGATACCGCCCGCCTGATGCTGGCGAACAGTGAGTTCCTGATCCTTTTGAATCAGGCTACCACCGACCGGGATGAGCTGGCGGCACTTCTGAATATTTCAGACAACCAGTTATCCTACATCACCAATGTGGGTGCCGGCCACGGCCTGATCCGCTGCTCCGGGAATCTGGTGCCGTTTGAAAATTCGTTTCCAAGAAATACAAAACTGTATCGCCTGATGACGACCAAGCCGGGCGAAGCGTAAGAGCGGGACAAGCCGGGACTGGAGGTGTGAGATGAAGGATATCAAAACCAAAGAAGTTACAACAAAACCAAAGACCAAAAATCCTGCCTCCAGAATCCCCAAGGAGCTGATGCGGACGGCCATACTGGAGAGCAAGGAAAAATCCCAGACCATCGCAAATGCCAGGGACAATGACATGGGAGAACAGTCCCTATCCGAATATGCCAGTGGGAAAGTCACATCCGCAGAGGAATGGGCTGCAAGAAAGACAGGCAGAACTGTAACCAGAGCCGGAAAGACAGCTGCACAGACTTCCTACGAGAAGATCAAACTGAGAGTTACTGGTAAAAAAGAAGCGCAGAAAGAAGCCGCCAGAGGAACAGGGGACACACAGGCTCCCGATCCGGTCAGTCGGGAAGCACCGAAGCAAAAAAAACGGGAACAGGGGGCATCCCGTGTGAAGGTCAAGGAACGGGAAAACCAGGAAGTCCAGATTCAGAAAGCCAAGCGGCAAAAGGCGATTTCAGATGCCGTCAAAACGAAAGAACAGAAGATCCGGGCAGCTAGGGAGACACCAAGAATCCAGAATGGACAGGAAATGTCGGAAGGTGGATCGCTTTCCATCAAAAGACAAAACCAGAAAAGCAAGGCCGAAGATACCGCAAGGCAGAATGCCATCCGCCAGAAACAGCCGGAAAGCATCCGGATCAAGGAAAAGCCACGGAAACGGTTGGAGCCGAAGACCATACAGCGGCGTACTATTAAGACCGCCCCTCCATCTGTGAAGATCAGCATCCAGCCAGAGCAGAAGCTCCGGGTGGCCAGTTCCAACGCCTTGACAGCCCGGATGCAGAAGCAGATGGAACGAAGGGCAGCGAAGCAGGCGGCGAAGAAAGCCGCCTTGCAGACTTCCGATGGAGTCCGCCGGATACAGAAAACGGCAAGGGCAGGAGAGAATACCTTCAAGGCAGCTAAGGCCGCTGTAGAAGCGGCAGCGAAAACGGTGCAGTCCATGATGGCTGCACTGGGAGCCGCCGGAGCGGTCATGGTTCTGCTTCTGGTTATCATGGTCGGGATCATTGGCGGTGCGGCATTCTCTGGAAGCTCAGAGAGCAACGAAGCACTCAGCCAGGAAGTACTTTCCTATACGGCAACCATCCAGAAATACGCCAACCAGTATGGAATCCCCGAATACGTTTCCGTGATACAGGCAATCATGATGCAGGAATCTGGCGGCCGGGGGACCGATCCCATGCAGAGCAGTGAGTGCCCATACAACACCCGGTATTCCAACAGCCCGAATGCCATCCAGGATGCGGACTACTCCATACAGGTAGGAATCCAGTATTATGCGGACTGCCTAAGAGAAGCCGGATGCACCAGCCCACAGGACATGGACAAGCTGAAGCTGTCCCTGCAAGGGTATAACTACGGAAACGGGTACATAACGTGGGCTCTCCGAAACTATGGGGGCTACAGTGCAGAAAACGCTTTGCAGTTTTCCAATGAACAGGCGGCTTCACATGGCTGGAGTGCCTATGGGGATCCAGAATATGTCCCTCACGTCCTGCGGTATTATTCTAGCGGCGGATTGTTTGCCGGCCTGTTTGGAGGCAACGGCCAGATTGTATCCGTGGCACTTACCCAGCTTGGAAATGAAGGTGGCCAGAAGTTCTGGTCGTGGTATGGATTTGACAGCCATGTAGCATGGTGTGCCTGCTTTGCCAGCTGGTGTGGAGATCAGGCAGGATTAATCGAAAACGGTAAGATGTCGAAGTTCTCTCTGTGTGATGACGGAATCGCATGGTTTCAGAACAAGGGAAAATGGAAGAGCCGAGGATACTCGCCAGCGCCCGGAACCCTAATCTTTTTTGACTGGAACGGAGATGGAACCTCAGACCATGTAGGAATCGTGGAGAAAACCGAGGGCAGTACCGTATACACCGTAGAGGGAAACTCCAGTGATGCCGTGAACCAGAGAAGCTACGATATCAATAACGGAACGATCATGGGATATGGTATACTTTGAAAATTAAAATAGAATATAAGTTATAACCTATGAAAAGAAATTTGATATGTGTAAGTTGACTTTTTTATTTGATTGAAATTTTAATTTTATATGAAATGAAAAGAACCAGTGAGAGAATCGTTAAATTTCACTCACTGGCTCAATTCGTTTCAAATTTCTCGGACAATTCTGTCAGTTCTTTCACCGTTTCCTGGGTGTGATGCAGAAAGGTGTCACGCATTTCTGACGGACAGCTGGAATAAAGCATTTTCATCTGATTGATACCTTTATCCTCCAGAGAAATATCTGGATTTATAAGCGTATCTAAAGAGATGTGCAAGATTTTTGCCAATGCTCTCAAAATCAAATAGGAAGGATTCATTTTTCCTTTTTCGATATTGGCGATTTGCTTTACAGAAACATGGCTCAGATCAGAAAGTTCTTGTTGTGTCAGTTCTTTATTCTTTCGGGCTTCCCGCATTTTCTGCCCTAAAGCAGTTAAATCATCAATCGGCATAATTGTTCACCTCAATAATATTGTATCGTTCCGGTTTATGCAAAGGAATAACCTTATTGTACCGATGAAAAGGTGCGATTATACCTATTTTGCCGTTGGAGTAATACTACAATTTGAAGCGGAGGTTTTGGATAGTCGATAAACAGTTTATATATCTATTTCAAGGTGTGTCAAGAAAGAGAAAAGTAGCCTCTTGACAAATAAATCTTCTCTGCTATAATTAAAACAGCGTTTTGAATACGATGTTTTGAAAACACCGTTTTAATAAGAAAGGTGGATGAGCGATGGCAAGTAGGATTGAAGGATTTGACGAGAAAATTCTTGCCTGTGCGAAAGAAGAATTTTTAGAAAAAGGCTATACGGATGCTTCGATACGGACGATTGCTCAAAATGCCGGTGTCAGCACCAGCACAATATATACGCGGTATTCAGATAAAGAGGGATTGTTCCGCTTTCTTGTGGAACCGGTGGCTAAAGGTCTGAAAGAGTTATTGCGGCAATCATTCAGTGATTTTTCTTCTTTGACGGGGCATGAGCAGAACGAAAAATTTATGGAATACTCAGATCGTGGTTTTGAAGCCGTGATTGCATATATCTATGAGTATTTTTCTGAATTTAAGCTGCTGATTACCGGAGCGCCGGGAAACTACTATCAGGAATTTTTAGAAGGGCTGGTACAACTGGATACGGACTGTACAAAGAAATTCTTGATTCAAGTGGGAAGTAAAGCCCTGGCGGAAGGACGAGTTACAGATGGATTCTTACACGTTGTTTCCAGTGCTTTTTATTCTGGTATATTTGAAGTAGTCATTCACGATATGCCGATGGAGGAAGCAAAAAATTATATCAATGAGCTGCGCACTTTTTATGGGAATGGCTGGAAAGAATATTACCGAAAATAGGAAAGAAGGTGCAAAGGAAATGCAAAAAACAGAAGAATTTTGTGTGGACGAAAGCGGATGGATACACTGTCCTTTTTGTAAATGCAGAACGCGGACAAAGATACGCGCAGACACTTCGTTGAAGAACTTTCCAATATTTTGTCCGAAATGCAAACAGGAATGTTTGATAGATGTTGACAATATGAAAATACGATTATCAGTAGTGCCAGACGCAAAGACGCAGAGCCGATAATTTGTTTGTGTAAATCACATGACAGATTATCGGCTTATTCTTTTGAATAAGAGTTAGTAAAATCTAACTAAAGGAGGGATTTATATGGATCAGTCGCAAGGCGGAAATCCATTTGGCAGACTTATTGAGTTTGCCAGGCCGCATAAGACTGGCTACATCGTTTCTGTTGTTCTTGCTGTGTTGGGAGTTGCCTTTGGTATCGTCCCCTATTTTGCAACAGCCAGAATGACGATTGAGTTACTCTCCGGGAATCGGGATTTATCATTTTACATGGTGTGGTGTCTGATTTCCGGCGGCTGCTTTGTCCTAAAAGCAATATTGATGGGGATTTCCACGAGGGCATCCCATGAAGCGACCTTTGAAGTGCTGTCCGAGGCAAGGCGAAAAATTGCTTCAAAACTTACCAGAGTGCCTATGGGCTATATTCTCAATACTCCGTCCGGGCAACTAAAAAATGGCATGGTGGAACGAATTGAACAGTTAGAGGTTCCCCTTGCTCATGTAATCCCGGAAATGACTTCAAATCTTCTCGTACCAATCGCAATCATCGTTTATTTGTTCGTTCTGGACTGGCGAATGGCGTTAGTATCGCTGATTACCATTCCTGTTGGAATGATGTGCTACATGGGAATGATGAAGGAATATCCCAAGAAGTATGGGGAAGTTGTAAAAGCTGGAAATCACATGAGCGCAACAACGGTAGAATACATCGGCGGCATTGAAGTCATTAAGGCGTTTAATCAGGCAGATAATTCCTATCAGAAATTTACAGATGCCGTCCATGCAAACGCAGACCTGATTTTAGACTGGATGAAAGATACACAAAAATATTCGGCGATTATGATGAGTGTATGGCCCGCGGCGTTGATTAGCGTACTTCCCGTCGGGTGCCTGTTTTACATGAGTGGTTCCCTGTCAGCCGCAACCTTTATTACGGTAACTGTCCTGTCGTTGGGAATTGCAGGCCCGCTTGTAGCCGCAATGTTCTTTACCGATGATATTGCAAAAATAGGCACCGTAATGGGTGAGATTGACGGTATATTAAACCAGCCGGAGCTTGTCCGGCCGGAGAGGAAATGTGATTTACAGAACCTTGATATTGCTCTGGAAAATGTCCATTTTGCATACGAGGAAAAAGAGGTCTTGAAAGGAATTGATCTGACAATTCCGCAGGGAAAAATTACAGCTTTTGTAGGGCCATCCGGCAGCGGAAAATCAACGATTGCAAAATTGATTGCGTCCTTTTGGGATGTGACCGGTGGGCTGATTACGATTGGCGATAAGAGCGTAAAAGAAATTTCTAACGACCAACTGAATGATTTGATTTCCTATGTATCGCAGGACAATTATCTATTTAACGATACGGTGCGCAACAATATCCGTATGGGCAAGCCAGAGGCAAGCGATTCCGAAGTGGAACAGATTGCAAAGGATTCTGGCTGCCATGAGTTTATTATGAACCTTGAGCATGGATATGAAACCGTGGTTGGCGGTGCCGGAGGGCATTTGTCTGGTGGAGAACGCCAGAGAATCGCGATTGCCAGAGCTATGCTGAAAAACGCCCCGATTGTAATCCTTGACGAAGCCACTTCCTATACTGATCCGGAAAATGAAGCGGTAATACAGGAGGCCATCAGCCGACTGACAAAGGGCAAAACATTGATTGTAATTGCTCACCGCCTGTCAACAATAACGGATTCCGACCAGATCGTTGTTGTGAAGGATGGAACAATCCAGGCAAAAGGAACGCACGAGGAACTATTAAAAGAGTGCAGCCTTTATCATACGATGTGGACAGCTCACATGGACGCGAAGGAGGTGAAAACAGCATGATACGTTCTTTTCGGAAATTCTTTGAATTTGCAGGCCGCCAAAGCCGGAATTGGTATTTGGGGCTCTTTTATGAAATCATACGCTGCATTTTAGAAGCTCTGCAATTTGCCGCACTTCTGGTAGTTTTGGATGGATTGGTTCGTGATAATATCACCGCACAAACCGCGCTCCTTGCCTTTGGCATTATGTTAGTCAGTGTGATCGGCACCATTATTTTCTGGTATCTGGCGCATGGTAAAGAAGGCGAAGGTAGCTATCGAATGTGTGAGGACAAGAGGATTCAAATTGGCAACCGCATGAAGTATATGCCGATGGGCTACTTCAACAGCCATAGTCTGGGAAATCTCACATCCGTTTCAACAGCGACCATGAGCGACCTCGAAAGTATGTCCTTTGCTATCATCGTGCGGACTTTGGTGGGTGTAATCCACGCCAGTATTTTTTCTGTTGCCATGTGCTACTTTAGCTGGAAAATCAGTTTGATCTTTTTGGCTGGCGTGATTTTGTTCATGGTAATCAACACAATGCTCCTGCGCTGCTCCAAAAGATTATCTCCCGTACGGTTAGAGACGCAGACGGAGTTCATGGATGCCGTACTGGAATACATACAGGGAATGGGCGTTGTGCGGGCGTTCCACATGGCAAAGCAGTCAAATACTACGCTGGAAAAATCCATTGATGAAACACAGAAGAAAAACCAGCTTATTGAAAGACAGCGGATTCCCTATATAGCTGCCGAACAGGTTGTCCTTCGGATTGCCAGTGCCGCCGCTGCTTTCTGCTCTATCGCACTTTTTATAAACGGTACGCTGGAATTAACATATTGTCTGATAATTTTAGTATCGGCGTTCATGATATATAGCCAGTTGGAGAGTGCGGGAGAAATGTTCTTTATGCTTTCAATGATCGATGCTTCTATTGATCGTGTGGAGGAAATCAACCAAAGTCCTCAGATTGACATTGATGGTAAAGAGCAAGCTCCAGACCGGCTGGATATTGAAATGCAGGATGTGAGTTTTTCCTACGGGGATAAAAAAGTGATCGACCATGTATCGCTCACGATTCCACAAGGAACCACAACGGCGATTGTCGGTCCGTCTGGTTCTGGAAAAACCACGCTGGTGAATCTGATTGCACGTTTTTGGGATGTTGACAGCGGAAGCGTCCGCATCGGCGGCATTGATGTAAAAGATTACAAGCTGGACAGCTTGATGAAGAATATCAGCATGGTATTCCAGAATGTGTATCTGTTCCCGGACACGATTGAAAACAATATTAAATTCGGTTCCCCAAACGCCACCCATGAAGATGTAGTGAAGGCAGCAAAGGCGGCAAGATGCCATGACTTCATTTCAGCATTGCCAGAGGGCTACCAGACGGTAATCGGAGAAAGCGGTGCGACCATTTCCGGCGGCGAAAAGCAGAGGATTTCTATTGCAAGAGCGATTATGAAAGATGCGCCCATCATTATTCTTGACGAGGCCACAGCAAATGTCGATCCCGAAAATGAAGCAGAGCTTCAGAAAGCGATTGAAGCGCTGACACAGGGGAAAACAATTATTATGATCGCCCATCGGTTGAAAACCGTAAAAAATGCGGATCAAATCATCGTTATCGACCGTGGTAAAATCTCTCAGCAAGGTACGCATGATGAGCTTATCAAGCAAGCAGGTATTTATGCGGATTTTGTTGGCATGAGAGAAAAAGCTATCGGTTGGAAAATCAAGGCAGACAGCCTTGCATAAAAGAAAGGAGTTCCTACAATGGACAAGAAAAAATTGAACGCAAAAGACTTTATCAACATTGGTATCTTTACTGTCATCTACTTTGTGATGTTCTTTATCACGGGTATGCTGGGTTACATTCCTATCTTTGCAGTTATCATTCCATTGGTGTTGGGAATACTGGGCGGCATCCCGTTCATGCTGTTTCTGACAAAGACAGGGAAATTCGGCGCGGCTACTATTATGGGTACGCTGGTCAGTGTCCTCTGCTTTCTGATGGGACAAAGCTGGATTTCAATTCCGTTTGGAATTGTATTCGGTTTCCTGGCTGATTTGATCTTCAAGGCAGGCGAATATAAAAGCTGGAAACATACTGTGCTGGGATATTGTGTGTTTACCGAATGGGTAATCGGCTCCATGCTGCCTATGTGGATTATGAGAGATACCTTTTTTGAGGCTTATAGAAGCAAGGGAGGTACGGATGAATACATCAATGCCGTTATGGGCCTTACCGCTAACTGGATGCTACCGGTAGTTATTGTTTTAGGCATCGTCGGCGGAGTGATCGGCGCTTATTTAGGCAAGGCAATTTTGAAGAAGCATTTTGTAAAGGCGGGCATTGTTTAATGAAACCAGAATTATTACTGTCGGTTGATTCTAAGCAGAGCTTTTGGATTGATCCGAGAACAAAGCTGTATATGTTAGTAATATTCAGCATTGTAATGATTGATGGAAAAACGGACGGTATTAGTTTCTGGTTAAAGCCGATTTTGGCATTGATACCTTTTTTCCTCCTGCTTTCGGGCAGGAGGAAAAAGATTGCTATCATTTATTTAATTGTTTTTATTGTTTCGTGGACGGTAAATGTGTTTCTTGTTCCGTATATGGGATTAATAGGAACAATTATAATATCGCTGTTGGCTCAATTTGGGACAAGATGGTTTCCAAGCGCCATGATGGGCTATTATCTTCTCTCGACTACAAAGGTTAGTGAATTTGTCCTTGCCATGCAGCGTATGCATATACCAGAAGCATTCATTATCCCGTTTTCTGTTATGTTCCGGTTCTTCCCTACAATTTCCGAAGAAGCGGGATCTATTGGAAACGCTATGCGTATGAGAGGAATCACGGGGAAAAATTTTTTCAAGAATCCACAAGCAGTATTAGAATATCGAATTGTCCCTCTTATGATGTCTGTAGTAACAATAGGGAATGACCTGTCTGCGGCAGCTTTGACAAGAGGGTTAGGAAACGGGAAAAAGCGTACAAGCATTTGTAAGATCGGTTTCCATTGGAAAGATTTTGCGCTTATGATTATTGTTACTGCTGCCCTGTTGGTGTTCCTGCTTTTTTAGGAGGGCTGAAATGATAGAGTTTAAGGATGTAGCCTTTCAATATGAGCAAGGCAGTTCAAAAGGAAAAATCGAAAATATAAATTTGACTATCCATGACGGAGAGATTGTTTTGATCTGCGGAGAATCCGGCTGCGGAAAGACTACACTCACACGTTTAATAAATGGGCTTATCCCGCATTATTACGAAGGAACGCTTACCGGGCAGACGATTGTGGAAGGGATAGATGTAAAAAATGTATCCCTTTATGCTTTGTCTGGTGTGGTTGGTTCTGTTTTTCAAAATCCAAGGACACAATTTTTTACAGTGGATACTACCAGTGAAATTGCATTTGGATGTGAGAATTTGGCAATCGACGCAGACGAAATCAATTCGCGGATAGAAAAAACGGTAGGCGCGTTAAAAATCGAAGATTTACTGAATAGGAGCTTATTTGCACTGTCCGGTGGCGAAAAACAGAAAGTTGCCTGTGCGTCCGTTTCCGCAATGGAACCGGATATATTCGTACTGGACGAGCCATCTTCCAATTTGGATATTAAATCAATCAGAGAATTAAAAGATGTATTGCGGAAATGGAAAGCACAGGGGAAAACGATTGTGATTGCGGAACATCGCCTGTATTACCTGATGGATATTGCAGATCGCATTCTATATATGCAGGGCGGGCAAATAAAAGAAAACCTTTCCATCTCCGACTTCAAAAAGAAATCTACAGGCGAATTGCACGCGCTGGGTCTTAGAACTTTACAGTCTGAAGATTTTAGTAAAATGCAGAGCACAGTGTGTGCGACAAAGCAGCTATATATCAGGGACTTTGAAGTTTCTTATAAAAATGCTTCCGGAGGTAAGAAGAAAAAGCGGAAGGTGCTGGATATATCAGATTTGATGATTCCGCAAGGTTCGGTGGTTGGAGTAGTCGGCAACAATGGAGCCGGGAAAACGACTTTTGCTAACAATTTATGCGGATTGCTCAAAACCGCAAAAGGCTGTATGAGCATGAATGGAAAAACTTATATGGCAAATCAGAGAATTAAGACCTGCTATATGGTTATGCAGGACGTAAACCACCAACTTTTTACGGAAAGTGTAATGGATGAAATCTTGCTTAGTCTGGATAATTCAGATGAAGAAAAAGCGGCGCATGAGGCAGAAAGTATTATGGAAAGTCTGCACATTTCAGAATTTAGAGACGCCCATCCTATGTCGTTGTCCGGCGGACAGAAACAGAGGGTAGCGATTGCCAGCGCGATTGCGTCTGATAAACAGGTTATTGTTTTTGACGAGCCTACAAGCGGATTGGATTATCGGCACATGAAAAAAGTGGCAGAGAATTTGCGGGAATTGAGTTCGTTGGGGAAAACCTTGTTTATTGTTACTCATGACCCGGAGCTGATTGCGGAGTGCTGCAATTACTTTGTCTTTATAGAAAACGGAAAAGTGCTATGGAGTGATGGATGGAACAGAATAAGCAGGGAACGACTGCAAAGGTTCTTTGCTTTTGAAGGTGATTAAATATGAAACTTCATGCGTCCGGGGAGGACTACCTGGAAACCATCCTTGTTCTCCAAAAGAAACTCGGTATGGTGCGCTCCGTAGATGTAGCCCAGCACATGGAGGTGTCAAAACCCAGCGTATGTTACGCAGTAGGAACTTTGCGAGAGGGCGGTTTTTTGACAATGGATGAAAAGCATTATCTGCACCTGACAGAACTTGGCCGGGATATGGCTGAAAAAATTTACGAACGCCATTGTTTTTTTACTCATCAACTTATATCCGTTGGAGTTAATCCACAAATTGCAGAAGTTGATGCTTGTCGTATGGAACATGCAGTCAGTGATGAAAGTTTTCAAAAACTGAAAGAGCATGCGATGAGAGAGATTGCTTCACAAAAAATTGACAATATATTTGATGATTTTCCTGTGAAGAAGTAGAAAAGGTTGCTTTGCTAAAATAGATTAAATATGAAAGACACAAAATACAAGATATTAGCATATTTTGACAATCAATCATATCGAAAACTATTCAATGAGGTAAACTCAGATTATGCAGAAAATCTACAAATTTTACTGCATAATTTGAGTTTATTTTCTTATGATGTGCTTATAATAGGAGTGATCCTTTATAAAGAGAACATAAGTAATATTATATCTGCTATTAGAAAAATAACGCAGATACCAATTATTATTTTGGCGGATGCTTCTTCTTTATTGTGTATGTCATGGAAAAAAGAATCAATATACGCTGGTGCAGATTGTGTAATGGATATAAATAGCACTATAGAAGAAGTAGATCTGCAGATTTTTTCATTGGCACGACGAAACAATAAACAAAAAATAACTCAAAAGCAATCCGAAACGATGATTAATAAGGGAAAACTTGTAATGGATCATAAGAAACATAAAGTATTTTGGAATAGAGTAGCGTTACATTTAACACGACAAGAATATAATTTTTTATACTTATTAGCGGTGACACCGATGAGAGTATACACATTTGAACAGATTTACCAGCTTGTATGGAAAGATTATTCCGTTGGTGATATTAAAAATATCATTTGGTGTCTGGTAAAGCGATTAAGAAAAAAGCTGAATGCCGTTGAAGATGGTGCCGGGAATTGCATTGTCAGTGTGCGAGATATAGGCTACAAATTTGAATTGAATAAAGAAAACGAACAGCAGTAGTATCCGAAATACAGGTTAAAAATTTGAATTGAATAATGAAAATGAGCAACAGTAAGGCGAATGATCCGTAAAAAGATTGTCCGTCTTATTTTTATTTATTCTGGAAAGAAGGTGATAAAAACTGACCGTCAATTGACAGGTTTCTGACCGTTAACTGACAGGTGCATCCGATACACTGTGCCTTTGTAAAGATATGATTACAAAGGAGATCCGTGTTTGCAGGGAGACAGCAGAGATGCCGGACATTCCTGTAGACAGGAAGAACGAGCCAGGTCACCGCCACACTCCGATTTGATTTCGCAAAAATTCAGATCGGAGGAAAACATAAGTGGCTTACAATAAAGCAAAAGAAGAATATAGATGGAACCAGTGGA
>DBGCDL010000044.1:0-3579 GCA_048358235.1 Oscillospiraceae bacterium
ATGGTGCAGAAGTATGCCCCCGGTAAGCAGTTTGGGGAGCTGCTCATCGGAAACTACGATCTTCTGGAACGGGAACGGGAGGTTCCCCTACAGATGTCCCTGAATGAACTGCTGGGAGAGACAATCCCGGTAGAACAAATTTTGAAGGAGCGAATTATACCATGCAAAAACCGAACAACGAATTTGTAGAAACCGTTCTTATGGCCATTCCGGCGGACATGCTGGAGGAAGTGGGGATTGAACCCTGTTCCACTGTCCAGATGCATGTATCCCGGGGACGTATCATCATTCAGGCGGTGGACGAGGAGGCGTGCGGCGGCAGCCGGTATTGTCCCTGTGACTGCTGTGAGGGGTGCCGGGAATGAAGATTTTCCGGATCATCGGCAGGGAAGGCAGGATCACCATTCCCTGGGCAATCCGGCAGAAGGCTGGCTTTCAGCCGGATGATGTGGTGTCCTTCCAACTCATGGAGGATGACAGTGTGCTGGTGCGGCGGGAGAGTACCTGCGGGAAAGAGAAGAACCCCGGCGCTGGACGGGATGCTGCCATTACGGCATTTCTGGACAGTCTGGATGAAAAGCAGCGTTACAGCGCGCTGGTGCATCTTTCTGTCCTCTGGGCGCAGAGCCATGATAACCCTAAGAGGGGGGGAGCTTGAATGAATCAATACCGGGTCGTGTATGTGGAGCCGGGAAAGCCTGCTGTGGAGAAGAAGATCGGCACGAAGCTGGAAGACCTGCAAGCGGAAGTTGGAGGGCTGATCGAATGCATTTATTGCCACCGTGACGGAACCCTCATTGTGGCAAACGATGAAGCTAAGCTGCTGGGTATGGAGGGCAACCGCCGGTTGGACGGTGGTTCCGTCATTGCGGGGCCATTTTTCGTCATTGGCGACGCGGGGGAGAACTTCCGCTCGCTGACAGATGCGGAGGTCAATCGGTATCTGCAAATGTACGCGGAACCCCAGCAGATTTCTCAGCGGGAAGTTCAGGCGGACATGGGTATGACATTCTACTGTTTCTGAGGTGCGACATGAAGATCAAAGCAAAAATCGACCGGATGGTGAACTCCGGCAATGTGAAAGCAATTGCCTCCGTCTCTCTGGACGGGATGTTTGTGGTCAAGAACCTGAAAATCATGGACGGAAAGAAAGGATTGTTCGTCTCTATGCCTCAGGAAACTTATTCCGGGAAGGACGGGCAGAAGAAGTACAGCAATCTGTTTTTCGCTCTGACCAACTCCGCGAAGCTGGAGCTGCAGGAGACGGTTCTGCAGGCATACCAGCAGCAGATCGATCCCAACTATACACCAAAGCAGAGTTATGAGGAGTATGGGATTTTGCAGGAAGTCCAGCACCAGCGGGAGTATTATCCCCAGCCTCCATATCCCGAGCCTCAGTACCCGGACTGGGTGAATGACTGTGACGACGGGATGCTTCCCATGGAAATGGGTGGAATGTAACCTAAGGAACCTCTGAATAAATCGTCTGCGACTGTGAGCGGATATTTTTGCCCACAGCTCTTGTCGATTTAATCAGAGGTTTTCTAATATCGGTGACTTGCCTCTGCGAAAGCAGGGGTTATTTTTTTATGGAAAGGAAGACCCAATGATAGTAAACCTGAAACGCTGTCTCTCAATTTTCCTCGTGATGATGCTTCTCATCGGCATCATCCCCGCTGCCTACGCCGTGGAATCAGGTGCAGACAGCACCCAGCCCGAGAAAACAGTCTTCGAGGAGACAGATAGTATTGACCCTACTGAACCCACGGAGCCGACAGAACCGCCGGATATTCCGGATACGCAGGACGATTATGCGGTAATGTCTGTCGGCAGTACCCAGAAAAGCATCCTGCTGTTTGACTACGCGGACAATGGCAACTATACGACCGTCCTGAAGTCGCAGGTTTCCTGCGAGTACAAACCCAATGGCACCGGTGCTGCCCGGACAGCCTATATCAAAAACCTGGGCTGGCATTTCGCCCGGTATGGCGGTGTTGCCTATCCGGACGAACCGCTGTACTGCATTGAACCATGGCGCAGCTACGGCGCCAGTACCTCCGGAAACTCCGTTGACCGGGGTGTGACACTGGATGGCAGCGGCAGCACGGCGGGCAGCAATGTGTGGTACGCCATGCCGGAAGACTACCGGGAGGCCATTGGCCTGATTCTCCTGTACAGTGACCGGATGTGGGACCACTCTGTCAGCGTGACTACCACGAAAAAGGACAGCAACCCCAATGTCCCCCTGCGGATCGCCACCCAGTTCCTTATTTACGAGATCGTCTGCGGTCTGCGTGACCCTGCCACATTCAAAAGCAATTCCGTGAATTCGTGCGGCACCTCGGGCGATATATTTTACAATGCGGGGGAAGCCAGCGTGCCGTATTTTGCGCCCAAGTATAACGCTCTGGTAGACGCAATTCAGGCGGCGAAGAAGATACCCAGCTTTACCGGCGCCTCCGTCAGCAGCGCGCCCACCATCACCCTGACAGGGGAGGAAACCTCGGTGACGGACAGCAACGGCGTTCTGTCCAACTTCTCTTTCCCGGATGGGAATGGCGCGAAATTTTACAAGAGCGGGAATACGCTGTATATCACCCAAACCGGGGATATCTCCGAGTCCACGGTATACAAGGCAGCCCAGAATCTGCCCTCCGCGTCAGACTCCACATACCGAATCTGGTATATGTCCGGCTCCAGCTACCAGACAACGGTATCTCTGGACACTGCATCCGCGGGGAGTCTCAATGCCTACTTCAAGCTGAAAGCTGCTCCACGGCCGGGAAGCATCAGCCTGACCAAAACCACCGAGGATGGGAAGAACCTCTCCGGATGGAAATTCGGTATCTATTCGGATGCCGCCTGTACGAAACTGGTATCCGGCCCTCATACCACCGATAGCGGCGGCAAGATTTCCGCTGCCGGTCTGTCGGCAGGGACTTACTACGTCAAGGAGCTGGGACATACGGACAGCACCGTCGGTGAGATGTATTACTGTTCCGGTGCAAATCCGCAGAAGGTGACGGTAACTGCCGGTGCGGCGGCGACAGTCAGCTTTACAAACAAACGGAATACCGGCGGCGTGAAGCTGCTGAAGGAAACCAACACGGGGAAGAATCTGGACGGCTGGAAGATCGGACTGTACACAGATTCCGCCTGCACCAGCGCGGTCACAGGCTCGCCCTTTACCACGGGCGCGGATGGAACGATCACTGCCGCGGGCCTGGCGCCCGGTACTTACTACGCGAGGGAGGAAGCTGGCAGCGATCCTTACTGGGTCTGCGACACTTCCGTGAAAACAGTCACGGTCACAGCCAATGGTACGGCGACGGTGACTTTTTCCAATACGCACAAGGGCAGGGGGAAGATCATCAAGACCATGCCGGACGGCGGCAGCACTGCGGGGTGGAAGTTTGAAGTCTATGACAGCAATCATAAGCTGGTGGGGAGTTATACCACCGCATCTGACGGAACCATTCTGACGGATTATCTTCTCCCCGGAACCTACACCGTCAAGGAGATCATCCCGGAGGACAGCCCCTACACCTGTGACGCGCCCAATCCCAAAACCGTTGAGAT
>DBGCDL010000045.1:0-58307 GCA_048358235.1 Oscillospiraceae bacterium
GCGTTACCAATTAAAATACCGCCTGACCCCATTTGAAAAACGGAGCCAGACGGCGTAAATCATTGATATTCTACGACTTGCTTTTCTTTTTCGTGTCTATTCCTTCTGGGGCGGTTCAAGTTCAATGAAGCCATACCCGCTTTTTTTGAGTGCATTTTGAGGAAAATCCGGCCCGGCGTCAGCGAAATTCCAGCCCCACCCGGTCCAGATCCACCGCCACGTCTACGGTAAAGCCAACCTGATCCATTTGCTCCTGCCAGTTTTCCCGCAGTGTTTTCCAGAACGCCGCGTCCTTCTGCCAGACCAGATTTCCCATGTGGAACACATCGGTGCGGAATTCTCTTCCGGCGTGCTGGAAGGCTGCCAGACATTCCTCACGGATCAGCTTTTCAGCCGCAGAAGCCAGCAGGTCCACATCCTCCGATCTGGGAACGTATCCCTCCTGGGTAACTGTCTCGCGGATGGCGGCGTCGCAGTGAACCGACAGGGAAAAGGCCGCTTTTCCCCCTTGGATTTTCGGAGTCAGACGGGAAGAGGCATCGTGAACCTGCAGGGAAACTTTTTCGTACTGTCCGGCCGAAAGGGTGAGAACGGTCTTTTTGACGTCTCCCCGAATCCACAAAAGGCCCCGGGAGTCGCGCTCTCCCAGCATTCCGGCCAGCTTGGTTCCGGAGAAAACCGCCACCTCTGAAATGGCAACCGAGCTCACCTCGTCAATTTGATCGCCGCCGCCCTGCTGATCGGAGGAACCCCCGTCCTGATTGGAGCTGTTTTCCGGACTTTTCTGCACCAGGCTCATCACGGGCAGCACCGCCGAATCATGCTCGCTTTCCAGTGTCTGCAAAAAACGGTAAAGCTGAACCGTGGGGAAAATGCCGCTTTCCTGCGTGTTTTTAATGATTTTTTCCAATGTTTCCGCGGGGAGCATCCCCTGATTGATTCTGGCTTTCAGAATGGCATCGGCCCGGTCTTTGGCCATAATTAGCTGTACGCTTTGACGGGAATAGGGGCTGGAGGAAAAATAGCTTAAAATCGGGTTGAGCCCCTTTTTGGCCAGTTCCGCTCCGATGATAATCACCCGGTTATGTCCCACAAAAAGCTGCTTTCCCTGCACAAGAGTAGCGTTTTGGACTGCCTGTGAGACAGTCTCTCCTTTGGCTTCAATTATTTTGGCATTGTCGGCGGTGGCGCTGATTCCTCCGCCACCGTTGACCGCCGGGGCAAATACCTGAAGAGTCAGCTTCAGCTGCCCATCGTCTTCCAGATCAACTCCAACCGCCTGAACAATAGCCCGCTGACTGAGTTGAACGGGGTTCAGGCAGGAGGTAAACAGCAAGACGCTAATCAGTATCAGGGACAACAGTGAAATCTTCTTCCGTATCACGGCGGCTTGGATTCCTCCCTTCTGAATTGTTGTGAGGCCGCTTCCGCCTTCTGGGAATCAGCAGCATCAGCAGCGGGAAGCCCGCTGTAAGCAGAGCCACAACACCGCCCATGGAATTGGCGGTGTTCAGTGCCTTCAGATATTCGGTGGAATAGGCCAGCAGAACGGCAGCCCCTGTTGAGATGACAAACATGACCGGCAGGACGAAACGGTGTGCTTTCTGGGGAAGAATCATGCGGATGCAGTAGTTGGACAGGATCACCAGCAGAGTGCACCGGATAAAGGCGCAGAAAACCCAGAGCATCATGTGCAGAGAATCCAGCCGCTGCAAAATGGAGGTGTCTGTAATGGAGGCCAGCGTGTAGTAGGGGAAGGTCTGGGTAAGAGCGAATTCTCCCAGCACTCCCTGCAGCACCAAACCGGTAATTTCCAGAAGAAGAAAGGCGGAGGCAATTAGTCCCAAGGAACTTTTCCCCACGCTCCCCTTGATTTTGGGGTACATCAGAATCAAAAGATACAGCTCGGAGGACTTGGAAATGTTGGACAGAGCGGCCCGGAAAATGGCCGCCGCCGGATCGGAGAGAATGGGATGGAAATTGTAAAGGTCCATGGAGGCCACAGAGACGGCGGAAATAAACCCGAGAGAGAGCAGCAGAAAGACGAATACGATTGCCCCGGCCCGGGCAATGCCCTCAAATCCGCCCCTTCCGCACCAGAAGCAGGTCAGCGACAGCGTTACAATGATGAATACAGCGGACGCGTTGGGATAAACAGCGTTGACCATAAAGTATTCAAAGCCCATAAACGTTCCGGCCAGCTGGGCGAGAGAGCTTAAGAAATAGCAGAAAGCGAATACCCATCCCAGCGGTTTCCAGACGTTATAGGCCGCTGTAATGACGTTTTGCCCCTCCATTTTTCGGTAAAGCAGAAGAGCCGGCACAAGGAGCAGAAGCTGAATGCCGGCGGCAAGAAGATTGCCGTAAAGTATCGCCATGCCGTCTGTTTTTTCGTCAAAAGCGGGAATATAGTTCAGCATGTTGTAACAGCGGGATACCAGAAGCAGGATAACTGCCTGTCCCGCGCCGATGTTGCCTTGTTTCAAGCAGGCACCAGACCCTTTCCGGAAAATTTGCGTTCTTTTTTTACAGGATTACAGGCGGATCATCCGCCATGAAAACCTTTGAGAAATCCATGGGAGCCTTAATGATTGTTTTTGCCGATGTCCACACCCTTGAGATCCTGAAGCTTTGCGTCCTTTTTCTCCATTTTGAGGAAGCTGGTCCGGATGAAGGTGTCCCGCATGGCAGAGAGGGAGAAGGGCGAGATGGGGGCCATGTATGGCGTGCCGAAATTGTTCAGGGAGCAGATGTTTACGAGAATAATCATGCATCCCAGTGCAACACCGTAAAGCCCCATGGTTCCGCCGATGATGATAAAGACAAACCGCAGAACCGATACCGGCTCATAAAGGTTGGGCACTACAAAGGAAGCGATTGCCGTCATGCCTACCACCAGAACCATAGGGGAACCGATCAGCCCCGCGGTTACCGCCGCATCGCCGATGACCAGTGCACCCACAATGCCGATGGCGTGGCCGATGGGGCGCGGCAGCCGGAGACCCGCTTCCCGCATAATTTCGTAGAGCAGGTGGATGATGAAGGCTTCCAGAGCCAGGGGGAACGGAGTGGTCTCCTCGGCGGCCGCAACGTTGAAAAGAAGGGCGTGGGGAAGAAGCTCCGGATGAAAGGTTCCCACCGCTACGTAAAGGGAAGGAAGGAGGATGGCCGCGACAAAGGAAAAGTATTTGAGGAGCCGTGTAAAGGTGGCAAAATAGGAGCGGTGGGCATAGTCGTCCAGGCTTTGAAAATTTTCGGAAAACAAATAGGGCACAATCAGGGCAAACGGTGTGCCATCCACCAGCACGGCCACCCGCCCTTCACTGATCTTTGCCGCCAGTGTGTCCGGACGCTCGGTAGTGCCCACATCGGAAAAAAGCGACCATGGATTCCCTTCCAGAAAAGGCTGGATATACCCGGAGGTAAGAATCAGATCCAGTTTGATCTGCTTAATCCGGTGGCGGATTTCCCGGACGAGCTTCTGGCTGACCTGATCGGTCATGTAAACCATGCAGATATCGGTTTTGCTGGTCTTGCCCACGGAAAAAAGTTCAAATTTCAGCTTGGGGGATTTGACCCGGCGGCGCACCATGGTCATATTAATCCGCAGCGGCTCGGTGAAGCCTTCCCGGGATCCCCGCTCGTTGACCTCGCCGGCGGGCTCTGAAATGGAGCGAAAATTGAAGCCCTGCATTCCGAAGGCAATTCCTTTGTTCAGCCCATCCAGCAGAATGACCACGAATCCGGACATGATGAACTGAAAGACCTCTTCGCAGGAGAAGATGTCCTTCATGTCCACCGCCAGAATGGAGCGGTTTTCAATAAAATCGTAAATCTGATCCGCGTCGGCGTCGGCCGGGAATCCCTGATTGAGGAGCGGCTCCAGTAAAAGCTCCGATACCGTCTGGAGACTGATCATTCCCTCGATCATCAGAAAACCCGCCTGCACGCCTCCCAGAGTGATTTCCCGAGTGAGAAAGTCGGACGAATTCTGATATTTTGCCCGGAGATGAATCATATTGTCCAGCAGATTGGCTGTGAGCGGAGTGGCCTCCTCTTCCTTCGCCGAGTTATCGTCATCAAACTGTGATTTGATGGCGCTGATTTTTGATTGGAAATAGCGAAGCATGGCATAAGACCTTTCTTTTCGGTAAATTGCGGTTTGGGCATTGGTTATGCATAGTATTGACCGGATTTTTCGTGGGCATACCATCGTGAAATCCGGTATTTGCGGAAAAATTCCCTGTGAGGCAGAGCGTCCGAAAGCTTTTTTAGCAGTCTGTCCGTTTTTGCTTTGGCAAAACGGACTTTTTATGCTATAATAACCTCTATGGTACCCGAAATCATAGATTTCGACCATAACGAGAACATTTTAGCCCGGGAACCTGTTTTGCGTCCCGCAAAACAGACTTTTTATGCTATAATAGAACCAAACGCAAAGCGTTTGGTTCATCATTGCAAAAACGCTGTCGCACTCCGTGCTTCCTCCGCCTTCGGCGGCACCGCGTTTTTGATCAGGAACTTATCCTGGAGCCAAACGCAAAGCGTTGGTTCATCATTGCAAAAACGCTGTCGCGCTCCGTGCTTTTCCCTTCATTGGGAACAGGAGTTTCAGCGGAATCTTGTATCAAAGTTCTTTTTGATCCTTTTTCTGCGAAAGAAAAAGGATGAGTACGTTTTTTAAGACACAGAGGCTTTTGTTCATTGGAAGCCGCGAGTAATGAGAAGAAATTGAGGTATCCAGATGCAGCAGATCAAAGAAGAATTCGAGCAACTGAAAAAGTCAATCCTGGAACGTCGGTTCTCCCGAATGAATGCTATGCAGAAACAGGCCGTCTTTCAAGTGAACGGACCGCTGCTGATTTTAGCGGGTGCGGGCAGCGGGAAGACCACCGTGCTGGTGAATCGTATCGCTTACCTGCTGAATTTCGGCAATGCCTATCATGACAGCACAGCCGCCGAATACGCCACTGCCGAGGATGTGGAGTGGCTGAAGAGCATCCAGAACGCCTCTGCCTGTGACGAGGAAAAGCTGCGGAGAGTGCTCCGGGTACAGCGGGTGAATCCGTGGAACGTGCTGGCCATTACCTTTACCAACAAGGCGGCCAATGAGCTGAAGGAACGGCTGGGAAATCTTCTGGGATCGGACGGCTTGAGCGTCAACGCCGGAACGTTTCACTATATCTGCCTGCGCATCCTGCGCAAGGAGATCGAGGCGCTGGGCTATTCCCGCAGCTTTACCATCTATGACACCGATGACAGCGTCCGGATCATCCGGGATGTGCTGGGGGACCTTTCGCTGGACGATAAAATGTTCCCGCCGAAAGCAATGCTGACGGCCATTTCCCGCGCCAAGGATTCTCTGATCTCTCCGGAGGAGTTCATGAAGGCAAATCAGGATGATTTCCGCGGGAAAAAGATTGCCGCTGTTTATGACCTGTATCAGAAACGGCTCCGGTCTTCCAATGCGCTGGACTTTGACGATATGATCTGCCTGACGGTTCAGCTCTTTCAGGAACAGCCTGATGTATTGGATCACTATCAGAATCTTTATAAATACATACTGGTGGATGAGTATCAGGACACCAACCACGCCCAGTATCAGTTGGTCAGCCTGCTTTCCGCCAAAAATCAAAACCTCTGTGTCGTGGGTGACGACGATCAATCCATTTACCGTTTCCGGGGCGCCACCATCGAAAACATCCTAAGCTTTGAAAATGAGTTCGAAGACGCGGAAGTTATTCGTCTGGAACAGAATTACCGTTCCACACAGAATATTCTGGACGCGGCCAACGAAATTATTAAGAACAACACCGCCCGGAAAGGGAAAAATCTCTGGACGGACAACGGAGAAGGCGATAAGGTAGTCTCCTACCGTGCCCCCGACGAAATGGCTGAAGCCCAGTTTGTGGTGAAAACCATTGAGGAGGATGTGGCCGACGGGAAGAAATTTTCCGATCACGCAATTCTTTACCGAATGAATGCCCAGTCCGCCACCATTGAGCGGCAGCTGGTAAGAGCGGGCATTCCCTACCGCATTGTGGGCGGCACAAAGTTCTTTGAACGGAAGGAAATCAAAGACATTCTGGCTTATTTCCAGGTGCTCAACAATCCCAGCGATGCTGTCCGCCTGAAACGGATCATCAACGAGCCCAAGCGCGGCATCGGCGATACGACGGTAAAGCATGTGGAGGCCATTGCCGAAAAGCTGGGGGTTCCCATGTTTGAGGTAATGCGCCACGCCAGCGATTATGAGGTCATTGCCAAAAAAGGGGCCAGTCTGGAAGAGTTCGCACGGATGATCGAGGAGCTGCGGGATGTGAGCCTGTCGGCCACTTTGGACGGGCTGCTGGATGAGCTTCTGGAGAAAACATCCTATCAGGCCTATCTGAAAGCCCAGGGCAAAGAGGGAGAGGCACGGCTCGAGAACGTGGAAGAGCTGAAGTCCAACCTGATTAAGTATACGCAGGAAAATGAAGAAGCTTCCCTGCAGGGCTTTTTGGAGGAGGTTTCCCTGTATACCGATCTGGACAGCCTGAACGAGGATGATGACAGTGTTATCCTCATGACCATGCATTCGGCAAAGGGGCTGGAGTATAAGGTCGTTTTTGTAGTGGGAATGGAAGAAAACATTTTCCCCAGTTACCTGTCCTCCACTTCCGAGACAGAGCTTGAGGAGGAGCGGCGGCTGGCCTATGTGGCGGTGACCCGTGCCAAAGAAAAGCTCTATGTCACCAACTCATCCCAGCGTATGCTTTTTGGGCGAACCAGCCGGAATATGCCCTCCCGCTTTTTAAAGGAAATCCCTGAAAACCTTCTGGAGATTATTGATGATACCGTCAAAGCCTACGGTTTTGCCAAACGTCCCGAAAAGGCCAAGCCTGTTTACCGTCCGGAAATCGAGGGAATGGTAGGAGTGGCCAAATCGGTGGAGAAGGCGGATGTAACCTACGGAGTGGGCGATACGGTGCAGCATAAGGTATTTGGACGGGGAAGAGTACTTTCCATGACGCCCATGGCCGGTGACACTCTGGTGGAGATCGCTTTTGAGAAAAAGGGATCAAAGAAAATTATGGCCAACTTTGCGAAACTGACGAAGGTATGATCTGATAATTTTCTTCGGAAATTACAAACGGTAACAGCCGATCCGGTTCACCCGGATCGGCTGTTACCGTTTGTTTTCCATGCCGAATTTAAAACGCTTGTTCTTTTTCCGCGAGAAACCGCTTTACATCCTGCAAAATATACCTTATAATAAAAACGATAGCGGTTCCGATGCCGGGCGACAGCGGCCGGATGCAGAATAAGATTTAAAAGGATGGATACTTTTTGCTGTTTTACGATGAAACGCGGCTGGAACTTCAGGCGCTGAAACCACAGATGACCGAGCTCTATGCCGCTTTGGGCATTGATAAGAAAATGGAAGAAATCAACCAGCTGGAAGAACAGGCCGCCCAGCCGGACTTCTGGAATGACATGGAAAATTCACAGGCTGTCACCAAACGGACCAGCCAGCTGAAAGCAACGGTGAATTCCTACAACAGGCTCAATACCCAGTATGAGGATCTGCTTACGCTGCTGGAAATGGCCATGGAAGAGGATGACGAAAGCGTTGCCGATGAAATCAAAGAGGGAGTGGCTTCCTTCAAGCGGGCCCTTGAGGATAAAAAGCTGGAAACCCTGCTGTCCGGCGAATACGATTCCCAGAATGCCATTCTGACGTTTCACGCCGGTGCGGGCGGCACGGAAGCGATGGACTGGGTGGAAATGCTGTTCCGGATGTACCAGCATTGGGCCGAGAGCAAACGCTTCAAGGTGACGACGCTGGATTATCTGGCAGGCGAGGAAGCCGGCATTAAAAGCGTCAGTATTCTGATCGAAGGCGAAAACGCCTATGGCTTTTTGAAGAGTGAACACGGCGTCCATCGGCTGGTACGGGTGTCGCCCTTTGATTCCTCCGGCCGCCGGCATACCTCCTTCGCTTCCCTGGAAGTGATGCCGGAAATTGACGACAGCATTCAGATCGACATCCGTCCCGAGGATCTGGAGGTGGAAGCGTTCCGCTCCGGCGGCGCGGGCGGCCAGAACGTGAACAAGGTTTCCTCTGCCGTCCGGATGGTGCACAAACCTACCGGAATCGTAGTCTCCTGCCAGACCGAGCGGAGCCAGCTGCAGAATAAGGCAAACTGCCTGAAAATGCTCAAGTCCAAGCTGGTTCAGATCAAAGAGCAGGAGCATTTGGAGAAAATTGAGGACATCAAGGGCGAACAGCGGGAGATTGCGTGGGGCAGCCAGATTCGTTCCTATGTGTTCATGCCCTATACGCTGGTCAAGGATCACCGCACCGGCTTTGAAAACGGCAACATTTCCGCCGTGATGGACGGCGATCTGGACGGCTTTATCAACGCTTATCTCAAAGCGAAAAGCCGGGGAGAATTATAACCGCCGGAAGGGCCCCGCGAAAATCAATGAAAAAACAGGCGGATTGCCGCTTTTTTCCCCGGTTTGAATGAAGTTTGAACCTTTTTTCCTCCTTTCGCATAGCATACAGCAGACAGAATGAAAAAGCAGTTTGCGGCGATGCCAGAGAAAGGGTGGAGAAGAATGATAGGGGAAGCAATCGGCCTGTTTGTGCTGATATTTACCAGCCTGGTGGGAATTTTCACGTTGATCCGGCTTCTGTGCGACGGATTGTTCGGGGGTGCGGCGGAGGAAGACGTGATTACCATACTGCCGCTTAAGGGGCATACGGAAAAAACGGAGTATATTCTCCGCGCCCTGATGAGCAGGGCCAATCACCGGATTATTGTAGCGGACTTCGGTATGGATGAGGAAACCAGAGAAATCGTCCGTAAGCTGAAGGCGGAACGGCAGAATTTGAGCCTTCTGGACGAGAATGAACTGGAAGACTACATTGCCGCGCTGAGCAGAGAATTTGAACAGGCATAAATCAGCTGTGACAGGGAGAGAGGCGGGATTGGCACAACGCTGCCAACCCCGCCTCTTTTCGGAAAAACGGCCAGGATGGGTCAGGGAGGTGAGCAGATGCAGAGAAACCAGCAGGAATTGACTGTGCTGGAGGGGACGGTGGAAAGCGTTACCTATTCCAACGAAGAAACCGGATTCACTGTGCTGGATCTGAATACAGGGGAAGAGCTGGTCTGCGTGGTCGGTCAGCTCATGGGCGCCGAAGAGGGGGAAGAGCTGAAACTGACCGGGTTCTTCCAGACCCATCCCACTTATGGCGCCCAGTTCAGCGCCCAGCTCTGTGAACGGAATCTCCCCGCCACCTCGGGAGCCATGTGCAAGTATCTTTCCTCCGGCGTCGTCAAGGGGATCGGCCCCGCCATTGCCCGAAAAATTGTGGATGAATTCGGGGGCGACACCTTCCGGGTAATTGAGGAGGAACCCCAGCTTCTCACCCGGATTCCCGGCATCAGCAAATCCAAGGCCGACAAGCTCGCCGAGGAATTTAAGCAGGCTTTCGGCGTCCGGTCACTGATGCTTTTTCTGCAGAAGAGCGGCGTAACCGCCATGCAGAGCGTCATGGTGTTCAAACGGTGGGGTGTGATAGCCATGGATATGATCCGGGCCAACCCCTATCTGCTCTGCACAAGCGATCTGGGAATCAGCTTTTCCACTGCCGACCAGATGGCAAAAGAATTTGGACTTCCTTTGGACAACCCCGAACGGATTTATGCGGGGATGGCCTATGTGCTGAACTATAACCTGAACAATGGCTATACCTGCATTCCCCGCGCCCTGCTGACCACCACGGCCAACCGGCTGCTCCAGCTCAATGAGGATCAGCTGGAGGACCAGCTGGACGAGGAGCTGCACACCGGCCGGCTCTGTGCCTATACCGCAGTCAGCGAGCTGATTTATCTGCCGGTCTACTATACTGCCCAGCGATACATTGTATCCCGGCTGCAGCTGATGCTGAAGGTCTATTCCAAAAAGATGGAGCAGGTGGAGCAGACCATTGATCTGATTGAACAGGAAAAAGGCATTCATTACGAAACACTTCAGCGGCGTGCCATTCAGCAGGCGGTGGAAAACGATGCTTTCATTCTCACCGGCGGCCCGGGCACCGGAAAGACCACGACCCTGAACGGCATCATCGAGGTGCTGGAACAGCAGGGCAGAAACGTGGCGCTGGCCGCCCCCACCGGACGGGCCGCCAAGCGGATGTCTGAGGTTACCGGCCGGGAGGCGAAAACCATTCACCGGCTGCTGGAGGTATCCTCGGGGTATGCCCAGACCGGGCGGCTGGAATTTGTCCACAATGAACAGAACCCGCTGGATGCGGATGCGGTAATTATTGATGAGATGTCCATGGTGGACACGCTTTTGTTTGACGCCCTTCTGCGGGGAATGAAGCCCGCCGCCAAGCTGGTGATGGTAGGCGACTTTCATCAGCTGCCTTCCGTAGGAGCCGGAAACGTGCTGCGGGATCTGATCGAAAGCGATACCATCCCCACGGTGGAGCTGACCCAGATTTTCCGGCAGGCCGCCCAAAGCACCATTGTCACCAACGCCCATGCCATCGTGCATGGTGTGATGCCCGACCTGTCCCGCCGGGACAACGACTTTTTCTTCCTGCCCCAGCCCGATCCCTTCCGGGCGGCGGAGACCATTCTGGATCTCTGCTCCCACCGGCTCCCCAACGCCTATCAGCTTTCGCCTTTTGACGATATTCAGGTGCTCTGCCCCTCACGGAAGGGGGAGATGGGCTCCAATGAGCTGAATACCCGGCTTCAGGAGCGGCTCAATCCGCCGCTTGCCGGGAAACCGGAGTTTAAAAGCGGAAGCATCACCTTCCGTGTCAACGACAAGGTGATGCAGATCAAGAATAATTACGACATCACCTGGACAAAAGAAGGAGAGAAGGGCACCGGCATTTTCAACGGGGACATCGGACTGGTGAAAATGATCGACCGGGGCTCGAAAACCATGGCGGTGGAATTTGACGGGCGGCTTGCCTATTATCCCTTCGACATGGCAAATGAGCTGGAGCTTGCCTATGCGGTTACGGTTCACAAAAGTCAGGGAAGTGAGTTCGAGGCCATCATTCTCCCGGTGATGGGGGGCTTTGACAAGCTGTATTACCGGAATCTTCTCTATACCGCCGTCACCCGGGCCAAACGGATTCTGGTGATGATCGGCCAGAAAAACAGAGTGGAATTTATGGTGGCGAACGACAAAAAGACCCGCCGTTACACCGGGATGAAGGCTATGCTGCGGGACTGCGTGCTGAATGACGGCCGGTGAGTGCGGCAGAAAAGAGACAGCAATGATTTCCAGAGGAAAGTTAAGCAGGGCCGGGGATTGGATCCTCCACCTTTTTCTTCCAAACCGGTGCATGTTTTGCGGCACCCCCATCGCTTATGACCGGCTGCGCTGCGAAACCTGCCAGCGGGATGCGCCCCGGACCGATCCGTCGGTCTGCGTGGTCTGCGAAAAAAAGGATTGCATCTGTCATACGGCCTTTGATTGTGCGCTGGCTCCCTTTTTTTATGAAATGGGAGTGGAGAAGGCTGTGCGGGATCTGAAATTTCATAACAATCTTTTGAACGCCCGCAAACTGGGACAGGATATGGCGGAGTGCCTCCGGCGTTCTCCCGCATGGGGGAGGGTTCAGCTGCTGATTCCGGTACCGCTGTATGATCGGGATTACTGGAAGCGGGGGTACAATCAGGCGGAAGAACTGGGAAAGTGGGTCAGCCGCGCCACCGGGATTCCCATGGATGCGGAAGTTCTGGAAAAGATCAGAAAAACCGGGAAGCAGCATGAGTTGGGAGCCCGGGAGCGCCGCACCAATCTGACGGGGGCATTTCGGGTGTCCGCACCGGAGAAGCTCCGGGGGAAAACGGTCCTGCTGGTGGATGACGTGCTGACCACAGGAACGACCATGGATGTCTGTGCCCGGGCATTGAAGGAGTCGGGAGCGGAGGGCGTGATCTGTCTGGCGGCGGCGAAAACCCGAAAGGCGGCCCTGCCGGCAAATTCCCAGCCGGATTGCGGATGATTGGACGAATTTTTCAAATGCTGTGTTTTGAAAAAATTTACAGCTTGGCCCTTTAAAAAAATTGACTTGCGAAAAAAGCATTGCTATACTGATACTATTATTGCAGGCATTGGCCGGCGTTTGATTCAGACCTGAGGAAAGGAAATGGGCTTACTATGAGCGCATTGGATATTGGCATTGATCTTGGTACCACAAAAGTAATTATTTATCAGTCCGGAGTCGGCGAGATCCTCCGGGAGCCCGCCATCGTTGCCGTGAATACCAGGGACGACAGCGTAATTGCCGTCGGTGAGGAAGCCCTGCGGATGTTCGGCAGAACGCCCGGCTATATCCGGGCGGAATATCCGCTGATCGACGGGGTGATTTCCGACCATCTGATGACGGAGGTTCTGCTCAAGGAGTGCCTGAAGCGGGCCTGCAGCAGCTTTCTGGTCAAGCATCGGGCCATTATCTGTGTTCCCTCCGCGATTACCGATGTGGAAAAACGGGCGGTCATTGAGGCGGTGGTCAACTCCGGCGGACGGAAGGTCTATCTGATTGAGGAACCCATTGCGGCCGCCATCGGCGCCGGTGTGGACATCACCCGTCCCGACGGCAATCTGATTGTGGATGTGGGGGGCGGAACCGCGGACGCGGCGGTCACCTCCATGTCCGGCGTGGTACTGTCCCAGTCCCGGAAATATGCCGGAAACAAGGTGGACGAGGAGATTATCAAGCTCTTATCCGTGAAATATAAGCTCTCCATCGGCAAAAAAATGGCCGAACAGATCAAGAAGGAGATCGGCACGGTTTTCTGCCCTACGGCGGAGGTTTCCGCCGTAGTCAAGGGGAGAAATCTGCTGACCGGTCTGCCCCAGCAGATCACCGTGAATCAGCAGGACATTTACGAGGCGTTTCTTCCCTTTGGGGAAATGCTGGTCGACCTTGTCAAGCGGATTCTGGACAAGACGCCTCCCGAGCTGGTGGGGGATATCTACGAGAACGGAATCATCCTGACCGGCGGCGGCTCCATGGTCCACGGTGCCGCCGAACTGGTGGAATCCCAGACCGGAGTCAAAACCCGGCTGGCGGAGCACCCGGTGGAATGTGTGTCCATCGGAACCGGAAAAGCGTTTGACTATATCGACATTCTGGAGGCCGGATTTTCCGCGGAACCGACATATAAGTACTGAATGGGGCAGTGCCGCAGAGGTATGAATGTGCAAAAAGCATACGCTTTTTGCACATTGTTTTTTCGGGACAAACATGATAGACTCAAAGTAAGAAAGCTTTACTTTTGGAAAAGCGAATGCTTGGGAAACGGTTTTTTCGTTCCCAATGAGTCGTGAGAAAGGATGATGATTCGTATGAATATCCATGGTGTAACCATCAACATCAAAAACGTCCCTGAGCTTGACAAAACCTTCGCCCCTCTGCTGGCTTTTAACAGAGAGTTCCTGAAAACCGCCAAAAAGCCCATCGCCATCGCGGTGGAAAGAAGCGGCGGGCTGGTTTCCGTATATGACACATTCATTCACGGCACCCCCGACATGGCCGCCGCGGACAACTACTATGTTGACCGTCTGGTAAAATTCCTGCTCTGGGCCAAGGGCGGTTTCCGCGTGACCATCTGCGGCGATGAGAATGTATACCGCTATATGAAGGAGACCTACTCACCCGAAGGCGGCCGTGCTTTCGATGAGGATTTCATGGAGCAGGTTTATGAGCGGGACTTTGAGGTCTGCTTTATTCCCGATGTGAACCAAAAGCCCGCTGCCAACGAAAAATCCAAGGCCATCGGCAAGCATCTGGACGGCTGCCGCATTGGATTTGACGCTGGCGGAAGCGACCGCAAGGTAAGCGCCGTGGTGGACGGTGAGGCAATTTTCAGCGAAGAAACGGTTTGGCTGCCCAAAGTGAACGCAGATCCCGAATATCATTTCCAGGGAATTCTGGATTCCATGCGGATGGCTGCCGCCAAGATGCCCCGGGTTGACGCCATCGGTGTTTCCTCTGCCGGCATTTACATCGACAACCGCACCATGGTAGCCTCCCTGTTCCTCAAGGTTCCGAGAGACCAGTTCAACGCCAAGGTGAAGGACATCTACCTTCGCTGCGCAGAGGAAATCAGCCGCGAGCAGGGCCATGAGGTTCCCATCGAAGTGGTCAACGACGGTGATGTAACTGCTCTGGCCGGAGCGATGAATCTGAATGATGTGGATGTGCTGGGCGTTGCCATGGGTACCTCGGAAGCAGTGGGCTATGTTGACCACGACGGAAATATTACCGGATGGCTCAATGAGTTGGCGTTCGCTCCCGTTGACGCACAGCCCGGCGCCATGGCGGATGAGTGGTCCGGAGACATCGGCTGCGGTGTAAAATATTTTTCACAGGACGGCGTGATCAAGCTGGCGAAACCCGCCGGCATCGAGCTGGACGAAAACGCGACTCCCGCCGAGAAGCTGAAGGCAGTTCAGAAACTGATGGAAAAGGACGACCCCAGAGCCATAAAAGTTTACGAGTCCATCGGCGTATATCTGGGACACACCCTCGCCCTCTACGCGCACTTCTATGAGATCAAGCATTGCCTGCTGCTGGGACGGGTCATGTCCGGCAAGGGCGGCGATCTGATTCTCAAGGTGGCCAAGGAGGTTCTGGCGGATGAGTATCCTGAAGTCAGGATGAATGCCCAGACCCCGGACGAGAAAATGAAGAGAGTCGGACAGTCCGTTGCTGCTGCCAGCCTGCCGGAAATTTGCTGAACGGATTTTTTCAGACGGAAAGAAAGGGCTTTCCCATCTTTTGAGGCGGCAGAACAGAAATAACAAAGGCGTTTCGCAGATGCGAAACGCCTTTTCTGATGGGTGTGGCAGAATGGCCCGGCCGGTTGTGAAATCTGCCGTGGGTGCGTCAGATGCCGGATTCCGGGGAAACATCGTCCGGCAGGCAGACGATGACCGCGGCGGTATCAGCGGGCAGAAGGACGGATGCCGCACCCCCGTGAATCGGGGCGAGAACCTGTTGGCTGACCGCGTCAAATGCCCGGCCTCCGGACAGGCCGTCCAGTCGGATTGTTTTTTCGGAGGGGTAGGGGTTATACACCAGATAGCTGTCGAAGCCTTCCGCGGGGATAAAGTCAGTGGCGCGGAGATTCAGCTTCAGAATACGCTCGTCATCGGTGACGCCGTAGATGCCCCCCATCAGTCCCACATGGGAGGAACCGTATAATCCCAGATCAATGGAACCCCAGCTGTAACGGATGGGATCTCCCGTGGCATAAGGAGACATTCCGTCCCAATATTTCCGGAGCCCTTCGTAGGCAATACAGCTGCGGGGATCATCCCGGAAAAAGGCGCAGGATTGCGATTTGGGAGAGTGGGCGCTGGGATAAAAGAGGCGGGAACTGTTGGCGGCGTTGAGAAACCACTTTCCGATATCGCGGGCATAGCTTGTGTCATAGCGCACCATGGCCGTCAGGCCGGCCGCCATGGAGAAGGTATTCCCGGCAAAAGCGTAGCCGCTGCGGACAGGGTCCACGTCATCCGCGGCGTTGTCGGTGCGCATATCCCAGCGCTGACCCCAGTCGGTCAGGCTGCCGCAGAGTCCGTGACAGTCCAATTCCCCCCAGCGCTCCGCAATCACGCCCCAGCCGGGACGAACCGCGCTGTTTCCGTCAAAACACCAGTTTACCAGCTTCCTTAAATCATAGCGGCAGCCATGCTCCGCATTGAGCCGGGCAGCCGTATAGCAGCCATAGGGCAGCAGCAGCTCATAATAGGGATTCTTTGTCTGCGCTTCAAGAAAGTTCAGAGAGCCCATTGCGCCCTCCAGATATTCGGGCTTTCCCCATTTCCGATAGGCGTTATACAGCACAAAGGCGTATCCGGCTGCCGCGTCGGGTTCTGTCCAGCGCCCGTTGTCCATTGGCTTCATAGCGGCAAAGTCAAAGGCAGTGTGGCCGAAATCTCCGTCCATGGCCTCGATCGCTTCCAGATAGCGGTCTGCCGTGATTTGGAGCTTCTCCTCCAGCCAGTCAAAAGAATACCGGTTTGACAGTGCGCTCATCAGTACACTGGGATACGTTTCATACCAGAAGGAGCCGCCTGTTTTTCCGGAGGTCGTATTGAGAAAAAGATTTTGCCCGTTGGCAGAATTGAAAAAACCCTCCAGCTGATCCACAAAATCCGTTCCCCGGTCGTTGGATTTGTCGATACCGCAGACGGTGGCACCCAGAATGGCCGACATCAGATTGATGCCCTCTTCCTTACCGCTTTGGCGTGCGGACTTGGAGTTGATGTAGGAAGGGAGACCGGTCATGTCCTTTTCGCAGTTGATGCGGCTCCGGTCGGCCCAGGGAAGCGGAAGAAAATCTCCCTGCGCCTGAAAATCAAATACCAGATCGTCGTAATCCCTGCTTACCTGAGTCCAGTCCCGCATTTGGAACGGCTCGGGAAGATTGGGCATCTGCTCTACGCGTGAAATCTTATTTTTCATGATAAAACTCCTTTTTCCTGTTGGATTGCCGAAACGGCAAAGCAGCTTGGCAGGGGAACCCGCCTATGTTTCCGCAGAGAGGGCGTTTTTGCGGAAGGCATGGGGCGGGCGCCCCGAAATCCGGCGAAAAACCCGGTTGAAGTATGCCACATCGTTAAAACCGCAGGCCTCCGCAATTTCGCCAACGGGAATGCTGGAAAGCAGCAGCATCTGCTGCGCCTGGGAAATGCGGACGTGGTTGATGTATTCCACCGGTGTCTTTCCGGTAAGCTGCTTGAATTTGACGGCGAAATTGCTGTAGCTCAGGCTGCAGATTTCTGTCAGCGATTTCAGGGGAATCGGCTGCGAATAGTGGCTGTTGATGTAGTGGATTGCCGTCCGAAAACGTTCCAGCTCCTGTTCGGCCAAAGGGGAACGGTCTACGATCATCCCACCGCTTTCCCGCAGTGCCGAAGCCAGCAGCCAGATCAGCTCGCATAGAAGGGAACGGGTGCGGTATTCACAGCCGAATTTTCTTGCTCCTGTCACTTCCAGAATTTCGTCCAGCAGTCCGGGAACCGGATCAGGCAGTGTATTCATCGGAAACACGAGGCTTTGGGTCAGGTCGTAATTCAGAAAGGGGGAAATCAGCTGTTCTTCCGCCTCGCTGTGTAGGGGAGGACAAATCAGCGACGGGTCAAATTTCAGCACGGTAAGACAGGTCTCCTGCTGATCGCCGGAATAGGCCAGATGGGCCTGCCGGGGATTGATGTAGATTAAGCCTCCGCTGCGCAGATGCTCGATCCGGTTGCCTACGGTAACCTCCTGCGAGCCCCGGTTCACATAGATGATTTCGCTGAAAAAGTGCCAGTGCAGTGGGGCGCACATTCCATAGGTGTAGCTGTTGCGGTAACATTGCACCGGATATCCCTGTAAAAGCGAAGAGCCTTCCGGTACTTCAAACAGAATGGGGTCCATATGCCGCTCCTTCCCCTGAAAACAAAATTCAAAAAAGAATCGTCCAAGTATTAAAAATAAAAGTGCTTATTACAGCTCTGATGATGCTGATATAATAATAGTATAGTCCAAAACATGGATTGGTACAAGACGGATTCTTTTAAAGGAGGAAGCAGAATGGAGATTCTTAAAAAATATGAGACCGCACCGGACTACCGCAACATTGTTATGGCGGCACGCAACCAGTGGGCGCCCCGCCTGCCTTTGTATGAGCACGGAGTCGGCGCGAAGGTAATTCTTGAAACTACCGGAAAACGCCCCTATGACAGCTGGTTTTCCAAGGATATGGAGGAAAGCCGGCAGGCATTCCGGGAATTCTGGGATTTTTGGCGTCAGATGGGATACGACACCGCATCCATGGAGTTCGGAACCTGCGGCGCGCTGGTGGGCGGCGGCGCTCTCGGCGCACATAAAGAAGGCTGCATCAAGGACCGTGCGGATTTTGAAAGATACCCCTGGGAGGAAATCCCCCAGCGTTATTTTGAGATGTATGCCCCCTATATCCGCAACTTTGCGGAGACTTGCCCGGAGGGAATGCGGGCCATCGGCGGCGTCGGAAACGGCATTTTTGAAGCGGTGCAGGACATTGTGGGATACATGGATCTGTGCTATATCAAAGGGGACGATGAGGAGCTCTTTGAGGATCTGTTTAAGGCCATGGGAGAGGTGGAGTTTAAAATCTGGGACCGCTTTATGGATGAGTTCTCGGATGTGTTCTGTGTCCTGCGGTTCGGAGACGATCTGGGATTCAACACCATGACGCTCATATCCCCCGACGACATCCGGAAAAACATCATTCCCCAGTACCGCCGCATCACAGACAAGGTGCATTCCAAAGGGAAACCGTTCCTGCTTCATTCCTGCGGCAATCTGTTCGCGGTATTCGATGATATCATCGACGGCGCAAAAATTGACGCAAAGCATTCCAACGAGGACGGCATCGCGCATTTCAGCGAATGGGTTCGCCGGTACGGCGACCGGATCGGAAACTTCGGAGGCATTGATACGGATGTGCTCTGCCGCTTTTCGCCGGACTATATCCGGGATTACATACTGGATTGTCTGGAGAAGGTGCAGGGCCACGGCGGAATCGCCTTCAGCTCCGGGAATTCCATCCCGGATTATGTGCCTACAGAGGGCTATCTGGCCATGGTCGACACCATCCGCCAGTGGCGTCAGGATCGCAGACTGTAAGAACCCAAAGCAGACGGGAACTCCCGTCTGCTTTTTTTTGCTTACCGGATTCCGTACTCCAGACATGCTTTGCAGAAAGCGATGGCGTTTTCCACAGGAACGTCCTTTTGAAAGACCTGGGAAGGCCCGATGATGTAGCCGCTGCCGGGGGCAAGCTGGTCGATCCGAAGCTTTACCTCATGGCGGACGTCCTCGGGGTTCCCCTGAACCAAAACATTCATCTGATCCACACCGCCGTCAAAGGCAAGCTCTTTGCCGAACGTATCCTTCATATCCTGCGGGTCGCTCTCCCGGACATAGGGAGGAAGAGGGTTGAGAATGTCCACTCCCATTTCAATAAAATCGGGAACCAGCGGGCGGCAGTAACCGCAGGAGTGGAGCCATACCCGGGCACCATGGCGCTTGGCAATGGCAAACACCTCTTTCCACAGCGGTTTGTACCATTTCCGCCAAAGCTCGGGACTTAGCAGCATACTGTTCTGACCGCCCAGATCCTCGTCCGAACGCAGAATGTCGATCATTCCGTCCGCTTCCTGAAACAGCCGCTCAAAATAGCTGACATAAAATTCCCGGTTGCGGGCCATATATTCGGACATGAAGCCGTCATCCAGCACGTCGTAAAAAATGTTGTCGTAGGAACGCATCTGTACATGATGAAGCCAGCCGCAGCCCGCGTGTCCGGATGCGGTTGTCATGTCCATTCCCCGGATTTCGGCCAGCCGGCGTTTCAGACCGGAAAAGTCGAAATCGTCCACACAGGGCCACCGGTATTCGTCCAGGCCCACATGCTGGAGTGGATAGATGCGCTCCCCCACTTTTCCCCAGCATCCGTAGGCCATGCTGGCGTCATAGCTTTCAATGCCCGGACGGGGCGGCCCTACGTATTCGGGCTGAACGCTGGGCCAGTCCCAGACGGAGAATCCTTCGATACCGGACTTTTCATAAAGCTCTTCCAGACAGGAAGCGCCGAAATAGCGGAGCACCCCGTCCCGTACCGGTTCAAAAATATCAAATCCCACAGGAATTTTGTCCACCGGCTTATGGTCGATGGCGTTTAAGATTCGTTCGCGTCTTCCCTGCATTTAATCTTCCTCCCAGCAAAATTTGCTCCATTCGTCGTAGACGGTACGGATGGCGGGGTGGAGAATGTCCTTTCCGCCCGGGCATTGGGCCACAATGCCCGTATGGCGGTCTTTCAGAAATACATCCTTTACCCGGTCAACGGACTCCCGGATTTCCTGTTCGCTGCCAAAAGGCAGGGTATACTGGCGGTCGATTTCTCCCCAAAAACAGATTCTTCCTCCGAACCGGCGTTCCAGCTCCTCCAGATCCATACAGAACAGCTGGGAATTCACCGCATCTACGCCAATTTCAATGAGATCGTCAATAATGTCCAGAATAAATCCGTCGGAGTGCATAATGACGTATTTTCCGGCATTGTGGGCAATTTCACAGTATTCCCGGTAAAGGGGTTTGTAAAACCGGCGCCACAGCGCCGGGGAAATCAGCAGAGAATTCTGTGCGCCCCAGTCGTCCTCAATGTGAATGGCGTCAATTTTGGTTTGGCACCACAGCTTTTCCTGCCGGACGAAGTATTCATGCACCATATCCCGGAGACGGTAGACCTCGGGGCTTTCTTCGGCGAGATCCAGAAAGAGATTTTCCGTTCCCCGGAGAAACTGCATCCGCTGAAATGGACTGGGGGAGACTCCCCAGAAAACAACGGTGAATTTGTCGGTGGATTCACACTGTGCATCCACCATGGAGAGATCGGCCTCTTCCAATACATCCCACGGGGGAGAAAAGTGCTCCAGCTTGGACCAGTCGTCCAAAAGATATTCCTTGACCTCGCCTTTTACGCCTTCCTCGGCAGCGGTCCAGACGCAGCCCCATTCGTCTGTCCAGCTGCCTTTGGCATTAATTACCCCCTGAAATTTTCCCTTTCCATAGTGGTATGCCACTCCCGCGACATCGGAAGGGTAGTCCCGGAGCAGATCCTCAAATCCAAACATCATTTCCCGCGGCACCCGGTCAAACGGCTTCATGGTCAGCGCGGCGATAACCCGTTCTCTGGAAGTCATAGCAAATGTCCTTTCCCCGGCAGATAAAATTAGTGCCACAGTAGCACCGCCGGACATTTTATGATAAAATCAGAATAGCATAAATCCCGGCGGCTGAACAGAACCGTCATAACGACAGTTACAGTGTGAAAGGAGACTCGCATGGATTGGCCGATTTTGAGAGAGGACAACAAAATTGCCGTTTTTCCCGAAGGACTGGGAATCTGCGGAGTTCCGCTGGTCGGTTCCGCAGACTATAAGCACTCGGAGGCCGGCCTGGTTTCCCATGTGCACGAAGGCTGTCTGGAAATCGTCTGTCTGTACCGGGGACGGCAGATTTACTGGATGAACGGACGGGAGTACTGTATTTACGGAGGCATGGTATTTGCGGCGCCGCCGGATTGTCTCCACAGCACCGGCGGACACCCGGAGGATAAGGCTGATTTTCAGTGGATTCAGGTGGATGTATCCCATTCTCCGCAGCTGCTGGGGCTCACCGAGAAGGAGACACAGCTGATGCGGCAGCAGCTTTTGCGGCTGCCGCCTGTTTTTTCGGGAAGTCCCGGGCTGCGGCGGCATCTGGACGCTTTTTTCCATGCGGCCCAATCCGGGGAATCCCTTTCCCTTGTCCGGATGAAAACGGAGCTGACCGCCTTTTTATTGGAAATTTTGGACTGCGGAAGCGCAATGGAAGAAAAGCGGGAGCTTTCCGGTGACATTCAGACCAGCCTGATGCTGATCGAACAGGAGCTGGGAGCCCCGGCGGACTGGGAAGGGATTGCCCGTGCCGTCCATTTATCCGATTCCCGGTTTCGCCAGAAATTCAAGGAACAGCTGGGAGTTCCGCCGCAGGAATATCTGTGGCGCAGAAGAGTGGATGCCGCCCGGGAGCTGGTCGCCGAAACAGAGGACCCCTTTACCCAAATTTCCCGGAAACTGGGTTTTGAGACGGCCTCCTACTTTACAAGGGTATTCAAGCGGTATACGGGCATGACACCCACCCAATGCCGGGAGGAACGGCGCAAGCCTTAAGCGGCGCTGTTCCGTACCGGAAATGCAGGGCAGCAACGCACAGGGTGCGGCAATGCCGGAAATGTGAGGAATTGTAAGATGGCGGATTCTTGTATTCTTGTAACGGGCTTTGAACCTTTTGGGGGACAGAAGGTAAACCCCTCCTGGCTCTGCGTTTCTGCGCTGCCGGATTTGCTGTCCGGGGTGCGGGTGGAGCGCAGGCTGCTTCCGGTGGACTGGGCAGCGGGTCCGGCCCTGCTCCGTCAGGCGCTGCGGGAGCTTTCCCCTTCGGCAGTGCTGTGCGTGGGGCAGGCGGGCGGACAGCGGGAGCTCCGCATTGAGCGGGTGGCGGTGAATCTTCGGGGCGGCGCAGACAATGAGGGTGCCGTGCGGGAGGAGGAACCGGTGGAGCCGGAAGGCCCGGCAGCCTATTTTTCCACTCTGCCCGTTTCCCAAATGCGGGAAGCGCTCAAGGCGGAGAACATTCCCGTATGCGACTCCTATACGGCGGGAATCTATCTTTGCAACTGTGTCATGTATACGGCGCTGCATTATGCCGCGGTGGAACAACCCGGCCTTGCTGCGGGATTTCTGCACGTCCCGTTTTTACCCGGGCAAAGCGAAACCGCTCCCACTATGGAATGGGAGACAATGACCCGGGGCGTGCTGCTCTGTGCCGAAACAGCGGCGAAGCACGTCTGACCTGCCGGTTTTAGAAACAGGGATACCCGGACGGACTCCTTCATATATATGAAACACCACAGACTGTGAAGGAGACTTTCATGAAATACGACGTCATTGTCATCGGCGCGGGAATATCCGGCCTTTCCGCCGCCAGCCTGCTGGCGAAACAGGGATTAAAGGTCGCTGTATTGGAACACGGGGACCGTCCGGGCGGGTCCTGCGGAATTTTTAAAAGGAAGGATGCTGTCTTCGATCAGGGGGCCTCCATGCTGTATGGATTCGGTGAGCATGGCTTCAACGCTCACAGGTTCCTTTTCAACTGTCTGGAAGAACCTTTTGAGGCAGTGAAGCATGACCTTCTCTATGTTGTGCATTACAACGGAAAGCAGATCCGTTTCTGGCCGGATGTGGACCGCTTTATTGAAGAGCTGTCCGCCGCATTTCCGGGAGAGGGGAAAAATATCCGGCGGTTTTACAAACGGATGCAAAAGCTTTACTCCCATGTTATCAGTGAAACACCCAGCTATACCACGCCGGATGAAGTCAATCCCCGGGAAGCCCTGCGCAGTGTGCTGAGACATCCGCTTTCCTATCTGAAATTTCTTTCCTATCTGGATATCAGCGCGGAAAAATTGCTGCGAAGCTATTTTACAGACCCGGAGCTTCTCCATTTCTTCGACAAGCTTACCTCCACGTATTGCTATGCTACGATAGCGGAAGCTCCCGCCATTCTGGCTTCTGTTATGTTTATCGACAATCACGAGGGCGGGTGCTGCTATCCCGCCGGTTCCACGCTGTTTCTTCCCGGAAAGCTGGAGAAGGTGATTGAGGAAAACGGCGGGGAGATGCGGTACCAAAGTACGGTAACAAAGCTGCTGTTTGACCGCAATACCCCCAATGGAGTGCTGCTGGAGGACGGAACTGCTCTCTACGGAACCAGGATCATTTATTCGGGGACGGTGTGGAACCTGTATGGAAAACTGCTGCCGGAGGAACAGGTCACAGACAGGGAAAAGCTGTGGGCTGCGGGGCAGGCTCCCACCTATCCCAGCGTGGTGCTGTACGCCCTGGTGGACAGCAGCGTCATTCCGGAAGGAACCTGCCCCATTGAGATGCTGGCGGCAAATCCCCAGGAGATTGATGAGTTGGAAGTGACGGTATACATTTTGAGCATTGACGACCATACCCTGTGTCCGGCAGATCAGCATGCCGTGGTTGCCATTGGCCCCAGCTTCCGGCAGTGGGACAGGGAAAACCGTACTCGTTACGAAGAACAAAAGCAGGAAGAAACGGCACGCCTGATCGGAATCCTGAACCGGCGCTTTCCCGGATTTGCCGACGAGCTTGTCTACTCCGAGCTGGCCACACCGGGCACCGTGGAACGGTATACCATGAAAAACGGCGGAGCTGTGGCGGGCCCCGAGCAGATGCTGGGACAGCATCTGCTGAAACGGCAGTCCATCCGAACCCGGTGGGAGACGCTTTTCTGCTGTGGGGAATCCACCACCATGGGAACCGGTACTCCTACGGTCACCACATCCGGAATTGCCGCGGCCAACGCGATTTTGAAGGACTGCGGCGGAAAGCCCTATTATTGGGAACCTGACAGAAAAAATTATGTTCGCATCATAGAGCCCCCGATAGAAGAAAACTGGATGTTCGATTTCTATCCTTCCGAAACCGCCGGGATCATGAAGCAGGCGGGGAAATGCCGCTATTGCAGCGAACCCGCCTGCTGTCCCCGAAAACGCCTGGATGTGCCCGGGGTCATGCGCCGGATTGCCTGCGGAAATTTAGCGGGCGCCCGCAAAGTGTTGGGAGAAGCGGACTGCCGGCTGACCGGGGAATTTCTGGCGGAATGTGAAAAGCTCTGCGTTCAGCGGGAAGAAAAAGGGGACCCGGTAAGAATTTCCGAAATTTTGAAACGTCTGATTCCGGACAGTGAGACAGCGCACGAGCCTCAGAGAAAATGAGGCCCGTGCGCTGCTTTTTTGCGGAAACCGCGGGGAATGATACCATGGCCGGCGGACGGGACGTAACCATGTGTGGCGGGAGATTTTATTTCCCGAGACGGAACCGGGAACGCTTTTCCCTTACGGAAAGATTCCAGACGGAGGCAAGCGTAAAGATAATCCAGCCGCCCAGCAAAACCGCCGCGCTGGTTTTCAGGGGCAGAAATCCGCCGTCCCACGGATAACGAATCCCCATGTATTCCTGAAACTGCAGGGCGGGGGGTGTCTGCAGTCCCCCGAAGCTCCGGGAAACCAGAGGCTCCAGCAGAATCTGCCGGAGCATGACCACACCATGGGACACGGGAAAACATCTGACCAGCCGTTGGACTTCCCCGGACAGGTTTCCCATGGGAAGATAAATTCCGGTTAAAAAGCCGATCAGAGCGCCCAATATGGTGCAGCATGCCGCCAGCGCATTGCTGCTTTTCAGAAAAGAGATCAGAAATAAAACCAGGGAGGAATTGGAAACGGTGGTTAAAACCAAAACCCCGTAGACCAGAAGCATTTTTTCTGCTCCCAGTTTTACTCCATAGGAAAAGTAAATGTAAATTTCGGACAGGACAAGCAGCAGGAACGACAGAACCAGCCCGATGATGACGGCGCTGAACATGTAGCCTCCCAGCAGCGAAAATTTGCGGATGGGGGAGGTGGCAAAATCCCGGCTGATTTTTTTGGCCCGATCGTCCACCATGATTCCGTAGGCGCCCATGGTTGTGGTAACGGAGGTAATGCCCAGAACACCGGAAATCATCCATACATCCATGAGAAGCTCCACATCCTTAATCTGGGAAAAACCGCTGATGAGGTTATCCCGGATAAAGAGAAGATACAGTCCCACAATAATAAATTCAGCCAGAAACGACAGAAACAGGGTCGTTTTGTCTTTGAAAAAGAGCAGAAGATTTCTAAGGCCAAAATGAAGCATTCCGGTTGTCTCCTCCAATTACGGAAAGATAGGCGTCGTCAATATTTCCCCGCAGCACCTCAAATCCCGAATACCGGCCGCGGCAAAGCTCCAAAAGCGGCAGTGCATGAAGCGTTGTAGGCAGCGGGATTTCCAGACTGTTTTTCTGCCTGCGGTATTGCGTGCCGCTCTTTTCCAGAATTGACGTCAGAGGCGCGGGCCGGTCTGTAAACAGCACCAGGCAGTCCTTGGAAAAATGTTCCTTCAGCGAGGAAGGCGCCCCTGCGGCAACAAGCCTTCCGCTTTTCATAATTACAATATGGTCCGCACGGGCGGCTTCTTCCATATAATGGGTGGTGAGAAAAATGGTCATGCCGGTCTGAAGCTGAATGCCGGCAATGGTTTGCCAGATGGAGCTTCTTATCTCGGGGTCAAGACCGGTGGTGGGTTCGTCCAAAAAGAGAATCCGTGGGGAATGGAGCAGCGCACGGGCAATGTCGCACCGCCGTCTCTGCCCGCCGGACAGCTGGCCGTATTGCCTGTGGAGAAAGTCCTCTGTCCCTGTCATTCCGGCGATGTCTGCGATCCGGTCCTTGAGCGTCTTTCCCCGGAGCCCGTAGAAGCTCCCTCGGGTGAAAAGGTTCTCTTCCACGGTCAGCAGATTGTCAAGGACGCCGTTCTGGAAGACAATGCCGATTTCTTTCCGGATTTTCCAATTCTGGCGGCCAAGCGTCAGGCCATCCATCCGGACAAGCCCGCTGTCTGCCGGCAGACTGGTGGAGAGAATGTTTACCACCGTGGATTTTCCCGCTCCATTTGGCCCCAGCAGCGCGAAAAACTGGCCTTTCCCAACACGGAAGCTGACCCCCTGAATCGCTTTCTGTTTTCCGTAGGACTTTTTCAGATCGCAAACCTCTATCATTTCTTCCATGCTGCGCGGTATCCTCCCTTTCTTTCCGGCAGGAAAACATCGGTGCCGCCGGCTTTTTTTCGGTATCTCCGTCTCCTGATTTGCCCATTTTGCCGGAGCGTTTCCCCTGTAAGCGGCAAAAGAGCTGGCCTTAATAGGATATGCGGGAAGATTTTGGGTTTATGTCATTGTGGCTGGGTGGAAACCGGAAAGCAGTAACAAAATGCGCGCTTTAGCGGTTGTATTTCACAATTAAGTTACAAGAAATAAAAATTAAGAGGAATAAAAGCAAACAGATAAGCAAAAATCGGAAAAGCGAAGGGCCGGCACAGGAAAAACGAATTGATAATTGCTCCATTAAAGTTACTTAATATTCTTGACGCAATTTCTTTGCTGTGTTATGATAAAGAAGGAATAGTTTTATACCAATATTAATGAAAGATTTCCTGCTCTTTCGTTAACATTGTTCGAAGGAGACGAGCCGTTTGGGACGCAAAATAACCATGCAGAATATTGCCGACTATTTGGGAGTAACAAAAGTATCTGTATGTAAGGCAATTAACAATCAGCCGGGAATCGGTGATGCGCTTCGGGAAAAAATCCTGCAGACAGCAAAACAGATGGGATACATTAAAGTGAAACGGGACTCTGATAAACAATCCTATCATTTCGCATGGGTATGCCCCAAACGATTTTTTCTGGAGGACGAAACCTTTTACAGCACCATTTATTATTACATCAACAAGCGCTGTATGGAAAAGGAATACTCCATTGTCTGCTTTGTCATCAACGACAAGGAGGAATCCGCCGGAGAGCTGCCTGTACGGCTGGCGTCCGAAAATTTTGACGGAATCTTTATTGCCGGTGAGTTCCGGCATGCTTACCTGGACAAGCTCAAGGAGATCAACGGTGTGAAAATCGCCATCGATTTCTGTATGCCCCATTTGGGGATGGACAGCATTGTCAGCGATAATTTCAGCACAGGTCAGGAAATCACCACCTATCTGATCGAAAAAGGACATCGCAAGATCGGATTTGTAGGAAACATCCACAGCACCTCCAGTATCTGCGACCGCTATTTCGGTTATCTGAAAGCTTTGCGTTTAAACGGGCTGGAAGTGCGGGAGGACTGGCACGTTGCGAACAACGATGAAATTACCGGGCTTTACACGCTGAATTTTCCCCTTCCGGAGGAGCTGCCCACAGCCTTCGTATGCCATTGCGACAAGGCCGCTTTTACCCTGATGCAGAAGCTGGAAAGCACGGGTGTGCGGGTTCCGGAGGATGTTTCGGTCATCAGCTTCGACAATACCAGCATCTGCGACTTGATTACCCCCAAGCTGACCAGCGTGGATATCGACCGGAAACAGATTGCCCTCTACAGCATTGACCAGATGCTGTACCGCATCGGTCATGCGCAATCACTGCCCCGGAAAATTTATCTGGGCTGCCGATTGGTGGAACGGGATTCTGTAAGGGATCTGACCGCCGGGGATAACCGGGAATAAGGCTGCACTGTGCCGTTCACGGCGCAATCGGACGGAACTCTTCCGCGTGTGTGGAAGAGTTCCGTCTTTTTGGTTGACAAGCGGAAAAAGAAAGAGTATAATGAACATCGTTCAGTTTGAGAGTCAGCAAATCCTCTGATCGGCAGACCAGGGGATTTGCAGGGCTTATGATGTTCATGAAAAGGACGGTTGTATGAACAAAACGATCACCTCCAGAGAAGCAATCCTTTCTGCCGGAAAAGAAATCATTACAGAATCGGGAATACAGGGGCTGAACATGCGGGATGTGGCTCGAAAATGCGGCGTTTCCGTGGGGTCGGTGTATAACTATTTTCCTTCCAAAAGCCATTTGGCGGTGGCAACCATTGAATCGGTCTGGATGGAAATCCTGTATGATTCCGAGGGCTTCGCTTCGCAGAACAGCTTTGAGGAAAGTGTTCTCGCTCTGTTTCGAAGCATGCGGGAGGGTTCCCGGAAATATCCATCCTTTTTCAGTGCTCATGCCATTGGTGCTGCGGGCGTGGAGAAGGAAATGGGGCGGGAAACCATGAACCGGTACTTTTCCCACATTCGGGGCGGGCTCTTGGAGGCGCTTCACCGGGATCCCGGCGTGAAGAAAGGGACATTTTCCGAGACGTTTTCCGATTCGGATTTTGTGTCTTTTGTTTTTGACAATATGATTCTGCTTCGAATGAACGGGGCGGAATCCTGCCGCTTATTGATGGAAATGATTTGCCGGATCATTTATGCGGATCCGCAGTAGAAAGCAGGGAAGCCCACCTTCGGGTGGGTTTGTTCGGAGCTTAAACTGAACATCGTTCACTTATATTTCTGTCAGAGCAAACATCCTGTATTTACGAAAGGAAAGGGATTCTTATGCAGGCAATTATGGAAACCTTATTTGACGCAGTGTATCTGACAACCGTCATTACACTGGGAATCATCATGATTCGGAATTCCCGGGGCCGCGGGCAATATCTGTTGTTCGGAATTATGGCAGTGGTGCTGGGAGCAGGCGACTCCTTCCATCTGGTGCCGCGGGCGGTGGCGCTGTGCACCACCGGGCTGGAAAACTATACGGCTGCGCTGGGAATCGGCAAGTTTATCACCTCCATCACCATGACCGTCTTTTACATCCTGCTTTATTCTGTCTGGAGAAAACGGTATCATGTCACCGGGAGACAGGGGCTGACTGCGGCGGTGTACCTGCTGGCGGGGCTGCGGGTACTGCTGTGTCTGTTTCCGCAAAACGCATGGACCAGCGCCGACGCACCGGTATCCTGGGGAATTTACAGGAATATTCCCTTCGCACTGCTCGGCCTGCTGGTGATTGTCCTGTTCTATCAAAGCGCAAAAGCGCATCAGGACCGTTCGTTCCGGTTTATGTGGCTTACCATTGTATTAAGCTTCGCCTTCTATATTCCGGTGGTTCTGTGGGCGGATGTCAATCCCCTGATCGGCATGCTGATGATCCCCAAAACCTGCGCATATGTGTGGACGGTATGGATTGGATACAGCGATATGAAACACAGCGACGCCTGAAAAAAAGCACCGCACAGTTTACGGCTAAGGCCGTGAACTGTGCGGTGCCTCTTTTTACAGCAGCTTCCGGAGTTGCTCCAGATCGGACGGATGCGGCTGTTCCTCTGAAAAAGCCGGAATAATGCCCTTCTCTTTCAGAAGCTCCGCTACCTGAAAAAGAACAGGTCTTTTCAGGCTGGCCTCGGCCAGCAGGGAGGAGTCGGAAAAGATTTGCTCCGGGGGGCCGTCCCCCAAAAGCCGTCCCTGATGGAACACAAGAATGCGGTTTGCCCAGCGAAAGGCAAAGTCCACGTCGTGAGTGGAGAGAAGTATGGTGTTGCCGTCCCGGCTTAGCCGGGTGAGCGTATCCTCCAGAAGTGCGGCATTTTTGGGGTCAAGGCTGGCGGTCGGCTCATCAAAAAGAAGAATTTCCGACTTCATGGCAATGATATCCGCAATACTGACCCTCTTTTTTTCCCCGCCGCTAAGATAGTGGGGGGAGCGGTCGCCATAGGTGGAAAGGTTCATATACGCCATGGCTTCCTCCGTGCGCCGGCGGACCTCTTTCTCCGGCAGCCGAAGATTCATGGGGCCGAAGGAAATCTCCCCCATGACCGTGGAGGCAATAATCTGATTGTCCGGGTCCTGAAACACAATCCCCACCTGTTTCCGAAGCTCCAACAGGGATTTGCGGTCATGGGAAATTTTCTTCCCCCGAAGGAGCACCTCTCCGGACCGGGGCTTAAGGATACCGTTGAGAGACAGGAAGAAGGTGGACTTTCCGGCTCCGTTGCTGCCCAGAACGGCAATTTTTTCTCCGGTGCGGATTTGCACGCTGACATCCTGAAGAGCGTTCTTGGAGGTCTCATAGGAACAGCAGAGATTTCTGGTTTCCAGCAGAATTTCTTTCATCAGATCCACCCCATGGTTTTAATAAGCGCCAGAAACAGCAGAAGAATCACAGCGCAAAGGATTCCCCCCGCCAGCAGCCCTGACGTCAATGGCTTTTTTTGTTCCAGAACCAGGAACTCCCCATCATAACACCGGGATTCCATGGCGTCATACACCGCATTTGACCGGCGCATGGCAATGACGAAAAGGTTGGTCAGGATTCCGGAAAAGGTTCGGTTGGAAGCCTTAAGGCTGCTGTTTCCCATCCGGGCCAGAGAAGCGGTGAGCATCTGCCGCTGAACGTCTGTCAGGACAAAGATGAATCGGTAGATCAGACTCATCAGCTCGGTTAAAATGGCCGGAATCCGGCATCTGCGGAGTGTTCCGATCACCTCGTGAGAAGGGGTGGTCAGGATGAGGGCGTACAGGCAGCTTACTGCCCCGAAGGCTTTGAAAAACAGCAGAACCGCCTGATGCAGATTCTTTTCCGTGACACAGAGGTAGCGGGAAAAGAAGGGAACTGCCGCCAGCCCTACCGGCCGGGGCTCCAGCTGAAACAGCAGGATGACACAGCTGACGAAAGCGAACAAAGCGGGGATCAGAAGCAGCCTGAGATACACGGGGACGGGAGTTTTTCCCGGAAGAACCGCCAGAAACGACATAAGGAGCAGCACCGCCGCAGAAAAGAGAATGGAGTCTGCGGCAATGGACAGAATCAGAGTTCCGACGGAAAAAAGAATTTTGAACCCGCTGTTCCAGCGCGACATGGGCGAGTGCTGGGCGTAATAGTCTACCGTCAGCATAAATCCTCCTGTCAGCTTTTATTTCTTGTCGGCTTCTTCTCCGTCTTTCTTGTACTTTTTCCGTGCCACCAGATAGCCGAACCCATAGGCCAGCACCCCTGACCCCAAAGCGGCCTGCAGGCAGAAAAGAAGACTTTCCGTTTCGCCGCCGGGGGGCTTCAGAACGCTTTCCGCCCACGGCTGATAGCCGGGGTCAATCTGTGAAATCGCATCCTCTGCCGCTCCGTCGGCACCGCCGAACTCGCTGTCCTTAATGGTGAGCAGGGGAATCAGCCCGATTATGACAGTCAGCGCCAGCAGAAGAATAACAGTTTTTGCTTTTTTGCTCATTGTGACGACCATCCTTTCTGAATGTTCAGGCTTCTACGCCCTGATCGTAACCCAGTTCCCGCAGTTCCGGTTTGGCGAAGCTTTCCAGACCGATCATTACCACAACGGTCAAAAGGCCCTCAATTACTGCCAGAGGGATCTGGGTGACTGCAAAGATACCCAAAAAAGAAGCAATGGAAGCCATCACGCCCCCGTTCTCCATAGGATGGGCCAGTCCCAGCTGAACGCTGGTGACGCAGTAGGTGAACAAATCTCCGAAAAATGCCGCAAGGAAAATGCTCACCTTCCGGTTGACGTTCCATTTTTTGCAAAGCCAGTAAATTCCGAATGCCAGAAAAGGCCCGGCAATTGCCATGGAAAACGTATTCGCACCCAGTGTGGTGAGTCCGCCGTGGGCAAGGAGAATTGCCTGAAACAGCAGAACAATCATACCGATGACGGCCGTTACCCACGGCCCGAACAGAATGGCGCTTAGGCCGGTGCCGGTGGCGTGGGAGCTGGAGCCGGTGACACTGGGAATTTTCAGCGCACTTAATACGAAGGCATAAGCGCCCGCCATTGCCAAAATCAGAAGGGATTTACGGTGGTTTTGGGTGATCTTTTTGATGGAGATCACGCCCATCACCAAAAAGGGAAGACAGATAGCACTCCATGCAATGCAGTAGCTTAAGGGAAGAAATCCCTCCATAATGTGCATGGCGCTTACATTTTCGGTCACTCCGAATGCTGCCGCGATAAAGATGGAGACGGTCAGGACACGTCTTTCTGCTTTTGTCACAGGATTCATTCCTTTCTGTTGACTGATTTGTTGTTTTATGAGAAAGCGCGCGCTTTTCCATGCAGAATGCCGGACATCCATTTTCCTCCCGGCGAATGGGCTTGCCGGGAATACAGGGATTTACCAAAGACGAGGTACCTTCCGGTCAAGAAGGTACCTCGTCTTTGTATGTTAGAGAGAGAGTAAATAGCAGTGTGATCAGAAATTGACTGAATGGAGGCAAAATAAAAAGGGAACCCGGAATGGGTCCCCAATTATATACTCCACGCGGAAAAATACCGCACAGTCAATATAATCGATATATTCCCCACCGAAATACGATTACCACCTGTATAAAAACAGGATTTCATATAACGGCAGGTCTCCTGACTTAAAGCTTCCAACCTAATCCGTCGGCCTTCCCGGTTTACGTCGATCAAAAGATCGGCGCAGCCAGTGACAAAATGACGTTTCGTAGCTTTTACAGTAGAGTGAGCTGTTCCGGATTTTCACCGGATTCCCTTTTCATGCAGAGAACCATTTCGGTTCATGCAACCGCATATGCTTTATTCAATTTTCTTTATTGTACAGGATGGAAAGGAATTCGTCAATCCCTTTTCATCAACAGAAAGGAAAATTACCAAAAATGACAAGATATTTACGCCGCGGGGCAAGAGCCCTGCCGTGTTATAAAAGACCGCCAGAAAGGATCAGAATATAGAGGCAGACAAAATAGAGCACCGCATAGGCGATGAGCAGCCCGGTAATCAGCTTCGTGGCCACAGAACCTTTTTTGGAAAGGGCGGCGTAGTATTCATCCTCGCTTCTCTGGATGGCTTTTTCCTGCAGAATCTTCTTCTTGCAATGGTTGAAATACAGCGTATTGGCAAAGAGCCCGCAGCTGAAACGCAGAGCCAGCTCCAGAAAATAGCAGATGGTGCTTATTACGGAAATGGCGGTAAGACTGGAGGTGGAGGCAGAAGTAATCAGAGTGCTGCTGCCGCCGGAAAGCCCCTGAAGGGTAATCAGTGTGGCAGGGACGGTCAGCAGGCACTCCAGCAGAAGAACCAGAATGCCGAGGCCGTACATTTTTCGATAAAGGAAATATCCCCCGTGAAAGAAGAAGGCTGACCAGTTTAAAATTTTGCTTTTATTCTGGGCAATCTGTTTAAAGCGGGGGAGAAAATAGTGAGAATTGCGGTTGACAAAAATGGCCAGATCCTTGGCGGGGATGTCCGAGATCACTTCGTCCGGGGCTACTCCGCCGAAGGGGGTGGTAAAGGGGTTGAGAGGAATTTCCGGCGGGATCGGGCCTCCCGGAGCACCGAAAGGAGGACGGGGCATGCCGTTCTGGGGCTGCCCGTAGGGATTGTTGGGACTGTAGGAGCTGCTTCCGTTTCCAGCGGGAGGGATGGGCTCCCCGTCCGGGCCGAATTGGCCGTTCTGGCCGAAAGCGGCATGGTCTGAATCGGAAGAGTTCCCCAGCTGATTGCCGCAGACCTGGCAGAAAATTCCATAGGGCGGATTGATGGTACCGCACCGGGAACAGCGCAGTACGGCACCGCCGTCATATTTTTCCTGATTTTCTTCTGCTTTTGATTTGGGCGGCTGCCAGGATTCTCCCTTTTCATGAAGTTCCGGGAAGATGCAGACACCTTTTTCTTTAAAGCACGTGCGATGATAGGGGGCGCCGCAATCCGGGCACACCACAATCTCATCGCCGTTGTTCAGCGGTTTTCCGCAAATGGGGCAATTCAGAGAATCATATCTGCTCATAAATGGATGGAACCTCCGTTTTCAGCCATTGTCCGGTGAAATTACAAACAAAAAAGACAGCGCCGCCGGGTGGGGCAGCGGTCAATCAAATTGATCAAGCCAAGTGGGAATGCAATTTGTCAGCGAAGCCAACATTTCTGCTGCTATGCTGATTATTATAGCATTTTTATTCCACAATAGCAAATGGGATTGTGTAAACAATTTTGGTTTCTGTTCATAAATCGGTAATTCACGGGCTTTACCGGAGAAGCCGGATATGCTACAATAAAAACAAATACCCGATTGATAGAACGAAGGGGAGGAAAGCCATGACGAAGAAAGAACGGGCGGCATTGGCGGAGGAAAAGCTGCGTGAGCTTTATCCCGATGCGGTCTGCTCCCTTGTGTACGAAAGGCCCTATGAACTGCTGATCTCCACCCGCCTGTCCGCCCAGTGTACGGATGCCCGGGTGAATATCGTTACCCGGGATCTGTTTCAAAAATACCGCTCCCTTGAGGATTTTGCCGCCGCAGATCTGACAGAGTTGGAGGGTATGGTGAGATCCTGCGGTTTTTATCATACCAAGGCCAGGGACATCATTTCCATGTGCCGCACCCTTCTGGAAAAGTACGGCGGGACAGTGCCCGACACGATCGAGGAACTGACCACGCTTTCCGGAGTGGGGCGAAAAACCGCCAATCTGGTGGTGGGCGATATTTACGGCAAACCTGCGGTTGTGACGGATACCCATTGCATTCGGATCAGCGGACGTCTCGGGCTTACCACCGGAACCGAAGAGCCCCGCCGGGTGGAGGATCAGCTCCGGCGCATTCTCGACCCCGCCGGATCAAACAGCTTCTGCCACCGTCTGGTGCTGTTCGGACGGGATGTCTGTACCGCCCGGAATCCCAAGTGCGGTCAATGTCCCATGCGGGATTTCTGCAAATCCGCAGACAGGCCTGACGGCTGGAAAAAGAAGGCCAAGCCCGCAAAATAAAAAAGAGGAACGTCCTATAAGGACGTTCCTCTTTTTCTATCCGCGTCTTTCCGTTTCACGAATCCAGATATCCTCATTTTCATGCCGCCTGGGGCGGCCCATCAGATCGGAAATGGCCTGCTGGACATTTTTTCCGGCAGTCAGAACCAGATACAGCTGTTCTGTAATGGGCATCTCAACATGATACTTTTTCGCCAGCTCATAGGCGGCCTTATCCGCATTGCAGCCCTCCACCGTCATGCCGACCCGCTTGACGGCCTCATCGGCGGAAAGTCCCTGACCGATCAGGATGCCTGCCCGGCGGTTCCGGGAGTGCATGGAGGTGCAGGTGACAATCAGGTCGCCCATGCCGGTCAGTCCGGTAAAGGTTTCGGCCTGTGCACCCATGGCAGCGCCAAGACGTGCAATTTCCGCCAGCCCCCGGGTCATCAGCGCCGCTTTGGTGTTGTCTCCCAGGCCCAGTCCGTCGCAGATGCCGGCACATACCGCAATGATATTTTTCAGTGCACCGCCCAGCTCAACCCCCACCATGTCGTCGTTGACATAGATGCGGAGGTTTGTGTTCATCAGGAGATCCTGTACGGTTTCGGCGCTTTCCCGCCGGGCACAGGCGGCCACAATGGTGGTGGGGACATTCCGCGCGATTTCTTCCGCATGGGAAGGGCCGGACAGTACAACCACGTCATTGCCGGGGAGCTCCTGCTGGATGACCTCCGACAGCCGCAGAAGGGAAGAGCCCTCAAATCCCTTGCCCACATTGGCGACGATTGTTTTGGGGGAAATGTAAGCGGACAGCTCTTTTGCCACATCCCGCACAGCAAAGGACGGAACGGCAATGATGGCCAGATCCGCGTCGGCTGCCGACTCCATGGAGGTCGTCAGCCGGATGGACATATCCACCGCAATTCCCGGAAGCAGCTTCCGGTTTTCCCCGTACAGCCGGATTTCATCAATCTCCTGCTGGAATTTGGACCACATGGTCACCTGGTGCCCGGATTTGTGCAGCATTACGGCCAGAGAAACACCGAAGCCGCCGCTCCCCAGAATCAGAATATTCGCCATCTCTCATTCTCCTTTTCATTTTAAGCCAAAGAGGCAAGCTCCGCGTGGCGGAGCCTGCCCGAAAAATGAATGTTCAGTTTTCCTTCTTTTTGAAAGAGACCTTGCTCTCCGTATGGGTCATAAGCCGCTTGATGTTGGAACGATGGAGCCAGATGACAAACAGCGAAATGGGTACGGAAAGCAGAACCTCCAGCCAGACAATATGCCCGTACTGCAGGTATGTAAGAATCAGGTTGGCAATGGGGTACATAATTCCGGCGGCAATGGATCCCACCGAAACATATCGGGTGGAAAAAGCCAGAATCAGAAAGGCGGAAAAGCAGAACACCAGTGACCAGGGGCTTAAGATCAGCATGGCGCCTGCGGAAACCAGAACGCCCTTTCCGCCTTTAAAGCCGTAGAACAGGGGAAACACATGCCCCAGCAGAGCGGCATAGGCCACAAAGTAATCAAAGATCACCGTACTGCTCACATCCGTAAAGCAGGCCAGCAGAACCCGGACAAAAAGAACGGAAACGATTCCCTTGGAAAAGTCGCCGAGAAGCGTCAGAGCCGCCGCGGATTTTCCAACGGAGCGGAGAACGTTGGTCATGCCCGCGTTCCCGCTGCCGTATTGGCGGATGTCGCCCTTGCCGAACAGCCGGGTGACAATGATGGCAAAATTCACGCTCCCCAGCAGGTAACCTGCCACAATTCCAGCAAGCAGGATCAGAATGGTTGAAGTGTTCCAGATCAAATCAATACGCTCCTTTTGTCCGGCTATTTGACGTCGTTTTCGTCCCTCTGGCGGACGACAAACTGGATGGGAGTCCCTGTCAGCTGAAAGGTTTCCCGAATCTGGTTCTCAATGTAGCGCTGGTAAGAAAAATGAAACAGCTCGGCACGATTTACAAAGCAGACAAATACCGGAGGCTTTGTGGAGGCCTGGGTCATGTAGTAAATCTTCAGCCGCTTTCCCTTGTCAGAGGGGGGCTGCACCCGGGCCGTACAGTAGGCCAGCAGATCGTTGAGCTTGCCGGTGGAAATCCGGATGGAATTGCTTTGAGCAACCTGATTGATGGTTTCATAAAGCTTGTTCAGCCGCTGACCGGTGAGAGCGGAAATAAAAAGAATGGGGGCATAGGACATAAAGCTGAAGTCATTGTCCAGCTTTTTCCGCATTTCCTGCATGGTTTTGTCGTCCTTTTCCACCGCGTCCCATTTGTTTACGGCAATCACGCAGGCCTTTCCCGCTTCGTGGGCATAACCGGCAATTTTTGAATCCTGCTCGGTGAATCCTTCGGTAGCGTCGATCATGATAACGCAGACATCCGCCCGATCCACAGCCATATAGGCCCGCAAAACACTGTAATGCTCGATTTTTTCCAGTATCTTCGATTTTCTCCGGATACCGGCCGTGTCGATAAACACGTACTTTCCGAACTCATTTTCCACAATGGTGTCCACTGCGTCACGGGTAGTTCCCGCGATATCGGAGACAATCATCCGCTCCTCGCCGGAAAGCTTGTTGACCAGAGAGGATTTTCCCACGTTGGGCTTGCCGATGATGGCGACTTTGGTGTATTCGTCTCCGTAATCATCGTCTTGCTCCTCGTCCAGATGCTCAAATACCGCGTCCAGAAGGTCGCCGGTGCCATGTCCGTGGGTGGAGGAAACGGGAACCAGCTCACCCAGCCCGAGGTTGTAAAATTCGTAGAATTCCGGGGGCGGGTCGCCCACGGAGTCGCATTTGTTGACGCAGACCACAACCGGCTTGCCGCATTTGCGCAGCATCTCGGCAACGTCCTTGTCCGTGGCGGTCATGCCTTCCCGCACATCCACCACCAGAATGATCACGTCGGCGGATTCAATGGCAATCTGCGCCTGACGCTTCATCTGAGCCAGAATGACGTCATCGGATTTCGGCTCAATGCCGCCGGTATCCACCAGCAGAAAACGGCGGTTCAGCCATTCGCATTCGGCAAAAATCCGGTCGCGGGTTACGCCGGGAGTATCCTCCACGATGGAGAGACGCTGACCGATCAGCTTGTTGAACAGCGTGGATTTTCCCACATTGGGGCGGCCTACCACTGCGACGATTGGTTTCGACATAATAGTAATTTCCTTTCAAGAAATCAAAAACAGGCTTTGAAGAAATGATTTTCCGTGTATGAAACCCTCAAAGGCCAGCCGGTGCTCACATGCCGGTCAAAGCATCCAGCAGTGATCCTCCGTCCGTCTCACAGACCCGGACGGGAACACCCAGCTTCTGGGTTACTTCCTCCAATGTGACGTCATCCAGAAAGCGATCCTGCTCATGGCGGAGCATGACCGAAGGAATCAGAAGCTCTTCCCCCAGATCCCGGCCGGACAGCTGGGCGATCAGATCGCCGCCGGTCACAAGGCCCGCAACTGTAATGGAATGCCCGAAACAGTCATTCTGAATGGGTACAACGATACACTCTAAATTATGCCATTTTAATTTCAGTTCGTCAACAAGATTCACCAAAAAGGGATGGGCCGCGGTGCCGGTGGCAACGGTGATGTTCCGCCGGCGGTCGCTGGGCTCCAGCTCTTCCAGCGCACTGCGGAATTCCTGACGAAGAAGGGATATCATGCCCACGCCGTTTTCCAGCTGGGCAAAATCCTCGTAGTATTCATCGGGGGGGAGAGGCCGTTCCGCTTTGAGAAAGAACTCATCGGAAGGGAATGCCAGACGGCATCCGTTTTCCTTCAGAAACATCCGGGAGAATTCCTCTACCCGGTCGATCACCTGTCCTGCGGTTTCCTTGTCATACCCTGTTAAAGGCGGCAGGCCTTCCCTGAATTTGGTGAGTCCCACCGGAACACAGGCGATGCTCTGCACCGACGGATAGTATTTCCCCAGATCGGACAGGCTGCGTGACAGCTCATTGCCGTCGTTGATTCCGGGGCAGAGAACCAGCTGGCAGTTGATGTGGATGCCGGCCTTCGCCAGCTTTTCCAGATAGGCAAGAGATTCCCCCGCAAACCGGTTATGCATCATGGCGGCCCGAAGCTCCGGATTTGTGGTGTGCACGGAAATGTTGATCGGGGAAATATGCATCTTGATAATGCGGTCAATCTCGGATTCCGGCATATTGGTCAGGGTTACATAATTGCCGAACAAAAAGGAAAGACGGGCATCGTCGTCCTTGAAATAGAGGCTTTCCCGCATTCCCTTGGGCATTTGGTTGACAAAGCAGAAGATGCAGTCGTTCCGGCAGGAGTGCTCCCGGTCAATGAGATAGGTTTCAAATTCCAGACCCAGATCCTCGTATTCTTCTTTGCGGATGCGAAGGATCTGCCGTTTTCCGTCCGGCTTTTCCAGCTCCAGCTTCAGCTTGGGATCGGCGGCGTAAAAATCGTAATCCAAAACGTCCTGAATCGGGTTTCCGTTGATTGTATGAAGGGTATCACCTGCGGAGATTCCCTTTTGCTGGGCAATGCTCCCGGATTTTACCTGATAGATGCGGACACTCATCTTTATGACCATTCCTTTCTGGAATTTGGACCCTTCTATGTTGTTCTGCCGCCGCGGAACAGCCGGTGATTTCTGTCCCGGACATTAGTGTACCCGCTTTTGCCGGATTTGACACAACAAAAAAGCACCCGTATTCCGCCGCGGCAAAACCTGCCGGCAACAGTCAACGAGCGCTTTATGCAGGCAAGCCTGCTTTTAGGCCTCTTTTTTGATTACTTGCACGCCTTTGTAATAACCGCAGTTCGCGCATACCTTGTGGGGAGCTTTCAGCTCGCCGCACTGGGTGCATTTGGACAGCGCGGGCATATCAAGTTTCCAAACGCTGGAACGTCTTTTATCGCGTCTCGCTTTGGATACTTTTCTCTTCGGAACAGCCATTGTAGTACCTCCTTTACAACTTCGGACTTGGGCTCATTCATTAAGCAGTTCGCCCAAGGCCGCAAGCCTCGGGTCAACCTCTTTTTTGCTGCAGGAACAGCTTTCGTGATTCAGATTCGCGCCGCATTGGGGACAAAGACCTTTGCATTCCTCTTTGCAGAGCTGCTTTGAGGGCAGATTCAGGAGGATGTCCGACAAACAAAGCTCATCCAGATCAAGCCGTGCGTCGGGAGCAACGATGTATTCATCGTGTTCCTCGCTTTCTTCGGGGACGATTACCTCGTTGAAAGCGTAACTGTAATCGCGGTCAAAAGTTTCCAGACAGCGGTCGCAGGGAAGCCGCAGGGTAAAATCAACCCGGTAGGACAATATTACGATGCCGGCTTCGTTGTAGACTCTGCCTTTCAGCAAAACGGGCGTAACAAAAGGCCGGACACCGTAGAGCTCATATTCGGACAAATCGACGCTGTATTCAACAGGAAGTTCTTCGCCGACGATGTCGAAAATCTGCTTCAGTTCCAGTATCACTTTACTACCATTCCTTTTTTGCGCCTCAATCGCTATGCCTATCTATTATATAAGATTGAAGGACGCTTGTCAATAAAAATATCGCTTATTTTGAAAAATAATGCGGGCCATTTCCGCCGCTTTTTCATACCAGATGACGAATCAGGTCCTCTTTGCTGCCGGGAAGCAGGTCGATTACCGGAATTTCAATCATGGTGTAGGCGCCGGGAGCCTGACGAAAGGAGGCACGGGCCACGTTGACCAGATTCTGGGCGGTAAGAGCAGGGTTGTTGATGGACATGGAAAACTCCAGACGCTGGTTCTGGGTTTCGCCCGAGACGCCCTTGCGGGTCATCTGAACGCCATGGCCCATGTCGATGAGAGCGTCCACGTTTTCCACCGCCATGACGTGGGTTTCGTCGTTGACAAAATAGGGATCGGCTTTGATCCGGGCGGCCACTTCCTTATAATCATAGCCATCCTGAAGCTCAATATACACCATTCTGCGGTGAATGCCGGTGCCAAGCGGGATGGTCATGGAAAGAGCGGCCTTCACGCCTTCCACGGCTTTGACGGCCACAGTGTGCCCCATGCTCATGCCGGGACCGAAATTGGTGTAGGTAACGCCTTTGGGAGCGCAGGACTCCATCAGGGCACGAACCACGGAGTCGGAACCGGGATCCCAGCCGGCAGCCATGACGGCCACTGCGCCGCCCGCCTTGGCAGCCTCGTCCAGCTTTTCACGCACATCATAAATGGTTTGGTGAATGTCATAGCTGTCCACAGTGTGAATTCCCAGAGCCAGGTATTCCGGCGCAACCTTCGGAACGCTGCGGGAAGGAGTGCAGAGAATAGCAACCTGTGGGCGGACGGTCAGCTTCTCTACGGAATCGACGACCTCCACACCGGTCAGTTCGGGGGGAAGCGTTTGAGGAACGGTTCTGCGAATAATGCCGCACAGCTCAAAATCTTTGGAAGCACGAATCGCCTCCAAAACTGATTTTCCAATATTTCCATAACCAACGATACATGCTTTTATCATGGCAAATGTCAGCCCTTTCCATAGCTTCAGAATCTTTTCCAATGATATAGTATAACACGGAATTTCCCGATTCGTCAATGCTTTGAGCGGGGAGAATCCTGCATTTTGCAGCGCTTTCTCTGTTGTCAAAGCCTGAAGAGGGTGGTAGAATAATACCATTCAGCGGCTTTACGGCCGCATGGTTCCGGAGGTTGTCATGATTGATTGTCTTATTGTCGGCATCGGTGGCTTTCTTGGGTCGGTATGCAGATATCTGATCGGGCTGCTGCCGATGAAAGCCGGCCACGGATTTCCTGTAAAAACGCTGCTGATTAATGTGGCGGGGGCTTTTGTGATCGGCCTGATCGCAGCGCTGGGCGCAAAGGGCAAGGCAATGGATCCCAGATTTGTTCTCATGCTGAAGGTGGGGGTGTGCGGAGGATTTACCACGTTTTCCACCTTTGCCTACGAATCGGCGGAACTGCTCCAAAGCGGGAGGATCGGAATGGCAGCCGCTTATGCTGCGCTCAGTGTGATTCTCGGAGTCCTGGCAATTTTTGCCGCACAGATCCTTGTACGGTGAGCAGACGATGTTTTCCCCGCCGCCCGCAAAGCTTCTCTTGTAGCCTTGCGGGCGGTATTGTATAATGAAAGACATAGAATGGTTTGCTGTTCGGGCAGAAAGCAGGAAAAGAAAGGGGAGGCCTGAAATGAACAAAAACGCACTGGTGCTTTCGGGCGGGGGAGCCCGCGGCGCTTATGAAATCGGCGTCTGGCAGGCGCTGACGGAGCTGGATATCCCCATTGACATCGTGACAGGAACGTCGGTAGGCGCGCTGAATGCGGCGATGATCGTCATGGGCGACTTTGAAAACGCCCGGTCGCTTTGGATGAACATGAAAACCGACATGATCTTTGACGTGGAAATTGACGACAATCTGCCGGCCAAAGAAAAAAGCCTTCAGATGGTGCGGGAATTTATCCGGGATTACGGAAAAGGCGGCATGGATTCCTACCCCCTTAAGCAGCTGCTGGATCAGCACTGCCGGGAAGAGGATGTGCGGAAAAGTCCGGTGGAATGCGGTATCGTCTGCGTGGACAAAAAAACTCTGAAGCCGCTTTGCCTCTATAAGGAGGACATTGAGGAGGGGATGCTCAATGAGTATCTGGTGGCCAGTTCCTCCCTTTATCCCGCCATCAAAAGCCATCAGATCGGCAGCGCCCAGTACATTGACGGGGGCTATTACGACAATCTTCCGGTGGAGCTGGCCACGGCGAAGGGCGCGGACAATGTGATCGCAGTGGATCTGCGGGCGGTGGGAATGATCCGGAAGGAAACGCTGAACGTGCCGAAAAGCTTTATCCGGATTCGTTCTTATTGGGATTTGGGGCCCCTGCTGGCCTTCGATTCCAAGATTCTTGCCCGGAATATCCGGCTGGGCTATCTGGATGCCATGAAGGCTTTCCATGTTTTCGACGGCATTGCCTATACCTTTATCCGCAACGAGTTCCCCGCATTCATCAAGCGCCAGAAAGCCGCCATCTCCTCCCAAAACGCCGCTTTGGGGCTCACCTTTGACAGCGAGCGTGTCTCCCGCCGGGAAGAACTCTTTTTCCTGCGGATCAGCACCTTCCTCAGCCGAAAATACGGTGTGGAATATGACATGAAATATTCCTCTCTGTTGAAAGCCTGCGCGGAGAGCGCCGCGGAGATTTTTTCGCTGGACAGCGAAAAAATCTACAGCCTCGACCGGTTTCATCAGCGCCTGCTCTCCCAGGTGAATCAGGTGGAGATGGATGCCGTTCTCCCCGGGAAGCCTTCTGTGAAGGTGCTGAAGGACAGTCTCGCCCTTCTGGAGAAAACGGTGCGCACGGTAGCCATCGGAACACTGATGAAAAAGGCTGTGCTGGAAGGAAAGCCGGTAGACCTGCTGGGGCTTTCGCTCTTTCTCCCGGATGAGCTTTTGGGGGCTTACTACATTGCGCTGATCTCCTGACGAAAGGAATGAAAAGGGATGCGGATTCTGATTGACGGGGACGGATGCCCGGTAGTGGATATTGCCGTGAATACGGCGCGAAAGTACGGAATCGAGGCGGTCATTCTCTGCGACACCTCCCACGAAATCCGGCGGGAGGGCGCCGTTACGACGGTAGTCTCCAAGGGGGCGGACAGCGTGGACTTCCGGCTGGTCAACCTGCTGCTGCGGGGAGATATTGCGGTTACGCAGGATTACGGACTGGCGGCCATGTGTCTCTCCCGCGGGGCCCGGGTATTGAATCAGGACGGTATGGAATACACGGCGGACAACATTGACGCGCTTCTGCTGGCCCGGCATACAGCCCGGAAGATCCGGGCCTCGGGCGGCAGGCTTAAGGGCAGCGCCAAACGAAGGCCGGATCAGGATGAGAGCTTCCGCCGGGAGCTGGAGGCTCTCATAATGCGCGGCCGGCCGGAGGAAAAATAGGAAAAAGTCAGAAAAACACAAAAAACGGTGCAAAAATAGCATGGAATTGCAGCTGGCTTACTGGTATACTGGTCACAAAACTACATAGGAGGTAAGTTTTCATGTTTGACAGAGAAGCCTATAACCGCCGGGTAGAATGGTACCGCCATGACCGGTTCGGTATGTTTATTCACTGGGGACTTTATGCCATCCCGGCAAGAGGCGAGTGGGTGCGATCCGCAGAGCAGATCCCGGAAGAAGAATACATGCCGTTTTTTGATGAGTTCAATCCGGTGGACTTTGACCCGAAGAAATGGGCTAAGGCCGCCAAGGAGGCCGGCATGAAATACGCCGTACTGACTGCGAAGCACCACGATGGATTCTGCCTTTTCGACAGCAAGCTGACCGATTTTAAGGCGACCAACACCAAGGCGGGACGTGACCTGGTGCGGGAATATCTGGAGGCCTTCCGCGCGGAAGGCCTGAAGGTGGGACTTTATTATTCTCTGCTGGACTGGCATCACCCGGATTATCCCCATTACGGCGACAACAATCATCCCATGCGCAACTGTGAAGCGGAAAAAGATGTGCCGAGGGATTTTAACCGGTATCTGGACTATCTGCACGGACAGGTAAAAGAGCTTTGCACCAACTACGGCAAGCTTGATCTGATGTGGTTCGACTTTTCCTACGGTAACCTGACGGGTGAGGCCTGGAAGGCAACCGAGCTGGTCCGTATGATCCGGAGTTATCAGCCCGATGTCATCATCGACAACCGTCTGGAGGTCAGCGGCGAGGGCTTCGGCTCCCTGCTTACTGCCGAGCCGAGTGAGTACAGCGGCGATTTCGTCAGCCCGGAGCAGATCATTCCTCCCCACGGCATTAAGGATTATGCGGGCAATGACGCCGTGTGGGAAGCCTGTATCACCATGAACGACAACTGGGGCTACAACTCCAAGGATAAAAACTTCAAGCCTGCCTCCATGCTGATCAAAAAGCTGGTGGAGTGCGTGAGCAAAAACGGCAACCTGCTGCTGAATGTGGGTCCCGACGCCAGAGGCAATATCCCGGAGGAATCCCTGAAGATCCTTTCCGAGATCGGGGTATGGATGAAGGCGAACTCCGCCTCTGTTTACGGTTGCGGCGGAATGGACGTACCGAAGCCGGAAAACGGCCGGATTACCCGCTGCGGCAATAAGATTTATTATCATATCATGGAGAATTCCATCGGCCCAAGCCCCCTCTACGGAATCCCCCGAAAAGAGATCAAGTCGGTGCGGCTCCTGTCCGACGGAGCGGAGATGAAGATCGAGGACGCATGGACAGTCAACAACTATCCGGATACGGCCTTTGTGCCTGTTTCCAACACCGCATATCTGCCGGATGAAGTGGATACCGTGCTGGAGATTACCCTGAAATAGCTTCGTAAGCCATAACATTTTTGGCAGACATATTACGAAGAAAGACACGAAAAAGCGGAAGCCACTTTGATTTGCACCCCCAAAAAAGTTTGACAGTATGGTATGCCGCTTCCTACATGTCAGGGCACACATTTTCAGTCAAAAAGGCGTCACCGCTTAAAAAAAACGGTGACGCCTTAAATCATTATTAATGAGTACAGTACGGGAAAATCAGCCGCCCAGACGGATCATTTCCTCAATGGGGCGCCTGGCCTTGGCAATCAGCTCGCTGTCCATGAGGATTTCCTCGCCGCCCTCGCCGGTCATGGCCTTGTACACGTCGCTTAGGTTGGTGATCCGCATATCCGGGCACATGAGCTTTTTCGTCATAGGAATGAAACGGCCTTCGGGCTTTACCAGGCTTAAATAATCCGCAATACTTTTTTCGGTGCCGATGATGCACTCCTCGTCATGAGTAAGAGCATACTGGATGATGGCGGCGGTGGAGCCCACCACGTCCCCGTGGCGGAGCACCTCGCGGGGGAGCTCCGGATGCATGAGCACCGTTGCGCCGGGGTGGGCCGCTTTTGCCGCCAGCACATCGGCTTCGGTGACGGAGTTATGAATGGGGCAGCAGCCATCCCACAGAAGAATATTTTTCTCCGGCAGCATATCCTGAATATAGCCCCCCAGATTCTGATCGGGAATAAAGAGGATATCCTTTTCAGGCAAGGCCGACACGATTTTCAGTGCGCTGGAGGAGGTGACGCATACGTCGCATTCCGCTTTCAGTGCGGCGGTGGTGTTGATATAAGCCACCACCTTATACCGGGGATGATCTTCCTTAAAGGCACGCACTCGTTCGGGGGAGATCTGTTCGGCCATGGGGCAGGTGGCGGTGGGAACGGGGAGGATCACTTTTTTCTCCGGGGAGAGCATTTTCAGAGTCTCCGCCATAAACTGAACGCCGCACATAATCAGATTTTTCTGGGGCAGGGACTGGGCCTTGACCGCCAGAGCATAGGAATCGCCGGTAAGATCGGCAATTTCCAGAATGTCGGTGGACTGATAGCTGTGGGCCAGAACAGCAATGTCCTTTTCGGCTTTGAGCCGAATGATTTTATCCTGCAGGTCACGTAACATAATCATTTTCCTCCGTTTGGGGCCGCGTCTGTTTTGAAAATTTCCCGGGATGCACCGCTGCCGGCCCGGTAAGTTTCTGCGCTGGGTATATGATACGGCAGGGAAGGCGGTTTGTCAAGGTTTTGGAGACGTTTTCGGCGACTTGGAGAAGGATTGGGGCAGAATGGAACTATATTTCATATCATTTTACTGGGAAATTTTGCACGGGCCTTTTGGGGCGCATGGGATCCGGGAGATTTCCTGCGAAGGGCGCCATCAATTCGTCCGGGGAATGAATGGGAAAGTACGCACAAATAACGGATTTTTTCATACTATGTAATGAGGCTATCACCTTTCGGCTGCGGGCCTTCCTGTTTCCCGTGGACAGAGGCGCGCCTTGCAGAGGGTTAAATCTGCGTGAAAAAACTAGAAATAGGAGGATATCTATGGCTGAATCAAAATTTGCGTCACAGCAAAGCGGTTCCAATTGCTTTAAGGAAGCGGTTTGCATTAACGCAGGCCGGATCTATGACAGCTGTTCTGAAGAACAGTCTCCCAGTGTAAATCACAGCTGAAAAATGCAGACAAATGCCCAATGCCGCTTTTAAGCGGCATTGGGCATTTACGGCGCCGAATAGCGAACGGAAAGAAGGAATTGCCCTTTTGTCCAGCGTTTCGCCTTATAGCATTCCGCGTGTAGGGAAAGCTCCTTCAGTATGGCATTCTGCTGCGCCGGGGAAGCACGGAGAAACAGCTCACACAGGGAAACGGGCGGGGAGTCGGGCGTGAGGGCGGAAATTCCGGGGCTTTCGGGATGCTCCGTCCGCATTTTTTCCAACAGGCGGAGCTTTTCCTCCAGCGCGGCCTGCCGCTGCCGGAAGAGCTCGGGAGTGTAGACCCCCTGTTCCAGCAGTTCACAGATATGGGTGAGCTGGGATTGCGTTTTGTGTATTTCCCGGCAGGCCATTGCCGGAAGTCTGCCGGAGGGTTCCCGGAATTCTTCCGGGGCGGAAATCAGAATATGGGAGAGCGGCTCCTTTACGGCAAGATGGATCAGCTCTTCGACCGAATCAAAGGGAAGGGCCGGCATACATCCGGCGCGGGGGCAGAGCAGGTATTTCCCCTGTCCGCGCCGGTCACGACGGTATTGCAGCCTGCTGCCGCATACGGCACAGTACAGAATGCCCGCCAGCGGATTGACCAGTTCTCCCTGCGTCCGGGGCGGATGACCTTTTTCCCGGAAAATTGCCTGTGCCCGGTCGAACAGCGTCCGGCTGACAAGGGGAGGATGGATTCCCGAAACCAGAATTTGCCCGTCCGAAGATGTTCCGTAAGGGAAAGCGCTGCCTCTGTTCCAGAGAATTTCTCCGGTGTAGACCGGGTTCTTCAGGATTGCCGCCACGGTGCTCCGGGAGAATGCGCCGCCCCGGCGGGGGCGGGCGCCCAGCGCATTGATCCGGTCAGCCACCGTCTGGCATCCGCACCCCTCCTCCGCATACAGGGAAAACATCATGCGCACAAAGCGGGCTTCTTCTTCTACCACGGCGAGGGAGGGAAGCTTTCCCCTCCGGCATTTCTCATACCCATAGGGAGCGTTGGGAAGGTAGCCCCCCTCCTGCGCGGTCTTGACCACACCCTGCCGCATGCGGCGCTTGATGGTTTTCAGCTCCCGCCGGGCAAAAAAGCTCTGAAACTCGGTATATTCTTCATCCTGCTCATTGTTCAGATCATAAATTCTCCGGGGGGTGATGATCTTCACCCCTGCATTTTTCAGTGTCTCCAGAATAATACCCTGCTGGCTCATGGCGCCCCGTCCCAGACGGTCGATGTCCATGCACAGCACCGCGTCGTACTTCCCCTCCTCCGCATCCGAAAGAAGCCGCAGCATTTCAGTGCGGACAAAGAGATTTTCGCCGCTGATGACCTCTTCATAAATCTCCAGCACCGAAAGCCCCTCCTTCCGGGCATAGTCCATCAGAATCTCCCGGTGGCGGCGGAGAGTTTCATCCACAGATGATTTTCCCTGGGGACTTTCGCAGCCGCTTCTGGCGGAATCGCACGAAAGCTCTTCCGCACGGGATTTACGGAGATAAACCGCAGTCCGAGTCATCCTCATCCAACCTGCTTTCGCTCTTTTTCTCTGTGCCCGAGGAATCTGGGTCTATTCAGTAGTATGAGAAAACTCCGGTTAAAATGTCACCCGGATCCCCCGGACAGGAAACAGTGTGCATAGGACAACGCCCGGAAGGAATAGGATGAAGCAGGGCCTTTGAAATTCGGCGCGGAATCGGTCAAAGCAGGGAGGCGGCGGAATGGAACAAGCGGTGGAAAGGGTTGAGCGGATGCGGCAATCCGGGGACGTCCGGCTGGATGATTTCGACCGGGGCGGCGCGGTTTTGACGGTGAAAGCGGATTTTCGGGAGGAAGAGGACGGAAAGGCGCGGAGAGGGCGGCTGGTTTCCATGGGGGAAAGCCTGATGAAGTTCAAAAAATAAAATTTTCAAGCTCGGTTTTGTGCCTTTCCGGCCGGTACGGCCTGAATTCCGCAAGGCAAAACCGGCGTAAGGTCCGGAAAGGAATGCCCATACGTTTGAAAGGAAATTCACTTGACAGAGGCACGAAAAAGGAGTACTCTAAACTTAATAAGTTATACGATTAACTGATAACGGAGGAATGCGGTTTGAAAAGGAAACAAGCAATTACCGCCAAGGATATCGCGGCTGCCTGCGGCGTTTCCCAGGCTACGGTTTCCTATGTGCTCAACAATAAGCCCGGCAAAAAAATCGGCGCGGATACCCGGACCGCCATTTTGGAAACCGCTCACCGCCTGGGCTACATTCCCAGCGCCACTGCCCGGAGCATGCGCACAAGCCGTGCCATGTCCATTGGCATCGTGTCGGGCGGAAACAGCATTAACATCGGGTTTAACCATGCTCTGCGGGGCATCAAATCCTGTCTGGACCAGGCAGGATACTCCATCCTGCTGCTCAACAGCGAGGGGAGTGAGCCGGAGGAAACCGAGTATATCCGGGCCTATTGCTCGGGGCGGATCGACGGTGTGCTCTTTCTTTTCTGCGACCAGCAGGATTCGGTCGTGGAATTGCTTGACCAGCGCCAGATTCCCTGGCTTTCCGTCAATGAAAACGGGGTGGCGGCCAGTGGAACCGAACGCCCCCATGCCTTTGAACACGCTGTCCAGCAGGCTGCGGAGTTCTGCCGGGAAAGGAAATACCGGAATATCCGGTTTTTCTCGCTGAAATACGGGGATACGCTGTACTCCTACAAATACGACCTGTTTGCCGATGCACTGGAGGAGGTGTATCCGGAGGCTTCTCTCCGCCGGATTATCATCCAGTCGGAGAATCTGACCAACGAGGATCTGAAGGAGCGCCTTTCGGGCTATCTGGCGGCGGAGGATTTCCAGCTGTCCGTTACTCCCAACCAGCGGCTGGGATGGCTGATGCAGAGCTGCATTCTGGAACGGGACTTTTTCCTTCCCCAGAAGATAAAGCATATCTGTCTGGCGTCTTCCCATGTGTTCCATCTGACTTACCCCACTGTCACTTCCATTGACATTCCGCTGACCGCCATGGGCGAGTTCGCCGCGCGGCAGCTGGTGCGGATCCTGGAGGGGGAATCGCTGGAGGAACAGGAATTTTCCTGCGTCCTTAAGGAAGGCGATTCGACCCTTTGACAAAATGCTGTCCGGAGAGGAATGATGTGAAATGAAGCGGCTGTATGAGTATATCCGTCCCTGTGCGGCAGGTATGGCGTTTGCCATCCTCTGCAAGGGAATCGGGGCGCTGACCGATCTGCTGATCCCCTATCTGATGGGGGCCATCATCAATACAGGCATTGCGGGGCGGGATGTTTCCATGGTGGTCCGGCTTTGCCTGCTCATGCTGGGGGTGGCCGCCGTCACCGTCGGGGCGAACCTTTTGGCCAACTATATGGGCGCTTATCAGTCCCAGAAAATCGGCGATAACATCCGCAACGCCTTTTACGGCCATATTCAGGAGATGACCATCGGGGATGTGGAGCAGGTGACCACTGCTTCGCTGATTACCCGAGTTACCAATGATGTGGAGTATGTTCAGCGTATGCTTCTGATGCTGACGCGGTTCATGATCCGCGGGCCCATGATCGCCATCGGCGGCACTGTGCTTTCCCTGCTGATTGACCCGTGGCTGACGCTGATTATGTTCGCCGCCATGATTTTATTGGCGGGAGCCAGCTTTTCCGTATACAAAGTGACCCGTCCCCTTTACCGGAAGGTGCAGAAATACATTGACCGGATGACCTCCGTGCTCCGGGAGAATCTGGAGGGCGTCCGGGTAGTCAAAGCCTTCAACAAGGCCGGTTACGAGCTGGAACGGTTTGACCGGCAGAGCCGGGAGGTGCGGAAAAATGAGGTGAAGGCGGGAACCATCAACGCTTTCATGGGGCCCACCATGGCACTGATTTCGGGCGTTACCACCGCCGTGATCCTGTATGTGGGCGGATTCCGTCTGGATGGGGGCGAAATCAGAATCGGCGATGTGGTCACCATCCTGAACTACATCAACATGACCCTGATGGCCATGGCGCAGATCCCGCGGATGTTCATGATGTTCAGCCGGGCCAACACCTCTGCGGCACGGATTGCCGAGATTTTGGATATAAAGGACTCCACCGCCTACGGTGAGGCGACCAAGCCGGCCGATTCCCGTGCGGTTCTGGAATTCGATCGGGTCAGCTTCACCTATCCGGGAGCGGAGCGCCCGGTGCTGGAAAACATCAGCTTCCGCCTCATGAAGGGGGAGACGCTGGCGGTGATCGGCGGCACGGGCTCAGGAAAGACCACCCTCTTAAACCTCGTTCTGCGGCTTTATGAGCCGACGGAGGGAACCATCCGGTTTGAGGGCAGGGACATTGCCGAATACGACCGGAAAACCCTGACCCGCAGGATTACCGCCGCCATGCAGCAGTACAACATTTTCGGAATGTCGGTCCGGGACAACATCACCCTTGATCTGGACTACGATGAGGAACGGCTTTCCCGTTCGGCGGAATCTGCCCAGATCATGGAGATGATTGAAGAACTGGACGGACAGTTTGACTATGAGATTGCCCAGGACGGCACCAATCTTTCCGGTGGGCAGAAACAGCGGATCAGTGTGGCGCGAACCCTGTACCGCAAATCCGATCTGGTGATTCTGGACGACGTTTCCAGCGCTTTGGATTACCGCACCGATCTTCGTCTTCGCTCCGCACTCCGGAAGAACTACCGGGGAACCTCAGTGATCCTCATTTCCCAGCGGATCAGTGCCGTACGCAATGCCGACCGGATTCTGGTGCTGAAAAAGGGGAGAATAATGGGGCTTAACACTCATGAGCAGCTTCTGAACGGCTGTGAGGCATACCGGGAAATCTGCGCCACACAGGGCGTGACAGAGGAAACGGAAAAGGAGGGACAGGCATGAATTCCGCAAAAACCAAGGGCCCGAAACGAAGCTACGGCTCTCTTTTTCAGCTGTTCCGGTACCTGTTCCGTTATTGGAAAAGGCTTACAGTCATTCTGATCGTGGTAGTGGCGGGCAACCTTGCCGCTTTGCAGATTCCCCGCATTACCGGCGAGATGGTGGACTGTCTGGGGTTGGGCGCGGGGGCCATCGACTATCCCGCCTTTTTGAAGCAAGGGGGGATGATCGCGGCGGTTTCCCTTCTGGTATGGGTGCTGGCGGTGATTCAGAACCGCATGATGCTGACCACTGCCCAGAATATGGTGGTGAAGCTCCGGTATGATGTGTTTCAGAAGCTGATGCGGCTTCCGGTTTCCTACTTTGACGGCAATACCAAGGGAAATATCATCTCCATCGTCTCCACCGATGTGGACAATATCAGCGATACGGTCTCATCCGACCTGATCACTCTGATTACCGGGGCGGTGACAGTTGTGGGCGCTCTGGCGGAAATGCTGGCCATCAGCCCCTGGCTCACCTGCATTTTTGCGGTCACCATCCCCATCATGATGGTGCTCTCCAGAATGATTTCCAAGCAGGCCCGCCGTCTTTTCCGGGAGAAAAAATTCAATTACGGCAAGCTCTGCGGCTATGCGGAAGAAATGATTACCGCCCAGAAGACGGTGAAGGTCTACGGAATTGAAGAGTATAACAAGGAGAATTTCCGGGAGGTTTCCGGCCGGCTGCGGGAAACCGGGGCCCGGGCGGAATTCGTTTCCAGCACGATGATGCCCAGCATGAACTTCGTCAACAACCTGAATTTCATCGGCATCTGCGCTTTCGGCGCGGTGCTGGCTTTACAGGGAAAGATCACCATCGGCAATATTTCCTCCTTTGTCCTTTATTCCAAAAAATTTGCGGCGCCGATTATCGACACCGCAAACATCATCAATATGCTTCAGGCCACCATGGCGGCCTGTGACCGGGTATTCTCCATCCTCAACGCCCCGCCCGAAGCGGACACCCCCGCGCTGCCGGAAGAGGCCTGCCCCACCCCTTCTGAAATCCGGGGAGAAATCCGGCTGGAGGATGTGTGCTTTTCCTATCTGCCGGAAAAGCCTGTGCTGAAGCACGTGAATCTCACGGTTGAGCCCGGCGAAAAAATCGCTGTGGTAGGAGCCACCGGATCGGGAAAAACCACCATTATCAGCCTGCTGCTGCGGTTTTACGATGTGGACAGCGGCAGAATCACCATCGACGGACGGGATGTCCGGGACTTTCCGCTTCACCGGCTCCGGCAGTATTTTGCGCTGGTTTTGCAGGACAGCTGGCTCTTTGAGGGCACCGTAATGGAAAATCTCTGTTATGCGGCCCCGCCGGAGCGCCGGGACCCGGAAACGGTGCGCCGTCTCTGCCGGCAGATTGAGGTGGACGATTTTATCGAGAGCCTGCCGGGCGGATACGATACGCTGCTCAAAAGCGATTCCGGCGGCCTTTCCCAGGGGCAGAAGCAGATGCTGAACATCGCCCGCACCTTTTTGTGCGACCCGCCCATTTTCATTCTGGATGAGGCCACCTCATCCGTTGATACTCTGGCGGAGGCGAAGATCAAAGTGGTAACCGACCGGGTCACCGAGAGGAAAACCAGCATTATCATTGCCCACCGGCTCTCCACCGTTCTCAACGCCGACCGGATCATCCTTCTGAAGGACGGCGAGATCCGGGAGACCGGCAGCCATGAGGAGCTGATGGCCCGGGGAGGGCTTTACAGGGAGCTGTACGAGAGCCAGTTCGCCATGCTGGCAGGGAATGCCTGAAGCAGCGGGTCACCCCTCTGCCCGGCATCCTTCCAGCTTCTTCCCTTCAAAGGCGGTGCGGGCGGCGATCTGACCCATTACGCTGTCGAACTGCCCGGGGGTAAGAGACTGGGCGCCGTCACAGAGGGCGGCCTTGGGATTGTTGTGAACCTCGATCATGAGGCCGTCGGCTCCTGCGGCAATGGCAGCCTTGGAGAGGGGTTCCACCATCCATGCGATGCCGGCGGCGTGGCTGGGATCAATGATGACGGGGAGGTGGGACTGATGCTTGAGCAGAGGAACGGCGGAGATGTCCAGCGTGTTCCGCACCATGGTTTCAAAGGTGCGGATTCCCCGCTCGCAGAGAATGACGTTGCTGTTTCCGCCGGACATAATGTATTCGGCGCTCATGAGAAATTCCTCAATGGTGTTGGAAAGCCCCCGCTTTAAGAGGATGGGCTTCCGGCAGTGTCCCAGCGCCTTGAGCAGACGGAAATTCTGCATATTCCGGGCGCCCACCTGAATCAGGTCCACGTCGGCAAAATCGTCGATCTGGGTTTCACTCATGATCTCGGTAACGATGGGCAGCCCGGTCAGCTTCTTGGCTTCCAGCAAAAGCCGCAGGCCCTCGTTTTCCAGCCCCTGAAAGGAGTAGGGGGAGGTTCGGGGCTTGAACGCACCGCCCCGCAGGAGTGCAGCCCCGCTTTTTTTCACTTCGGCGGCAATGCCGCAAAGCTGCTCCTCACTCTCAATGGAACAGGGGCCTGCAATGACCGTGAAAAAGCCTTCTCCCACCGGAACGCCGCTGACATCTACAATGGTATCGTCCGGGTGAAACCGGCGGTTTGCCGCCTTGTAAGGCTCCGAAATCCGGCGGATGTCCTCCACAATTTCGTTGGCACGCATGGCGTCAATGTCGATCCGGGAGGTGTCGCCGATGAGTCCCACCAGCGTGGTGTGTTCGCCCTGACTGTAATTGGTGCGCAGACCCAGAGCCTCAATGGAGGAGATCAGGCTTTTCACTTTTTCCTGTTCGGCATTTTTTTTAAGAATAACAATCATTTCAATTTCTCCTTTTTTTAATGTGAAAAAAACCGGCCGCCTTTGTTATCAAAGGCGGCCGGTTTGAGCTGTTTTGCCCGCAAACCTGAAACCAGCGTCTTACGACAACAAAGCAAGACCTGTACCGCGATAGTACAAGCCCGGATAACCGTTTGCCGTAAAGACAGTGCACTTCATAAAATTTTCCTCGTTTCGTGATTTAAAGCGTTTATTTACTAAAGTATATGCCCTTCTTTGCATTTTGTCAACAGGTAAATTTTGAAACGGTGTAAAAAAGCCTTTGTTTTACACTGGCGCAATGTTCTGATAAGGACTGTCTGGAGGACTTACAGGTGTTTTTTACACCCTTAAATCAAGCGATTGTTGATAACGCAACAGCGATCAAGTGCAAATGTGTGCAGGTTTATACCGTACTTATGGAGGAAGGCGCCCGTATGCCGCAACCGTAAAAAATACATGCCGTCCGGGGGTATAATTCATTGACAACCGGAGAACAATCTCCTATAATGGACAGAGGACAAAGGTGTTCGTAAAGGCGTGGTTTCTGCCTTTATGAAGATCTTTTTTTCTTTTTTTGAAGCTTGTGTCAAATCCAAAGGGATTGAAAGGAATGGAATAGAATGTTAACTGCGATTACCGGCATCAACTGGGGCGATGAGGGAAAAGGACGCATGGTGGATCTTCTTTCGGAGGATTACGATATTGTCGTCCGTTATCAGGGCGGAAACAACGCCGGTCACACGGTCATCAACGAAAAGGGGAAGTTTATCCTGAATCTGCTTCCTTCCGGCATTCTGCGGGAGGATGTGGTGAACATCATGGGCAACGGCATGGTGATTGACCTGGAACATTTGAACGGCGAGATGAAGCGGCTGACGGATGCGGGCATCCGGATTACGCCGGACAATCTGAAAATCAGCGACAAAGCTGTCATCTGTATGCCCTACCATAAGCAGCTGGACTGTCTGGAGGAGGATCGGCTGGGGGACGCGAAATTCGGCTCCACCCGCCGCGGAATCGCTCCCGTTTACAGCGACAAGTATATGAAGAAGGCAATCCGGATGGGCGACCTCCTCTATCCCGAGGCGCTCAAGAAGCATCTTGCCGGCATTCTCGAGTGGAAAAATCTGACGCTGACCAGGGTGTACAGCGCTCCGGAAGCAACGGAAGAGGAAATCTGCGGCTGGCTTTCCCGGTTCGGCGATCCGCTGAAGCCGTTTATCTGCGACACCGGAAGCTATCTTGATCAGGCGGAAAAATCCGGGAAGAAGGTTTTGTTTGAGGCACAGCTGGGCGCCCTGCGGGACATTGATTTCGGAATCTATCCCTATACCTCTTCCTCTTCCACCATCGGTGCGTATGCCCCCATCGGCGCGGGAATTCCCAACCACAAGCTGACCAACTCCATCGGTATCATGAAGGCATATTCCACCTGTGTGGGCGAAGGCCCCTTCACCTGCGAGATGTTCGGGGAAGAAGCGGAGCGTCTGCGGGAATCCGGCGGCGAATATGGGGCTGCCACCGGCCGCCCGAGACGGGTGGGCCCCTTCGACGTGCCCGCTTCCCGTTATGGCGTCCGGATGCAGGGCGCCGACGAGCTGGCTCTGACCAAGCTGGACGTGCTGTCCTATCTGGAACGGATTCCGGTCTGCACCGCCTATGACATTCATGGGGAAAAGACAGCGGACTTTCCTACCGGAGCACGGCTGGATGCCGCAAAGCCGGTGGTGGAATACCTGCCGGGCTGGAACTGCGACATCAGCAAATGCAGAAAGCCGGAGGATCTGCCCAAAGCGGCTATGGACTATGTAGCTTACCTGGAAAAAGCGGTGGGCTGCAAAATCCGGTATGTGTCGGTGGGAGCGGAACGGGAAGAATATGTGGTGCTTGAATAGGCAGCCCCTGGGGCCGGCCAAAGAAAAAAGGAACGGAAAACAGTCATGAGAAAAATTTATCTGGCAGGGTTTGACGTGTTCCGCCCCGACGCGGCGGAGTATGGCATGGATATGAAGAGGCTGTGTGAGGCTTACGGCTTTGAAGGGCTGTATCCTCTGGACAGCAAAGGGGACGATGCGGAGTCCATTTTCCGGGGCAATCTGGGCCTGATCGAAAAATGCGACATTCTGCTGGCCAACCTCAACAGCTTCCGGGGCAGCGAGCCGGATTCCGGGACCGCCTTTGAGGTGGGATATGCCTATGCCCGTGGAAAACGGATCATCGGGTATCTGGAGGACGGACGCTCCCTCCGGGAAAAAATGGGGGAAACGGACGAGCGGGGATTCGCTGTCGAAGACTTCGGAATGGCGGTCAACCTGATGCTGGGCTGCTCCGCCGAGATTGTCCGGGGCGGAGTGAAGGAATGCCTCGAGCTGCTCAAATAATCAGAAGAAGGCGGCATTGTTCCCGGAAATCCGGCTGCTGCTTTCCAGCAAAGGTGCGGACAGAATCTGTCCGCACCTTTTTTGTTTCCGGTTTGAATCTGTTTTTTTGTGGGAAGTAGCTATTTACGGATATGCGCCTTTGTGGTAAAATGCATCTGTAGGGAAATTTTGATTTTTTCCGATGGATTTCCGGCGGTTTCCCCTTCTTTTTCTGTCATGCGGTGAAAAAAACTCCCATAAATATGGAAGTGAAACGCAATGGAGACGGAGGAGAGCGGAATGCTGCAGGAATTTTTTGAAAATCCGGAGGAAGAGCGAAAGCACGCCTTCCAAAGAAGGATGGCGGAGCTTTTTTGCCTGACCGAGAGCAGCGGGGAAAAGGAATATTTTCCGCTGCCGGAACCGCCCTCGTCTCCTGTCTGCGAAAAAACAGACAAAGGAGCGACCTCCCGATGAACAGAGCTGCCATTTACTGCCGCCTGTCGGAAGAGGATGAGGAAAAAGAAGGATGGGAGGAAAGCGAAAGCATTCGCAACCAGCGCTCCCTTCTCACGGACTACGCATTCCGTCAGGGGTGGGAGGTGGCCGGCATTTACTGCGATGAGGACTACTCCGGGATGGATGCCTGCCGTCCGGATTTTAACCGTCTGCTGGCAGATGCCGAGGCCGGACGCTTCGATATTGTTCTTTGCAAAAGCCAGTCCCGGTTTACCCGGGACATGGAGATGGTGGAAAAATACATTCACGGCAGGTTCCCCGAATGGGGAATCCGGTTCGTGACGGCGGTGGATCATGTGGATACGGCTCTCCGGGGAGGGAAAAAGGCCCGCCAGATCAACGGCCTCATCAATGAGTGGTATCTGGAGGATCTTTCCGAAAACGTCCGGGCCGTGCTGGACGATAAACGACGGAAGGGCGCGTTTATCGGCTCCTTCGCCCCATACGGCTACCGGAAGGACCCGTCCGATCACAGCCGGCTCATCGTCGATGAGGAAGCGGCAGAAGTGGTGCGCCGGATTTTTGCCCTGCGTTTGCAGGGGAGGGGCTGCGTGGCAATTGCCAAACAGCTGAACCGGGAGAATGTGCCCAATCCTACGGACTACAAAATGGCCGGAGGGCAGCCGTGCAAACCGCTGCCGGAATCGCCTTCCCGGCATCTCTGGAAGGATTATACGATCCGGGAAATTTTGGGCCGGGAGGCGTATACCGGCCGGATGGTACAGGGATTCCGCCGAAAAATCAGCTATAAGTCAAAGGCCGTCCGCACAGTGCCGGAAGGGGAACGCTTTTATGCGGAAAACACCCATCCGCCCATTGTCAGCCGGGAAACCTTTGAGGAGGCAGCCCGTCTGGCCCGGGAAAGCGCCCACCCCTCGG
>DBGCDL010000046.1:0-77806 GCA_048358235.1 Oscillospiraceae bacterium
GATTATCTGCTGGACGGCGCCATTGCCTGTGAACTGATGGGCAGCCGGGAACATGCTTTCTCAAAAATTCAGGAGGCACTGGAGATCGCCTATCCTTACGGCTATATCCGCATATTCGCGGACAAGGGCCGGCAGATGTTTCAGCTTCTGGCGGCCTATGGGAAAAGCTGCGATCTTCCGGAGCCCATGACCCGCTTTCTGCGGACAGTAACAGAAGCCGCCAAGGATTTTTCCCTGCTGAACCCGGCACTGTATGCCCCCATGAAGCAGGAAAATGCCGGTGCGCCGGAGCTCACCCGGGCCGAGACGCAGATTCTGCATATGCTGGACGAGGGCAAGAGCAATAAGCAGATTGCCGAAGAGATGGAAATCAAGCTCCCCACAGTGAAGTTTCATCTTCGGAACCTTTTTGAAAAACTGGGGGCTTCCAGCCGTATGGAAGTGGTCAGCGCGGCAAAAAAATGGAGAATTTTGTAGAAACTATACTTTTGGATAGTTACATGTCAACCCAAAATATGGAATACTTAATATGATAAGTAACCGAATCAGGCTTCGCGGCAGGAGCTGTTCGGCCGAAAAGGGGGGGCCTGCATGGGAAACGCCGTTCAGCGGCTGGAAAAGGAAAAAATCCGGCAGGAAACCCGCGCCCGTCTCACGGTCCCTGCGCACATCACGCAAAACCGGTTTACGGAGCATCACGCCATTGAGGGATATTATGAGGACCGAAAGGCGGCAAACTTTTTCGGATGTGACCGCCTTTGGAAAATGGACACCCTGTACGGAACGATCCAGCTGGGCTACGACCCCAAGAAGGGGCAGAGCTTCCTTTTTTCCAACATAAAGACCTCTATTTACGATACGGCATCCTCTTCTCATCAGCGCACCATGGTGGAAGCCGACCGGATGCGGGAGCTGAAGGGGCAGAACCAGAATGTGGCCTTTGCCTCCCGAAGAAGAAAACAAAGTGCCACGCTTCTCTATAAAATGGAAAACAAGCCGTGGACGGAGGAGTCCGTCGCTCCCTATACCGGGCGGGCGGATATGGAGGCCCTCCGCAAGACAATGCCCTTTTTGAACCGCCGGGAGGAGCGAAGCCGTCGGGAGGAGCTCCGCCGGGAAAAGAAAAGGCTGGAGCTGGAAATCCGGGAAGCGCTGAAGAAGGACGCCGGAAAGGCGGCCGCTCTTCGTGCGGAGGAAAACCGGCTCTGGCGGGAGCAAAACGAGGTCAATGCCATTCTTACCCGAAAGCAGGCGCAGAGCCTGCTGTTTTTCCGAAAGGTGAATATGGCGTTTGACCTGCAAAAGGCCAAAATGTTTGAATATTATCGAAAAGAACGGGCGCGCCGCACCGTAGAGGCGGTCAACGCCCCGGCAGATACCGATCAGTCCGGAACGGGGGATCAGAAGAATGGCGCTGCAGGCCGCAACAAGTGAATATGCGGATTTTCTCCGGGAGATCGGCAGGCTGGCGGAGGACGGCGAGGAGCTTTTTCGCCTGAATGCCCTGCAGGATGAGCTGGAAGAGCGGGAAAGCCGTTCGGAGGAATTCCTTCCGGCCGCCCATCTTCGGGAGGCCTTCGGCCTGACACGGGGAGAAAGTCTGCTTCTGGATCTCTGTATCAGCCGCCTGGAAAGCGGTACGGCGCTGCCCCGGATTGAGGAATTGCCCGGGCTGCTCGGCCGGCTGGGCCATCCCCGTTCTGCCGAGGTTTCCCTGTTGTTCCGTCCCGGAGAGGGCAGCGGCTGTCTGGATTCTCTGGCGGTGGATTTTCTTCTGGAACGGCGCCCCCGGCTGCCTGAGGGTGTGCGGATCGAATTTCCCCAGCCGGAAAAGCAGTATCATTCCCATTCGGTCTCGGCGGAGCTGGAGCAGTTTCTCCAAAGCATTGCCGGGTTTCCGGAAGCGTTTCCCGCGGCGGTGGTCCTTCGGGGAGAAAAGGGGAGCGGAAGACATTGCCTGATCTCCCGGCTGGCTGAACGGCAGGGTGCCGCGGTGCTGCTGCCGGATTCCGAAACGGTTTCCGACTGGGACGGCGTGTGGATCGCCGCAAGAATTTACAATTGCTTTGTCTGTGTGAGCGGGGATGAAACGCAGCCGCCGCTTTCCGGACTTTCCGCCCGTTTCCCTCTGCTGTTTTGGGTGACGGATGCTTTGAAATTTGATGGTTCGGCGTTTGCCTCGGTGCTCATCCGGGAAACGGTTCCCCTGCGCAAAGAGCAGCGGACGGAGGCAATGCGGGAGCTCTTCCAAGGCGGTGCCCCCGAAGAACTGGAAGCGGCGGGGGAGCTTTACCAGCCCAATATGGGACGTCTGAAGGAAGCTGCTGTCCGTTTTCAGGGAGAGAGGCTCTGCGGCCGCAGCATCGGGGCGGCGGAGCTTCTCCGGGAGAGCGAATCGGTATTTCCGGAGGGCAGCGTCCAGCGCCTTTCCAGCGGAAAGCGGATGGAGGATCTGGTTCTTCCTGCCCCCCAGAAGCGGCAGCTGTGCGACATCTGCGCCTTTGCCCGTGCCCGGGAGACGGTGTATACGCAGTGGGGCTTCGATCAGAAAATTCCTTACGGGCGCGGGATCACCGCCCTGTTTTACGGAGCTTCGGGGACCGGAAAAACGTTGGCTGCCACAGTGATTGCCAACGAGCTGGGACTGGAACTCTGCCGGGTGGATCTTTCCCGCCTCATCAGCAAATACATCGGAGAGACCCAGAAAAACATCGGAAAAATTTTCGATCAGGCAAAGAAATGTCGCTGCATCCTTTTCTTTGATGAGGCCGACGCGCTTTTTTCCCGACGGAGCGACGGAGGAGAAGCGCAGGATAAGTATGTAAATGCGGAAATTGCCTATCTGCTCCAGCGCACGGAACAGTATGACGGCATCATCCTTCTGGCAACCAATCTGCTGCAGAATTTCGATGATGCTTTTCGCCGCAGAATCGGCTTTATGATTCATTTTCCTCTGCCGGATGCGGATTTGCGGGAGATGCTCTGGAAGGGAATTTTTCCGTCCCAGGCGCCCCAGCAGGAGCTGGACTTTCGTCTTCTGGCGGAGCAGCTGGAGCTTTCCGGCGCCGGAATCCGCAGCAGTGCGGTCAACGCCGCGTATCTGGCGGCATCGCAGGATAAAACGATTACAATGGGCCGGGTCGTAGAGGCGGCTCGTATGGAATATCAAAAGGAAGGAAAATCATTCCCGCCCCGGCTGGACTTGATGTATCCGACTGAAAGGAGATCCTGATAATATGAAGGGAAATAAGCGCTGGCAGCGAATCGCAGGAATATTGATTGCGGCTGTGATGGTGATAACGGGTATCCCGGAATTTGCCGCGATCGGAGGATTTATTGCGCAGGCGGATGATGTGATCAAAATTTCGACCGCCGAGCAGTGGAACAGTTTTGCCCAAAGCACCAGCAGTACAGGAAATGTAGAGCTGACCGGCAGTTTTACCCTGTCCGGAAATATTGCCACCAAGGCCGGCTTCAGCGGAACCTTTAACGGCAACGGCAATACCATTACCATTGCCGCCGGGTCCTCTTTTCTGTCCGGAAATGGAAACAATACGAAAACGAACATCGGCCTTTTTAACCTTCTGGGCGGAGCCACAATTCAAAATGTGGCCATTTCGCTGGAGGGAGATCTCTACAGCTCAACAAATCATGACCTGGTATCGGATAATCCGGGCTTTCATGCCGGGGTTCTGGCGGGAATGGCGTCAAATACCACCATCCGTCAGTGCGCAGTGCTGACGGCCAGCTCCAACGGCATTTTTCATGCATTCGTGGGGCCGCAGGTGCCCAACGACGCCAATATCGGCGGGCTGGTGGGTGCGTTTGGAAACGGAACCATCGACCAGTGCTATGTGGAAATCGGAGTCCGCGGCTACCGGAACGCCAAAAATCCCGATACGGCGAAAATGCGGGTGGCAGGCATTGCCGCGTGGGTAGACGGAGCCACCATCAGCAGCTGCAAGGTCTATTACGGGGATCTTTATGCCTATCACCACAATCCGGGCCTTTCCGACAATCAGGCGGGACAGGTGGGCGGCATTTTCTGCCAGTCCGCCAATACGGTGACGCTGCGGAATGACTTTGTGGATTTTTCCTATCTGTACGTAAAGGATGTCAACGAGAATACGGTGACCAGCACCGGATTTGAAAGCGGCCAGGGCTATGGCTCCATCGGGACCATAGCGGCTGTCTGGGGCGGAAATATTTCCGCCAGCAACTGCTATGCCAACAGAGTAAATATGTTTAATTCCGGAGCTCAGAACAGCAGCGGCGCAACCGGCAATGCCGGTGTTTCTCCCTCCGGTTTGGTTTCCGCCGCCGAGTGGTCCAATACTCAGGGCGGTGCCGCCACCCTGAAATGGCTTCTTACCCAGCCCACTGCGGTAACCCTTACCCCGAATACGGAAAGCGGAGCGGCGGACGCTGTTTTGGCGATTTCACCCACCCAGAAAGGGGAAAAAGACTCCTACGAGCCTGCATGGTACTATGATCTGTCCGCCACAGTAATGGGGCGGCAGGCCACTCCCTCCGGGCTGCATACAGTGACGGGTGCAAGCGCCTCCGCGGTAAACAAAGTAGAAATCGCAGAAGTGTTCAGTGCTTCGGCAACGGATCATACCTACTACAGCGGCGGAACCTATCAGCTGAACGCAAAAGTCAGCGGGGTCAATCTGACTGCTTCGAACCTTCCCGCTGTGACATGGAGAGCAACCGACGGCAATGCGTCGGCGGCCTCTGTGGTGGATTGGGTTTCGGGAAAGCCGGGACGCTTCACCATAAAAAGCGATTATTCCGGTACAATTCTGATCACTGCGACCTGTGGAGAAATCCCCTCCGAGCCGCTGGAAATCACGGCGGTAAAAGGAAAGCTGATCATAGACGATCCCGCCACCGCAACGGTGCAGCAGGGAGGAAAGCTGGCCTTCGGCGCAACAGCCGTACTCTCTTCCGGGGTGAAAAACAAAACGCTCCAGTGGTCGGTAAAGGGCGGCACCGGTACGACGGAAATGAATAAAACCACCGGTGTGCTCACCGTGGACAAAGCCCAGGCAATCGGTAATCTTACGGTAATGCTTTCTCTGGTGGATACAGACGGAAGCACAATCCTTTCCACCGGAAAAACCACAGCGGTAACAGCAGGCGAGGCCGAACCCGCCGATGTTTCCGTGAATATTGCTCTGGCAAATCCGGCAGCCACCGCTGTCGCCTCGGTTACCTCGGGAAAGACGCTGACGGTGAATGCCACAGCCACAAAACCGAGCACCGTGCCGGACACCGCCACGGTGGAAACCACATATGCGTCAGGCACTACCACAGTGGGAACCATGAGCGGCAATGTGATGTCGGCACTGAATGCAGGGTCCACCGTTATCACTGTGACCAGAACCTACAGCTGGCAAGAAACCACAGGGGAAGCCCCAAATGCGGTAACAACATCAAAATCGGCGGAATTGTCCGGTAAGGTGACGGTTACTGTAACCGCCCCCACTGTAACGCCGGATCCTACTGCCAAAACGATTCTGAAGTCGGATATTCCCGCCTCGGCCGGAACATCCTCCGGTTCCTCCGTGGGAACCAACAGCGTACAGGATCCCAGCACCACACTCATTCTCGACGGAACTTCTTCCGCAGGCTGCCGTTACCTTCTGAAAAGCGGGGAAGGAAGCACTACTGCGCCTTCCGCGGATCAGGTGAACGGCATTTATGCCGGTGCCGGAATTGTGCTTTCCAAAGATCAGCTGACCGCCATTGCCGGAGGACAATCGGTTCTGTGGGTCAAGACCGTGGGGAATTCCCAACTTTCCGAAAGCCGTCTGGTGGGCTTCCAGCTGACGAAATCGGAAACGGCCATTACCGGTACTCCTTTGACGGCATATCCGGCAGACGGCGGATATGCCCAGAAATCTCTTGCCCTGCGGGGCCAGGTTTACGATGCCGGAAAGCAGAGCGTTCGGAAAATTCTGGAGGGTTACTGTACCGCCAATCAGGATGTTTTCTGGAAAAACCCACAGGAAACAGCGCGTCAGGCTTCTGTTGAGTTCCCGGCGCTGGCATCCGGAGAAATCAAGGTTCGGGTATGGCCGAAAACGCTTCGCTTTACAGGGCGGAATGCTTCTTATTATTATGCCGACAGCAATGCCAGCACCACCATTGGCGCAGTGACCGCTTCGCCCACCATTCGTCCCCGGGAGGACGGCGTACTCACCGATGACAGCTTTACCATTGACATTCCCGCCGGCACGACGGTTTTCTATAATATGGTAAAGGGAAAAACCAAGGATCAGATCACCGAGGCGGACTATCCCACCAAGGAATCCACCCAGTATACGGAAGGAACAGCTGTGCCCTTCCCGAATGACGGCACGACCACTCTTACCGTTCTTGCCCGGGCATATCCCGCCGCGGGCTCCAACAATATGCCCAGTACGGTGGACGTGGTTACCTTCGTCAGCAATGTAAACCTGCAAAAGCCGATCCGCCCCGAACTCAAGATCGGAGCGAATAAGGAGGACTTCTATTCCACCGCTACCTATTCCGAAGGAACCATATTCCACTTCCAGCATCCCCTTCTGAGCAATTCGGGAGTAAAGCTTTACTACACCAGTGCCGCGTCCAACGCTCCTACCCCGGATATGGCCACTGCTGTGGGACAGCTGTATGACCCGGAAAATCCACCCAAGTTCAATTTCGGTACAAAGTCCCAGATCAACATCAAGGCCATCGTGTTTGACACCGCCCGCGGGATGCAGTCCGAGATGCTGGACGTCACGGTCTCCCGGCGGGAACTGCTGGGCGCCCCTGCCGCAAGCATTGCCAGCAACACTGCGGTGCGTCCGGACGAAAAGCTCTATCTTACCTTAGGGCCCACCGCTGTTTCCCAGCTTTCCGCAAGCTATTCCGTTTTGAAATACGGAGCTCCCTATGATGCGGCGGCAGCGGATTACACGGCCTATGACGACTATACCTACATTGACGGTTCCCCCCAGCCGATCAAAGGCATTTCTTACCTGATTATTGAAACGGAGAGTACTGATATTCCCAATCTTCCGGAAATACGCTACCTTCTGAATAATGATACCGGAAGTCTGGATACGGCGCAGGCGTATCAATACGCAATTTATCAGGTCTGTACGGTGTATCAGAGCGACGGGTCGGGAACGGTTCAGCACCGGTATAAACGCGTCATCAATCCCGATGTGATTACTCTCAGCGAGAAAACCACCAGCAGCAAGGAGTTCAAAGTCCGCGCCAAAGCATACTCCACCAAGGAAAATCTCAACAACAGTCCGGAAACCGTTTTCAACTATTCCCTGCGGGGCAGTGTCACCGCGCCGCGGGCCAATCCCAGCGGAACAATTGACTCTCCCAAGAGCATCCGTGTGGGCGAAAAAATCAGCCTGATCGGCGCCGGCGACACTCTGGTGTATTATACCATCGACGGCACACTGCCGGTGGTTTCCCTGAACGAGGAAGGAAAATGGGTGCCCGGCAACAGCAGCACCAAGCTGTTTGAGGCGTCTTCTCCCATTGTGGTGATGGAGGAAGATATGCTCCTTTCCATCAATGCGATCGCTGTTTCCGCCGATGACAGCCTGGAGCCAACCCGGGCAGACCCCTTTGTCTATCAGGTGGCGGCGCTGGATCAGGCCAACACGCCTACGGCAAGTCCTGCCACTGTTCTGGAAAATCCCACCGAGCTTGCCAAGGGGCAAACCATCCAGCTGTTTTCTTCCACTTTAAATACCCAGATTTACTACACCACCAACGGAGACGTCCCCAGCTTTCAGGAAAGAGACGAATGGGATGCCGCCTATGCGGTTTCCACCCAAAAGGGAACCGACGGAGCGGCGGACCCCAATCCGGGCCAGCGCTGGTACAAGAGCGAGAGCGGCAACAAAATCTATGAGCCGAATACGAAAATTTATGACCGGCAGAAGCCTCTGACCATGGAAGCGACGGAAAAAGATCCGCTCTTTACCGTGTTTGCTTTGGCAAAGGATATGTCCAGCCCCAACAAGTTTTCGCCCAGCAAGGCGCAGAATTTCACCTATACTCTGGCGAAAACCGCTGCACCTACGGCAACACCCGCCACTTCTGCCGATAAGATCACGACCATTGAGCCGAAGAGTACGGTAAATCTGTTCAGCGGAACCAGCGGAGCCATCATTTACTATACGCTGGATAATACGCTGCCGTCAGTGACAGCGGATATTGATGCCAAGTATCAGGCATGGAAAGCCGAGTATGACCGCGCAGCCAAAAAGGGAACCGATTCCATCGGGCGGGGTTATTACGTCAATTCATCGGGCGGTACGGTTTATGAGCCCTCCACCCGCAAGTGCGGAGCGGACGGCAGCATCGTGATGCCGGCCAGTGTCACCAGCTTCTTTACCATCCGGGCGGTGGCGGTCACGGCAGACGGGAAATACCGTCCCAGCGATGTCAAGACCTACTCCTATCAGCCGCCTGCCCCGGTGCAGGCAGTCTATGCCAATCCTACAGACGGGTCGTCCGTAGTGAAGGGCACCAAGGTAACTCTGAAATGCAGTACCGAGGGAGCACAGATTTTCTATAAGACTTATACCAAGGCGCCTGCGGACGATGATCTCCCCTTGGCAAACAAGGACGCAAGCTTCAGCAGTCCCATTGAAATCAGCCGGGAAACATGGATTCGGGCGGTTGCCGTTCGTCAGGGCGTGGAAAGCATCGTTTCGACCTATCATTACAAGGTGGCGGGAACGCTCCATGTTCCGCAGGCATCCCTGCCCACCGGCAGCGTGGTCTATAACGGAATGCGTGTAAGGATCTTCAGCGAGGACGGCGCCACCATTGCCTATACCACAGACGGAAGCGATCCGAAAGCCGATACGTCCGCTTCTTCTTCCTCATCCTCGGATACGACGAAAAAGAAAGGGGAAGGCGTCCAGTACGGCAACAGCATCGCCATCAACGCGGACTACGGAGAGACTGTGGTCATCCGGGCCTACGCTGTGGATTCCTCCCATACCCCAAGCGATACGGTGTCCTTCTCTTACACAGTCTGTGAAAAAGAGGAATACCTCAAGGCAAGTCCGGCAACCGGCGCAGTGATCAGCGAGGGCACGCAGATCAATCTGGTTTCCGGTCTGACCGGAGCCAAAATTTATTACACAGTCAACGGCTCATCCCCGACAATGAAAAATGAGTATGCGGGAAAGAGCGATTACGATTACAACGCCGGGGATACCGTTACCCATTACAAGTGGGCGGCTTCCGGCGACACCAAGTCGGGCAACAGCGTTACCATTCAGGGAAGCCCCGGGCAGACCGTCAGCATCAAGGCCACCGCACTGGTGGACGGCGCGGACGGCGGCGCGGTTCAGGTGTTTACCTACACCTTTATGGAACAGGCGCCCGCACCTACCGCCTCCATTCCCAGCGGAGCGTATGTAATGGACGGTGCGAAAGTGTCTCTGGTGGTCAAGGAAGGTTCCATCTACTACACCACCGACGGCAGTACTCCCACCACCTCCAGCGCACTCTATACCGCTCCCATTGATGCAAGCCAGTCCATGGTGCTCAAGGCCATCGCGGTGTCAGACAACCGCAAGCCCAGCAAAATCGTGGAATACATCTATACCCGGGTGGGCCAGACACAGGCCCCCGCGTTCAGCACCCCCGGCGGCGAGATTGATCTCGGCACCAAGGTTACGCTGACGGACGGAACATCCGGGGCCAACATCTACTATTCCACCGACGGGACGGACCCCTCCGCGGACAATCTGGAGAGCCTGAGCCTCTATACCGACCCCATCCAGATCACGCGGCCTGTTACCATCAAAGCCATCGCCATTCATAAGAGCCTGCATCCCAGCGTGGTCAATACCGCAACCTACACGGTGAAGGAGCCTGCGGCTCCCGTGCCGGAGGAAACCAACGACGACGTGCCGAAGGTAACCTCCGCCGACCGCCTGAGCCGGCGTACTTCCGCCAGCGACAAGGCCGGCACCACCTTTACGGACGTTGTCATCAGCAATTTGGAGCACAGCGCCGTACTGACTGCCAACAACGGAGTCGTTCCCAAGAGCGCCAGCCTGAACATCCGGGAGGTATCTCCGTCGGGAAGCGACAAGGAGCTGGTCGGCAAGGAGCTGGGGTACGACATCATCCGGGCGTATGATGTGACGCTGGAGCAAAACGGCGAGGAAATCCAGCCTGACGGCAAAGTGGAAGTGGGGCTGGCCATTCCTTCCCAGTATCAGAACGGCATTGTGGTCATTGCCAGCATCAGCGATGACGGTTCTTCCATGGCGGCTTATCCCACACGGCGGGAAGGCGGCATGGCGTACATCATCACCGATCATTTCAGCAAGTATGTGATTACCGTTCCGGAAGAGCTTTCCGGCAATGGCGGGAAATTCCCATGGATTCCGGTGGTTCTGGTATCCGTGGCTGCGCTTGCCGCCATCGGTGCAATCATTTACTTCATGCTCAAGAAAAAGAAACAGAACGCGCTCCCGGAAGGGAACAGAAAAACACGCTGATTTTCCGGTAAAAAAGCCGGCCCCCGGAGCAGTCCGGGGCCGGCGCAAATTCCATAGAGAAAGCAGGATGAACCGATGCTTAACCGCAAATATTACCCATTTGAACGGAACAGCTATTATTTCGGCAAGCTTCTCACCGCCAAGGATTTCGAGGCGGAACAGAAGTATTTCAATGACAAACGGCGCTTTATGAACCGGCTGACCGGGGCCAACGGAATCGTGGCGGGACTTGGCGTAATCATGGCGGACGACGCGTCGATCATCGTGCAGGCCGGCTGTGCATGGGACGCCTCCGGACGGGAAATGGTGGTTCCGGAGACCAAGGTGATCAAGCTGTCCACCATCGACGGGTTTTCCCAGCTCACCACCTCCAGCGCCTTTTTGGGCATCAGCTACGCGGAACAGCCCGCAGACGAGGTTTACTCGGTCATGAGCGAGGACGACGCCAACGTCAAGTACAACAAGGTTCGCGAGCAGTATAAGCTCACCCTGCTGGATGAAAATCTGGTGGCGTCCATTCCGTCCCCGCTGGACGAATTTGTGAGCCGCACGGTGATTTATTCCGATCACGATGTGGAGCTGATCCAGCACACTCCGAAATTTGTTCCCCGGGGATGCGATGTGTCCGTCTGGACCGAAATCCGCCGTCTGGAGCCGGGCGCAGGGGAATATTCCTTTATTTACCAGCTGGAAACCCCCGGCTTCCGGAACGAGGACGGTCAGGCATCCAGCGAAATTTCCATGAACAACGTCAAGCTTGCTTGCGGGGAAGCCAAAACAATGTGCACCCGGCTCAATCCGGAGGAGTACCTCTGGGGAGGCGGAAGCCCGGCAGTGACCGTTACCGGATTGACTGTGAAGAAAAATGACGAGGCGTTTCAGCTGAAACAGAATCTGGAGATTCAGCTGAAGCCGGTGGATGACACCCTTTCCGGTCACTATCTTGCTTCGTACTACCAGAAATCCATGGACAAGGTATTGTCCGAAAGCTATGACGAGCGGCTGTGGATCGCCCGGATCCGTCTGATCCGTCAGAATTCCTCGGTCATCATCGACCGGATTGATCCGCCTCCCTTCGGCCAGTATGTGTACAATGCCCAGCAGCTGATGCAGCTTGCGCAGCTGGAGGCGTATTACCCGGAAATCGCACTCCGTGCGGCGGCAGTTTCTGGCGATGCAGCGGCTGCTTCCCGCCATGTGGCGGTAGAGCAGACCTCCGCCGTCCACAATACGGCCTGCGGCGTGTTCGATTTCCCGCTGGGTCTGGGCTATGATATGCGGCAGCCCATGTATTCCGACGAAATCATGCATGGTCTGGGCAAGGGCCCGGTCTATGTGGAAGTGGGTCTGGAATACATTACCGCCGATGACACCCGTGAGGGCGACAGCGAAATTATTCTGGGAGACGCGGACATTTTCTCCGGGAGCAATACCACCCAGGAGGAACGGGTCTATCAGGTTTCCACCGCAGTCAAGGTGCTCCCCGAGCGGGGAACCTTCATTGTGGGAATGAAGCTGAACGAGCCCACCGGACTGTTAAGCCTGCGGGTGCGCTGGTACGCATTCCGTCTGGATGAGGTCAACAAGCAGATCGGGGCCCGCCGGGAAGGGGAAAAGATGATCCTGATCAATCCGGACACCATCGTTCTCCAGCCCAAGAGCACCGCGCATATCTCTCCGGTGTTTATCAATATGCCCACCGAGGCATGCAACTTCCGGGTCGTTGATCCGGAGGGAGGCAGTGTGGACAACAACGGTCTGTACACCGCGCCTTCCAAAGAGGGAGTCTATGAAATCCGGGTGGAGGCGGTCAGCGATCCTACCGTCTATACCCACGTCTTTGCCATTGTAACCCAGAAAAAGAAAGATTAGGCCTTTTGCCGGATTGGTGGAATTGATTTGCTTGAAGCTCTGAATATGGAACTGGAATCCGTACGTATGGTGCTTTCCAACGAAGTGAATACGATTACGGTCTGCGCCGACCGAAAACGGCCCAGCGGTGTGTTTTACACGGTGGTTTCCATTGTTTCTCCTTCGATACGCCGGCAGACGGCGGGGCTGATGGCCACGTCGGAGCTGTTTGCCACCAACAGCGATTTCGTAGGGTCTTTTACCCAGGGCGAGGCATTGAATCTGGTGTTTGTCTATCGGGAGGAAAACCGCCTCAATACCCGGGAATCCATTTACGGCACCGATTTTCCCCACCGCCGCACCATCGCGGAGCACTTTCTTGTCTCCTGTGCGGCGGCGCAGATCACCGGTTCGGTAGGGCTGCTTTTGCTGAATGAACGGAATATCAACCTGACACCGGAAGGGGAAGTCTATTTCAACTATTTCCTGGATTTTGCGGAGTGGAAGCCCCAGATGGGCGAGGAAAAATTCACAATGGCGGCGGCGCAGTGCGCTTTCGACATTTTGACCAGGGAATATGCGGTTCGCTATGAGACGGATGTGAGCAGTTATCCCAGCGAGCTGCAGGTGTTTTACAAAAAGATCGAAGCCCGAAGCTTTCAGTCCATCGGGGGAATCCTTTCCTTTGTCAGGAATCTGCCGGATCATCCCCAGGAGCCCCGGCGGGGATTCTGGAGAATTTTGGACCGGCTGTCCGCCATTTGGTCCTATCTTCGAGAGCATTCCATGATGATATTTATTGTTATTCTCGTGGCGGCCACCCTCATTTTTGCCGTCTATCAGATTGCCGCGCGGGTTTCAGCCAACAGCGCCAAAAAGGAAAACACCACGTACAACGGGCTGAGTACCATCGGCGAAGTTTATCTGGGCGACGAAGACGTATAGCCCAAAGGATTGTGAGGTATCAAAAAAGATGGCCAAAATCAGCAGGGCTCTTCTTTTAATCGCGCTGGTGCTGGCAATATGCGTGTCGGTAGTCCAGAATTTTATCCTTCCCAACGATGAGCTGGATAATATTGCCCAGATACAGCATCTGGAAAACGGACAGGCTGTGGTGGCGCTCTATCAGGACAACGACATCAGGCTTGACCTGATTGACCGCTCGGGGACCATCCTGAATTCTGTGGTTTTTCCGGGGAAAACGGGAGAAAAAGTGGTTTCCGTTGCGGCAATGGCAGCCGACAGCGAGAAAAATGTCTATGTACTAAAGGACTATCTCAATGAGCTGACGGGAAAACGGCTTTATCAGGAGCTAAGCGTCTATAATCTGGGACGCTCCCTTTTTACCAACGTTCAAAACCACAGCCTTGAGAATAAAGAAGGAATCCGGTACCGGTGGATTTCCGTTTCCAGTACGGTGAACCTGATGGGCACCAACGCGGATGAAACCAACCTGATCCGGTCCTCCTACGATTTGGGAAATGTGCTCTCCAAGGGAATTTTCACCCCCAAGTCCACGCGGAATTATCCGCTGGACTCCAAGGAGGGAATCTATCAGGCGATGCCCCTGGGAACAGATGCGGCCTACATTTCCCAGTCCGGAAAGCTCTATGCGGTACAGGAGGACGCAACCCCGCGGGAGCTTTATCCCGCCCGGGAGCTGACGGAACTCATGTATCCCATCTATGCGTCCGTATTGGACAGCGACACCATCTGCATCGGGGAACAGGTCAGCGGCAATATGCTGTCTGTGGATGTAGCCACCGGAACGACCACACTGCTGAAAAGCGGAACGGAGCCCTTCTCCGGCGACAGCAGAAGCTACGCCCCCGGTCAGGTGCTCCGCATGTCCATGACCGATGCCCAGAACTTTGTGGGTGCCGTCAAGGACAACAGCGGGAGCTTTGATCTGCTGCTGTCCCAGAACGGTCAGGTGACCGTGGTGGAATCCCTCCATCCCGGTGTGAACGGCCGTCTGCTGAACGGGCTGCTGGCGGCTCTGTGCTGGTGGGCAGTGATTTTCCTGGCCATGCAGCTGATTCGGGGATTCCTTTACATGGTTTCCCGGGGCCGCACCATCCTGCTCAAGCTGGCGTTTACCGCCATACCGCTGGTGGCTCTGGCACTGGTGTTTTTCGGAGTGTTCTCCTACCGGTCCTATGAGCGCTCCATCCGGCAGAGCTTCCAAAAGCAGGTGGTGGACGAAGGCAATATGCTGACAGCGCTTTTCGGCACCCAAAGCTTTGAGGAAATCGAATTTCCCTACGACTATACCAGCGATGCCTACAGCTATCTGGAAAGTCAGATGAAAACCCGGGCCATCTACACCCGGACCGCCTACTATGACCGGGAGCAGGATTCCACCGGAAAGCCCTTCCCCATGAACCTTTATCTGGTGGTGGGCCGGGATGTGCCCTGTAGCTACCCCTTTGCCATCGGGCTGAACCGGAAGGCGGATGAGCTTTACGAGCAGGCTGCTTTCACCGGAACTGCCCAGTCGGGCGTGATCCGGGATCAGGACGGCGAGCGGCTGGTCTGCGTGACTCCCATCGGCAGCGGTACCGGTGACACGGTTTATCTGCTGGAAACCGGCATTCTGGTGGGCAATATGGCCATGTATACGGAAGCCTACCTCTTCAGCTATCTTCTGGTATCGCTGATTTTCCTAATCGGCATCGGCGTGCTGCTGACCGTGGTCTTTATGCGGATTCTCCGCCCCATCGGTCAGATCAAGGAAGGACTTGAGGAGTTTTCCCAGGGGAACCGATCCGTGCGTCTGGAGAACAATACCAGCGACGAGCTCTCCGATATCATCCGGGTCTTCAATAAAATGGCCGGTGATATTGACGTTCAGATCTATAATCTGCGTCAGGCAAGCGAGGTCTATTTCCGATTTATTCCCCGGAGACTGTTCCGGCTTCTGGGCAAGGAGAATCTGGGCGAGCTGCAGCTGGGAACCAGCATGGAACAGGAAAGCCATATTCTCTGCGTGAATCTGAAGCTTCCTGCGGAGCGGCTCTCTTCCAAACAGATCGAGGGACTGATCAACCGGTTCTTCGGCATTGTCAATTCCGTCTGCGAGGAGCAGGGAGCGGTGCTTCTTCCCGACAGCGTGAACCTCATGAGCCTGAAAATTCTCTTCCCCGACGGGGGAGACAGCGCAGTGTCGGCGGCATTGTCCATTCTCTCGGGAATCGACAGCGCCAATGCATCCATGATGCTGCAAAGCCGGATGGATGTGCTCTGCGTCGTACATAAATCCAAGGTTTATTACGGAATCTGCGGAGAGGAAAACCGGCTGGTGCCCACGCTTCTTTCAGGGGAGATTGATTATCTGAACGGGCAGACGGAGTTTTTCCGCCAGCTTTCCAGCCGTCTGGTGGTCACATCGGCCGCCTATGGCGATGTGGAGGAATCCAGCTATTTCCACCGGTTCATCGGTTATCCCCAGGGCTGTGAGGATCCCCGCTACGGGCTGTATGATTTCTATGACAGCAGCACCCCCGAAGAAATCCGTCTCATCAACGAGACAAGGGGCACCTTCGACAAAGCCATGGAGCTTTATCGGGAAAAACGCTATTACGACGCCAAAAACCTGTTTGCGGTTGTGCTGCGGGAAAACCAGTATGACAACGTTTCACGCTATTATATTTTCAGCTGCGAAAAGCACCTGTAACAGGAACCCACAGATAAAATTCGGATTTGAAACAGAAAGGGGGAACCGGGTTGTTTAAACTTTTGCTCTCGGCGTTCAAACGGGTGATTACCGCCGTTACCAGTCCTTTCCGGATGCTGATTGTCGGCATTCAGCGGATGTTCAACGTCAACGTCATCACGGGAAAACTCATTGCGCCGCTGACCAAAAAAGTAAAGAGCCTCATCACCCTGAAGCCCCAGTCGCGGGACGACTACTACAGCATCGGCAGACACTGGGTTTATAAGAAGCTGTTTTTGACGGTGATACTGCTGGTGTGCGCGGGCGTGTTCATTTACTTTACCATGTTTGCGCCCAAGCTGGTTACCGCTCCCGTTACGCAGACTGCGGTAAAAACCGATGTTACCTATAATTATGACGATATGAAGCTCAAGGACTTTACGGGAGTGGCCAATATCCGCGCGGCAGACGGAACCACCGTTTACGTGGGAGACATTAAAGCCGGTGCGTGCACCGGAAACGGCGCCCTGAAAGACCGGAAGGGCCGCATTGTGTATGAGGGCGGCTTCGATCAGAACAAGTACAGCGGCAAGGGTGTCAGCTACTATATTTCGGGCAGCAAAAAGTATGAGGGAAGCTTTGCCGAAAACCTCTACAGCGGACAGGGATCTCTTTACGCAGACGGCGGAAAGCTGATCTATACCGGCGAATTCAAAGAGGGAAAATACAGCGGCAAGGGAATGGCCTATGACGAATCCGGGAAGCTGCTGTATGAAGGCGAGTTTGCCGACGGAATGTATCACGGTACCGGAACCAGCTATTATGCGGACGGAACTACCGCCTATACCGGCGAATTCTTTCAGGGCAAGCCGCAGGGCACGGGAACGCTCTACAACGCACAGGGAAAGCCCCTTTATACCGGGGCCATGTACGATGGGAAGATCAGCTACCGTTCTCTGGTAGGCGCCACACTGGAAGATGTGGAAACGGCATTTCAGGAAACGCCCAAGCTTTTCTATTCCGATCTGGACAGTGTGTTTGTATTTGAACAGGCCGGGGTGATCCTTACGGTGGACTGCCGCGTCAAGGTGGACACCTGGCAAAGGCCTTCCGCCAATAACGGAAGCGGGGAAAATTATTTTCTTCCCGGAGATTCGGGATTTGACCCCAATCCGGCAGTGACCGATCCGCAGGGCGCCATCGGCAGCGAGGTTCCAAAGGAACCGGACACCGCAACAGCCGTGGTTACAACCGGGTGGAAGGCGGCAGGGGAGCTTCTCGGCACCTCCGTCAAGTCGGCTTCGGCGCTTGCGTTTGGGACAGGCAATTCCTTTTCCGTCAATGCGGGGCTTATCTCGCCCATGGCATGGTATGTGGGCGGTGCGGGAAGCGAATCCAGTGATTCCAGCGATTCCGGAACCCAAAGCACCCCGCAGAATTCGGACGGAACCGACAGCTCTTCCTCCTATGAGGATTCCTCCGGCTTGATGCAGGGCGATTCCTCGGATGCGGCTGCGTCGGAAGGAAGCTCCGGCACAGCCGGTACCCAGCCGGGATTTGTAGAGAAAAACCAGAAGCTTTACTTTGAAATCGACAAAGATGTCTGGCAGAGTGAGGACGAACTGGACAAAAGCAAGGTAAAGGTCAGCTGCGTTACCGTCTTTGGGGATACAGAGCGGAAAGCACCGGAAACGGCGGCGGAATATCAGGACGGAGGTCCTCCCTCCATTGAGGACTGCGTGGCCATCGACTACATCCGTCAGGATACACCCACAGCCTTCTCCAATGTGGTGTTTCAGATGGAGAAGCAGAACAAGCTGTTCATCCGGCTGCAAAGCATCAATTACGCCAGCGGAATCAGCCGGAACGTCTACACCGTCAACGGTCTGACCTACCGGTACTGCTATCCGCTGGGAGAAGAGGAGAAACCTCTGTATTATTCCATTCGTAAGTAAAGGGGGGACGTCAATGGCTGATTTTTCAATTGTGGCCGATGTAAGCGCAAGTGTGCTGAAACTTCTTCGGGAGCAGCTTTGTCCGGAGGCCATGCAGTCTCCCGAATCCATCCGTCTGGCCGCACCCACAGATAAAAACGGGGATTTCCAGCTGGGAATATTCCTGTACGACCTTCGGGAGATGAGCGAGTACCGGAGTTCCGCGCCCATCCGGGGCGGGAACGCCAAAACACTGCCGCCGAAGCCGCTGACACTGCACTATATGCTCTTTCTGAACAGCAAAGCGCAGATTGCCGCGGGTGCGGAGGCGGAACAGCGGATTCTGGGGCGGGCCATGCAGATTCTCAGCGATTATCCGGTGGTGGATGTGAACCGCGCCCCGCTTTCGGCGGAGGACGCGGAAGAAAGCGCCAGCGTCACGTTTTTGAATCTAAGCTTTGAGGATAAGACAAAAATCTGGTCGGCTTTGAACATTCCCTATCAGGTGGGAGTTTACTTTACCGTATCGCCGGTGCTGCTGTCGTCCCGCCGGAGCGAGCCGTTTGTGCGGGTTACCGATATCGAGGTGCAGACAGGCCAGCGGGAAAGCAGGGCCGAACGGAGATAAGGGCCGTGAAGCGGCTGCCTGAAACAGGGCGCTGCGGCGTTTTGCGGCCGGAAAGAAGGTGATGCCTTTGATAAAAAAGACGGTTCGCTTCGCATTGCTTTTACAGGATGATTACAGCGGCGCGAACATCATCGGGGGAGGACATCTGTTCCGGATCAACGGGGTACCGGTCCGCCCGGTAGCCAAGCCGGAGGGATACTACGTGTTTACCGACATTCCCGGAGAAAGGCTGACCGTGACGGTGGAAAGCGCCCGGTACTGGCCCATCCGGTTTGAGGTGAAACCGGATACGCTGAATCCCGCCGATCCGGTTGCCGTGGCACGGCTTTACCGGAAATACCGGATGGGATTTGCCGACTGCGACTGGGTGACGGGAACGCTGGCTCCCGGTTTGCTGGCGGTTTCCCCGGCAGAGGAGGAGCTGACGCTGAAGAGCCTGACCGGTGAAAACGGTGCAGGGGTGCTGAAGCTTCAGGGATATACCGTCCGGAATTTCTCCGGAGCCCGGATCTCTGTGGGCAAAGGGAAAACCAAAGAGCTTTTTGCGGTAAAGGAGCGATATCCGGACGGAAGCTACCGTTTGGATCATCCGCCCGGACGCAGGCATAAAGAGGGAGAACCGGTTTTGCAGGTGTACTGCGGGCCCTGTGATGAGCATGGCTGTTACGGAATCCCGATTCCCTACCGCGCGAGGGAAAAAATCCAAAAAGCGGAAGGCTATGATGAGGAGGCTGATATGTGGGTCTTTTAGTATGCGCAGGCGCGCAGATGATGTGCAGCTTTGGAGCGGCGCCGTCGGCGCTGGTGGTTACTCCGCAGAACAAGGTCCTGTCAGGGCCTCCCGCGGCAAATATCATGGATATGAAACCCATGAGCAACATTATGCCCTTCGGCATGTGTTCCTCCATGGCAAACCCGGCGGTGGCATCGGCCACCGCGGCAGCCCTCGGGGTGCTTACCCCAATGCCCTGTGTCCCGGTGATCCCTGCGCCATGGGTGCCCGGCAGCACCACGGTGTTGATCGGCAATATGCCGGCTTTGAACAACACCTGTAAGCTGACCTGTGCCTACGGAGGCATGATTCAGATCATCAATCCGGGACAGACCAAAGTGACCGTAGGCAATTAGTGCCTTTGTAACCAATGAAACCCAATAAATGAAAGCAAAAGGAGGAGCGGCCCGGACGTGGGTCCGGACCCAAATGATTATGGCAGACTATTTATCTCCCGGCGTTTATGTGGAGGAATTTGAATCCGGCATGAGAGCAATGGAGGGTGTCAGCACCAGTACCGCAGGCTTTATCGGCATGGCGGAAAAGGGCGCTGTGGTGGGAACTCCCGAGTTCATCACCAGCTTTGCGGAGTATAAACGCAAATTCGGCGGCTATCTTTCCGAAAATGCCTATGGTGCCAACCGCTACCTGCCTTACGCAGTAGAGCAGTTCTTTGCCAACGGCGGTTCCCGCTGCTTCATCATGCGTGTGGCTCCCGCCGATGCAAAATCCGCTTTCGCCGCGGTAGGCGCCTGCGTGATTACCGCTTTGAACCCCGGCAAATGGGGCAACAACATCCGCGTGGTGGTTACGGCTGCTTCCAAGGGCAAGAGCCAGGTAACCGCTGCTTCCGAGGACATTGCCTCCGCCAGCAAGATCTATACCCTGAAGAATGCTTCCGCATTCAGCGTGGGCGACGTAGTGGCACTGGTGGAAAACGGGAAAGCAGTTTGCTACAACCGTGTGGCAAAGATCCAGGGCAGCACTGTCAGCTTTGAGAACGAGTTTGAGCAGGACATCATTGACACGAACCTGATCCCCCGCAAGGTGCTGGCTACCTGCGAAGCGAATATCAGCATCGTCTGCGACGATGTGGTGGAAAGCTACGAGAATGTTTCTCTCAATCCTTCCAGCAGTGATTATATCGAGAACAAGCTGGCGAAATCCGGACTGGTTACCATCCGTACCACGGCCATCGACGACATCTGCCCGCCCATGCTGGCGCTGGCCGGCGACGCTGCTTCCGAGAAAGCGGTATTCGTTCTGGCAGGCGGCTGCGACGGCAGCTGCAAGAAGGCGGATGATTCCATCTATATCGGCACGGACGATGCTCCCGGCAAGCGGACCGGTTTGGCTGCGTTTGCAGAAGTGAGCAACGTGAGCATCATGGCAATCCCCGGCATCACCTCTGCGGCTGTTCAGCTGGCGCTGGTGGCACACTGCCAGAACCTCGCCAACCGTTTTGCCGTGCTGGATATGCCCTATGATCTGAGCAAGCCTCAGGATCTGCTGGCGCACCGGGAAATCATCGATTCCGATTATGCCGCCATGTATCATCCGTGGCTGCAGGTGTACGACATTGCGGCGAAGCGTCCGGCTTACATTCCGCCTTCCGGCGCAATCTGCGGCATCTATGCCCGGAGCGACGAGACCCGCGGCGTACATAAGGCACCCGCCAATGAAGTGGTTAACAACTGCCTCGGCCTGTCTGTGATGTATAACAAGGGCGAGCAGGATCTGCTCAACCCCGCCGGCGTCAACCTGATCCGTGCACTGCCCGGCCAGGGAATCCGTGTCTGGGGCGGCCGCACCTGCTCCAGCAACAACCTGTGGAAATATGTAAACGTCCGCCGTCTCTTCATCTATCTGGAGGAGACCATCCGCACCCAGACCAACTGGGCGGTGTTTGAGCCCAATGATGAAGTGCTGTGGCTGCGGGTACAGCGCACCATCGTTTCCTTCCTGCGTGATATGTACCGTTCCGGCGCTCTGGTCGGCGCTACCGAGGACGAAGCGTTCTTTGTGAACATCGGCCCCGACACCATGACCCAGCAGGATATCCTCAACGGAAAGCTGATCTGCGTCATCGGCGTAGCTCCCAGCCGTCCCGCCGAGTTCGTTATCTTCCGCATCACCCAGAACATGAAAGACTAGGCAGCCGCAGGCTGCCGGGGTCTCTCCGCAGGACGGGATACGCCTGCAATTAACAGAAAGGAATGGTTGTAACAATGGCAATCAATGTATATCCCTTCAAAAAATATAATTACCGGGTAGAGATCGACAGCATCGACGTAGCTGCTTTTTCAGAGGTAAGCGGCTTTGACGCCAGCGTCGACGTCATCGAATATCGGGAAGGCACCGAAGCCATCAACTCTCCCCGCAAGATGCCGGGACTGACCAAATACGGCAACGTGACTCTGAAATGGGGCATGACCGAGAACCTGTCCTTCTACGAGTGGGTTTCCGGCATTTCCAGCGGCACCAAGGCCACTGCCGAGGACCGCGTCCAGGATATCACCATCTATCTGCAGGATGACGCTCACAACGACATCGCCAGCTGGACTCTGGTCAATGCATGGCCCTGCAAGTACACGGCTCCCGACTTCAACGCAAGCTCCAGCGAGATCGCGTTTGAAAGTGTCGAGCTTGCCTTCGAAGAAATGAGAAGAAATCAATAATTTTCCTTTTGCGGTTCTTCCCGGGGGCGGCGGAAGCCGCCCCCAAAGGGGAGTTCAGCGCTGCCGGAAGAAATGGAATGGAGCATTGATATGGACGAAAATTTTGCCACAGAATTTGAATTCGATCTGCCGAAGGGCTACATTGACAATACCGGTACTCTGCATAAGCACGGCGTGATGCGTCTGGCCACGGCAGCGGACGAAATCCTTCCCCTGCGCGATCCCAGAGTGGTTCAGAATCCCGGTTATCTCACCATCATCCTGCTTTCCCGGGTCATCGTTTCTCTTGGCACCGTGCCGAAAATGGATCCCCGGATCGTGGAAAAGTTCTACTCCTCCGATCTGGCGTTTCTCCAGAGTATGTATCAGCGGATCAACGCGGTGGAACCCATTGTGGATCACTGCATCTGTCCGGAATGCGGACACAAGTTTGAACAGCAGATAAATTTTACATCAGCGGAATAGCCGTTTACCCGGAACAGGAGCTGTACAAGGAGATGTCTTTTCTCTCTTATTACTACCACTGGGACTATCAGACGGTTATGACGCTGGACCATAAAACACGGCGGAGATTCTGCTCCGAAATATCCGCTATTCACAAGGAGCTGAACAACACACCCAAAAACATCTTTGAGGTGTAGGCAGTCTGATTCCGGCCGGGAAAAAGCGGATGCGCACTGTTGGGCGCAGAGCCTGACGCGGCGGAAGCTTCTGCATGAAATCAGAGTTCTTTTTGCTGCTTTTTCAAACAGGAAAAAGTATGTGCCGGAATCCATCTTTTCCAGAACCGGAATCATGCCGGTCAAAAAGTAAAAGCATTGGCGCAGGCTGAAACACGGCAGAAAGGAATGGTTGTCATTGAGTATTGAAAGTGCCATTTTGAACCGCTTTCCGGAACCCATTCCCGGATACAAGTTCAAAGTCTACATACAAAACATCTGTCTTGGCTTTGCCAAGGTCACCAACATTGAGGAAGCCATTGAAACGGAAACCATTCAGGAAGGCGGCGTCAATGACAGGGTGTATTCCCTGCGTTCTCCCTGGAAGCAGGAGCGTACCATGGTGTTCGAGCGCGGCGTGGCCGGGCGGGGAATTGCCACCGTTCTGCTCTCCCTGCGGTTTACCGTAGGCCAGCGGATGCCGGACGATATTGTGGTGACGGTTTCGGGGCGGGACGATACCATTTCCAAAATCATTTTGATCCACGGCGCCGTAGTGAAGAAATGGAGCTGCAGTGATCTGGATGCAATGAGCAGCGAGCTGCTCATTGAACGGTTTGAAGTCGCCTATGAAACCATGGAACAATGCCCCATTACAGCGGGCGGCATGGGCGCAGTGGGGGTCGATTTCCTGTAGGGCAGGAAATGGCCATTGGCTTTGGCCGGGAGTGTCCGGAATATCTGAAAGAAGGAGCGTGAGGGCAGTTGCTGGAACCGGTGTGTGATCTGGACTTTGGGAAGGCAATTGCCGATCGGTATACCTCCTTTACTTACATTGTGTCTTCGGGAGCCCCCATGCTGTACCTGCAACTGGAGGAAGCCCCGGGTGAAGCGGGAAAGGAAATCCGCTATCAGACCAGTATTCAGGATATTACCAACATCAATCAGTATATTCTTCAGAATGAGATACGGAATGTCCAGCTGGGAATGGGCTTTCTGGAGCGCATTTTGACCAGTGCGGTGAAGGAATACAGCAAAACGGTGACCCGCCATACCCAGATGCTGGAGAAGCAGTCTTCCGTGATTCGGACGGAAACCTCCCCGGCGGACCGGATACAGGCTGCCGCCGCCACTCCTTCCCAGATCATTCGTACGGCGGAGCGGACTTTGGTGGAAATACAGAACCGGCTTTCGGCGAAAAACGCCCAAACGCCCCATCCCCCCCGGCCGGAGGCCGAAAGTGTTCCCGCTGCCCGGCGGCAGCTTCTGCGGCAAAAGGATGAGGAAGATATCATTTCCACTCCTTCCTCTCCCCGTTCCACGCTCCCGGTTTCCCGGGAAGAGCCGGTGCAGGCCCCGGCCGCTTCCGTGACCGCAGAGCCATTTTCAAAGGCATCTCTTATTCCACGGGAAAGCATTCCCCGGGAACACATTTCCAAGGGAAATACCCCCAAGGAAAGCACTCCCCGGGAATATATTCCCCGGGAATACATTCCCAGGGAAATCCCTGCGGAACCGGTGCCCGGAAACCATCGCCCGCCATTTGCTTCCCATGAGCAGCCTCCTGCTGTCCAGCAGCCTCCTGAAATCCCCCGCGCGCCGCTTCATTACGCGCATTTAGGGCAGAAGGCCCCGGAGAGTGAACAGCCGGTCACGGCACGGCGGGCGGAGACGCCCCAATCTGCAGCACCCCAAGGGGCAGATGGGGAGACGTTTTCCCAACCGGAAAGACAGCCGGAGCTTGTACCGCCTTTTACGGAGCAGGCCGCTGTACCGCCGCCTGCTCCGGCAGACCGCGTTTTCCCGGAAAGCGAAAGAAAAACCGGCCCGGAAAAATCGGATGTCAATCAGGGAATCTTCCAAGAGAAAAGAGAATTTCGGGAGAAAGCCTCTGAAAAAGAGCCGCTGCCCAAGGAATCCGCAGTGGGAAGCAGGACAGTTTCCCCAGCCGCAGAGAGAGAAGAGCCCGCTCCCGTTTTTCCGGTGCAGCGCGTCTTTCCTCAAAGGGAGACAATGATTCCGCCGGAGTCCAACGCCGTTTCCCGGGAAAAGAAAACACCGGCCCGTGAGGCTGCCCCGGTAAATCCCGTGCAGCGTGAGCTGCCTGGGAGAGAGAAGTTTCAGGCTCATGACCGGCGGGAAAACATTTCCGCGCCTCCGGTCGTGCCCACACCTGTCCCGAAAAGGGCGGGAATCCTTCCGGCAGAGAGGCCATCCGATGTGCCGCAGCGGGAATCAAGCCCGGTCGTTTCCCCTGTTTTCCCGGTTCCGAGAACCTTTCCGCAGGGGGACGCAAGGCTTCGGGAGCAAACGGCTCCGGGTGAAAGCCGAACGGCTCCGGCACCCTTCCGTCGAACGGGTGAGCAGACCGGGGAGCCGGGAACGCAGCAGCTCCCCCAGAACAGATTCCAGAATACCGGCGAACTTCCGGCGTTTTCTCCGCTTTCCCTGCTGCCGCTGCAGCCGGGACTGACGTCCGTGGGAGAGATTCCGCAGGCAGGACGGCCGCAAGAATTTCAGGGCACCTTTTCTCCCGCATCAATGGTTCCGGCGGAAAACCGGACTTTTTTGCAGGGAACTGCGTCTGGGGGACAAAGGGTAATCCAGCCCGCAGCGGGGTTTCATCCCGCCGCCGGAGAAGCATACGGACAGCCGCCTGCCATGATTCACCGGGCGGAAGCTCTGCCCCGGCAGAAAGAATCCCCTCCCGAAGAGGAGACGGATGACATTCAGACCATTCGGCGGGTCAAAAAGACCGTTCAAACCGAAGAACATCAGACCGTCCGAAACCGGGCCATCAACGTACCGGAAACGCAGAATGTTTCTTCGGCTTCCTCCCAGATTGCGCAGGGATTGCGGCAGGCGCCGGCAGTCACTGCCCAAGAGGTGGAGCAAATTGCGGAGCGGGTCTACAAAACGTTGGAAAAGCGGCTTCATGCCGAAAAAATGAGAAGGGGGATGTAACCCTATGGCAATGGCCGAAGCAGGCTCCAAGCTGAAGGGGCTGGCCGGAAAGGCAAAGAAAAAGGTAAGCGGTCTCGTCAACGGACAAAAGCTGGAAAAAGCGAAGCTGTTCGTATACAATCCCACCGGAACCACCGCGCTGCCCATTGAGGTGCAGTTCAATCCCTCCGAATACCACATTTCCCGGGGATTGATTCTGTCGGACAAGCATGTCATCGGACGGGATTCCACCCCGGATGACGAACAGGTGTCGGCGGGCGACAACGCCACATTGAATCTGTCCCTGTATTTCGATACGATTACCGATCTGCACAGCATCGCACTGAAGGGACTGAAAAGCGAGTACACCACAAAAGGCGTAAAAGGCATGGCCAAGGACCAGCTTTGGAGGACTTCCAATGATAAGCCCGCCATTGTCTGCGACCAGATTATGACGTTAATCAAGTATGCCCATGACCAGCACACTCCGCCGAAGGTGCGGTTTGTGTGGGGCAAGCTGGATTTTGACGGGAAAATTATTTCCAGCCAGATCAGCTATACCATGTTTGCCCCCGACGGTACACCGGTTCGGGCCAAGCTGGATCTGACGCTGAAGGGCGAAGAAAAAATGTTTGTCCAGAAATCAGCGGCACGCCCGCTGGAGTCTCCCGACCGAACCAAGGAGCGGGTGCTGCTGGGCGAGGATCAGCTTTGGATGATGGCAAACGAGGAATACGACGATCCGGCAAAATGGAAGGTAATCGCCCAGGCCAACGGGATTCTGAATCCCCGGAAGCTGGAGGAGGCGGTTACGCTGAAGGTGCCTTCCATTAAATAGAAGAAACGGGCGGCAGGAGGATGGTGAATTCATGGATTTGATGACGGCCAGCACAACAAGGTTTCTGCTGGAAAAGAAATATCGCGGCTTTCAGGCGCCTACCGTCCGCATCAAGGTGGATGGAATTGAAATTGTGGAAAAGCTGGGCGCGGGAATCAGCGATGTTTCGGTGGATCTGACCAGTGAATATGCCGCATCCGGCTGCAGCTTTGATGTGGTGGGGGAATATAAGCCCGCCCAGACCAATTTCCGAAGCGGGGGAGCGGCGAAGCTGCTCCAGATCGGTGCAAAAGTGGAGGTGGAGCTGGGATATGTCACCACCGAAACCGTGTTTTACGGGCTGATTGCAGAGGTGTCCTACAGCTTCGAGCGGGACAGTGCTCCGGTGATCCATGTGGAATGTATGGATGCCAAATGCCTGCTGATGAAGAGCCAGCGGCTGGAAATCCGCAGTGAAAAGAAGGTCGCCCAGCTGGTGCGCGCCCTTTTGGGGCAGCAGCCCGTCAGCAGCTATCTCAAGGGCAAGGAAGTAATCCTGCGGGAAACCAACCGGGAACCTTTACAGTTCAACATGGAGAGCGATTACGATTTTATCGTCCGGCAGGCCCAGTATCTGGGATGTGAATTCTTTATTGTTGCCGGAAAGGCCTATTTCCGCACAGCGCCCCTGCTGTCGGCCCCGATTATGACCATGAGCCCCGATGCCGGACTGATGAGCGCCACCTTTTCCCTGCGGGGAGCGCCGCTGGTGAAAAAGGTAAAGGTAGTGGGAATCGATCCGGAAAGTGACCGGGAGGTTTCGGGAACCGCCACCGCGGGAGGCAAGTTCGGCAAAGGCGCGGGAGCGTCCCGGATGCTTTCCTCCACCGAGCGGACCTATTTTGATCCCAGTGCAAACAGCGCGGCCCAGGCGTCCAGCCGGGCGAAAATCCTGATGAAGGGAATCGAAAATCAGTTCGGCTGTCTGGAATGCCGGTGCGTGGGACTCCCGGAAATTGTTCCGGGAAGGTATATCCGTATTTCGGGACTGATGAGCGAGGCCAAAAAGAGTTTTTATATTACCGGTGTGCGGCATACCATGGGAGTTGACGGGTATACCACATCCTTTGAAGCGAGGGTAGACAGTTTATGAGCACGATCGCAGACCTTCTGGGCAGCAGCGGAGATTTCGGCGCGGATCGCGCCTTTCAGAGCACGGGCGGTTTTATTCAGGGAACTGTCACCGACAACAGCGATAAAAAGTATCCCGGTATGGTCAAGGTGGAGTTCACCGCATGGAAAAGCGGGAGCAACATTTACGAGTGGCTTCCGGTTTTGCAGGGCTTTGCCGGAGGAAAATATGGAGCGTATGTCATCCCCGAGGTGGGGGACATTGTGCTGGTGGGGTTTATCGGTGCGGGGATGAAACGTCCCTTCGTGCTGGGAAGCCTGTATCCGGCCAATGCCAAAATGGTAAGCGAAAGCTATAACGAGAAAAATACCGTCAAGCGGTTTCGTACAAAGGCGGGAACCGCGCTGACTCTGAACGATGAAAAGGGCAAGGAATCCGCCGCCGTCACCACTCCGAAGGGGCTTACCCTTATTGCGGAGGATGAAAAGGAAACCATTACGGCCAAGGATAAAAACGGGAAGAACATCATTCAGATCGACTGTAAAAAAGGCGGCATCACCATTACCGCCGACAGCAAAATCACCGTAAAAACAGGAAAATGCGAGATCGCCATGGATGGAAAGGGCGGCGCCCTTTCCATCAAGTGCGACAGGCTCAATATCAAGGCTGCGCAGCAGGCCACGGTGGCCAGCAACCAGATGATGACCGTCCAGGGAAACATCCTGAAAGCGGAGGGGAAACAGACCGCGCAGTTTAAGGGCGGAACACTGGCAGAGCTTTCCGCCGGAATGGTCAAGATAAACTAGTCCTGCAAAGGCGAAGTCAAATACCAGAAAGGGATGGACGTCAGAATGGCAGATACAAGGGAGTTTCTCGGACGGGGGATGAGCTTTCCTCCCAAAGTCGACCCAACCACAGGCCGGTTTGTCATGTGCAGCGCAGAAGAGGATATCCGCCAGTCTGTTTACATCATTATTATGACCCGGCCGGGAGAACGCGCCATGATGCCGGACTTTGGCTGCAGCATTCACAACTACATTTTTGAGCTGCCCGACGCCGCCTATATGAGCCTTGTCCGCACCGAAATTATCGACGCGCTTGCGCGGTGGGAGCCGCGGGTGGTTGACGTGGACGTGGATGTAGATCTTTCCGAAATATCCGACGGCAAGGTCGTCTTTGACATCAGCTATACCGTAAGGGATACCAACAACCCGAACAATCTGGTATTTCCTTACTATCTCTATGAAGGAATCGGTCAGGAATAACCGACGGAAGGGGGAGCCGAAAAATGAACGGGAAACAGAACGTTGCCCCGCACGAAAAGCTGCGTGAGCTTGCGCGGTCCTATGTGCCGGAATGGCGCTTTTCCGCAGAAAATCCGGATGCCGGTTCCGTGACGGCAATCCTGATTGACCATATGCTTTCCGACAGTGAAAGCCGCATGGAACAGGTTTGGCACAAGCATCAGATTCAATATTACAATCTTTTTGACCGGCTCAAGGAGGAACCGATTGAATCGGCGAAAAGCTATGTAAAGTTTACGCCGGTTGCGGGAATGGATGATCCGGTTCATATTCCGAAAGGCACACGGCTCCTTGCCGAAGAAGAAAACGGGGGCCAGCAGCTCACCTTTGAGACGGCGTACGGGATCACCACGACCTCCGCTTCGCTGGAGGAGGTCTGTGTCACCGACCGGGAAAGCGACCGGATTGTACGTCTTTTTGAGGGGGGAGAAGGGGAACAGCCCGAGCGCTGCACCTTTACCGCCTTCGACCTTTCCGCCGAAAATCAGGCAAAGCACCGGCTGCTGCTGGGCTTTGACCGTGCCTTCGACCGGATGGACAGCGACCGTGTGGGGCTTTGGGTGGAAACGGTCAATCCGGAGGACCGGGATGCGGCAGCGGAGCTGCTCTGTTCCGGTCAGGTGGAGTTTTCTTTTCTGGAGCCGGACGAAGGGGTACATCCGTTAGAGCAGCCTAAGCTGGAAGAGGGAATGATCTGGCTGGAGCTTTCCGGCTATCAGCCCCAAAAAATCGCGCTGATGGGCGAAGAGCGGTATGCCCTCTGTCTTGAGGCAAAAAAAATCTCGGAAATTGAGCTTGCGGGAGTCCAGCTGACCTTCCGGCAGGAAAATGTAGTGCCGGAGGAGGTCATCTGTCAGGGCGTCACCCAGAATCCCGGGCGGTTCAAGCCCTTTGGCAGCCCGCTGGAAATTTATGCGGAATGCGGCATCGAATGCGGCTCTGTTTTTGCAAGGCACGGCGCAAAGGTGCGGATGGAGTTTGACCTAAGCTTTGAAACCATAGAACAGCGGCTTCCCGAAGCGGAAACCCAGGAAGAATATAAAGTCATTATGAAAAAGATCCCCACCGCCCCCAAGCTGGAGGCAGTGGAGGTGAAGCCTGATTATGTGCTGTTGGAGTACTGCAGTCCCAAGGGCTGGAAACGGTTGATTCAGGAGGAAAACGCAGCATTACTGTTCAATGGGTCTGCCACGGGCACGGTTTCTCTGGAATTTACCTGCCCGGAGGATATGGCGGAGGACGCGGAACTGGGGGGCGGCTACCGGCTGCGCCTGCGGCTCATGCGCGCGGATTCCCTTTACCGGGTTCCCAGCCGGATTCATTGCCCTGTTGTTACGGATCTGCGGTTTTCCTACAGCTATGAGGAATGCCGGCTGATCCCCGATGCCGCCTGTACCATCAACAATTTCGAGATGGAAAATGCCGGGCCGCTTTGGGCGAAAAAAAGAAGCCTTCGGCTGTTTTACAACCGGGAGGCGGGAAAGCCCTGCATGTATTTCGGATTCCGGGGCGCTCCTGTGGGAAGTCCCTTAAGCCTCTATTTCGAAGTGGAAAACAACGAGGATTTTCCGCTGGACTGCACGGCCGAATACCTGTCCCCGGACGGATTTATTCCCATTCAGACCGTAGATCACACCGAGGGATTTCTTTATTCGGGCAGCATGCTGATGCTGGTGCCTTCCGATGTTTCGGAAAAGAGACTCTTTGACCGGGAGCTTTACTGGCTGCGGCTGATCTGCCACAGCAAAAAGAAGGAAAACGGCGGCCTTCCGGTAATTCACGGAATCTACACCAACATGGCAAAGGTCGAGAATCAGCGTACCCAAAGTGAATATTTCTATATTGATGACGGCAATTCCGCAGTGCGGGTTCAGCTGGCCGAGCAAAACATCCTCTCCGTGCGGGTCATGGTAAACGAGCGCACGCAGAGCGGCAGTCGGTGGACTTTGTGGGAAAAGCGGACCTATGCCGCCCAGCAGGGACGGTTTTACGATGTGGATCTGGCCGCCGGAGTGATTCAGTTTGAGAAAAACTGTTTTGCCGGCTACCCCACCGCGGAGGGCGAGGCGGCCATCCGGGTGGATTACCAGAGCTATCAGGGAAGCCGGGCCAATGTGAGCGAAAACGCCATTTCCATTATGGCCGAGCCGGTCAAATACATCAGCAGCGTATCCAACCCCATGGCAGCCTACGGCGGCTATGACGGGTACAACGAGGAAACCTCCGCGGCCATGATTTCCAACATGCTGCGGACCCGGGGACGGGCGGTGAGCAATCAGGATTATTTCGATATGATTTCGCAGGTCTCCTATGGCGTCCGCCAGATCAAATGCTGCAGCGGTGTGGACCGGCTGGGAAATCCGGCGGAGGACGTTATCACTGTGGTACTGCTGATTGACGAATACGAAAAGGGCAGCCACATTTTTTCTTCGGTGAAGGATGCCGTACATAAAAAGCTGATGGAAAGCAGCGGAATTGTTCCGCTGGGGAAATCGCTGGTTCTCTGCCAGCCTCATTTTATCAAGTTTTCCGTCCGGATTTGGCTGGACTGCGAAGGAATCGAAAGCGTTTATGATCTGCAAAAGCAGATCAATCAGGATATCCGCTTGTTTCTTGATCCGCTGGCGGGCGGCTTTGACGGACAGGGCTGGAAAATCGGAACTCTCCCTACGGTAAAGCAGCTGCTGGCGTATCTGAAGATGAAGCGTCCGGATATTTCCGTACCGAGGATTGCAATGGCGGCCCAGATGGGCTCCCAGGAAGTGGCGGTTGACGACGATCTTTACGCCCGAATCCGGAATCCTTTCTCAATGGCGGTGAACGGAACCCATACGGTATACGTAGAAATTCACTAGAACCCATACGATATACATAGAAATTCACCAGACCGCCATAGGCGGGACGTGGCAGAACCTCGATATTGTTCTTCGCAAAACCGGCGCAAAACAGAAAGGAATGGACTCTATGCTGAACGTACCCCGTTTGGATGATCTCGATTATGACCGCATCTTTGAGCGGGCCAGAGGAATGATCCCAACCCTGACGGAAGACTGGACGGATCTGAACTATCATGATCCGGGGATTACCACCCTGCAGACCTTCGCATGGCTGTATGATACGCTGAACTATTATATGAATGCCACCGGTGAGGCCCACCGTCTGAAATATCTGAAGCTTCTCGGCATCGAGCCCTGCCGCCAGGCTGCTGTCTGCAACGTGGCGCTGGAGGGAGAAGGGGAACTGCGGATTCCGGCCGGAACCCGTTTCAGTGCGGGGGACACCGTGTTTGAAACCCGGGAGTCCTATCACGCATCCGCCAACCGGCTTTCCAAAATTTTCTGCGAAACGGACGGGGCATGGAAGGATCTGACTCCCTTTGCGGGTACCGACGGCGGATTTGCCTCTGTCTTTACCCTCGACCGGACAAAGGAAAGCCGACTCTGTCTGGGGTTTGAACATCCTCTGGAGGAAAAATTCCGGTTTTATGTGGAGGTTGAGGAGGGAACACGAAATCCCTTCGGAGACGATTTCTCCCTTTCACGGCTTGAGTGGGAATATTTTGACGGGAAAGATTGGAAGGAAGCCTATCTCACTGAGGATCAAACCTGCGGATTTCTCCGGGGGGGATACATTTCCCTGCGGCTGGAAGGCGGCGCTCCCCAGATAACGGCGGACACTCCCGACAATGCCCTCCGGAATGCCCTGGCGCAGACCAGCGTTCTCCGCTGTCGGCTTCTTGAAAACGAGTATGATGTGCTGCCCCGGATCGGGCGGATATCCTGCAACTGCCTGCCGGTGGTGCAGCAGAATACCTGGGCCCGGGCGATGGAGCTTTCCTATGATGGAAGCGGCGAACTGGTAATTGACCGGTATGTCCGGGAGACCGATCTCGTGGGCGCTTCGGTATTCAATGGGGAAGAGTATGAGGAATGGTACCGGCACAGCCCCGATGCAAGCGATCTCTGCGAGTTTCAGTACGACCCCGCAGGTTCCCGTTTCCGGTTCGATCAAAGCCGGTTCGGGAGAGCCCCGGAGGCGGGTGCGCGAATTTTAATTACCATTCTTTCCAATGAAGCGGCTCCGGCTGCGTTTTTGGGGCATACAGACGGCTGCGCCGAGCAGCGGCTGCCTTTTGACGCGGAGAACATCTGCGGCTTAAAGCTGGCTTTGGCCCGGACAGACGGCAATGGCCGAAGATTTTTCCAGCTGTGGGATTCCTGTAATGATTTGCGGAGCGCGGACTTCCGCGACCGGGTGTTTGCCTTTGATGAAGCGTCCCGCCAGATTATTTTCGGCGACAGCATTCACGGCATGCAGCCGGAAAACGGGCTGGAGGTTTGGGCGGTGGAAATCCGGACCTCCCGCTTTGAGGAAGGCAATGTTTTGGCTGGTCAGATTGCTTCCCTGCCGGACCCTGTAACAGGTGTGACGGCGGTCTGCAATTATGAGAACGCCCGGGGCGGACTCCGGCTGGAAAGCGCGGAGGAACTGGAACCCCGGATTGAGGGAAAAATGCGGGCGGTGACCCGCGCGGTCACCATGGAGGATTACCGGACCCTGGTGCTCCATACGCCGGGGCTGATCATTGACAGTGTTGCGGTAATCCCCATGAAGGACTACTGCCGGGTCTATTCCGCCGAATATCGTGCCAACACGGTTCTGATTGCGGTGAAGCCTGGTTCTTCGGAGGAGCTCCCCGCCTTAAGCAGCGCCTACCGGCAGGCGGTGGAAAAGCATCTGGAACGGTATCGCCTTCTGACCACCGATATTCGGATTATTCCTGCGCGATATGTGGGCATCAGCGTTTACGGACGGATCTGCCTGCGGGAGAACAGCTCCCGCAGCCGACAGCTGGTGGAGGAATATCTCAAAGAGCAGATCAACACACTGAAGACCGGAGAATTCGGGCGGGGCGTAGATTACGGACGGCTGTTTTCCCGATTGGAAGTATTTGACTGCATCAAGAGCGTGGCGCAGCTGTCGCTGGAGTATATCGGAGACGGCGGCCGCAAGGAGGAGCAGGGCGGAATCGCGGTAGGCCCCGACAGCCTCTGCTATCTGCGGGAAGTCGGGATCGAATACATGTAAAGGAGCGAAGAAAGCATGAAGAAACCCTTGAAATATGCCAATTTCTATAAGTGCGCTTTGCTCCGGGGATGTGTCCACGGAATGAAAGCGGACGAAAATCTGGTTCTTCATCTGGAGGATGCTTCCCGGCCGGGAGCGTATCTCACCCCCATGTTCGACACGGGGGAGGAGGACGGAACCTACAACCGTCTCTGCATCCGGGGCGAATTTTCGGGAGCCAAGCTGGAGGTCATTGTGGCTGCGGCCGACGAGAGAAATGTAATTCTGGACGGGGAACAGGTGGATCTGAAGGAATATCTGGGGGACCCGCAGGTTTCCGCTGACGCCAAGGCGGAGGTCCTCACTGCTCTTCCCCATATCCGTATGGTAAACACGCAGGACATTCTTCTCCATGAGTTGCAGGGACGCTATGCGTGGGCTTATGTGGGGATGATCCCCGACGGAACGGGGGACTGCAGTCTGGAGGGGCTGCGGCTGGAGTTTCCCCGATACAGCTTTACGGAATATTTTCCGGAAATCTATCAGGAGGACCCCTTTTTTGACCGCTATATTGCGGTGTTCCAGTCCATGTATCTGGATGCGGAGCGGCGGATTGACGAAGTTCCCGCAATGCTGGACTACGAGAGCGCCGATTCGGAAGGAGTCGAAAAGCTGGCCGGGTGGCTGGGCATCGACAACCGTTCCGGGCGTTACAGCGTCAGCCAGCTGCGTCAGCTGATCCGGGAAAACGATCTCTTTCAGGGCGGAAAGGGAACCCGCGTGGCGCTGGAGGAGATCATTGCCCTGATTACCGGAATCCGGCCCAAAATTGTGGAGCATTTTCAGTGGGATACGCTGCCGCTTTCGGCGGCCCAGCGGAAACTGTGCGGGGAACTTTACGGAAAAACCAGCAATCATTTCTGTGTGATTCTGGATTTAACCCATCAGACTTCGCCTCTGCCGGTATCCCGCGAGGAGCTGGAAAAGCTGATTAACGCCTACAGTATGATCGGAATTCAGCATAAACTGGTTTATCTGCGCAAGTGCAGCCATACGGACGACCATTGTTATCTGGACGTAAACAGCTGCCTTTCCGTGCCGGAAATTGCCGCAGTGGACGGCATCACTCTGGGATCTCACGTAACGGTGGGATAGACCGCCGTATTCTCATATCGAAAAAAGGCAAACCATAGATTGGAGGAGTTCCTATGCCAACGAAATTGCGCAAGCCGTCAGCCGCCCGGGAGGCGGATCAGCTGATTTCCGCGCGGAGTACGGAAGAAAAGATGTATCAGGCAACCAACGAACTGAGCCCTTCTGCCGGGAGAAAACTGAATCTCCCCAAAGATCTGCGCAGCCGTCTGGAGGGTCAGACGGGGTACAATTTAAGCAACATTCAGATGCGGGAATCGGATCAGCCTGCGAAAATCGGTGCGCGTGCCTATGCCAGAGGCAACGTGATTGACTTTGCTCCCGGCAGCTTTCAGCCGGGCAGCAAGGAAGGGGAAGCGGTCATCGGCCATGAGGTTTCCCATGTCATCCAGCAGGCTCAGGGACAGGTTCGGGCGGATACGCCGTTTTCTCCGGTCAATTCCGACCCGGCGCTGGAGCATGCCGCGGATACCATGACGCAAAGAGCACCTTCTTCCGCTGCGCCTGCTTCCATTCCAGCCATGAGCTATTCGGCAGCGCCGGTACAGGGGCTTTTTGGCGGGCTGAAGAAGAAGTTCCAAAGGGCAAAGGCATCTTATCAGTTCGGTAAGAGCCGCAAAAAGCTGGAGGATTTTATGGCCAGCGATACCAAAGCGGCCAAAAAGCAGATTGCCAGCTGGCAGGAAGGAATCGACCCCAACAATGCCGTGGATATGAAGGTGGCGGAGCTGGGTGCCAGAAACCATCGCAACGACGCCTCCTCCGATCAGTACTGGAAACTGCAGGCGGAGTCACAGGATGTGGGCGGCGCGTTGGATGAAAGCAGCCAGATGGATAATTTCTGGGCTAGACTGGGCCGTGGAACTCTCACCCAGCGTTCTCGGGATAAGCGGCTTCGTCAGGCGGACGAATATATGGACAGCGCCATCATCGACAAAAAAGGCTCCGAGGATCTGGAGCGGCTGAAGAACCAGCGGGTTGCCGGTCCCCTTGCCCTGCAAAAGGAAAAGACGATGCGCGGTGACCGTTCCAGACAGGCAGACGATTTCTTCGGCCAAAAGTTAAGTGGAATAGATGGAGGCCGTCAGATTCAGGGATTGTTCCGCCCGGGCGAGGATTCCTATAACCGGAATCTGGGATTTGTCTCGACGCTGGACTTGAATCAGGCAGATTCCAGCCAGTTTATCGGAAATCTGGTCTCCGCTGTGGGAGAAGATGTTGTTGACGTTATGAATTTCGATGGGGGAATGGTAGATTTGAATAATTTTGATGCCGTCTCATCCATGTACTCTCAGGTGAAGAATCTTTCCTCCAGGGCCATGCTGGCGTCCGATCTGCTGAAGAAATTTTATAATGCCAATGGAGGCGCAATGCAGGGAAACGAAGATTTGAAGGCCTCCCAGCGTGATCAGATTTTTGCCTATATGGGTTACCCGGACCCGGCTGCCGCTTATCAGAAGTTTACGGCTAAGTTTGTGGAGCTTCAGACGGTTGCCGGAAAAATGACAAAAATATTGCAGACCGGTCCCCAACTGTAATCGGACAGCCTTCCCAATTCGGGAAGGAATAAACGCAAGGAGCACAGATTGAATGATACTTGACATATTTGCCGCAAAAGGGCTCGTTCGGCTGGCGCTCTATTGCCGGAGACAGGACAAAAACGAGGAATTCCAGAAGCTTCAGGAGCTTCTGGAATTTCCTGTTTGTCCGGAGGCGCTGGACAAATGCGGAGGATTTCTGGAGGAAATGGAAAACGATCCGGAACAGCGGGAGCGCCTGGAACGGTACCGGCAGGCAGAGCGGCTCTGCGGAGAGAATCTGCTCTCCGCCACGGCATTGGAGCTTTTGCTGGCAAGATTTTTTTATCCGCAGATTGATGGATGGCTGGAGAACAGCTTTCCACAGGGACGGCTGGTCACTGTGGAAAACCTTCTGGAAATCGCCGGCGCACCGCTGGACGTGGAGGAGGACGACCTCTTTCTGCGGGACGTTTATGCCCGGATGAAGCGCATCTTCCTGCCGGAGGAAAGCCGGCTGCCCTATTTCCGGCAGAGCTTCTCGCTGGACAGCCGGCTTGCGGGGTATCTCTGCGGAAGCGATGCGCTCCCGGCAGAGCTGGAGGACTGTGCGGAATACTTTGAAGCGGGCGAAGACATTCCGCCCCCCCTTATAATTCACGAGGACTGCGCCGATTTGCTCCGGCAGGGGATGGAAGCCCGCAGGGACGGCATTTTTCAGCTGGAGGGCGAAACCGGGTGCGATTTTCGGAGCATTGTGACGGCGGCCTGCCGGAGCGCGGGAATCTCCATGGTCTTTGTGAACTTTTCAAAATTTTATCAGAAGGCAAAAGCTGTCCCGGCTATGGCCGAACAGCTCCTCCGGGAAGCTCTTCTTTACGGAGCGGGAGTTTCCTTTGAGGAAATCGGAAATCCCGATGAAGAGCAGCTCGCTTTCCTTACTCAAAACTGCGTGGAATTCTGTTCCCGGCTTTCTGTACCCCTTTGCTTTTGCGGGGAGGGGGAGACCTTTCTTATTCCCCGAACCGACCGGTATATTAAAAAAATCGGGATTCCTCCGCTGACCCGCAAGGACCGGATCGCCCTGTGGAAGGGCTGGGCTCTGATGGAAAAGGTGGCGGAGCAGATTGACTGCGAGGATGCCGGAAGCAGGTTCCGGCTCAACGAAAAGGAAATTCCCAAAGCGGTGAGGCGTCTGGCGGAAGAGGGAGGAATTACCCCCTCCAGAATTTCCGCCGTCTGCGGGGAAGTGCTTCCGCCGCCCAGACAGGGAAACATCAAACGGATTGCCACATCCTATACCTTTGACCAGCTGAAGCTTCCTCCCGAGCAGAAGCAGGCCATCCAGAACATCTGCAATCATGTGCGCTATCGTCATCTGGTCTATGATACATGGAATATGGAGAGCCGGTATGCCTACGGACGGAACGTGTCGGCCCTTCTGGTAGGGCCTCCCGGCACCGGAAAAACCATGGCCGTTCATGTGATGGCGAATCTGCTGGAGCTTCCCCTTTACCGCATCGACCTTTCGCAGGTGGTGGACAAATATATCGGGGAAACGGAAAAACGGCTGGAGGAAATTTTTAACACGGCGGAAAAAAGCAACGTTATCCTGTTTTTTGATGAGGCGGATTCCATTTTCGGGAAGCGGAGCGAGGTCAACGACGCCAAGGATAAATACGCCAATACGGAAGTCAGCTATATCCTGCAGCGAATCGAACAGTATGACGGCATCGTCATACTGGCCACCAACTACAAGCAGAATATCGACGAGGCATTTATGCGCCGGATGCGGTATCTGATCGAGTTTCAGCTTCCCAGCGAAAGCCTTCGCCGGGAAATCTGGGAGAGCTGTTTCCCGCCGGAAGTTCCCGCGGAGGGCATTGATTTTGCCTATCTGGCCCGGCAGTTTGAGCTTTCCGGCGGTAGCATCAAAAATGTGGTGCTCAATGCGGTCTTTTTGGCGGCAGGAGTGGGGAGTTCGGTCACCATGAAGCATATTCTGGACAGTATCCGGGGAGAAAACCTCAAGATGGGCAAAACCATGCTCCGGCAGGATTTTGCCGAGTACGGATTTCTGTTCTGATGTTATGAAAAAAACACCGTCAGGGACAAGCTTGTCCCTGACGGTGTTTTTGCGCGGATGCCTATGGCGCGGCATCCGGAATTACAGATAATGACGGAGAATTTCTTCGATTTCCTGCAGCTGTGCGGCCTTGGAATCCGTTTCGGAAAGCGTTTGCAGAAGCCCGTTCAGCTCTTTGGCGAAGGGCTCCAGAAGAAGCTCACAGAATTTTTCCCGGGCAGGCTGAACGCCGGCAGTGATAAAACGCTGACTGCTGTTATCGTAGGCCTTTGCAATGGAGGAAAGAACCGCCTCAATGGCCGCGGCCGCCGCCTCTTTCAGTTCGGCCTGTGCCGGAGCGCTGATGACCCGTCCGGGAAACCGGGCGGTAAGCTGCTGGCGCTGAACGGAAAAATCCAGAAGAAGGCGGGGCGGAACAAGATAGGAAATGGCTTTTGCCGACAGGTCCCGCAAAGCTCCGGAATCCTGCGGCTTTCCCTCTTCGGTATATACGCCTCCGGCAATGGAAAGAAGCCGGTTTTGCAGCCGCACGGTATCTTTCATGGAGGAATAGATGCTGTCGTACATCTGGACGGCTCCGGTCTGCAGAAGCTGGATTTCGTTGAGCGCTTCGGAGGTGTCCTGATATTCCTGAATCATCTGTTCCGCCGTGTATTCCCGGTGGGTCTTGCCCCATGTCCAGGGCTTGTAAAATTTCGCATCGGATACCTGATAAGCGGTATTGCGCACGGAAATGTCCGCCTTGGAAGCAGAGCCGGAAAACCCGCATCCCTCTTCCCGCAAAAGAAACAGCGCATCGGAAAGCAGCTTTGGCAGCGGGGCTGCATACTCTTCAAAAGCCCCGTCAATTTCGCCCCGGAGGCAGCTGTTCCGGGCGGACAGCTCGGTCAGCCGCTTGGTCAGGCGGCTTCTTTCCCGGCTGCACCGCTGGCGCATTCCGTCCACCTCCCGGAAAAGCCCGGAAAGCTGATTCCGCAGGTCCGCCTGCGCCGTCATCACAAATCCCGCCGCTTTCCGTTCCAGCATCTGATCCTTCTGTTCGGCCAACCCGAAAAAAAGCGATTGAATCTCATCAAAATTTCCAATGGACTTCAGCTCGTCGGCAGAAAGCTCCTTGTAAAGAGAAAGATTCCGGAAAATCAGCTGCTCCTGAGAGCTGTACCGGTCGGGGGATTTTTCCGCCATCCGGTGGGCCATGGAGGAAAGGAATACCGGCCGGCGGCACTGCTCCAAAACCTCCAGAATGGGCTCGGGGTAGGCGTCCCGCCGCATTTTCGTCACAGCGCTGTCCACGCTTTTGGCAGCGTGACGCATGAGCTGTACCCGGGTTTGCAGATCAGCCTCCTGCAGGCTGGAAAAATCGGAAATGGTATCCATCAGGGCACTGTCGTATTGGCTTGCCACTAAAAACAACCGGCTGATCCCCTTTTGAGGAAGCTGGGAGGTAAGAAGTTCCATGTCGTTTTCGTCCAGGAAATAACTGCTTCGACTGAGAAAAAAGGCGGCGTCGCAGGTTTCGATAAACTGGCGGGTCCGTTCCGTCCGGGAAGGCATGGGGTCGTTGAGACCGGGAGTGTCCACCACGGAAATTTCCCGGAGGCTTTCATTGCAAAGCCCCAGTGTCACGCATTTTGCCAGCGGAGTAAAGCGTCCTTTTTCTCCCACATAATCCTCAAGCCGGCCCATCATCTCTTCCAAAGAGCCGTAAACAAAGGTTTCGCTTCCTTTGCGCAGGGTGGCCAGCACGTCCACGCCCGAACAATCGGCCATCAGCAGAAGCTCGCGGGCGGCCTGCGCAGTCCGGCTGTTTTTGTCGGAAGAGCTGCGTTCCAGCAGGGAATCCCACTCCGAAGGGGTGTAGTACTCCACCGTAAGCCGGTTTTGGGGTGCGTATTCCATACGGGTCAGCGCCGCGGTTTTGGGGGTGGAATCCCGGGGGAGAATCTCCTGCCCACCAAACAGAAGTGTGTTGAGGAAAGAGGACTTTCCGGCCTTAACCTGGCCGATCACCGCCAGATTGAATTTCCGGTCCTGCCGGAAAAAGTCCTCCGCCTTCCGCCGGAAATTCTGCCGGGTCTCCTCAATTGCCTCCAGGGAAAGCAAGTCGCCGTAGGGGGCGGTCAGCCGGCAGATTTCCTCCAGCCGCCCGGCAAAGCTTTGCAGCTGGCGTTCCTGAACGGCGGTTTTTTCAAACAGCATACCCTGCTTCCTCCTTCTCAACGGGACTTTCGGCCAAACTCCGCACAGTCTCCAGATCCGTTCCCAGCTGGGATCTCTGCTCCTCCAGCTCGGAATCCTGCTGCTGCTTGCGCTGCTTCAGATCCTGCAGGGCCTGCTTCCGGGAACGGAAATCTTCACGAACCGGAGCCGAGATGACCTGTTCCATTTCTTCCAGATATGTTCCGATTCCCTCCATCAGGCAGTTTTGCACCATTTCGTCCAGCCGCTCCGTGGGGGAGCCTTCCCCGTCAAAAACGCCGATACTGCCGGGGAGAACCTTCAGAACCGCGTCCACAGCGGAAACGTTCTCTTCCGAAGGAGAGGGCAGGCGGGAATCCTCCTGATGAAGAGAAAGAAGCCGGAGAATACTTTTCCGGTAGGTCACAAGCAGCGGGTCAATGTCGCTTCGGATGCTGGCCGCCACCAGCCCCTGAAGGATTTCATCCGTATAGGCGGCGGCGCTTTCCCGGTTTCTCTGGAGATCCGCAAGAGGCCCGGAAATATCCGCAAGGCCTTTCCGTATTTTTTCAAGTACGGATTCCATACAGCTTTTCAGCTGACCGGAATAATAGGCGGTGTTTTTCTCCAGAGCAGAGGAAAACCACCGGGAATTTTCCAGCAGCTGGGCAATCTGACCGTTGAGCTCCGACAGGGGAAGGGTTTCGTTCATCATCCGCAGCTCCAGATAGGAAAGCACCGGGCGGACATGTTCCCGGAGCCGGGCGAAAAATTCACGTTCTTTCAGAACAAGGGCTTTTTGCTGGAGCAGCTCCAGAAGATTTCGCAGCGGAGCCACATCCGGAACACCCTTGGAACGGATGCAGTGCACAGGGGTGCCGGGCATGTCCAGCTGGCGGGCAAAGCAGTCCTCCAGATAGAGCTGCTCCTGCGCTGCGGTTTCAGGGGTCACTTTATCGCATTTGGTAAGCACAGCGAAAACGGGTACTTCATGAAGCCGGAGCTCTGCCAGAAAGCGGCTGACGCTTTCCTTGATGACGGGCTCGTCCGCACTGAAAACCAGAATATATCCCAGACTTTGGGAGAGATAGCGGCGCAGACCCTGCATATGGCTGGGAATGCCGGAATCCAGTCCGGGCATGTCCACAAGCCGGATGGCTTCGATGGAGCGGAGAAAAGGGCTGGGGCATTCCACCCGAAGCAGTGTCACGTCGGTGAGATCCAGCTGGTGGTTCCGCAGCTCGGAAATCCCGACCCGCTGAACCAGATTTCCCCGGAATACGGTCACAAGGCTGCGGGGACTGTAGACAAGCTCGGTGGGAACGGAGGTCTGGGCTACGATTCCTGTCGGAAGAAGGGGCATGCCGGTCAGGGCGTTGAGCAGGGAGCTTTTGCCGGTATTAAAAGAGCCGATCACCGGGATGGCGGCGCTGAAATGTTCCATTTCGTCCATATCCCGCTCAATTGCGGCGGCAGGCAGTCCATATTTGACGCAGATGTGTTTCAGCTGGTCAAAGCGTTCCCACAGATTCATACAGGAAGTTCCTTTCCGGGTACAGTTTCAAAAGGGGATTCGACAGCGAGCCCTTTTATTTTCCATTATACTTTATTTTTCCAAAAAAAGCTATGCTCAAACGGATTCTCTCTCAAAACCCTCTTTCCAAAAACAGTTTGCGGATTGCGGGGAAGAAAAAATTGTGGTATCGTTAAGTCAGAAACAACACCGAAAAAAGGGGACGATACGGTATGACAAGAAACTTTTATGTGGGCACCTATACGCAAAGCGGTTCCGACGGAAAAGTTACCGGAAGCAGGGGAATTTACTTGGGCCGTCTGGATTTGGAAACCGGGAAAGCGGAGCTTTCCCCCTGTGCGGAGGAATCCCGCAATCCTTCCTTCCTTTCCGTTTCTCCGGGAGGGCAGTTTCTGCTGGCGGCAAATGAGCTGCCGGAAGGGGGCGCTCTGGACGTCTACGCCATCGGCCCGGAGGGAGGATTGACGTTTGTCAGCCGGAAGCCGCTGACCGGGGCGGACTGCTGCCATGTGGGGTGGTCGCCGGACGGCGCATTCGTTACCGGAGTTCACTATTCCAGCGGCGATGTGTTCACCTGCGCGGTGGACGGGCGGGGAAGGCTGGGCGAGATTGTTTCGGCCTTTTCCTATGAAGGCTGCGGCCCCGTGAAGGACAGGCAGGAGCGGGCTCACGCCCATTCCATGCGGCTGATGGATGCCCTCCGGCTGGCAGTGGTCTGCGATCTCGGTACCGATAAACTGATGCTTTACCATTATGAGCCCTCCGGCAGACTGGCTCCCGCGGGGGAGGTGAAGCTGCCCGCAGGCTGCGGCCCCCGCCATACAGAGATTTCCGGGAACGGAAAAATTCTGTATGTGGCTTGTGAGCTTTCCAGTGAAATTCTCGTTTTGGAATACCGCGGGGGCACCTATTCCCTCCGTCAGAGCATCTCGATGCTGCCCGAGGGCTGGGCAGGGGAAAACACCGGGGCGGATCTGCATTTGAGCGCCGACAGAAAATTTCTGTATTCCTCCAACCGGGGGCACGACAGTATCTGCCGGTTCCGTGTCCATGAGGACGGTACCCTCTGTCGGCTGGAGAATACCCCCTGCGGCGGGGAATGCCCCCGGAATTTTGCGGTGGCGGGGGAATTTTTGCTCTGCGCCAATCAGACTTCCGGAAATCTCACCATGTACCGGATTCTTCCGGACGGAAGCGTGGGGCCCCGGACCGACGACAGGGCGGTTCCCGTCCCGGTCTGCATTGCTTTTCTTTCAGACGGCACGGCATCATGATCGGGGATGCCCGGCAAGCCTGAAAAGCGGGATCAGAACCCTTGACTTTCGGAGCGGACAGTGCTATACTCATCTGTAATAAAGCGATGAAAAGGGAAGCAACGTCCAATCCCGCGCATCAGAGAGGTCTGCAAACGCTGAAAGCAGACCGGCGCAGGGGACCGCGACACCGCCCTTGGAGCGTGCGGCAACCTGTGCAGCAATGCCGGGAATAACCGCATCGGGAGCTGAACCGCCCGTTACAGCGGTTTTCGAGTTGCCGTCCTTCGGGGACGGAATTTGGGTGGAATCGTGGAGCAGAACGCTTCATCCCTGTTTATTTCATTCAGGGATGAAGCGTTTTTTATTTTGCAAAAGCCGCTGAATCCCGACGTTTTGACTGTCGCCGCAAAAACCTTCCTGCGGCGGACAGATTCGGAAAGGAGCGAGTTTTATGAAAGTAACATTGAAAGACGGCTCTGTCAAGGAATACAGCGCCGGCATCACTGCCGCCGAAGTGGCGAAGGAGCTGGGAGCAGGCCTCTACAAGGCCGCCTGTGCCTGCGAGATCAACGGCAAGGTTCACGACCTCCGCACTCCCCTGAACGAGGACTGCGAGCTGGCAATCCTCACCTTTGACCATCCTCAGGGCAAAAAGGTGTTCTGGCACACGGCGTCCCACGTTCTGGCACAGGCGGTAAAACGGCTGTACCCGGAGGCCAAGCTGGCCATCGGCCCGGCCGTGGACAACGGATTTTATTATGATTTTGATGTGGCGACCCCTTTCTCCCCCGAGGATCTGGCAAAGCTGGAAGGGGAAATGAAGAAGATCGTGAAGGAAGAAATTCCTCTGGAACGGTTTGAGCTTTCCCCTGCGGAAGCAGTGAAGCTGCTGGAAGAGCGGGGCGAGCCTTACAAGGTGGAGCTTGCCAACGAACATGCTGCCAAGGGCGAGAACATCAGCTTTTACCGGCAGGGAGACTTTGTGGATCTGTGCGCCGGCCCTCACCTGATGAGCACCGCGCCCCTGAAAGCCATGAAGCTGACAGCCTGCACCGGCGCTTACTGGCGGGGTGACGCGACAAAAGCGCAGCTGTGCCGGGTATACGGCACTGCCTTCCCCAAGGCAAGCCAGCTGGAAGAGCACCTAACCATGCTGGAGGAGGCCAAAAAGCGGGACCATAACCTGCTGGGCCGTCAGCTGGGCTATTTTACCACTTCGGAGCTGATCGGACAAGGGCTTCCCATCATGCTGCCCAAGGGCGCACGGGTATTGCAGCTGCTCCAGCGTTTTGTCGAGGACGAGGAGCAGAGAAGGGGCTGGCAGCTGACCAAAACTCCCTTTATGGCCAAGAGCGATCTCTATAAGCTTTCGGGCCACTGGGATCACTACAAGGACGGAATGTTCGTTTTGGGAGATGAGGAAAAAGATGAGGAGGTCTTTGCCCTTCGTCCCATGACCTGCCCCTTCCAGTATCAGGCCTACTTGAGCAAGAGCCGTTCCTATCGGGAACTGCCCCTTCGATACAACGAAACCTCCACACTGTTCCGCAATGAGGCTTCCGGCGAGATGCACGGGCTGATCCGTGTCCGTCAGTTTACCATTTCCGAGGGGCATCTGATGTGCCTGCCGTCCCAGCTGGAGCAGGAGTTTAAGTCCTGTCTGGAGCTGGCCATCTTCATGCTGAAAACATTGGGGCTGTATGAGGACGTGTCCTACCGGTTCTCCCAGTGGGATCCCAGCGACACCGCAAAGTATATCGGAACTCCCGAGCAGTGGGACGAAGCCCAGAACACCATGGAGAAAATCCTCAAGCATCTGAATATCCCCTATGTGGTGGGAATCGGCGAAGCGGCGTTCTACGGCCCCAAGCTGGACATTCAGATCAAGAACGTCCATGGCAAAGAGGATACCCTGATTACCATTCAGATCGACCAGATGCTGGCGGAAAAATTCGGCATGGAGTATGTGGATGCCGACGGCGTCAAGAAAAACCCCTATATCATCCACCGTACCTCCATCGGCTGCTACGAGCGTACACTGGCTCTCCTGATCGAGAAATACGCCGGCGCCATGCCGCTTTGGCTGGCACCCACACAGGTGAAGGTGCTTCCCATCGGCGAACGGCAGCATGACTATGCCAAGGCGGTGGCCGACAGGCTGTTCGACGCGGGATACCGGGTGGAGCTGGATGACCGGAGCGAGAAAATCGGATATAAGATCCGGGAGGCCCAGCTGGAAAAGGTACCCTACATGCTGGTCGTGGGAGACAAGGAAGTGGAGGCCAACGCAGTTGGTGTCCGTTCCCGCAAGTCGGGCGATCTGGGAGCGATGTCCATTGACGAGCTGATGGCAAAGCTTGCCCAGGAAGTCAAGGACAAAGTGATCGATTAAGCAGTATCCGGAGATGAAAAAAGGCGTTATCGCTTCTCATGCGGTAACGCCTTTTCCGTAAAGACTGTTCGGAGGAGTCAATTTGTTTACAATTTTTCGATTGAAGCGGAAGAATATCCATGCTACAATACGTACAGAAGGATTGTGACAAAGTCCGTGAAAAATGACGATGGAGGGTGACCTTTTTTGAATTGGCTCCGTAATTTTATGGCAGGCCGGTATGGGTTTGACCAGCTGAGCATTGCGATTTTTATTCTGTATGTGATCGTTTGGTTTGTGGAACGTCTGTTTGGCCTCTGGTGGCTGATGTTTGTAACGGCGGCGCTGATTATCTGGATGTTTTTCCGGATTCTCTCCCGGAATCACCGGGCGCGTCAGGCGGAGAACGCCGTTTTTCTGCGTATCTGGAGTCCTATTGTGGCGTGGTGGCAGAACCGGGGAATCCGGAAACAGGGCCGGGATCAGAAAACTGCGGAGAAGGCTGCCCGCAAGCAGTGGCACAAGCCCCCGCAACAGAAAAATGGCGCTCCCACCTCTGCCCCGGAAGAAGATCCCAACTACCGCCTTTTCCAGTGCGCCCTGTGCGGGCAGACGCTGAGGGTTCCCAGAGGCAAGGGAAAAGTCAACATTCGCTGCCCGAAATGCGGCAATGAGTTTACGGAAAGAACCTGACAGAACAGGATAAAAAAGGAGAACACAGCCATGACAGATTATGAAGCCCTCATTCAGGAGGCGCTGGACGCAGGCTTTTCCAAGGCGGGAATTGTGGAAACCGCAAAACTGAAATTTTTGTCCGAAGTGCGGAAAATGTGTGAAGTAAACGCCTGCGGGGCTTACGGCACCAACTGGGCCTGCCCTCCCGCATGCGGGGGAACCAACCCCACCGGCGGCACGGTGGAAGGCTGTGAAGCAAAGGTAAAATCCTTTGAAAAAGGCATTGTAGTGGAAACCATCGGCCAACTGGAGGATTCCTTTGACATTGAGGGAATGACCGCCGCCGCCAAGGAGCACCGGGAACGGCTGGAAAAGATGGCGTCCTCCCTGAAGGAACGCTATGCCAAGGTGCTTCCCCTGACTGCGGGCGGCTGCAGCAAATGCCAGAAATGTACCTATCCCGATGCCCCCTGCCGCTTTCCCGACACCCTGATCGCTCCCATGGAGGGGCTGGGGCTGATGGTCAGCGATGTCTGCCGTCTGGCGGGAATTCCCTACATCAACGGGGCCAATACGGTGACCTATATCGGATGTTTCTTTGTGGAATAGAAGCACAGAATGACAAAAAGTTGAAAAAGGCGTTGGAACAGAGCCCTGTTCCAACGCCTTTTTGCAGGATTATTGTACCACCGAAATTTGCAGTGCTTCCCTGATTTGAGCCGGATCAGTTTCCAGTACAGCCCCGGTGTAGGTAATCCGGAGAAGCCCTCCCACGGGCAGCCGGGACATTGCCATCGGCGCCCCGTTTTGGTCTGTGACAGCGGAAGCGGGGGCGTTTTCCTTGGGCGAGACCCAAAATTTCCCCCGATGGTTTACGTCGTTTTCCGGAATTCCCTCTACCAGAATGGACTGGCCATCCTGCTCCAGCAGAGTGGCGTAAAAAGATACGGCATCCTGATTTGCGGCGCTTCCCAACCGATATCCCGCAATAAAAATGCCCGCCGCCAAAAGTGCCGCCCCCGCAAGCCATAGAATCTTTCTCATCGGTGTGACAGCCCCTTTTACTCTTCCGGCAGGACTTCCTGCGGTGGGATCACCTGAATGCAGGTAACGCCGATCAGCTGGGGCGGAAGACTGCGGGTGGAGGCTCCGCTGTAGCTGACCCGAATCCAGTCGCCTGCCTTCAGATCCTCAAATGCAATTGCTTCCCCGCTTTCATTTATTACAGGAATTTCCGGGGAGAAATTCACCTGATAACCATACTGCGCTTCGGTATCCGGTGAGCCGAAGATCAGGGATTGATCGCTTATTTCGGAGATTTGTCCTTCCAGTTCATCAAACACGGGCTCTTCCTCCTTAAAAACGTTGGGCTTTGACTTTACCGATTGTTGAACAAGGCTATAAAATTCCTCTTTGTATCCATCGTCCAAAAGGGCGCTGTTTTCCTCCAGAAATTGGCCAAGCCCTTCGTATGTAGCATTCCCTTTATATTTGGAATCCCGCAGCAGCATCCCGAATTCCGCCACTGCCGAAGCAAATTTGAGATTTCCGGAAGGCGCTTCCGCGTAGGCGTCCGCCCCCATGGGATAAGTGAGCAGCTTGCTTTCTTCTCCGTCCGGTTCCTTGTAGCGAACGGACAGCGTCATGCAGGCTTCACCGGCAGGGCTGACGTTTTCCGCCTCTTCCGCACCGGGAATTTCCATGGGTGAGCCCTGCGGAACGATCTCATACAGCACGGTGACCCTGTGGCCTGCACCGATTTCGCCGGCATCCTTGGTGTCATCTTCAAAATCTTCGGAATTCAGCAGGCGGTTCTCATAGCCGATGAGACGGTATCCCTTGACATAGTTCGGATTGAACTCGGCCTGAAGCTTAACATCCTTTGCCACGGTAAAAAGGGTGCCGCCCATCTCTTCAACCAGAACCTTTTTCGCTTCCAGCAGGGAATCGATATAGGAATAGTTTCCGTTTCCGTGATCCGCCAGAGCTTCCAGCTTGTTGTCCTTCAAGTTGCCCGTACCAAAGCCCAGCACCGAGAGGAACACGCCTTTTTCCCGTTTCTTTTCAATCAGCCGGGTCAGCGCGGATTCACTGGTGATCCCCACATTCAGGTCGCCGTCTGTGGCAAGGAGAACACGATTGTTTCCGCCCTTGATAAAATACCGTTCCGCCAGCTGATAAGCGGTTTCGATGCCCTTGGAACCGGCAGTGCTGCCGCCCGCAGAAAGCTCTTCGATGGCCGCCGTGATCCGTTCGGGTTCGCCGCCGGAGGCACCCTCCAGCACAACAGAATCCTCTCCGGCATAGGTGACAATGGAGATTTTATCCTGGGGACGAAGATTTTCCGTCAGCAGCCGGAATGCGGACTGCACCAGAGGCAGCTTGTTGGGTTCGTTCATGGAGCCGGATACATCCAGCAGAAACACCAGATTGGAGGCCGGGAGTGATTCGTAATCCATTTCCTTCGCCTGAAGTCCGATCAGAAGAAGCTGGCTGTCCGGGTTCCAGGGGCAGCCGGACAGCTCGGTGGTAACCGAAAAAGGCGCATCGTCTGCAGGCTGCGGGTAATCGTAATGAAAGTAGTTGAGCATCTCCTCAATCCGCACAGCATCGGGCTGAATTTCCCAGCCTTCGTTCAGCATCCGGCGGAGATTGGAGTAAGAGGCAGTGTCCACATCCGCTGAAAAGGTGGACAGCGGATGCTGCGCCGCACTTTGAAAGCCGTTTTCGGTGATCTCACCGTATTCTTCGCTGTTGCCCGCAATGGGCATTCCATCTGCCAAGCCGGTCATGCCGCTTTCGGCAAGGCAGTAATTTTTCGCCGAGTCAAGCGCGAAGCTCATGGCTGCCTGCTGGCTGCTGCAGGCGCACAGTCCGAGAGACAACGCTCCGGACAGAAGCACGGCACTCCATTTTTTTATTTTTCCCACGGGCAATTACTCCTTTCTGAATTAAGCCATGAAATCAGAAATTATTTGGGGTTGTTCACCACGCCGATGAACAGCAGGGGGCGGGGCTGCCCTTCCTCTGAAGCAGGGCCTTCAATCGCAAACAGGAAGGGACGGTTGAGAACCATTTCAAATTTTTCACCCTCCGGAAGCAGGGCACTGGTGGCGTTGATTGCAATTTCAGTATATGCAGCCGCCTCACATCCCCGTTCGTCTACGGAAATTTTTGCCTCCTGAATCACATCGCTGACCGAGGCGGGGGTGCCGGACAGGGGCGAAAAGTCCGCCGAATCCGAAAAGGCCGACACAATGCCCAGAGCCTTCAGATTTTCTTTCAGATCAAGACTGGTGTGAAAATCAAATTTGGGGACGCGCAGGGTCACTTCGCCCCGGTGGGTGACGGCATCGCCGGATTCATAAAGGGCCTTGGCCAGCAGAGCTTCCTCCCCCAGAATAGCTTCCGGGGAGGAACCTTCTTCCGGCAGGATGAAGTTCATCCTGCATCCCGAAGTGAAATAGGAACTTACACGGCTGTAGCCGTCTCCCACGGTAAAGTCACACCCGGAGTAAGCGGTCTGCATGAAGGGGCAGGTGACGGTTTCCCCGGAGCTTTTTGTAAAGGTGTCCTCCTTGGTCAGGTAGTCCCCAAAGGAGGTATTCCATTGGGAACGGAAGTATATGGTGTTGAACAGCAGCGCCAGCGGCCGTTCCGGGATGACAAAATCCGAGTTTTCCCCGCCCAGCAGTCCTCCGGTGTTTTCGCTGATCCATTGGGAAATCTGTTTCGGGGTGTCGGCCGCGGCAAAATCCACGCTGTAGGAGGAAGCATAATAGTCCTTGGCCAAAAGATCCAGCGTATCCCGGTGAAAGGCCAGTTCCTGATTGAGCCAGATGGAGTTGGCCAGCTTCAGGGTGTCGTTCTCGCCGTCCTCATAGAGAAACCGGAAAAGGCTCCCGGTCTGGCTGCGCAGGCGGTCAATGCTGTCCGTGCCCAGAAGCTCCAGTGTCTCGGAACGGGTGGCTCCGTCGCTGGTTTGAGCCATCATGGAGAGAGCCATTGCCAGACTGATGGGGGAGTAGAGACGGTTTTCCCCTTCCGTTTCTTTCAGGATCCGGCTGGCCGACCGGACGGAAAATTTCTGGATTCCCTCCAAAAAAGCGCTGTCAGGGGCGGCAGAGGTGTTTTCTCCTTCGGGATAGGATGGTTCCGCAATTTTCCCCTCTGCAAGGACGGCACGGGGCTGCGTCAAAACGGCGAAGGCAGCAGCGGCCGCCGCAACAATTGCTGCGGAAGCAAGGATTCCCCACTTAATTCTCGTTTTTTTCTCTTTTTTTGATTTTAATAATAACTTTTTCATATCTCATTCCTCGCTTTCCGGGCGGCGGCCGCCTGCCTGTGACGTATTACTGCCATCATCCATAATATCCCACTTCCCGGAAAAAGGTTGCACAACATTCAAAATGAATTAAAAAATCCGGAATGGGACTCCCATTCCGGATTTTTGCAGTGAAAGAGTTTACTTATTGTTTCTGCCCTGATTCTGAAGAAGCTGATGCTTGATTTTCCAAAGTTTGTCTGAAAGGTCTACATAATACGTGTGGGGGTTCTCAAACCGCTTGACTTCGTCCCACAGGGTGTCGATCTGCCGGGCGCAGTATTCCTGCAGCTCTTGGATTTTGGGGCTTTCGTATACGCATTCGCCCTTGAGGAAGATGGGCTTCATCAGTTCCCGGGCGGTAAAGTCGGTAATGGTTTTCCGCTTCCACGTGGCTTCCGGGTCAAAGAGCTCCAGCGGCTGGGTTTCGTCAATCTCTTCGTCATGAACGCAGAGCAGGTCGGCAATGGCCTTCCCGGTGGCATTTTCATACAGCCGGTAAACCTTCTTGAAATGGGGGTTGGTGATCTTGGCGGTATTTTCGCTGATTTTGATTTTGGGAATGATGGCTCCGGTCTCATTTTCCACGGCGCAGAGCTTGTACACGCCGCCGAATACCGGGTCGCTTTTGGAGGTGATCAGACGCTCGCCCACTCCGAACGCATCCACACAGGCGCCTTGGGAGAGAAGAGTTTCAATCAGATACTCGTCCAAAGAGTTGGACGCCACGATTTTGCAGTCGGTCAGTCCGGCATCGTCCAGCATTTTCCGCGCTTTCCGGGAAAGATAGGTGATGTCGCCGGAATCCAGACGAATGGCGCAGCTGGTGATGCCCTGAGGGAGAAGGACTTCCTTGAAAGCGCGGATGGCATTTGGAACACCGCTTTTCAGCACATTGTAGGTATCTACCAGCAGCGTGGCATTGGTGGGATAAATCTGACAGTAGGTCTTGAAGGCGGAGTATTCGTCGTCGAACATCTGCACCCAGGAATGGGCCATGGTGCCGCTTGCCGGAACGCCGTAGCGCTGGTCGGAAAGGGTGCAGGCGGTGCTGGAACAGCCGGCGATGTAGGCGGCCCTTGCTCCCAGAATGGCGCCGTCCGCTCCCTGTGCCCGCCGGGAACCGAATTCCGCCACAGGACGGCCTTTGGCGGCGCGGACGATGCGGTTCGCCTTGGTGGCAATCAGGGACTGATGGTTTAAGGTCAGCAGAAGAAAGGTTTCCACCAGCTGCGCCTCCATGGCCGGGGCGCGCACGGTCAGAATGGGCTCCCTTGGGAAAATCGGAGTTCCTTCGGGAACGGCATAGATGTCCCCGGTAAAGCGGAAGCTTTTCAGGTGGTTCAGAAATTCGGGGGAAAAGAGATTCTTGGAGGCCAGAAAATCAATGTCCTCTGGATCAAAATGGAGATTTTTGATGTAGTCGATCACCTGCTCCAGTCCCGCGGCGATGGCAAAGCCGCCGCCGTCCGGAACCGTGCGGAAAAACACGTCAAAATAGGCGATCCGATCCAGATAACCGTTTTGAAAATATCCGTTTGCCATGGTCAGTTCATAGTAATCGCAAAGCAGGGTGTAATTTTGCCGAATGGTATCGTTCATGAAAATTCTCCTTTGAGCTTCCCGCAAAGGCGGCGGAGCAATCATTCTGATAAATGCCGGGCCCTCTGGGTCAGGCAAGTGGCTCAAAAATTTTCCGGCACCGGCAGTCCCGGGCGAACATCCGGAGCTGATCGTACAGATCATCGTACCGGCAGGCGCAGGTCTCCCATTCCGAAACGCGGTTGCAGTCGAACCACAGCTTCCGGTGAAGCTCCTTCAGGGCCGGCAGCTCCCCGGCCAGCGCCAGTGCCGGTTCGCTGTAAGAGAGTGCGTCCTCCTGATTGGACAGGGTGGCTTTGGGCAGTGCGGCAATCTTATCCGCCGTAAAAGCGGCGCGTGCCACGGTCAGCTTCAGGGCGAGAAAGCTCTCCGGATTGCGTTTTGGCTCCAGAGAGGCAAGATCCGCTTTGGCTTTTCGCATGGCCGCCTGAAGAATGCCGATGTTTTCCCAATCCTTGAAGGCTACCGGCTGGAAGGGAGAACGGAACATTTCTTCATGAAACTCAAATTCATCCGACCGGCGCAGAATTCTGTCGTGGTGATAAATGGGTTCCAGCAGGCCCGCCTGTTCTTCGCTGAAGCCGTAAAGACTTTGGTGAATGAGCCGGAAACAATCCTCATATTCATATTCCGAAGCAGGCGACCAGCTGAAATTGGCTCCGATCAGAATGCCGGGCCAATTCAGTTCCCGCAGCGTGTCCCCGCCATCCGCCCACAGGGAAAGGATCATCCCCCGGGAACGGCCGCCGTCTGCTTTCAGCAAGCCCTTGGTGTTGCGATAACACTGGCGGATGTCGCAGGAAAACCGTTTCCATGTCCAGCTTCCGGGAGAGATCGTCAGGTTCAGATCCTGTCGGTGAAGCGCCTCCAGCATGGGATAGCCGTCCCGCACCGCATAGTCCCAGAACACAAATTCGGTGTCGGGAGGAAGCTCTTTTGCCCGGTAGGCGGGGACGGAATAATCCCCCCAGGGCGGGGCAAAAAAGTCGGCGTACATCATCATCCGGCAGTTCAGCTTGGAGAGCTCTTTGGAGATGAAGGTGTAATGGTCAATAAAGAGCCGGCTGGCTTCTGTTTTTCCGCAGATCTGGGTCAGCGCTTCCGGCTCGTCCCCGCCGCAGTGAATCATGCCGGGGCCGAAGCAGTCAACCAGTTCTTTGAGCATTTTCTGAATCAGGGAGCGGACCTCAGGCTTCCTCGGATCCAGCACGGGGCTGATTCTTCCGTCCCGGTAGCGCAGTGCCAGCGGCTGGAGCTCCCGGATCACCGAGGATTTGTCAAAATGAGCCAGCAGATTTACGATGGGGCGGACGGAAATATTCCAGGTTTTGGCGTAGCTGATGAGCACCCGCCATTCATCCTTTCCGATGGGGTCGGAATATTTTCCCCAGGCGGGAATGCTTTCATACCGGAAAACATCCTCCAGATAGGGCATATAGGTGTTGTATTTGTACCGGGCCATCCGCCGGATAATGGAAAAGAAGTTTTCCATCGTGGAGATCTGGCCCCGGGAGATATCGTCCGATACGGCCCGCACAGCCAGACTGGGCTTGTCAAAGGCGTCGAATTCCTGAAGCTCGCCGTCGTTGAGGCGGTCCAGCTCGGAAAGGGTGAAAAGGCCGTACATCAGCCCCTTCTCATCGGCCGCGCAGATTTCGATTTTACCGGTGCGGGCGATGATGCGGTACTCTTCGGAGGAAAGGGTGGAAACCGTATAAAGAATGGGATTTTTTCCATCCATGGCCCGCTCCGGAAAAATTTCAGGTGCCCGGGGAAACATTCGGAGAATGCTGTCTCCCAGGTAGAAATCCGAAAGGGACAAAGGTACGTCTTTTATTTCAATATCTTTTATCTGGGGAATAATGGCTGTCTTCATAAAATAAGATGCTCCTCTCCAACGCCTGTCCAAATGCAGAGGGCGGCGATGCCGCAAAAAAAGCGCTGCCCCGGCAGGCGAGGTTTCCTTTATTATACACGCAAAATGGCAAATTGTACATTGCGGGAGACTCTTTTTAAGAAAATAGCAACAATTCTTCTTGTGATTATGATATAATAAAACAAAATGCAGAGCATTTTGTTTCTCGGAAGAATCGGGCTGTCGCGCTTCGCGCTTCCTCCGCCATGGGCGGAACGCCGATTCTTCAGCAAGGAATTTATGATATAATAAAGACAATTACTTCTTAAGGAACCTCTGATGAAATGGCTTCTAAAACTCTTCCATCAAGCGAAATTGCGGTTTTAGAGCTATTCTAAAATCCGGATAAGGAAGGAACGGGAGGCTCCTCAAAACACGGGAGGATGAAAATGCAGTATGAAAAGTCATGCGGCGCAATCGTATACCGGAAATTTCACGGAAACATTGAACTGCTGCTCATAAAGAATCAAAACGGCGGCCATGGGCACTGGTCGTTTCCCAAGGGACATGTAGAGGAGGGCGAAACCGAAGAGGAGACTGCCGTCCGGGAGATCAAGGAGGAAACGGGCATCGATGTGATTCTGGACAACAGCTTTCGCAGAGTCATTACCTACGCTCCCAAGAAAGACATCAGCAAGGATGTGGTCTATTTTCTTGCCAAGGCCACTTCCTATGAGTATACTCCTCAGGAGGAGGAGATCGCCAAGATCAAATGGGTGGAAATCAATCACGCCGCCACCATGCTCACCTACGACAACGACCGTCAGCTGGTCAGTCAGGCGAAGGGAATTATCAGGGATACCTATTAAGCGCTGTCGCGTCATTCAAATTCACCGGAAGGATGCTCGAGGATGATCAGCTATAAAACCAATCAAAAAGCCGAAGTGGATATTCACAACATGACCCGGGAGGAAGCCCGGCGGTACCTGACCCTGTTTTTAAACCGGGTGAACGGCAGCATCAGGGAGGTGGAGGTCATCCACGGCTGGTCCGGAGGAACTGTGCTGAAGGACATGGTGCAAAAGAGCTTCCGTCATCCCAAGGTAAAGGCAAAAGTGGTCAGCATGAATCCTGGAATCACGATTCTGATTCTGAAGTAGCCGCGGGAAGACAGCCCGCGGTCTGATACAGAGATGGAAAGGTCGGAGGTCAGCATGAACGCGTTGAAAACCACAGGCGAATTCAAAAGCAGCGATGGAATACACCAGATCCGCTATTACGTCTATGCACCTGCGGAGCCGCCCCGGGCAATTCTCCAGATTTCCCACGGTATGTGCGAGTATATCGAACGGTATGAGGAATTTGCGGATGCGCTCTGCCGCCACGGTTTTCTCGTCTGCGGCAACGATCATCTGGGCCATGGGCCGATGGCGAAGGAATCCGGCGATCTGGGGTATTTTGGTCCAAAGGACGGATGGAAGCTCTTGCCGGAGGACCTCCATCTGCTGACTCTGCGGATGAAAAAGCAGTATCCGGGACTGCCCTATTTTCTGTTGGGACACAGCATGGGCTCGTTTGTGGCCCGTCGGTATCTTTCCCGTTACGGCGATGAATTGAATGCCGCCGTCATCATGGGGACCAGCGGAGGAAACCCCTTTGCCGGGGTGGGAATTCTGCTGGCTAAGGCCGTCATCCGGATGCGGGGAGAAAAATATGTGAGCCGGATGCTGGCGGATATCAGCATGGGCGGATATAATAAGCGCTTTTCGGAGGAGAACGACAAGAACTCATGGCTTAGCCGGGAGGTTTCCATCCGCAATAAATATGCCGGGGATGAGCTGTGCAGCTTTACCTTTACGGCGTCGGGCTACCGGGATCTGTTCTCCCTGCTGCGTTCGGTTTCAGGCAGGGACTGGGCGGAAACTGTTCCGAAGGATCTGCCGGTTCTGCTGACCAGCGGCGGAATGGATCCGGTGGGGGATTTCGGCCAAGGCGTCACCAGAGTGTATCACCGGCTGAAAGAAGCAGGTGTCCGGGATGTGGAGCTGAAGCTTTATCCCGAAAGCCGGCATGAAGTTCTCAACGAAACGGATCGGGAACAGGTGTATGAGGATGTCCGTGCCTATCTGGAAAAGCACATGGGGTGAATAAATAAATGGAAATGCCAAAAGAAAATTTTCTTTATCACGGCTCTCCTGTATCCGGATTGAAAGTTCTTCGTCCGGAGGTTTCCGAGCATGGAAAGCCCTATGTCTATTTGTCCGCCGACATGGCGGCGGCCGCTCTCTATGCCGTGCGCCCTGTGGAAAGCCCGTATAACTGGTATCCATATGGCTTTGATTGGGATCGGACGCTGGTTTATACGGAATACTATGCAGATGCATTGGCAGATGTTTATAGAGAAAAAACAGGTTTTCTCTATCGGTGCAGCGGGGCGGGAATTTCGGAAAACCCCACGGGAATTCCGGGAGTATATGTATCGCAAGCTCCGGTAACGGTGCTGGAAGAACAGGAAATTCCGGATATGCTCGTTTGGCTTTTAGAGCAGGAAAAACGGGGGCATCTGCGAATCAGACGGTATTCCGACCTGACACGGGAGGCAAAAGAGCAATTGGAAGAGATGATTGCCCGGGAGATTACGGTGAATAGGCTTTATGAACATCCGGAGATCAGTTACAGCCGGTTTTTGGCTGAAAAATTTTCGGAGGTATGGAAACGTACGGCCTGACCGGGTGCGGTGTTGGCCTTGTTCGCCAATGGATACAGGTGTAATCCATTGGCGAACAAGGCTTAGGGAATTCCCCGCAAATCCAAGTTGCAATCACGAAGGAAAAATGCTATACTGACAATAACTGTAAACAGCGAGGCAAAGCGGGCAGGCGCTCCGCTTTTTTCGTATTGAAGAAGGGGAATGAAAAGGAATGGCAGACAATAACGGCAAAAAAATGGTGGAAGACATTACCGCCATGGACGTGGACTTTGCAAAATGGTATACCGACGTGGTAAAAAAAGCGGAGCTGATGGATTATTCCTCCGTCAAAGGCTTTATGATTTTCCGCCCTTACGGCTATGCCATCTGGGAGAATATTCAGAAGGATCTGGACAGCCGCTTCAAGGAACTGGGGCATGAGAATGTTTCCATGCCTCTGCTGATTCCCGAAAGCCTGCTGGAAAAGGAAAAAGATCATGTGAACGGCTTTGCCCCCGAGGTGGCATGGGTGACCCAGGGCGGCTCCAACAAGCTGACGGAGCGTCTGTGTGTTCGCCCCACCTCCGAGACACTGTTCTGCGAGCATTATAAAAACATTATCCACTCCTACCGGGATCTGCCCAAGCTGTACAACCAGTGGTGCAGTGTCGTCCGCTGGGAAAAGACCACCCGTCCTTTCCTGCGCACCTCCGAGTTCCTCTGGCAGGAAGGCCACACCATGCATGAAACTCCCGAAGAAGCCCGGGAGGAAACGCTTCGGATGCTTCAGTGCTATGCGGATTTCTATCGGGAAGCGCTGGCGATTCCGGCGATTCTGGGACAGAAAACCGAAAAGGAAAAGTTTGCGGGAGCGGAAGAAACCTATACCATTGAGCCGATGATGCATAACGGCGTGGCACTGCAGGGCGGCACCTCCCACTATTTCGGCGACGGCTTTGCCAAAGCGTTCGACATTACTTTCGTAGGCCGCGACAACCAGATGCATTACCCCCATCAGACTTCATGGGGTGTATCCACCCGTATGATCGGCGCCATCATTATGTGTCACGGCGACGACAACGGACTGGTGCTGCCGCCCCGGGTGGCCCCCATTCAGGTGGTCATTCTGCCCATCGCCTCCCATAAAGAAGGGGTGCTGGAGAAAGCGGGCGAGCTGTACAGCCGCCTGAAAAAGAATTTCCGGGTAAAGCTGGACGATTCCGACAATTCTCCCGGCTGGAAATTCAGCGAATATGAAATGAAGGGTGTGCCGCTCCGTCTGGAGATCGGCCCCAAGGATATTGCCAACAACCAGTGCGTACTGGTTCGCCGGGACAACCGGGAAAAGATTTTCGTTTCTCTGGACAATCTGGAGACAGAGATTGAGAATGCACTGAATGCCATTCACGACGCCCTTTATGAAAAGGCCGCCAAAAACCTGGAGAGCAAGACCTTTGTTGCCCGTAATTATGAGGAGTTTCTGGACATTGCCGAAAACAAGCCCGGCTTCATCAAGGCCATGTGGTGCGGGGACGAGGAATGTGAAAACAAGATCAAGGATGACACCGGCGGTGTGAAGTCCCGCTGCATTCCGTTTGACGGCGAAGCGGTCAGCGACGTGTGCGTCTGCTGCGGTAAACCTGCCAAGCATCTGGTCGTCTGGGGACGTCAGTATTAAGCCTGATTCATTCCTTATTTTCACTTCATTATGGCGTCCAAACCGCGAATTTGTTTACTTGAGCGGTTTTAGGAGCCATTGAATCAGAGATTCCTTAAGACGGTGCGGCACAGTTCGCCCAAGCCTAAGGCAGCCGGATTGAAAGACAGACCGAAAAAGAGGCGTTCCCGGAACGCCTCTTTTTCTGCATTTCTTTCTCGGTTCGTCTTACTTCAGGCTTTAAAACCGCGATTTTTTTGATTGAGCGCTTTACGAAACCATTCGTTTTGTAAAGATGGAAAGGATGTTACACCATGCAGCAATATCAGCCCGATCCCAATCGTTGGCAGAATCCCGTCTATCCTGTACAGCCTCCGTATTTTGCCCCGCCTCCCACACCGGAGCAGGTGCGAAAGCAGAAAAACCGCTTTCATCGGAAGGAGTACAACAAGCTGGGGTATTCCCTGTTTCTTCAGATGGGCGTAGCTACGGCGATTTCTTTTCTGATGATGTTTTTCTATTCCTTTACCACTGTCTTTCAGCTGATGCAGAAAACCGGCGGGGGGATCCCCCCTTACCAGCTGATTCAGAGGGTCATGGCCAACGTTCCCCTGTGGATGGTTCCGGTGGCTTCGGCGGTTTCCATGCTGGCAGCCAATCTGGCGGCAAGTCTGACCTTTCTGAGGCCTCTGCGCCTGGACGTCAAGGATATGTTTCGTTGGAAGGGCACCACGGCCGGACTGATTCTGGGAGGGGCGGCAGCCAGCCTTGCCGTCAACTATGGAGCCGGCCTTCTGATGAATTTGCTGAACGCGGTTTTGGGGCAGGTCCATCTGCAGATGACGACCCCGGATCTGGGGCTGCAGTATGATGCCTCCGGCAATCTTGCCATGCTGGTCTATGTGGTTCTCATCGCTCCTGTCACCGAGGAGCTGCTGGTGCGGGGCGTGTTTCTGCGCACTCTCCAACGGACGGGCCGCTGGTTTGCCATCGTGATTTCCTCGATGCTTTTCGCTCTGATTCACGGGAATTTTCTTCAGGCGGTGCCGGCCTTCTGCGTGGGCGTTGTGCTGGGGTATGTGGCAATGAGGGCAGGCTCCATTCTTCCCACGATTCTGATCCATGTGCTGAACAACAGCTATGTGATGCTGCTGGATTCCATGACCGGCCGCTGGCAGTCGGCCGCATCGGTCATTGAAGTGACAGTAATCATCATCGCGGCAGCCGGGGCGCTGATTGCCCTCTGGCGGGAGCGGGGAAACTTTTCCCTCATCGGGGAGAGAAAAGCCGCTCCGGGAAGCGTGGGGCTGGTGTTCACCTCATGGGCCGTGCTTGCCAATGTGATTTTTTACGGGGGAATGATGCTCTTCTCCGTCCGGATTGTTTAAGATGCCCGTCATGGACGCAGTCTGTCACCGCTTCATTCTGCGGATTACGGCTTTGGTTTCGTCATCTGCACACCGGGATTCGGTGATTTTCTGCAGGGCCTTGTTGTAGGTGAAATCGTCCAGATCGTTTTTGAGCAGAAACGGCATCACCCGTTCCGGCAGCTTCACAAAGCAGATGGAGAGACACCAGGCCGCCGCCATTTTCACATAGTAATCCTCGTGGGAAATCCGGTTGATCCAGCCGAGAATTTCCTCCAGATGTTCTTCGTCAATGTAATAGAACAGAAGCATTACCAGCCCGAAGCGGATGAAATACGGACGGGAATCGGCAAGACAGGGCTTGAGAAAGTCCCACACCAGCCCGGGATGGGTTTTCGGGAGCTTGAATCCGGCACAGAAGCTGTCACACAGGGACCAGTTTGTGATTTTGGGGAGAAACAGTGCGGTGAGGCGAAGGGTTTCCTCGGGCTGTGCGGGGGCGCAGCCGATGACCATGCCTTGAAGCATGATTTCCTCAAAGGTGTCATCGGAAGCGCTGTCCAGATAGCTTCTCCAGTCGGAGCGGGCGATTTCAGCCGCAATCTTCCGGAGCAGGGGCAGTCTTACCCCAAGAATATCAGAGGTTCCCGGGAGAAGCCGGGAAGAAAAATCCCGGTATTTTTCCTCTGCCAGTGCGTCAAGCCGGGAGCGAAGGTTGTCCATGGGGAATTCCGTCCTTTCCGCTTTGGGGGAATCATTTCTGCCGTTTAAAAAACTCCTTCAGGTGATCCTGAAGGAGTTTTTGGGCGATTCCACCCGATTGCCGGGGAACTTATCTTACAGCTTCACGATTTCGCCGTACACTTCGCCGGCGCAGTGAGCGGCGTTGGATTCATCCGTGTCGATGTGCATGGCCAGAGCATATTTGTCGCTGACCCGAACCACTACGTCGCCGAAAATGGTGGCGCGGCCTTCGGTTTCCACTTTGACCCAGACGATGTCGCCATTCTGGACGCCTAGCTGGGGAGCCTCGGCCGGAGTCATATGTATGTGCCGTTTGGCAACGATAACGCCTTCGGTCAGTTCCACTTCACCGCAGGGGCCCACCAGCTTGCAGGGGCAGGAACCGGCGATGTCGCCGCTCTCACGGATAGGAGGCACCAGTCCGAGGGTTCTGGCATCGGTAAAGGACACCTCCACCTGTGTGGCAGGACGCTCCGGGCCGAGGATGGACATGCTCAGCTGACCCTTGGGGCCTACAACGGTTACTTTTTCGTTGGTGGCGAACTGGCCGGGCTGGGAAAGGGCCTTTTTGTTGGAGAGAACGAATCCCTTGCCAAAGAGGGTTTCCAGATCTTCTTTGGTAACGTGGAGATGGCGCGCCGAGGTTTCAACGATAAATTTCATTGGTGTGAACAATCCTTTCTGCTATTCCGCCGCCGGAAAGCGCTGTAACCCCCAGACCCGGTCCGGGCCGCTTTCGTTTGCCAGGGCAGGAAAACACAGGCCGGTAAAAGCTTCCGGACATGCTTTCCGCCCGGCGGAGATCTTTTGCCGCGGCAGAACAATTGACGTCTTTTTTCTTTATTATACTCCTTTGGAGTTTGATTTTCAACGCCTTTTATGATATCCTGCTATATATCGGGAGATTGCTGATGATTCCTGCTTGGCGGAACCGGCAGGAGAAAGCCGCTTTGTATGCCGTTACAGTGTACGGGCCCTCTGATTTCGGGGGAAAGAGACTTCGCCCGGATGGGGAAAGAACAAGGCCGTTTATGTAACGCTTTTCACGTCCTGAATGACCGGATTCCGCGCATTCGCAGGTTTGATTATCCGATTACGGTGGCCGGAGGATCTGCCGGTTCGCTTCGCCGCCGCTGCTCGGGACGATGACCCAGCCCGAAACTGACGGAAAGGGCACTGTCAATCCGTGTCATGGCGGTGTCGTCCAGCATTCCCATTTTTTCCTTCAGCCTTTTCTTATCGATGGTACGGATTTGTTCCAGGAGAACAATGGAATTTTTTTGAAGTCCGCAGTTTTCCGCAGACAGTTCAATATGGGTGGGAAGCTTTGATTTTTCGCGCTGGCTGGTAATGGCAGCGGCGATAACGGTAGGACTGTATTTGTTGCCCACGTCGTTCTGAACGATGAGTACCGGGCGGATACCGCCCTGTTCGCTCCCTACCACAGGGCTTAAATCCGCATAATAAATTTCTCCCCTTCGGATAGACATTTTTGTTCACACTCCTATGTTTTTTGTTCCGTTCAAAAGGAACTGATTCCGTCCTGCTCCGGATCGTTCTCCGGAACGGACGCTGTCCGCACCGATCACATCCTATGTTTCCGAATACCCCTCCTGGGGAAATCGGCTCATGAATAGTCTTGTTTCTTTTTGGAAGCTTTATACAAGGCGGGCTCATAAAACGAAGAATTTCAAATGAGCGCCGGACAGGCGCGGGCGTATCCTCTTATGCTGCGGATACACTCTATTCTATTGATGAATCAGGCAAGTTGCCAATCCTTCCGGGAAGACGGAAAGCGGGAAAGGGGAAAAAAGAATGAAATTTTTATGGGTTACCGAGCAAAACGGCTTTGAAGGCTGCCGCTTTGTTCGAAAAAAAGTTTTTGTAGAAGAACAGGGCTTTCGGGAGGACTCCGAGTTTGACGAGACCGATCATACCGCCATGCATCTTCTTGTAACGGACGAGGAAAAACCCGTTGCCGCGGCCCGGCTGTTTCCGAAAGGAAATGCGGCCGGAGTCTGGCAGCTGGGCAGAATTTGCGTGCTGAAGGAATACCGCGGCACCGGACTGGGCGCCGCAGTATTATCCGAAGCGGAACAGAAGGCCAAAACGCTCGGGGCGGTGCGGGTGGAACTGGGTGCTCAGCAGCGGGCTTCCGGCTTTTATGAGAAATGCGGTTATCAGGTCTGCGGCGAAGAGTATATGGACGAGTTCTGTCCTCATGTGGAGATGGGGAAAGATCTGTGAGCTCCCGGAATTTTTTCGCCGCAGGGTGTGGGTTGTGAGGAAGAGCCGCAGATTGCTGTTTGACTTTACAGCATGAAAAGTTTATAATAGAAAGAGAATATCTTTTGAGCCGGCCGGAGCGGGATTCTCGCTGGGTGCTTGGGAAAAGGTACAAATTCGGTAGCGAAAATGTGCTTTCGAAAGAGTCAGCGGCAAGGGAATGCCGTGCGATAAAACGCGGACGTATTTTTACAGTTTTTTCCGGTATAATAGGGTAGAAGAAACAGGAAAAGAGGAGGGTATCGAATGAACGATCTCGATGAGAAGTTTTTATGCTATAAGGGTAAACCGCTGGTACGAAGCGGCAATACCATTTATTACGGAAGCATGCTGGATGATTATGTTGTGATGCTTCAGATCATGGATACCAAAGATGTGGACGGCGAGCAGCTGCCCAACAATATTGTGGTACAGCTGATGCGCACGGGGCGGGACGTGAAGCCGCAGGATATCGTTGTAAAGAAGAGCGAAAAGACCGGCCTTTATAATGCTTTGGATATTGCGGATGTATGGCTTCGCCGTTCTTTGGCGGAATAACCGTGTAAAAAAAGGCACCCTGTCACAGGGTGCCTTTTTATGCGGTTTCGCTCACCGGGGGAAGAGGGCGGCAGCCCGGAAGGCTGCCCAGAGTAAAAACAGGATGACCGCAGCGGCAAGAGCGGCAAGTCCCGCCCTGCGGAATTTTTTTCCCCAGGGCCCGGAACGGGTAAAATAACTCAAAACGCTGAAGAGAAAAGCAAGCCAGATTGCCGCCACCGGGAAACAATAGTGCATCAGCTCTCTGTCCTTTCTTTTTTCCTTGAGGCGGTGTCCCACACCGACGGGCTTTGTCTGCTGAAGAGATACTGCAGAAACGAAAGACGGTCCTTTCCGGTCAGGAGATTCCATGCCGTGACTGCAATGTCCTGCAGGGCAATCAGTGCTCCGATTGGATAAACCGCAAGGGTAAACACCGGATGACAGCTTACAGCCGTCCGGAAATCCAGCCGCAGAATTGCCATCAGCGCCCTTGTGGCTCCACAGCTGATACAGGTAAGATGAAAATGCTCATAAAAAAAGCATCCTGCCCCCATTCCGTTCAGGCAAAGCAGCAGGTAGATCATACCGGTCACAAGGATGGCCGCATAGATCAGCAGCCGGAGAAGAAGCTTTTTTCGGACGGCATTCATAGAAGCACCTCGTACGGAATAAGAATGAAACAGGACGGGATTCCCTTTTTGAGGAGTGAGAAGCGAAAACAGTTGAAAAAACAGTAAATATAGTATAATATAGAATCAAATCAAAGTAAAGGGGACCAGAATATGAACGGTTTTGATGAGCAGAATACTCCGGATGTTTCTGACAACAACACAAATTCCCAGCCAAATCAGGCACCCGAGACTCCCTATACCCAGGAGACCCAGGAGAATGCTGCTCCGCAGCAGAACCCTTACTATGCGCAGCCGGATCCGCAGAACCCCAATAATCAGTACACTTATGGGAATCCGCAGCAGGGTTATCCGGTTCAGCCTCCCATGTATGTAGAACAGAAGAGCAAAATGGCTGCCGGACTTTTGGGGATTTTTCTCGGAAGTCTTGGCGTACATAATTTCTATTTGGGTTATACCGGGAAAGCCGTGGCACAGCTGCTGATTTCGGTGCTGTCCTGCTTTGTGCTTTCTCCCGTCAGCGGGATCTGGGGCCTGATCGAGGGCATCATGATTCTTTCCGGCTCCATTACGGTGGATGGGAAAGGCGTACTGCTGAAAGATTAGGAGACGATCATTTCCTTCTTTTGTGCCGCTCATCCGGCGAGTGTTCCGGGGATGGCGCCGGATGGAAGGGATAAACGGAATTGCGTGAAAGCACCTGCTTTTTCAGATAAAGCAGGTGCTTTTTAAAAGTAAAATCAATTGAGAAGAAGATCGGATGAAAAGGTATGATCGTTGGAATTATCAGGCACGGTGAAACGGACTGGAACCGAATCGGGAAAATGCAGGGCAGATTGGATATCCCGCTGAATGAAAACGGAATTCGGCAGGCGGAGAAGTGCGGACAGGCAGTGAAAGGAATCCGCTGGGGGGCGGTAATCACCAGCCCCCTCTCCCGGGCGATGGAAACGGCGCGGATCGTGGCCCGTCTGGCGGATATCCCCCGGCTGGAGGCGGACAGTGCACTGATGGAAAGGGATTACGGGGAAGCGTCAGGGCTGACACGAGAGGAAAGGGCGGAACGGTTCCCCAGTGGAACCTGTCCGGGAATGGAGTCCTGTGAAGATATGGCGGATCGAATGATGGAAAGCCTGCAGCGGAATGCGGCGAGATTTTCGCCGGAAAATATTATTCTGGTTTCCCACGGAGCGGCGATAGCGGTTCTGCTTGCCCGGTTGGCGGAGAATGACCCGGAATGGCGCTGCCCCGAGCTGAAAAACATCGGGGTTACGCTGCTTTCCTGGGAAAGCGGAGAAATACGCGTCATTGGCTGCGACTTATCCCCTGAGCATATCGGAGCATTGATTTAAGGCGGTGTCTCATCTTCCGCGGCGTGTGCCATGTGATAATCCGGAACGTCCGGGGCGTCTCCCTGGGTCAGAAACCCCAGACAAATTTTGACGGGCATTATTTTTTGAAACGGGACAAACAAATATTTCCTTTCCGGCACATATATATAAAACAGCAAGGCTTCCCCCCTCCGGTGTCCCGGCGGGGGGAAGCTGTCGTTAGACAAATTTGCTGGGGGGTATCTGTCGTTATGTTTTCGTCGTTGATTTCTCTGGCACTGGCCAATTTACTGTGGTTTGCGCTGCATATTGAAGGGAATGGCTCCTTTCCCAAGCCGCTGTCTCCGGCCAGGGAGAAGGAGTGCTTTGCCCGAAAGGACGCGGGAGATCCCGATGCCCGGAATCAGTTGATTGAGCACAATCTTCGCCTGGTGGCTCATATCGCCAAGAAGTACTATTCCGCCACCAACGATCAGGACGATCTGATTTCCATCGGAACAATCGGATTGATTAAGGCGGTCAACACATTTACTTACGAAAAGGGCACACGCTTTGCCACTTATGCGGCCAGATGTATTGAAAATGCTATTCTCTCATAGCGGCTCGAAATGACATTCCTGATGGAAAGCACAAACCCTTGTCCGAAAAATGGAGCGTATTTTGCCGGACTCGATCGCAGCACTTATTCCGGCTATGAAAAAGCCGGACGGGACTATTACCCTATAGAAAAAATGGAAAAAATAGCGGAATTGTTCTCACTCCCTGTTACAGAATTACTGGATGAGTTCAATTTATTTCTCTACAATGGACAGGGACGTCAAATGAAAGTAACGCGCCGGCAGAAGAATATGACGCAAGCCGAATTTGCAAGATTGTTGGGAGTTTCACGAGAGAGATGAAAAGCATGGGAACAGGACAGAGTGCAGATATCCAAAAACACATGGGAAAAGATGATAATGATCGAATAAAGAACAGGGAAGCGGCTACGCCTCTCCCCTGTTCTGATGGATATGTTTGATTGCTTCAATCAGCTTTGCCTTTTGCTCCACTGGGCAGGACGCTGATTTGATTTTTTCAATGACGGTCTGAGTATGGACGACAGCAACTTTTTTGGAAAGTTCCCGTTGCATTTCTGAACTTTTGGGGTAATGTATAATAATGTTAAATGTCCTTTTCCTCCTTTCAGTGGCTTATATGAATAATGTATGCGTTGCCCTATTGTCATCATTCAGCACAGGAAGCGTTTCTTGATATTTCAAAATGATCTCCTGATCCGACATGCGAGTATCATATAGGGTCAACTCGGATTCTTTAAAACCTCCCGATTTTTAAGGTTGTTTCTGGCATACTTGCTGATAATTTCGTTGAGTTTTGTCTTTCTCATAAATTCCCTTTTTTTCTTATTCAATTATTAGATTCAGGGGTAACTTGGATATCCGACGGGGTGTTTCTGGCTTCATGGTACTTTTTCATTCTTTCTCCCGCAGCGAGTTTCTGATCTTCGGACATTTCCCGAATGGAACACCGGATGCATAATATTTTTCCACCCCACGATACGGTCTTCTTCCTGCGGCGAGAGCCCACCCCGATCAATGGCAAGAAAGGCGTCGAGGGCAGGATCGCGTCTTCCGCATGATAGATTTGAAGCGCTTTAATGAAATCCCTGACTATGCCGATTGCCTTATAGTTTTCAATTTGGAATGTCAACACTATTCCATACAGTTTTTATAAGGTCTGTAGTCGGTACTCCACCGGTGACATATAGTTCAAGGTGTCATGTAAACGCAGATGGTTAAACCAATGCACATAATCTGTCAATTCGGCTCTCAACTGTTCCAGGCTGTTGAAATTGCGTCCCCTGACGAACTTGGTTTTGAACGCCTTAATATTCGCTTCCGCGACTGCATTATCGTATGGACATCCTTTCATACTCAGTGAGTGCTTGATATGAAATACGTCCAGCATTTCGCCAATATAGAGGAAGCGGAGTCGGAAAACGGTAAGGATACCGTCTGAAGATTTGAAACGGGCTTGCTGGTACCTGATGTACAACATGGCAGAACCCAGAGATGCATTTTATATCAAACTGGAGCAGATCAATTTCAGCAAAAAGACGATGGAGTATCGAGATAAAACTTACGATCTGTCCGACAAGTGTCTGGAAGCCATCAATTACCTGCACAGCCCGGCCTATCGGTTTGACTTGCATCGCGATATCGCCGGAGCAGAATATGCTCTGGTAAATTCGGCCACGGATCGGGAGAAGATGTTCATTTCGGTAAAGACTGCCGCATCGGCGTACTTTCGCCGCCTGAAGGAGACAATTTGTCGGAATTCAAGCGATTCAACGGGGAACCCTATGCCTGCCATTATGAAACTTGGAAAACGGCATTTATGGGCGGGTTGTTGCAGGCAAATCATATCAGCGGGATGGACCACATTCAGAATTTGTTTAAGAAACCCATTGTTGAATTTATGAAGAACCTATTTTCCATTTTTTGTCTGTTTGGCTTTTGATGTCATTATGCTTTTACAACTTGACATAGAAGGAAGAATACCCTATCCTTGAGGTGGGCCTGTACGGTGTGATATAACTCTGCGGATTCAATGCGCTTTCGGAAGTTACAGCCAGCATAATAAGGCGGAGCGGGGGAAAACAATTGATGGATAGAGACTGGATTTCTCAAATTAATCAGCTCAATGAGCTGGAATTGGCGCTTCAGATAAATGGTACAATTATTAATATCGAATGGTTTCGCGCAATGTATACAAATCACATTCCAAATCGTACGTGGCACTATCACAGAGGAACGGAAATACACTATTTGATGCAGGGAGAGATTGAGGTCGATTTTGAAGACACGTCAGCTATTGTGAAAAAAGGAGAGGCCATCATTATTCCGTCAGGTGTACGTCACCGCTTGAGCGAATTGGTAAATCAGGAGCCGTTTTATAAAATAGTGGTAAACTATCATTTATTTGACGCTTCAAAGGATCAGAAAACTTCACCGCTGGATGAAATGCTTCAGCTGTCTCAGCGGGAACGGATTGAAATATCTCCTGAACTGCAAAATCTTTTGGAGTTTGCAGTGGATGAATGTGTAAAAAAGCGATATGGCTTTATTACTGTTATTCAAGGGAATCTGTTATCCATACTCACCATGACGGCACGGCTTGCCGCAGGGAAAAAACAGATTGATTACACGGTTCCGAGAAAAAAGAATGTGTTTATGGAGCGGATGGAGCAAATAGATTTTTTTGTGAAGAATAATTTGAATCGAAAGCTATCAGCAGAAGAAATAGCCCGTCATATGAACTTAAGTACAAAGCAAATCGGTCGGGTGATTTTTTATTGTTATGGTAAAAATACACAGCAGTATTTGATGGGGGTGAAGGTGGAAAAAGCAAAGGAACTTCTCAAAAACCCGGAGTATAGCGTCGGATACATTGCAGGTGTCCTTGGCTTTTGCAATGAATATTATTTCAATCGTTTTTTTAAGCAGGCAGAAGGAATGCCGCCTGGAAAATACCGAAAAAGTATTATATCATAAAAAACCTGTTTTGCGGAATGCAAAACAGGTTCCTGTGCTAAAATGTTCTCGTTATGGCTGAAATTTCTGATGTTATGCCGCTGTATAAAGCGGCATGGGGTGCTCATAGTATTATATCCTGACAAATCAGTTTGTCCCTACCCCGCAAATCCTGCTGTAGCGGGATTTGCGGGGTAAACTATGGCGGCGACTTTCCTCCTGCGGTGGTACGGCTTCGACGTTGTCCGCAAGCTCACTGATTTATCTGCTGTATAGGTCTGAAAAAGATAAATTATTGTCTTGCAAATGGATTTCATTTTTTACTTTGCAATTGTATAATATGACCATAATAAGTTCAGCGAAGAACGATAAAGTGGAATGGTTATCAATTGAGGAATGCTTTTAGTAACGATGTAATTCTGTTTTTTATCTTATTGTTCCACGAGATAAACTGAGCTGAATTTTAGCTTTAGGAGGAGTTTTCATGAAAAAAATTGGTAGAATTGCAGTAGCTGTACTGCTGCTTGCTGGCATTCTAACCAGCTGTGGCGGCGCTCCGCAAAGCCCCAATAGTTCGCAGCCCATTGAGAGTACCGCCGTTTCGGATGCGGGGGATAATCTTGACGGGGGCGTGACAAATGCAACGGGGTATCCCATTGTCAACGAACCTGTAACATTAAAAATTGCCACTTGGTACGCATCCGGCGGATTGGAAAAACCGGCAGATAATAAAACTTTTAAAAGTATTATGGAAAAAACCGGAATAAATCTTGAGTTTGAGATGTATACCGATGCGGAAAAAGCCAACCTTTTGTTTGCTAGCCGTTCCTATCCGGATATTGCATGGCGCTTGGACTGCAACGGAACCCAGAAAACGGACGCTATTGAAGCGGGGGATGTCTACAGTGTTGACGAGTACCTTGACTATGCTCCCAACTATAAAAACTTTTTAAATGACAATCCCGAAATTGCGCTACAGTGTACATATAAAGATGGAAAAATGTATTCTCTTCCCTATGTATATCTGGATGAAACTTCCTATAATCTTCGTGATCAATGGTTTATCAACAAGCAATGGCTGGATGAGCTTAAACTTAAAGTTCCTACCACCACCAGCGAATATTTAGATGTTCTCCGGGCATTTCGGGATAATGCAGGAAAGGGAACCATTCCCGAAAACGTTACCCCTCACTATATGAGATATGGTGAATTCATTGGTGGACAGTTTGATATTTACGGAACATTCGGCGTGTACGTGTTTGGCAATAACTATTTGGCAATGAAAGACGGGAAAGTCGTTTGTCAGGCAATCAATCCGGATATTAAAGAGCCACTGAAGTATTTGCAGACAATGTATAAGGAAGGGCTTATTAAGCCGGAAGCGTTTACAGATGACTGGGCTGCCTTTGCTGCAGCAACTTCTTCAGATCCGCCTATGGTTGGTGCGTGCACCGGTTTCCAGAACGCCAATCTCACCGATACCGGCAAGTGGTTTTATCCTATTGCACCTCTTGATGCCCAAAACGGAAAGAAACCCTATATTCGCGCACAGGTGAAAGGTTCAACCTTCCCCATGAACTATCTGATTTTTAAAAACAACAAATACCCTGTTGCTTCTGTGCGGCTTGCAAATTATATGGCTGAGCCGGAAGTTTCCATGAGCCTGGAAAAGGGCGTAGAAGGCATTGGATGGAAAAAGAATGCAGAAGGCAAGATGGAAATCAATGCGGACATTTCTGTAGCAAATATGGAAGACCAGGATAAGCCATTGGGAAATGCCGGCGTACTGCTTCTGACATCGGATATGTATGTGGATCCTACTCGTTCTATAGAGCCGAGAAGAGGCTGGGCATATGATCATATTTATAAAAATTACATTCCTGAAGTTTCTATGAATTTGCCAAACATTCCATCCGGTATGCTGGAAGAGATGGAAGTAACTACAATGTCTGACTTAGAGCTGCAAATAAAGGACTATATTGCCTCAAATCTGACAGAGAATGGCTATGTTTTGATCGGATATAAGTTCGTCGGCTGGAACACCAAGGAAGACGGCAGTGGAACAGCCTATGCTGACAAGCAGAAGATAGAAAACCTGACCAGCAAGGATGGCGATAAGCTTACATTCTATGCTCAGTGGAAGCTGATCACAAGACACATTACCGTAGTTAAAGTCTGGGACGACCGGAACGACAGGTACAAATTCCGTCCTGACGAACTGACAGTTAGTCTGATAGCTGATTCGGGTATTACGTATGAAAAGGTGACCTTAAAAGATGACGGAAACGGAAACTGGACATATACATGGAACTCACTTCCAGTATATGTAAACGGAAAGGAAGTCAAATACAGGGTCACTGAAGAGGGAATGGATGGGCATGCGTATAACCATAAAACAAATGCCGGTGCAGTGATCTCAAAAGACGGAAATACATAAAGAAAGCCCTAACTCACAATGAACAGTGGTTAGGGCTAATTCTTTATTTTTGTGTCAGTTCTTTTAAAAGTCTTATTATTTCTTCGTTTTGTCTCATAAGTATAAAGTTTTGTTCAACCTGCGCTCTCGCTAACTCTAAGGCAAAGGTTTCATTTGAATTACCACTTAACAGACTACCAAAAGAATACAATTTAGAACCAGCAAGGCTACTTGCGATTTCTTTAGAGGAAGAAATATTCCTATTACGGATTTCCTCTAACGAATAGTTTTCAAAATCCAATCCAAACTTTTCTAAGGCGGCTTTGTCCTTAGCGGCCTGTTTTGCCTGTTTCTCGGCCATTTTATCTTCTGAACTCTTACCAAACATTTATTACACCCCCTTACTCGTCAAATTCCATAATTTTCAATGTGTCATTTTCAGTGGGTACATTCGTGATTATGTATTGTATGGAAGCTACAATGGTTCTTTTGCAGGTGAGGAGTACATACTGTCAAAAGGAAGACTTCCGCGGGAAGACAGCGCAGACATTGATGTGTCACGATATAATGCTCGATTCATCAAAGTTAAGGCAGTCAATTTTTACGATGATGTCAAGAATTTTGGTACGATGGATTTCTATGGGTCTATTTCCGGAGCATTGGGAGGAACAGCAATCAATTTGGCGGCAAAGAAGCCGGTGGTTGATTATAGCTCCCAGCTTGCAGGGACCCAGTGCAAAGCGGCAAATGTCACATCAGGAAGCGTCAACGAGCAATGCAAAGGCTGGATGACCCAAATGGGGAACGGAAACCAGCCGGACGGTTCGGAATATGTCGTGATTGACCTTGGATCAGTATTCAATATTAAGGCATTTGGATATTTGAATGAGTTCGATTCTTCTTTTCGTAATGCAAAGGAGTATCAACTGCTTGGCAGTGTAGATGGCAGTTTTGACGATGCAGTAATTTTAGCGGAGGGGACCCTTCCACAACTGTTTGTGGCAGAAGAGTGGAAGGTAAAAACAGATCCTTCCGACGTACGTTATGTTAAATTTGTCGCCCAAAGCGCATATGAACGCAATGGACAGGCAATATTGGCTGTAGGCGATATCAAATTGTACGACACCGTTATTTCTGGGGAATCCTTTGATGATGATACCTTGAATCCCGTTCCCCTGCGTGCAGATTATTCAATGGAAAACGTACTTCAGGGAAAACCTGTAACGGGATCCAGTTCTTCACTGGCAAGTTTTGCACCCGAAAATATAAATGATGGTGACACCGGCAGTACATGGCGCTCACAGTCGGGTCAGGTATCGGGACGCAATGAGTGGGTCTCTTTTGATCTGGGAAACGAATATACCATTGACCGGCTGGAGATTGTAAATAATACCGGACATTATACAGCAGTTCAATCCTATCGTATTTATGGCAGCGATACAGGAGAATTTGCCGGCGAAGAATTTCTGATGGTGGAGGATACCACAGATTTAGTGCCGCAGGGCGTGCCTTATGAACATCTGCTTACTCATCCTGCTGCTGCACGTTACATTAAATTTGTTGGACTTTCTGCCGGTGGGTTCCGCACTTATACTACGGATACCATTAATGTCAGCGAACTGCGCTTTTATGGAACTCCATATGTTCCCCAGGAGGAAAATCATATAGTAACTGTTGCAGGAGGCAGCGGCAGCGGGAAATATGCTTTGGGTGATGAGGTAACCATAACGGCTGATATCCCGGCAGGAAAGAAATTTGCGGGATGGGCGGCAACAGGAATGGAACTGACGGAAGAAGAGAAGATGATGAATCCGTTGACTTTTGTCATGCCCAATGGCGAAGTAAGCCTCACTGCGAATTTTGAGGATATTGCAGCTCCTGCAGATGAATATTTGGTGACTGTTGCAGGCGGCAGCGGCAGTGGAGAATATGCTTTGGGCGATGAGGTAACCATAACGGCTGATATCCCGGCAGGAAAGAAATTTGCGGGATGGACGGCAACAGGAATGGAACTGACGGAAGAAGAAAAGATGGCGAATCCGTTGATCTTTATCATGCCCAATGGCAATTTGACCTTAACTGCCAAGTTTGAATCAAACGGAGAACCCCCCAGACCATCAAACAGCATTTCGTTCGACAAATATTCCATTTATGCCCAAGCCAGCCAAGGAGGAACGATTACTCCCGAAGGGGAGACACGTGTTAAGCGCGGGGATTCTGTGACCTTTAAAATTACCCCTGCAGCAGGCTATCGCATTGATAAAGTATGGGTGGATGGAAACAAAGAGGTTACACTGGAAAATGGAAAATATACCTTTGAGAATGTTGAGCAGCCGTATTCCATTGAAGTAGTCTTCGTGAAAACAGATTCCGGGAAGGATGCCGTTCCTGTTGCACCGCAGGTTCCGAATCCTGCAACGGGAGATAACAACCAGATATGGCCGATTTTCCTGCTGGCTCTTGCGGGCGGAGTACTTGGTGCTTTTAAAAAAAGAATAAGCAAATAACATATAATCACTATGGGAAAATAGGTCAGAAGAGCCAAAGAGGTTTATGTGACATTCTGAAAAGATAGCCTCTAAGCATTGCTCCACAGTTTGCTTAGAGGCTATCTTTTTATTCTTTTACCGCGTCCATTCTCGTTCCGTTTACAAAATACTTTTGTAAAAATGGATATACGAAGAGAATTGGAAGTTCCTACAAATATTTGAGCAGCTACAAGAGAACGATCATTTACGTTTTTAAGCCGTTCCAATTCTGCAAGATCAAACATATTGCCTTTGAGATTTTTCATTTTGTACATTAATATCATTAATGTACACTGTAGGGGGCAAAGCGGCTCTTTGAGGAGAAATCGAAGAGCGAATCAATGATCGAACGCTTTGCCTTGGGATAAATGACCTTATATTGATCTAGCCTTTTGATATTCATTCCACTTCAATTTTAACAAAGGAGGCGTCTTTTATTGTTCTCCTTTTTGGGGTGAGCGTCCTTAACTTTGACGACTATAATTTTTCAAAATCAAAATATCTTGATGTTTTTCTTGGCAAATCTCGAATGGAAACAGGCCTTTTCCTGTCACCTTTCATCTATGAAAAAATCCATTGTCTGATCAAAAGCTATACAGTGAAATCAGTGGTGCAGGCAATGGGCCATTCAGATGTTTATCTTTCACGAATATTTCATTATCTTACCGGAAGAACCATAAAAAGCTTTATTGATTATGTAAGAATGCAAGAAGCAGAACTTCTTTTGCAATATGAATCTTTTTCAATTAATGAGGTGGCATTCCAAGCAGGCTATGAAAATCAATTTCTGAATAAAGAAAGCATATTTTTGCTGTTGCAACAGGGCTGTTAACGCCGTACTTTAAAATTACATATGCCAATAGACAAAAAGGGAGGATCTGGTTGAATGACCCCTAAACAAAGACTGTTCCTGCGAATGGAAGGCAAACCCGTAGATAAAATTCCAAACCTAAACATTGTAATGCTGTTCGCTGCGGAATATGCCGGTATAAAATACGGTCAATTTTGCAGCGACTATAGAAAACTGGTGGAAGCTCAGATGAGGACTGCAGAGGATTTTCAAATTGATATTCTGTCAACTATGTCTGATCCCTACCGTGAAACCGCTGACTATGGAGCAAAAATTCGATTTTGTGATGATGATTTACCAATTTGCGATGAAATATTTTTGAAATCAATAAAGGATTTTGAACAGATTAGATTATGGAATCCTATAAACTCTGTGCGTATGCTCGACCGTATTAATGCGATCAGATTGTTTAAAGAAAAAAGCGGAAATGAATATCCTATTTTAGGATGGATCGAAGGCGCATGGGCAGAGTTTAATGACTTGACATCTATGGATGAAGGGATGCTCATGCTGTTTGACGAACCGGATGCAGTAGTGCAAGCCATGGAAAAGCTTACCCAGCAGGGAATCCGTTGCGCGATTGCTCAGTTAGACGCTGGAGCAGATATTATTGGAATTGGCGACGCAGCCGCATCATTAGTGAGTCCTACCACCTACCGGCAATATATATTGCCATTTGAAAAGAAAATGGTCGATGCCATTCATGACTGCGGTGGAAAAACCAAATTGCATATTTGCGGCAATATCACACATATTCTTCCTGATATTTTTACTGTTGGTTCAGATGTTGTGGATATTGATTATATGGTTGATATAAGAGAAGCGGTTACGCTTTCAAATGGTCGTTGTTCTGTTTGCGGCAACCTGAATCCGGTGGATCTGATTATGCAGGGTCAGCCACAAGAAATTATGTCGCAGGTTCGCAACTGTATTGCTAACGGGGATAACCGGAGCATTATCAGCAGCGGCTGCGAAATTCCCAGGATTACGCCTCAAAAGAATGTCTTGGCAATTGCCCAGCAATTGCAGCAACTTTAAAAAAGGGGGGGAACAGCGTTACCCAGCTGTATTGAGAAGGAGGGCACACTTTTAGATGAAATTAGAGTAGAAACTGATTTAGTTATAATTGGATCTGAAATAAATTTAACACAACTAGGAAATTTAGATTGGGTGCACTTGGCTTCGTTGGAGGATGAAAAAAATGATGGACATATACTGACACGAAAGGACGTTGTTTTCCCAGCGATTGACTTTAGCATATCAAAAGATTCGAGATATCTTTGCCGGCAAATTGATAATCCAATTCGCTATATATGGTCTGATAAAAAGTCAAATTGTATAGAAAACAATGTAGTCAAAAGCACAACCACTTTAAGCGGGGCTATTTCATATTGTCCCGGCAGCTTCGTGGGTGTAATTCCTGATACTGATACAATAGAATTTATGGTATCAGTCCCATACGTCCCTTTCAACTGGTGGGAAGGTATTGACTATAAAAGGAAAATTCCCCATGGAGTATTCCACATGCTTCCGGCGGACAGGGATCATGCCCCATCTCATGGGGACACTCATTCAGCAACAAAATGCTGCTGGACGCCTTAATTGCTGAAAAGTTTGATGGTACTGTGATAATTGGAAGAGGAATTCCACCAGAATGGGTATCAGGTGGGAAAGAAATCAAAATAAGCAATTTCCCGATTGCTAAAGAAAGACGCATGGGATACCACATATATTTGTAGGGAAGGAAACTAGTTCTGAAGCTCTGCGGAAATCAAAGCATAACAATAAGTTTGGAATTAATCGCTTTGATTAAAAATATTATGTCAGTTTCTGTGGGAACTTATGATTTTCAAAAGGAGAGTGTCGCCTGCCCGCCGGGAACAGAAGAATTAATAGTTACCATGTGTAAATCCGGCAGGTTAAAATGAGATACAATTCTTAAAGAGGCGAGGCAACTATATTTGCATAATAGCTTAGTGGGAACAAAATAAGAAATAGGATTCATTTATTCAAATGAAAAAGGGGACCCCCAATATGACAAATGATCAAAAGATACTGCGTCAACTGGCGGGAAAATATCGCATTCACGCCGAATCAGAGCATAATTCAGAAAGAGCCAAATTACACAAAGCAGGGAATGATCTGCATATGATTCGGCCTGTTGTGCTGATTGATGAGCTTCCATGGAATGAAATGGAACTGGAGGACGAACTGACAATCTGCTGCACAGACCCTTACCTTCAGCAGGTCGAACAGTTCTTACGCCGGGAAATCTATAAATTCGAGCATTTACGGGCAGATATGATATTGAGACCGTTCGTACCAGTCCCAAAGGTGATCCGCTCTACCGGAATAGGTATTTCTATTCAGGAAGAAACATTGGCTACCGATACCGGCAACAACATTATTTCGCATGAATATGAAGATCAGCTTAGCACAGAAGAAGACTTGGAAAAATTGCATCCCGAGACAATCACCTATGATGAATCCGAAACCAACCGTCGATTCCAATTGGTAGGGGAGATGATAGGTGATCTGATTCCCGTACGAAAAACCGGAATTGATCATGTGACGCTTCACCCTTGGGATGATATCTCAATGTATCGGGGGGTTCTGCCGCTGTTAATGAGTTTGGCCGAAGAACCGGATTTATGCCATCATACAGTGAAAAAATTAACAGATATTGCGATGAATACTATGGACCAGTATTTGAAACTTGGCTTATTTGACCCTGAACCGTGGAG
>DBGCDL010000047.1:0-4523 GCA_048358235.1 Oscillospiraceae bacterium
TCTTGTCTCGATTCTTTTTCCTCGCAGCCTTGATTTCCTGCGTTTCCTCAAGCGTGAAAGTGTATCTTTTCATTCCTCATCACCATCTTCATTATACATCAACAGTGATAAATTATCAATCTATTTAAAAAGATATTAGTATAAGCGTGCTTCTGCAATAGTTGTGCCTCACTCATGCTGGCAAACGGTGTTCCGATGAAGCAGATTCAAGATTGGCTAAGGCAAAGCCACTTGAGCCGACCTTTGATGAGCTGAACCCTCCCCCGGAGCCCCGGAAGGAATACCGCTACCACAGCGTTGTTTTGAAGTCATCGGAAACGCAAAAGGAAATGGTGGCCTCTCTTTCGAAACGAGCCGAGCGTGTCCGCAATAAGATGGTGGATTCCAGTGTGGATAACATGCTCCTCATCACCAATGACGGCAGAAAGCTCGCCTTGGATCAGCGGCTCATGAACGATATGCTCCCCGACAGCGAGACAAGCAAGGTGGGCGCGTGTGCGGAGAATGTTTTTGATATTTGGCAGCGCACCGCCGATCGGAAATCGACACAGATGGTATTCTGCGACTTGTCTACGCCCCACGGCGACGGCAAGTTCAATGTGTACGATGATCTCCGAAACAAGCTGATTGCCAAGGGCGTTCCGGCAGAGGAAATCGCCTATATCCATACGGCAAACTCCGAGGCGCAAAAGAAAGAGCTGCTTGGCAAGGTGCGCTCCGGTCAGGTGCGTGTGCTCATCGGTTCCACGCAGAAAATGGGAGCCGGCACCAATGTGCAGACGAAGCTTGCGGCACTTCATCATTTGGATTGTCCGTGGCGACCGTCTGACCTGCAGCAGCGGGAAGGACGAATCATCCGCCAGGGCAACGAAAACAAGGAGGTCGATATTTACACCTATGTCACGGAGAACACCTTCGACAGCTACCTGTATCAGTTGGTGGAATCCAAGCAGAAGTTCATTGGGCAGATCATGACCAGCAAATCCCCGGTGCGCTCTGCGGAGGACATTGATGAAACGGCCCTGAGCTATGCGGAAATCAAGGCGCTGTGCGCCGGCAATCCCCACATCAAGGAGAAGATGGATCTGGACATTGATGTGTCCCGTCTGAAGCTGCTCAAGGCCAACCATCTGAGCCAACGCTATTCGCTGGAGGATCAAATCCTGAAGGAGTTCCCCCAGAGAATCCGGTCGTTGGAACAGCGCATTGAGAGCTATCAGGCGGATGTTGACCAGCGAAAAAGAAATACCGAGCCCAACGAGGACGGCTTCTCTCCGATGTTTATGCCGGGCGGCACGGTAATAGAAAAGAAGGCCGCCGGCGATGCTATTCTCGGGCTTTGCAAGTCCATGACAAGCCCCAGTCCGATTCCCATCGGTCAGTACCGTGGCTTCGATATGGAGCTGTCCTTCGACACCTTCAGCCGGGAATATAAGATCACACTGATTCATCAGCTGCGGCATACGGTCACGCTGGGCACGGACATCTTCGGCAACATTCAGCGACTGGATAACACCCTCAGTTCTTTTGAGGAAAGAATGGCGGCATGTGTCGAGCAGCTGGAGAATACGCGGGTTCAGCTTTAAAATGCAAAGGCCGAGGTACAGAAGCCATTCCCCCAGGAGGAAGAGCTTGCAGCGAAAACCGCCCGCCTGAACGAGCTGAACGCCCTGCTAAACTTGGACAAGTCGGAAAATGAGATCGTAGACGGTGAGCGGGGCGAAGAGGAGCTGAGCCGTTCCAGCGATGACAGGGAACGATGAAATCATTCGCACATTTGCAGCACGGCACTTCCGCCACTACAATGAAGACAGATCAAAGGACGGAGGTGCCTGATATGTTCAGACGCAAAAAGGATAAGCGAATTGTTGAGTTAAATCCGGAAGAACTCCGGCTCGCTAAATATGCGCTCCTGGGGTTCCGAAACAAGCTGGTCGCGCAGGGCAAACCGACCGAAGATGTCAATGCGCTGTTACTGAAAATCATGAAGTAACCAATGATAGCCGCAAGGAAACAAAACCTTGCGGCTATCATAAACTAATGAGGTCGATAATCTAAAAATGTGTGCGGAGCGACTTCCATTCGCACATGAAATGTGCGGAGCAGATTGACAATCGCCCATGTTTTGTGTATAATGAAGCAGGAAACTCATGCTGGAGAGTGATTCAGATGTATTTGAAAAGAAAAGTAGATGCTTTCTTAGAGGAATGGAAAGCAGATAAAAACAGAAAGCCCCTTATTGTCAAGGGAAGCCGTCAAATAGGCAAAACGGAATCGATCCTGCATTTTGCTGCCGATCATTACGAAAATGTGATCGAGATCAATTTTGTCCGTGACGAGAAATACAAGGGAATCATCGCGGACGGATATGAAGCCGCTGACATTATCAAGAACATTTCACTCATTGACCCGACAAAGAAGTTTGTGCCCGAAAAGACGCTGATCTTCTTCGACGAGATTACGGAGTTTCCGGAAATTGCAACATCGCTCAAGTTCTTCTGCATAGATGGGCGGTTTGATGTGATTTGCAGTGGATCAATGCTGGGCGTCAATTACAAGAAAATCGAAAGCAACAGCGTAGGGTATAAAAAAGACTATGAGATGTTTTCGATGGATTTCGAGGAATTCTTGTGGGCAAAGGGTTATGGATATGACACAGTAGAGAATCTGCTTTCCCACATGAAGGAATTTAAGCCTTTTAGCGAGTTGGAGATGAATGTCTTCCATTCGCTGTTTCTGGATTACAATATCCTTGGCGGAATGCCTGCTGTCGTCGCGGAGTATATCGAGCGAAACACCTTTGAGGGATCGCTTGATACGCAGAAGCAGCTCATAGCGGACTATAAAGAAGATATTCGCAAATATGCTACCGGAATCGATCAAACAAGAATTATCAATGTGTTCAACCGGGTCGCGCCGCAGCTTGCAAGGGAAAACAAAAAATTTCAGATTTCCAAGGTGGCATCCGGCGCGAGATTCCGGGATTATCGAGGATGCGCGGAGTGGCTTTCGGATGCAGGTATGGTCAACATCTGTTACTGCATGGAGTTTCCGGAACTGCCATTGGGAGGTAATTACGAGCCCGACACATTCAAGCTGTATTTTGCGGATACGGGTCTTCTGGTATCCATGCTGGATGATGAATCGCAGGAGGATTTAAGAGCCAATAAGAACCTGGGTGTTTATAAGGGAGCCCTCTATGAGAACATGGTAGGAGAAGCTCTCATCAAGCAAGGATATAAGCTGTTCTATTACAAAAAAGAGGATTCCACGCTGGAAGCCGATTTCTTCATTCGTTCAACCGCATCCTTGATTCCTGTTGAAGTAAAGGCGAAAAGTGGGCGGGCAAAATCAATGAAAACATTGATTGCCTCTGATCACTACCCGGATATCAGATATGGGATTAAGCTGTCAAAGAACAATATTGGGCATGAGGATAGGATATACACCTTCCCGTACTTCTGTGCATTCCTGCTGAAAAGATTTATGGCTGGTTTTCACGCTGAAGAAGAAGCGGAATAACAAAGGCAGTATGGGGAACATACAGCGGAAAAAATCTGGCAAAAGTTCCCTGCAAAACGGAATACAACCTGATTCGACCGTTCATTGAAAAAGTGGACGGTCTTTCTTTTTGTCAAGGTTCACTTCCGTTGAGAACTTGGCTAAAAATAAGTTCAACTTCTCAATTGAAATGCTACATAGCCGCCGGTGATTCCCTCATCGGCGGCTAAATCTTTATGAAGGAGGAAACCAAATGACAAACGAAGAACTGAACACCGCTTTATATGAGAACACTGCCTCTTGTTCCTTTCATGCGGGAAAGACTTCTCACATTGAAGGAAGAACAGCAGGAAAATCGCCGCTTGTGCGGACGCAGCTACATCAAGGAATATCTTGAGTATGTATGTGTCAATGAGATTGGCGATCTAATCAAGCCTCACTACGTCACAGAGAGCTTTCCGAAGCTGCTCAAGGCGAAGGGGATGAGGCAGATTAGGTATCACGATCTCCGACATAGCTGCGCCTCGCTTCTTCTGGCAAACGGTGTTCCCATGAAGCAGATTCAGGAATGGCTTGGTCACAGCGACTTCTCAACTACGGCGAACATTTACGCACATCTGGATTACAGCTCGAAGCTGACTTCGGCTGATGCAATGCTCAATGGCTTGGGCTTTGCACAGAACTGAAAAAGAAAAGCCAGCAGCCGGGAAAACCGACTACTGGCGTGATTTCTGGCGGAGTGGGTGGGATTCGAACCCACGGTACCGTTGCCGGTACACCTGATTTCGAGTCAGGGCCGTTATAACCACTTCGATACCACTCCGTGCGGGCATATTATAACAGGCGCGTATGGGAAAAGCAAGATAAATTTCGAGATCAGGTCTTTTTGATGAACTGACGGCTGCATTTCGGGCAGCGGATGTTGATCTTGCCCTTGCCGCGTGGGACGCGGACGACCTGCCGGCAGCCGGGGCAGCGGAAATAGCGGTACTGCTTATCCGTCAGACGGCTGAAAAAGCGCA
>DBGCDL010000048.1:0-39135 GCA_048358235.1 Oscillospiraceae bacterium
CGGAGCCAGACGGCGTAAATCATTGATATTCTACGACTTGCTTTTCTTTTTCGTGTCTATTCCTTCTGGGGCGGTTCATATTACTGATTGTAGACACGCCTTTCTCTTGTGCAAATTAATTCCATATTTGTGCAAACGTCACGGTAAAGCTTTTCTCCTCCACCGCAGGCAGATCCGCACTTGTTTTTTCAGGCGGAATGGTGTATGATAAAAAAGCGGTATCTGGATTGCTTTTTCCGCTTGCGCAGCCGGATATTTCCGGTTCGGGCCATCCGTCACAAGGCCATACCTGCCGCAAAACAGGCAGTGTCACAGGAGGAAATGGTGGTATCATGAATAAGCGACCTGTATCACGCATACAATTTATTGGCAGAATTCTCCTGATTCTGGGAATTTTTGCTCTGGTCATCGGAGTGATCTGGCTGGCGGCTGCACCCAGCGGCGCGTCTGTCTGGATGATTGCTCTTTCCATTCTCGCCAACATCTGCGGCATTACCCTGATGACATTAAAAAAATACTGACTCCGGTGCCGCACCTTTGCTGAATCCGAAAACATAAATTCTGCCGCGCTTGGTTTCAGGTGCGGCGTTCTTATTTTCCCCTCTCCGGCAGGAGAAAACGGCAATTTAGAAAGGACTGTTTCCATTGAATTTTCTCAAACGCACCTGGGCTGTCATTCACCTTGACCGTCTTGATGCCAACATCGATCAGATCACCCGGCGGATTCCCGCCGGCACGGGAATTATGGGGGTCGTCAAGGCGGACGGATACGGCCACGGCGACAAATACATCGCGCAGGAGCTGAACCGCTGCGGCGTAAACTTTTTCGCCGTTTCCAATCTGGAGGAGGCGCTTTCTCTCCGGCGTGGAGGAATTGATTCCGACATTCTGATTCTGGGCTTCACGCCCGTTTCCCGGGCAAAGGATCTCTGCGAATATCATATTTCCCAGACGCTTCTTTCCACGGAATACGCCCGGCTCCTGGAAGAGGAGTGCGGACGGAAAGACATCCGGGTGAAGTGTCACATTAAGCTGGACACCGGCATGGGAAGAATCGGCATTGTGGAGGATGAAGGCCACACCGCCGCCGATGAAGCCGAAGCGCTTTGCCGCCTTCCCCATCTGGATGTGGAAGGCATTTTCACCCATCTTTCCAGCGCCGACTCTCTGGATCCGGATTCGGTCGCCTACACCCGAATGCAGACGGAATCCTATCAGCGTGTAGTAGAAGAGCTGGAACGGCGCGGAATCCGCTTTCACTGCCGCCATCTGCAAAACAGCGCGGGAATCGGGTTCCTGCCTCAAACCCGGTGGGACTACGTCCGGGCGGGAATCATCATGTACGGCGTGGCCCCCAGCGGTGAGCCGTTTCCCTTCCCCCTGCGCCCGGTGATGGAGCTGAAAACGGTGATTTCTCTGGTGAAGCAGATTCCTGCCGGGGCAGCGATCTCCTACAACCGGAAATTCATTTCCGACAGGCCCATGAAGGTTGCCACCGTCCCCATCGGCTATGCCGACGGGTATCCCCGGCTTCTCTCCAACAAGGCAGAGATGCTGGTAAAGGGAAAGCGGGTGCCCGTCATCGGCAACGTCTGCATGGATCAGCTGATGCTGGACGTAACCGAGATTGAAGATGTAAAGATGGGGGACATTGTCACTGTTGTGGGCCAGGATGGCAATGAGTCCATCGGCTTTGATGAGCTGGCGGCTCTTACCGGAAGCATCAGCTATGAAATGATGTGTCTGATCGGAAGACGTGTTCCCCGCGTCTATCTCCGCAACGAAGAACAGGTGGCTGTTGTGGACTATATCCAAAACTGAAAAGCTCCGGGAGGGGAATTGGCCGGGCGGTTTTGCACAGAAAGGCAAGACCGCCCGGCCTTTTGTTTTTAGCCGAAAATCAGTTCCGGTTAAAAATCTTTACAAAAATTTTACGGAGAAAGATTTTCCGTTTTTCCTTTCATGGTGTATAATAGAATGAAAATGGGGTAATTTGGCCAAAATAGAAAGAAGCACTGTTACGAAAACCATTACAGGGGTCTTCTGAAGCCCATACTAATACCGGCAAAGAAGGCTGTCTGCCGAAATCAGGCAGGTATTCAGCACGGTGACCAATAGAAAGGATTGAACTTATTTTGAGAAAGACAAAAATCATCTGCACATTGGGTCCGGCGTCCTGCGATGACGAAATTCTCCGGGAGATGATGCTCTCCGGCATGAATGTGGCCCGCTTTAATTTTTCTCATTCCACCCAGCCGGAGCACAAGGCCCGTTACGAGCAGATTGACCGGCTGCGCCGCGAGCTGAACCTGCCCATTGCTACCCTTTTGGATACAAAAGGTCCGGAAATCCGGATCGGTCTGATTGAGGGCGACCGGGTTCATCTGGACAAGGGCGATGAGCTCATCCTTACCACGGAAGACGTGCTGGGCACAAAAGAGAAAATCTCCATCACCTATAAGCGCCTTCCGGACGACATTACTGACGGATGCCGCATTCTCATTGACGACGGTCTGATTGAAATGCGGGTTGTGTCCCATACCTCCACGGAGATCACCTGCCGTGTGCTCAACGGCGGATTTGTCTCCAACCGCAAGGGAATCAACGTCCCGGGCGTCAAGCTCTCCATGCCCTACATCAGCGCACAGGACAAAAGCGACATCGAATTCGGCGCACAGGTAGGCTTTGACTTTGTTGCGGCCTCCTTCACCCGCACCGCCGAGGACATTGAACAGGTCCGGGCCATTTTGAGCAACACTCCAAATCCCAATATCCGCATTATCGCTAAAATTGAGAATGCGGAAGGCGTACAGAACATTGACGAAATCCTCCGTGTTGCGGACGGAGTCATGGTGGCCCGGGGCGACATGGGAGTGGAGGTTCCCTTCGAGGACATCCCCGTTCTTCAGAAAATGATTATCAAAAAGGGATACAATGCGGGCAAGCAGGTCATCACCGCCACCCAGATGCTGGATTCCATGATTAAAAATCCCCGTCCCACCCGCGCTGAAACCACCGACGTAGCCAACGCCATCTACGACGGCACCAGCGCCATCATGCTTTCCGGTGAAACCGCCGCCGGTCTTTATCCGGTGGAGGCCCTGAAAACCATGGCCTCCATCGCAGAGCGGACCGAAGCGGACATCGACTATGAGCGGCGGTTCCGCACCAGAGAGATGAACGAGGCCTCCAACGTCACCAACGCCATTTCTCACGCCACCGTTACCACTGCCATGGATCTCCGGGCGAAGGCAATTCTCACCGTCACCAAAACCGGCCAGACCGCCCGGATGATTTCCAAATACCGTCCCAAGTGTCCCATCATTTCCGGCACCACCAGCGAAATGGTATGGCGGCAGATGAACCTTTCCTGGGGTGTGGCCCCCATCCTCATCGAGGAGCAGCATTCCAACGACGCTCTGTTTGATCATGCGGTGGACCGGGCTCATGAGGCCGGACTGGTCCAGGACGGAGATCTGGTTGTCATTACAGCCGGCGTGCCTCTGGGGATTTCCGGCACCACCAACATGATGAAGGTTCACATCGTGGGGGACATTCTGATTACCGGCAACGGCGTGGCCGGCCAAAGCGTCAGCGGCCCTCTCTGCGTCTGTGAAAATGAAGAGCAGGCGAAAAAGAACTGCAAGAAAGGCGACATTCTGGTGATTCCCAAAACCAGCAACGGCCTTCTGGAAGTCCTGAAGGACTGCGCCGGCTTCATCACCGAACAGGACGGCATCAATTCCCACGCCGCCATTGTGGGGCTTGCACTGGGCAAGCCGGTTCTGGTAGGCGCAAAGGGCGCGTCCACTGTGCTGCGCAGCGGCACGATTGTCACGGTGGATGCCGAGCGGGGCATTGTCTGCAACATCGGCAACCGCAAGTAGGATTTTGGGGGATTCTGCGGACAGTGCCTTTCTTCTCACAGGCGCCGTCCGGGCTGACTGACTTTTGAAAAGGAGAGCGACATGAATCTGGATGACAAACGGATCGTAAAAATCGGCGTCTGCATCGCCGCGTTCACCGTACTGCTCTATCTGGGATTTCAGAATCTGGATGTAGTACTGAAGGTGCTGGGGTACCTGTTCCAAATGCTGACTCCTTTTATTCTGGGCATCTGCATTGCTTTTGTCCTGAATATTTTAATGAAACTCTTTGAAAACAGGGTATTCTCACGGCTGAACCGGAAGAAAAATCCCAAATGGGACAAAGCGCGCCGGCCGGTCTGCATCGGAATCACGCTTTTACTTTTTCTGGGATTCGTCACTGTGCTTTTTTCCTTCCTCATTCCCCAGCTGGCACAGTCGGTTACCACCCTTGCGAAAAATCTTCCCAGCTATATGTCTGGGTTGGAAAACTGGGGCAACGGACTTCTGGAAACCTTTGGCCTGTCTGCGGACGTAGCGCAGATGATTTCCGACCTGCTGTATCAGTTCTCCGACCGGATTCTCAACTACCTGACAACGGCCCTTCCGAAAATTTTTGAAACCACCGTGAGCATTGCCTCCGGCCTTTTCAGCTTTTTCTTCGGCTTTATCATCAGCATTTACATGCTGGCGGGCAAAGAAAAGCTCACCTATAACCTGAAACGGACGGGGTATGCTTTCCTGCCCCGAAAAGCGGCGGACTACTGCTGCCATGTGTATCACATCTGCAACGAACGCTTTACCGGCTTTGTTTCCGGCCAGCTGACGGAAGCGGTAATCCTGGGGATCCTCTGCTTTATCGGCATGACCTGCCTGCGGATGCCCTATGCGCTGCTGATCAGCACCATTGTGGGGATTACCAACATCGTTCCCATCATCGGGCCCATTATCGGTACAATCCCCGGCGCACTCATCATTCTGGTGGCCACCAAGTCGCCGGATTCCTCCCCGAATCTGATGCAGGCACTGGTCTTTGTGATTTTTATTATCGTCCTCCAGCAGATTGAATCCAACTTTATCTATCCCCGCGTGGTCGGTACCTCGGTAGGACTGCCCGGACTGTGGGTCATGTTCGGAGTTCTGGTGGGCGGCGACCTGTTCGGGCTGCCCGGCGTTGTGCTGGGTGTACCGGCGCTTTCCGTAATTTACGTGCTGCTGCGGGAGTCTGTGAGCAGCCGTCTGAAGGAGCGCCAGCTTAAGATATAGGAATCTTTCCCTTAAAAAAACAAACCGTCCGCCGCCCCCTTTTCAGGGGCGGCAGACCGAAGGACGTCACCGTTTCCGGTGACGTCCTTTTTATGCCCACTGCGCCGCCTTGCCGTCCTTTATTCGGCCGGATACTGCTTCAGAATTCCCGCAGCCATGAAATCGCCCATTGCCATGGCGCTTTCCTCAATCCGGTCGTAGAGGGCCGTATCGGATTCCGGCTTGCGGCTCATCCGCATGGCTGCTTCATTTTCGGTCAGCTTCAGATGAGCGTAGAGCATCCGCTGCCACTGGGCTCTGTTCCATGCAGGATTGACCGATGCCAGAAACGCCGCGATTTCGTCGGCGTTGTGATACCATTTTTTCAGGGTGACAGAGGCGGCTGCCCTGTCACCGGTTTTCTGATTGTTCACCAGCTGCGCCGCAATGGTAAGATGCTCCGTCAGAAGCCGGGCAAATTCGGTGGCGGTGCGTATCCCATAAAACCGGGAAAGCTCACCGGCAAAATCGCCCGGATTCCGAAACAGCCGCACGGTCACCGCATTCAAATCGCCGGAGCCTGCGGCTGTGCTGATAATGAAGGCCCGGGTCCACTGAACCTGCTGGAACCAAAGCCTGCGGAATATGTTATGAAGCCGGGTTTGCCGTCCGTATTCCGGCTTCGCGGGATGATCGGTCTGACTCATAGGGAGGCCGCCCTTTCTGCTCTGCTGTCCGCCGCGCGGTCAGAGCCTGAATTACAATGCCGAAAAGCCGCTCGGAAAATATGGCAGGCAGGAAATCCCTCCGCTGATTTTGCCGTCTGCCATTCAAACCGATCGGGATCTCGCTCTATTCTATGCGGAAACCTGCCAATCGGTTTTTCGGGCAAAAAAAGCACCGAGGCCCGACCCACAAATGGGTCATGCCTCGGTGTTGGTGTATCGGGAAGAATCGGATAACGTTTCGGGCTGTCCCGCGGCCGCTTTGTAGGCCAGATAGGGAGAAATTTTTTGCTCCCGGATCAGCCGCGACATGGACCGGTAAACTGCCTGATTGGGTTTATTCCCGAATTTCCGAAGGATGTGGTCAATGAGATCATAGGAGACGCCCAGTTCCCGCAGTCCTTCCACATATTTTTCTCTTGTCAAATAGAATCAACTCCTTTTGAGTTTATTCTACCTCATTTATCCCCGCCAATCCAGCATGATATTGTAAATTTTCAGAAAAATCAGCCGAAGATCACCTGATCCACAAGAAAAATACATTCCAGCGCGCTGTTAAAATCCATGCTTTCGCCGCTCATCCATTCAATCCGCCCCTGCCATGTGGTGTTCAGCCGGGAATGGATATAGAGGGTAAAGGTGGTGTTCTTTCCCCTCGCCTGCTCAATTTCCTCTATGGGCATGGGCGGGAACGAATTTTCCGGAACCGGACAGGTACCGTCCGCATTTCCGAAGGTCCGCTTTCTCTGAAAGGCTTTCGGAAAGCCCTGAACATCCAGAATATTTTCGGCCTGAAGCAGCAGATTGCTCATGTCGGTGAAAAAAAGCGGCTGGGAAAGACTGTGGCTGTAGATTCTGCCGCTGATCCGCCTGCCCTCCACGTCATCCACACAGATGCGCAGAAAGGTGTTCCGATGGTTCTTCTGACTCTCGTTCATGGACACGCACAGACTCCTTCCCCTTCCGCACCGTCCGACTGCTGCCGGCTGGAAACGGATATACCAGCGGTGGATGCCGGCTTTGACGAGCCGTCATCCGCTTCATATACAAAGTCCTCCGTCAGCGGAAAGACCTGATCCAGCTCGCTTCGCACAATCAGCCGGTGGGTGGCTACTCCCACCGGTGTGCAGGTGGTAAGAGTCAGACAGCTGTATCCCTGGGTATGGATCGGTTCCCAGTCGTCCTCCTCCACAACAAAGGTCTCTTTGTAACGGTAGCGGTAAATGTTGTCTTTGTAAACCAGATAGAGGTAATCCCCCGCACTGATGGTATCAATGTAATAAAAAGGGGCATGATCGTTGGGAACGCCGTTTTTGACGCCGTTCCGGTGTGCCACCAGACTGACGTTGCCGTTTTCCTCCCCGGGAAGCTGGGCATAGTCATAGAGGCATACCCCGTGCTTCATATCCTCCAGCGTTGTCCCGCTCCAAACCGCCGCGTCAATCTTCAGCTTCGGGATTTTCAGCACCATGTCCTCGTTTTGATATTTCTGCCGCTCCGGTGTAATCAGCAGCTTATCGTAGGGCAGCCCGCCCTCCGACGCCGTATCCGACGAACCTGTCCCCGAAGAAACAGCCTGGGAAGCGGAGCTTTCCGCTTTGGATTCCGCGCGGGAAACCGGAGCCTCCAGCTTTGCCTGTGGCTGAAAAACGCCGGCGAAATAAAGGCAGACTCCCGCCCCGATTACCAGCAGCAGAACAAGCAGAGTGGAAATAAGGGAACGGAATGATTTTTGATGGGATTTCATGTAAAACGCTCTTTCTTCCTTTCAGACTGATACAGCTAAAAATAACACCTCGGAATCTCATCCCCACAGCCGGGCAGAGCTTCGCTGGTTCCGGCTAAAGCTCCAGATCCAGCTGCTGAAGCTTGTAGCTGATGGTGATATCCTTCTGCCGGTGGCGGCGGTAATAGGCGGAAACAATCCGCTGCATGACAATTTCCCCGTCCTCAAAGCTGGCAGTGGGGAGCAGCAGTACATACTGTGCGCCGCTGTAGCGGGAGATGACATCCCCTTTTCGGAGACTGCTCTTTATGGTATCCAGCAGCATGTCCATCACCGCGTTAAGCCGCGGCAGAGGGGGAAGCTCGCCGGAGGGTGTGGAGACCGTCACGAGGGCAATATGGACGCAGCTTCCCTGCCGCAAAGCCCGGCGGGCCTCAAGCCGGTACGCCTCTTTAAAGAAGCCGTATTCGCAGACGAAAGCGCCTTCTTCCTTTTCCTGCTCCCGGAGACCGTCCTGAATCACCGTCAGATCGGTTTCCAGATTCTTCCGCTCCTTCATGATTTCCCGGTAAAGGGCGCGCAGGCTTTCCGAGGGCTTTACACCCAGATTCCGGTACAGGAAATCGGTGGCGGACTCATAGTGGGCCAAAGCGGCTGTAAGGTTTCCCTGACGGAGGTAGGATTGGATGAGCAGTGCGTGAATCTCTTCATCAAAGCTGTCGATTTCCACCGCCCGGGTGCACAGATCTGTCATCTCGGGATAAAGCCCGTTTTGCAGCAAAAGTCTGCCGCAATTTTTCACCGCCTGCAGATAAAGGGAATGGTAGTGAGCCGACAGGGAGACGACCCAGAGCTCCGAGGAGAGCTTAGGCAGAAAATCCCCCTGATAAAGGGCCAACGCCCGGCGGTAAAGGGCCAGCCGCTGCTCGTCCGAATGTCCGGCGCTGTCGGCCTGACGGCACAGATCTTCAAATTCTTCCGCATCCACCCGGCAGCTTAGCTTCTGATTCCAGGAATATCCACCCCGAAAAGAGACAACAAATTCGACATCCTCTCCGAAAATGGGAACAAGCAGCATCCTTGTCCGGTAAAGGAGTGTTTTGAGCGCGCTGATGGGATTGGCACGTTCCTCCTCCGGCCAGATGGATTCTACCAGCTCCATTTGGGAAACGTTTCGTTCTCTGTGCACAATCAGATAAGAAAGCAAATTCCACATTTTGGAGGAACGATTCAGGGAGTCCGAAACGGAGGTTCCGGCCATTTCCATCTGAAATCCGCCCAACAGGCAGACCCGAACAGACCGTGTTTCATTTTCAGAGGGAGATTCCTGCTTCATAACTGCAACTCGCCTTTCCTGCCAACCCGTTTCACCACAGGCAGGCCAGATATTGATCAAAAATACCCTTTTTAAAGGTACAAGAGGCCAAGTCATGCTTTGCCTATACCCTTTTAATATACATCATTATACTGCATAAAATTGTAAATTGGTAGCCTATCGTGTCTTTTTTGAAAAGTTTTTCCTCATTTTTTCAGTGCGATTGATATTCAACCGAAATGTGACCGATTTTTTGTATATTATAGGTAATGTTTTTTTAACAGACATTTTGCGACGTTTGAGTCACATTTCAAAAAAACAAGGACCCGCATGGCGGTCGCAGCAGCGTGATGCCGTGTGTCCGGTGTCAGCAGCGAAGGAGGAATCTAAGTGGAAAATACGGCAGGTCAAAACGGACATCGCAAGACCTTCGTCGTTCAAGTGATAAATTGTCAAAACGCCACTTGGCAGGGAACTGTTACCTGGACGGATAAAGGACAAAGCCAGTCCTTCCGCAGCGCGCTGGAACTGATTAAGCTTCTGGACAGCGCACTGGATACCGAGGCGCTTGTGCAGCCTTAGGGAAAAATAACATTTTCGGCCCCGCAGGAAGAACGCTGTTGTTCTCCTGCGGGGCCTTCGACTGTCCGGATTTTGGCATGGACAAAGAGGAAATATTGTGATTAAAACGTTTTTGTAGAATTAATCCTAAAAAAAGGTTGATTTTTAGTAAATTGTATGCCAAAATGTATCCTAGTTAATCCAATATTTGGAAGAATCGAAAAAAGTCGAATTTACTATTTTGCAATTTTGCCCAAAGACTGTTAACATGATACTGTAAAACTAGGATATAGTCAGGAGAGAGAGACCATGGAAACAGTATCAATTGTTTACGAAAAACATTTTTCGCAGTTGGACAGGCTTCAGCAGGGACGGTGCGTCCGTTATTTCCTGGTCTGCAGAGAAGACGGCGGGGAACCCAGATACGGAATCCGCGTTGAGGAAATGGCGAACGACTATATGATGTCGGAGGATTGGTTTGAGATCACGCTTTCCTGCGGACAGGTTCGTGATCTGCTCACCTTTCTCTACGAGAATTCCGTTTCCGCCGGATGCTGTCAGGCAGTCATTGCAGATCTATTGGAAACGGAAGATGGCAATGGAGCAAAAACAAATTAAACTCCTCATCGTTGAGGACAATTTTGAAATGTGCGATATTTTGGAGAATTTTTTTCGGATGACGCCGGAAATTGATGTCTGCGCCACCGCTCATAATGGCGACGAAGCTCTGCAATACATTCGGACCACCGGTCCGGATGTATTGCTTCTGGACATCATTATGCCCAAGCTGGACGGAATTTCCGTTTTGGAAAAGCTCAACAGCGCCGAAATGAAAACAAAGCCCAAAGTAATCGTCACCTCCGCAGTGGGTCAGGATGCGATCACCAACCGGGCTCTTTCCCTCGGGGCCTCTTTTTATATGATCAAACCCTATAACCTCTCTGACCTTCTCGCCAGAATCACCCTGCTCTGTGAGGCGCCCAAACCTCGGGGAGAACGGTCGGAAACGGCCGGAGAGCTCTGGACGGCAGCGTCCCGGGCAATGATTGAAATCGGTGCGCCGGCGCATATGCGCGGCTACCAGTACAGCGCGGAAGCTCTCTGCATCATGCTGCAGGAAAAACGCCGCTGTGCCATTGTAAAGGAGATTTATACCACAGTAGCCCGGGAAAATCAAACCTCTCCCGAATGCGTGGAAGGCGCCATACGGAAAATGATCCGAAAAATGTGCCAGCATCCCAGTGACGCTTTTGTGCATTTGTTCAGTGAAAACGCCGACGGTCCCTTTCAGCAGCCCTCCAACGGAAAATTCCTTTCTTCGCTGTGCGAAAAGATCAAACTCGGTTTTTATTGATCAAAGAAAGCGGAGGTTTTCCTCACATGGCTACCTTTTTTGAGATAGCCCAGGACTTGGGCATCACACCCGACTGGATGATGCAGAGCTTTGAATGCCGCTGCGAAATGGGTTTTTCTTTTTATCTTCCGGGGCAAAGCCAGTGCCGCCAGCAGCTTTTCTGGACGGATGAGGTGTACCGCCTCTACGGCATGAGCCCCGAACAGCCGCTGACTCTGGACACGATCCTGTCCAGGGTCTATCCTGACGACCGCATTCTTTATCTTTCCCTGTTCTCGGATATGGAATCGGAAGAGCCCACGCGGCTGATCTACCGGTGCATATCCGGGGACGGCATCCGCTGGCTGGAGTACCGCGGATGGTTTTACCGTCAGAACGGCACCCCCTTTGCGGCGGGAATTGTCCGGGACATTACCTGGATCAGCCGTCAGGATGACCGCCTTCGTCTGGAAAGTGAAAGCTTCGCCACCATTACACGTTACCTGGCGGAAGCCGCCGATGTGAGAGACATGGAATCGGTCCTTTCCTGCATTCAGAAAACCGTCAGTACTCAGGTGAATCTCCTTTTCATCACTCTCATCCTCCCCGCCTCCGGAAAACTTACCCATGTGCTGCCCAAAAACTGCCCCTATCAGGAAATCTTTCTGTTTCAGAAAGACGAGGAATATCTGGCCGACCGGGTTTTTAAAAGCGGCTGTGTCTCTTCCTGCGCCGTTGAGGACTATCCCAATCGCACCAGTGCACAGCTGATGAAAAAGGCCGGGGGCACACAGATTGTCTGCTTTCCGGTAAAAAACCGTAAAAAAGTCATTGCCGTTCTATCGGCAGTTCTCATCCAGAGTGAACCGCTCAGTGAGGAACAAAACATCTTTTTCCGCAACCTGTGCAGCTATCTCTCTTCACAGCTGCACAATCAGTTTTTGTATCGGCAGCTGGAAAAGGAACTGTCCGACCAGAAAAGTCTGGAATCGGATATGAACACCCTGTTTTATAAAAGCAGGGATTTCATTGCCATATTGAGCATCAACGGACAATTTATCCGGGTCAACCACATGGTGTCTCACGCTCTCGGATATTCTCCCGAAGAGCTTTCCGGGAGAAGCGTGCTTGACTTTCTCCATCCGGACGACATAAACTATATGAAGTACATCCGCAGCACCGTACGAAAAGAAAATGTAGTCCGGGGAGTCCGCAGCCGTTTCATCACCCGGGACGGCGGTATTGTTTTTGTGGAGAATTCCCTGCACTACGTCCAAAGCCCGGAGATGCTGATCGTCATCGGGCGTCAGGTTGAGGAGCAAAAATCATTGGAAGAGCAAAACGTCGAACTTGAAATTGCGGCATCGCTGGAAGAACTGAAGAACGAGTTTTTTTCCAATTTTTCTCATGAGTTCAAAACCCCGCTGAATGTGATCCTTTCTTCTCTGGATCTGGTCAAGGTGAAAATGTGCCGGGAAAACGAGACACAGTATCACCGGGAATACGAGCGGTTTTTCAATTACGCTTACCAAAACTGCTACCGGCTGCTCCGGCTGACGACAAACCTTCTGGATGCCACACGGGTTGACAGCGGCGCGCTGGTTCCCCGGTTTATTCCCTGCGATCTGGGGGAACTGGGAGCGGAAATTGCGGAGGCTGCCCAACCTTATCTCATTTCCCGGAAAATTTCCGTTTTCTTTTCCCGGGAATGGCAGAGAGCAAGCCGCCTTGCCTGTGATGTGGGCCAAATGGACCGCATTCTTCTGAATCTGATTTCCAACGCCGCCAAAAGTATGCCGGACGGCGGTTCCATCCAAATCATTCTCAGAGGAGGCAGTGAGTTTCTGTCCCTCTCCGTCATGGATACTGGTACCGGAATTGATCCCAAAACGATTCCCTATATTTTTGAAAAGTTCTGCATTGAGAAAAACGGACTGGTACGGGCCTCGGACGGCAGCGGAATCGGGCTGTTTCTGGTCAAAGCCATGACGGAAATGCACCGGGGTACTGTAACTGTGGAAAGTAAGCCGGGAAAAGGAAGCTGCTTTACCGTATCCATTCCCAAAAATCTGACGCCGGCAGAAGGTACGGACACAGCCGATGAATGGGAACTGGCCGCCAACCGGGAATCCCGCCAGTCCCGCATCAGTCTGGAGCTTTCCGACCTGGACTGACGGCTGCCCCGGATTCCGGCGGCAGCACACGGTTTTACCCTTCGATTTATTGCCATTTTTTCTGGAAATGTCAGGCTTGGCCGGGGGTCAATCTTGACATTTCTTTTTTCCTATGCTATGATAACCGGTAATACCCCTTTCGGGGAAAAACAATGGAATCATATAAAGGAGAGATGTGTATGGCATACTATTTCACGGAGCCTTCCCACACCTTTGGAGAGTATCTGCTTGTCCCCGGCTATTCTTCCGCGGAATGCATCCCGGCGAATGTCAATCTTCGCACCCCGGCTGTCAAATTCAAAAAAGGCGAGGAATGCCCTCTGTCAATGAACATTCCGCTTGTTTCTGCAATCATGCAGTCTGTATCCGATGACAAGATGGCGATTGCTCTGGCGAAGGAGGGCGGCATTTCTTTCATCTACGGCTCACAGAGCATCGAAAATGAAGCGGCCATGGTTGCCCGCGTGAAGAACTACAAGGCAGGATTTGTCTACAGCGATTCCAATATCCGCCCGGACGCTACCCTTGCGGACATTCTGGCGCTGAAAGAAAAAACCGGTCACTCCACCGTGGCTGTTACCGAGGACGGAACCCCCAACGGCAAGCTGTTGGGTATCGTTACCAGCCGCGATTACCGTGTTTCCCGTATGTCCACCGATGAAGTGGTTGCCGATTTCATGACTCCTTTTGAAAAGCTGGTCTGCGCACCGGACACCACCACGCTGAAAGAAGCCAACGACATTATCTGGGAGCACAAACTCAACTCTCTTCCTTTAATTGATGACGAGCAGAAACTGAAATATATGGTTTTTCGGAAGGACTATTCCTCCCACAAGGAAAATGAGCTGGAACTGCTGGACGCCCACAAGCGCTATGTTGTGGGCGCCGGCGTCAACACCCGGGACTTTGCCGAACGTATCCCTGCGCTGGTGGAGGCCGGAGCGGACGTGCTCTGCATTGATTCCTCCGAAGGCTTTACCGAATGGCAGGCCCGCACCATCCAATGGGTACGGGAAAAATACGGCGAATCCGTAAAAATCGGCGCGGGCAACGTGGTTGACCGTGACGGTTTCCTGTTTCTGGCCAAGGCAGGCGCTGATTTTATCAAAATCGGCATCGGCGGCGGTTCCATCTGCATCACCCGCGAAACCAAGGGAATCGGCCGAGGGCAGGCTACTGCCGTCATCGAGGTTGCCAAGGCACGGGACGAGTATTTTGAGGAAACCGGCATCTATATTCCCATCTGCTCCGACGGCGGAATTGTTCACGACTATCATATGACCCTGGCACTGGCCATGGGAGCGGACTTCATCATGCTGGGACGCTATTTCTCCCGTTTTGACGAAAGCCCCACCAACAAGGTCATGATCAACGGCAACTATATGAAGGAATACTGGGGCGAAGGCTCCAACCGCGCCCGCAACTGGCAGCGCTATGACCTGGGCGGCGATAAAAAGCTGTCCTTTGAAGAGGGCGTTGATTCCTATGTTCCCTATGCCGGATCTCTGAAGGACAACGTGGGAATTTCGCTGGCCAAGGTTCGCTCTACCATGTGCAACTGCGGAGCTCTCTCCATCCCCGAGCTGCAGCAGAAGGCTAAGCTGACGCTGGTCTCCTCCACCTCCATTGTGGAGGGCGGCGCTCATGACGTAGTGTTGAAAGAAACAAGCACTGTACGCTCTGTATAATTAAGCTGAATAGAATACCCCGCTTCCTGTCCATTGGGAAGCGGGGTATTTTTATGCAATGCCGCACCATTGGGATCAATTGCATGGAACTTCTCCGCCGGCGGCAACGCTTTCCTCCACATCACCGCACTCCACGTGGGTTCCGGCAGCAGGCGGCCCACCTGTTCTTCTGAAAAGAAAACATCATTTGCCCGCTGAACTGCAAAGGGCAGCTGCTCAACCAACAGTTGAGCAGCCGCCCTTTCTGTATCCTAAATTCAGAACAAAACTTAAGCTTTTTTCCGAAACACGATTAATTTGGAAATAATATAATTTAAAATGATGACAATCACATTGGAACAGATTTTAATCAGCATATCATTCCAGTTGAGGACTTCCACAAAGAGAAACATGATTCCCACATCCAGCAGCCCGGAAAAGGCACGTCCGCCGAAAAATGTGCCGATTTCATACAGCACCGATTTGGCGCCTGCGGCCTTGCTCTGAAACACCCATTTGCGGTTGGTGAGATAGGCGAAAATCACAGATACCACCCACGCCACGGCGGTAGAGAAGGTTACGTCCAGCCCTCCCACTCTCGCCAGCAAATAGTAGCAGACGATATTCACCAGAGTGGTCAGTACTCCGAAAACCAGATAAAAAATCACTTCCCTGTACCGTTTCAAAAGCGTCCGAATCCGTTCCATTGAAGAATACCGTCCTTTGTATTTTGTGGGAAACAAATTATAGCATGAATTCCAATGAGGAACAAAACGCACCGCATTTTGTTCTATCATAGCCTCAATTCCTTATGAAAAACGCGATGCCGCCGCAGGCGGAGGAAGCACGGAGTGCGACAGCGTTTTTTCAATGATGAACAAAACGTACCGCGTTTTGTTCTATTATAGCATCTCCCACTTTTCTTTGCAAATTTTCCGCAAACGGAAGGAAGCCCGTTCCAATAAACCCGGCAGGATTTTTCCCCGGACAATTTACAATTTGGTAACAGTTGGATGTTGTTCTTGTTGTAAAATGGACGCTTGTGTGGTACAATAAAACAAATACTGCTTCTTCTTTTTGTCTAAATTTCAGTTTTTTTGGAAATCTCACTCTGATTTTGGGGTTTTCATGAATCAATACCACTTTGCCTGCGATCAAAAAAGTTAAAGAGGATTCTGCATGAGTAAATCCATCGTAAAAAATACTTTTTATAAATTTCTGTTAAGCGTTTTCAATGTCATTATCCCGGTTCTGGTAGGCCCCTACGTCAACCGGGTTTTAGGCGTCGAACAGGTCAACACCTACAGCAGTGCCCTGACGATTCTGACCTTCTTCATGATTTTTGCCACCTTCGGCGTCTACAACTACGGCATCCGGGAAATCAACAAGGTGCGGGACGACAAGAAAGCCCTTTCCCGGCTGTTCACCAACCTGTTCTGCTTTGGACTGATCACCAGCATCGGAACGGTCCTTTTTTACTCTCTGTATGTGATTTTTGCCGTCCGGGAGGCCCAGCAGCTGGTTTTTGCCGTCATGGTCATACAGGTCATCGCCAACATTTTCATGGTGGAATGGCTGAACGAAGCACTGGAAAACTACGGCTTCATCACCAAAAAGACCATGCTGGTCCGGATCATCAGCACCATCCTTCTCTTTTTGGTGGTGCGCCATCCCGAGGACGTGTTCCTGTATGCGGCGCTGATGTCGGTAACGGTTCTCGTCAACAACCTGACCTCGTTCCTGTTTGTCAAACGGCAGATTCCCTTTGATTTTTCCGATATTCACCCGGGGCGGTATCTGAAACCGCTCTTTATCATGCTGATTATCGCGAATATCAACTATCTCTATACCCAGCTGGACCGGCTTTTCCTCATGTACACCGCCGGTGAGACGGCGCTGACCAGCTATACCCTCTCCTCCAATCTGATCAACATGATCCTGCTGGTGGTACAGTCCTTCCTGATCGCCTCGGTTCCCCGCCTTTCCTACTTCACCAGCCACGGTATGGAGGAGGAATACACGGCCCTGCTCACCAAGTCTTCCCGCTCTTATTTCATGCTGGTATATCCGGTATGTATCGGACTTTTCTGCTTAAGCTATGAAGCGATGTATTTTTACGGGGGGCCCAACTGGGTGGATACTGCTTATCCGGTTTTGAGGCTCTTTGCCGCACGCTGCATCATTACCAGTGTGTACAGCGTTTTCACCAATCAGATCATGTATCTGAAAAACAGGGAAGTCGCTATGGTGCGGATTCTGGCCATCGGCGGCGGTCTGAACCTTCTTTTTGATACCATCCTTTCCCTGACGGGAAAAATGAGTCCCATCACCGCCATCAGCTCCACCGCCCTGGCGGAATTAATTATGCTTTCCATCATGTACTGGTTTATCCGCAAAAAAATGCAGGTGGACTTCCGGCTCTTTTCCTTTCAGAATTTCAAATACCTGCTCTATTCCCTTCCCTTCCTCCCCATTGTCTGGGGAATCCGCCAGCTGCATCTGGGCGTGCTGGTGACCAGCGTTCTGGGAATGGGGATCTGCTGCGGATATTACGGACTTTTGCTGCTTATCACAAAGGATGAAATGCTTTTCTTCTTTTTGGAAAAAATAAAAGCAAAGCTGTTCCATAAAAACGGAAAGGGGCTGTCCTCTCAATGAAAGATATTGTACTGTTCGGACACGGCGGAAGCTATAATCACGGCTGCGAGGCAATTGTACGCTCCACTCTGCTCATTCTGAAAGACACCGGCGCAAAGGTTCGTCTGTATTCCAACAACACCGCTTCCGACAGGGAATTCGGTCTGGACAAGCTGGTGGAGCTCCGGGAAAGCCGGCGCCCCTTTCACATCAAGAACCCGGTGGACTGCTTCGCCATGGCGGCAAGAAAGTTTTTTAAGTGGGATTCCCTTTATCTCAAGCGCTTTTTTGTGGGATTTATGGACGATGTCAAGGACAGCGTCTGCATTTCCATCGGCGGGGATATGTACTGCTACGGCCGGCTTCCATGGCTTTATTACACCCACCGGCTTCTCCAGAAAAACAGGAACAAAACCGTTCTCTGGGGCTGTTCCGTGGACAAGGACTCCTTCTTTCCGGAAGCGAAGGAGGATCTTCTCCGCTACGACCTGATTCTTACCCGGGAGAGCATTTCCTACGAGCTGTTCCGTAAAAACGGCATTCCCAACGTAGAGCTGTTTCCCGACCCTGCCTTTCTGCTGGAGCCGGAAGAAACAGCCGCTCCTTTCCCCTTCAACGGAAAAAATACCGTGGCGGTCAACATCAGCCCGCTCATTACCCAATACAAAGGAACTTCCCCGCTGGACGAAAACATTGACGGTCTCTTCCGGCATCTTCTTAAGGACACTGCCTACGACATTCTTCTGGTCCCCCATGTCAACGGAAACACCCTCGCCGAGGACGATTACACCTTCCTCAAGGAACGGATGGAGCGGTACCACAGCAAGCGAATTCAGATTCTGTCGCCCAGCTACAACTGCCGGCAGCTCAAATACTTCATTTCCCAGTGCCGCTTTCTGGTCACGGCCCGCACCCATGCCAGCATCGCCGCCTATTCCACCGGCGTGCCCACGCTGGTGCTGGGGTATTCCACCAAGTCCCGCGGAATTGCCCGGGATCTTTTCGGCACCGAGGAACACTACGTTCTCCCGGTGAAGGAGCTTACCCGGCCGGAAGAAATGGCGGACGCCTTTGACTGGATTGCCGGCCATGAGGAAGAGATCCGGCGCCGTCTGAACGAGGTGATTCCCGGCGTGCGGCAGAGGGCCGCTGCGGCTTCCGGAAAAATCGAGGAGCTTCTTCGGAAAGACTGACCCGGCGCTGCTGCGCTGCTACATAGGCCCCCGGTGCCGCGGATGAGGCTGCCATCCGAATTTGTATGAGGAAGAGTGATTTTCGTGATCCATCTGACGCAAAAATCAGATTGCTGCGGCTGCGGCGGCTGCGGACAGATCTGTCCACAGGACTGCATCGAATATCAGCGGGATGAGGAAGGATTCCTGTATCCCCACGTGGATTCCTCCCGCTGTATTCAATGCGGACTGTGTGAAGCGGTTTGCCCCATGCTGAAAAAGCGGGATCAGCCCCTTGCGGAAAAGCAGGTATTCGCCTGCCGGAACAAGACTTTGGAGACCCGGATTGCCAGCAGTTCAGGCGGCGTTTTTCCGCTGCTGGCGGAAAGGGTCATTCAGGAGGGCGGCGCCGTGTTCGGCGCTGTGGCGGAGGGCTCCCATATCCGGCACCGCTGTGCCCGAACCCCTGCCGAGGCTGACGCCTTCCGGGGTTCCAAATATGTGCAGAGTGAAATGGGCGACTGCTTCCGGCAGGCCAAGGCTCTTCTTGAAGAGGGAAAGAAAGTCCTTTTTTCGGGAACGCCCTGCCAGATTGCGGGACTCAAAGGCTTTCTCCGCAGGGAATATGATTCTCTGCTGACGGTGGACTGCGTTTGTCTGGGGGTTCCCTCCCCCGGCGTATGGGAAAAATATGCCGCATTCCGGGCACAGGAGGCAGGCGCACCGATCCGCACTGTATCCTTCCGGGACAAGCGCACCGGATTCTCCGATTACTCCATTTCCCTTTCCTTTGAAAACGGAACCGACTATTCCGTCCCCCACGGGCAGGACCCCTATTGGAAAGGCTTCAATTCCCTGCTGTTTCTTCGCCCCGCCTGTCATTCCTGCCGGTTTAAGGGGCTTTCCCGCTCCTCCGACATCACACTGGGCGATTACTGGGGAGTGGAAACCCGCTTTCCCGGATTTGAGGACGGAAAGGGCGTTTCTCTGGTCATTACGAACACCCCTGCGGGTGCGGCGGCCTTCGATGCCATAAAAGAGGGGACAGACTGTCTTTCCTCCGACTGGGAACACGCTGTCTCCACCCATCCCTCTCTGGTTTCCTCCCTGCCTCCCTCTAAAAACCGGAAATGCTTTTTGGAGCGGATGGAGACGGATCCGATCGTGCCTCTCCTTTTGCGGCAGACGCGGCCTTCCCCCGGCGCACTTCTCCGCAAGGCGGGCGGGAAAATTCTGCGGATACTGAAACTGCGAAAATAAGTCCCCTCAAAATAAATTTCAGACGGCCGGTTTTCTTCCGAAGGGATCGGCTGCAGCTCTCCGGTGTATGCGGAAAGGATGGTTAATAAAAATGGAAGAAGTTTTTGATTTTCGGGAATTTGTGCTTTCCCTGCTCAAAAGGATCAAGGGAATTCTCATTTCGGCAATTATTTTCGGGCTTCTGGGAGGCGGATACGGCTTTTTTACCGCCGGCACGGTTGGAGAGGGAGGGGAAACCTTTACCGCGACCTGTGCTGCCAGCGTAAACGTGGATGACAGCGGCACCATCACCCAGTGGACTCCGGGAAGCGTCATGGGATATATTGACGCTCTGACCGCCAGCGATTTTGTCTACGCGGAATTCGGGGATGTGCTGGTTCAGAACGGACTGGGCGAAGTGGTGGGGAACACCGAGGAACCCACAGCAGCTGACGTACAGCTCGCAGTGAAATTTTACACCAAGGGAAACCTGCTTCTGGCAGACATCACCACCGACAGTGAGGAACACAGCCGTCAGGCCAGTGAGGTGGCGCTTGACTACCTTGCCACGTCGTTTCCCAAGCTGCTGAACCACATTACCGTCACTCCCCAGGGCCGACAGACCATCAACATCGTAGAGATGCCCGCCCCTTCCCGGGTGAAAAGGGGACTGAAATACGGCCTTTTGGGCACCGCAGGCGGCATTGTGCTGGGATTTCTGGGCAGCTTCTTCTTTGACGTTTTTGACCTGAAACTGCGTTCGGAACGGGATCTGAAGAAATTCGGCATTCCGGTTCTGGGCGTCGTTCCCCGCAAAGGAGGAAAACAAGAATGAACCGTAATGTATACATTCAGACAGCCATTGGAATTTTATCCGCACTGAAGGGCCAGCTGCCCGCCGCGGTGGCAGTCACCAGCTCCTCCCCCCATGTGGACTGTCTGTTCCACACGCAGAAGCTGGCCGAAGCCTTCGCGGCACTGAAAGAGGACGCGGCGGTGTCGGAATCCGTTTTCCGGAATGCCGCAGAAGCGGCAGAGGGTGTTGAGGCGCTGAAAAACGCCCACAGGATTACGCTGATTCCCCTTTCCGCACCTTCACAGGATGATTTTTCCCTGCTGACCGCCTCCGCCGCTCAAAACGCCCTTCTGGTGGAGAAATCCGGCGTTTCCCGGACGGATGAAATTGGGGAAACACTGGAGCTGCTGCGGGGAGTGGGAACTACAGTGTTCGGCTTTTTATATGCAGAATAGCTGTCCCCGGCAGACCCCCGAAAGAAAATTTTGATGTTTCGCCGGCACTGCGCCGGGAAGGAAGGAACAGCCATGCGCTTATCCGTTATCATTCCCGCCTACAACTGCGCCGCCACAATTGGGGACACACTGGAGTCCCTGATGGCGCAGACCATGGCGGATCTGGAAATCATCATCATCAACGATGGTTCCACTGACAACACGCTGGAGGTATTGGAGCGTTATGTCCGGGGCGACGAGCATATCCGGGTCATTTCGGTGGAAAATTCCGGGCCGGCCAGCGCCCGGAATCTGGGAATCCGCGAAGCCGAAGGCGACTACCTCTATTTTATGGACTCCGACGATCTGATTCTCCCGGATATGCTGCGGGACATGATCCAGCTGGCAGAAAAGCATGATCTGGACTGCGTCGCCTGCGGATACACCATGGAAAACGTCAGCGGCAGCCATACCCACAGCAAGGTGTTCGGCTACGAGGATTTTGTTGCCGAAACGCCCGAGGAATACCGTGCCCGCCTGATGGATATGATTAAGGCCCATCTGATGTACGTGGTATGGAACAAGATTTTCCGGACTTCTCTCATCAAAGAAAACGGGATCCTTTTCGGCGACTTTTTCAGTGGGGAAGACCGGCTTTTCAACACCCAGACATTTCCCTTCATCCGTCGGTTCGGCTTTCTCAACAAGCCCTATTACCGTTATTTTCTGCGGGGACAGAAGACTCTCGCCAACCGCTATCTGGACAACCGGTTCGAGTCCGCGCTGGCCTGCCATACGGCTCTCATTGACGCCTACCGGAAAATGGGCCTTTACGACGAACAGAACCGCCAGTATATCGACTTCGTTTTCGTAAAAGGGGTCATGTCCTGCTTTACCCAGCTGAACGCCAAGGGCTGCCCTATGAAATGGAAAGAGAAGAAGGCCTTTATCCGCGAAACCCTGCAAAATTCTTATGTCAGCGCGGCGATTCATTCCACCGATGCCGACGTGGGCTACTCCAAGATGGTCAACCGGATTCTGTGCACCGGAAATGCAGCCCTCATTTACCTGATGGCCAAAGCCGTCTATCTGCTGCAGTTCCGGCTGAACTCCCTTTATCTGAACCTGAAGCATGGAAAATCTTAGACAGCCGCCGATTCGGACAGGGCAGGATCAAACCTCCCGCCGCCGCTTTTTAAAAGTAACTTCCTTCGGGGGAGTTGGAAAGGTATGGTAACAATATGAAGGTTTGCATCATCGGACATACCGAGCGGAACTATCTTCCCTATATGGAAAAGTACGTTTCCTTCTTTGAAGAAAACGGTGTGGACTACGACATCATCTGCTGGCAGCGGGAGGAAAAGCCCGCACAGAAGCTCCCTCACCAGTACGACTATTTTGAGGAAGCCAAGGACAGCGTTTTTTACAAGGTAACGGCTTACCTCCGTTATAAAAAGTACATTCTTTCCGTTCTGGAGCAGAATCACTATGATAAAATTGTAGTTCTGACTACCATTCCGGCTTTATTTTTAAAAAGTTATCTGCAGAAAAATTACGATGGGAAATATCTGTTTGACTTCCGGGATTACTCGAAGGAAAAGTTTCCGCCTTACCGGAAGATGGTGGACGAGCTCATCGACCATTCGGAGCTGACCACCATTTCCTCCCAGGGCTTTATGGAGTTTCTCACCGAAAACGACAAGATTATCATGAACCACAATTTCACCCATCATCCTCCGGTGGAGCATATGCCGGATCTTCGGCAGAAGAAGGTCATCAACATCGGATTTATCGGCGGCGTGCGCTATTTTGAGGAAAACGTCTCCCTGATCGAAAAGCTGAAAAACCAGTATCGCTATCAGCTCTGGTACATCGGCAAAGCAAACAACGACTGCGACCTGCAGGGCTACTGCGCCCAGCATGAAGTGACCAATGTGAGCTTCGTGGGAAAATACGACAACTCTCAAAAGCCCGAGCTCTACAAAAACATCGACGTGATCAACTCGATCTACGGAGATGACTCGCTGGAGGTCACCACCGCTCTCCCCAACCGCCTGTATGAGGCCTGCCTCTTTAAAAAGCCCATCATTTCCTCAAAGGGCACCTATCTGGGAGAAGTGATCGAGCGGTACGGTCTGGGTCTGGTCGTGGATGTGGACGAGGACGACGTTCTGGAGATTGTAAACACATATATCGACAATTTCAATCAGGAGGAATTTGAGCGGGGCTGCGAAAATTTCCTGAAAATTATTGCCGAGGACGAAGCGGCTCTGCGGGAGGCGCTGAAAAAATTTGTGGGGCAGGCATAAGCCTGTGGCGGACCACAGGCCAAACGGCCTGATCTTTTACGGAAAGGGGGAAAAACATGCTGATCTACTGTACAACGCTGGCGCTGACGGTGCTGTTTGCCGCAGCTGCCACCCATTATTCCGAACCGCTTCGCCTCCGGATTGACCGAAGCGGGAAAATCGTTTCCATCAGCCGGAAGAATATCGCGGTTTTTCTCTCCTTCCTTCCCATGTTTCTGGTAAGCGCCCTTCGCTTCCACGTGGGCGGCGACTATGTGGGATACGAACGGATCTTCCGGAATGTTCAGGAAGGCACGGACATCTATGCGGAGCCCGGCTTCGGCTTGCTGAACAAGCTGGTCATCTGGTACTCCGGAGATATTCAGTGGGTCTATGCTCTTTCGGCGGCGGTAACCCTGATTCTGCTTTTCTACGGGATCTACCGGTACTCCCCCAGCCCTGCCATGAGTCTCTATCTGTTTGTGACCATGGGGTACTTTTTTTCTTCGTTTAATATTCTGCGGCAGTTTATCGCTGTAAGCATCCTCTTTGCGGGTTTCCGCTTTTTGAAAGAAGGACGTTTTGTCCCCTATCTGGCACTGGTGCTTGTAGCGATGACCTTCCACAAAACGGCAATTGTGATGATCCCCCTGTATTTTCTGGTCCGGCTGCGGCTGAAGCAAAGCTACATGATTACGCTGGGCCTGCTTGGCCTTTGTATCCTTCCCCTCCAGAGCAGGCTGACTCCCTTCCTTGTCAACACCTTCTATCCCCAGTACGCGGATACAGACCTGATTCAGCCCCTGTCTACCTTTGAATTTCTCTATTATCTGGCTTTATTTGCCCTGCTTCTGTTTCTTGCCACACGATACCGGGAACGCTTCTTTCAGGATGAAACCAACACGCTTCTCTTTAACTGCGCCTATTACACATTCCTGATTTATCTCTGCCTGTCTTTCGTACCGGAGATTAACCGGATTGCCCTTTACCTTGAGATTTTTGTGATTGTGCTCATTCCCCGGCTGATTCATTCGGAACCGGATCCAAAAGTCCGCAGGCTCTACACCGGATTCATTGCGGCGGGATTTGCCGCCTTTTGCCTGATCTCTCTGGCAGTACTGGGAAGATACAATGTGCTGCCCTATGTGAGCGTCTTTTCCGCTCCCACGGGATAACCGGGCCGGGTCGGAATTATCATCCGCAGCGCCCCACCGGGCTTTACGGGAGCGGATGCTCCCCGGCGAAATGTCAGAAAGGAATGATTGTAAAAGTGGGTTTCACTTATCTTCTCTACTACGGTATCACAATTGTCTGCTGTCTCTTTGCATGGCTGGCGGAACGCGGACGAGATAAAACGCTTCTGGTCTTTGCTCCCAAATGGGGATTCCATCCCGAAAAGACCTGGCGTATCAGCCGCACGGATTTTTTCCTTGTGTGCGCCGCTATCCCCATGGTTCTGCTCACCGGTCTCCGCTGGGAAACCGGCATCGACCACATGAACTATTTCTGGATGTTCACCAACATTCATTACAATCTGGCCAATCATGCCGAAGTGGGCTTTTACCTGCTCTGCCAGCTGGTATGGTATTTCTGCGAGGATATGTCGGTGCTGTTTTTCCTCTGTGCTGTCATCACCGTTACGTTCCTCATGCTGGCCATCCGTCAGAATTCGAAAAACTATCTGATCTCGGTTTTCCTTTACATGGGAATGGGATTTTTCTTCTACTCCATGAACTCCATGCGCCATTTTATGGCGCTGGCCATCTTCCTTTATGCCTATAAGCATCTGAAGGACCGGAATTTCTGGCGGTATGCCGCCTGGATCCTTCTGGCTGCCAGTTTCCAGAGATTCGCTCTGGTAGCCATTCCGCTTTATTTCGTTCTCAACATCAAGTGGAAGGTATACTGGTACGGTATCGCCAGCGGTATCCTTCTGGTGTGCGCGCTCTTCCACCGTCAGATTCTGGACTTTGTGTACAGGTTTGCTTTCTCGTTCTACCAGTCCATCGAGTCGGAGACCTCCGGCTGGTCCATCATTAACATTCTGATTACACTGGCACTTTCCGTACTGGTATTCCTCTACCGAAAAAAGCTGCTGGAACGAAACCCACGGAATATTGTTCTGATGAATTCCGCCTGGTGCGGCCTGATCTTTTTTGCACTCTGCGGCTGGCTGCCGGAATATACCCGGATCGGCCAGTACCTTACGGTTCTGGCTCTCTTCCTTGTTCCCGAAATCATTGCCTGTGAGGAAAGACCTGCCATCCGGCGGCTGTACTTCATCGGGCTCTTTGCAGGCTTTGCCGCCTATATGGCTCTGATTATCTGGAATGCGCAGAGCCCCTACATTGCCTGGGCTCCTTACAAGAGTGTGTTCCAGCGTACCGAGTACTACAAAAACCTGAAGCCCTTCTGGTTCCTGCCGGGCTGATGCACGGCAGAAGCGCTGCCCTCCCCGAAACACAACGGCGAAAGGAATGATTCTCCATGACAACTGATTCCACCGGAAAAATCCGGATTATGAGCGTATTCGGAACCCGCCCCGAGGCGATTAAAATGTGCCCGCTGGTGAAAGAAATTCAGCAGGACAGCCGATGCCAAAGTCTGGTCTGCGTCACTGCCCAGCACCGTGAGATGCTGGATCAGGTTCTGCACACCTTTGGCATCCATCCGGATTTTGACCTGAACATTATGGCCCCCAGCCAGACCCTTTCCGGGATTACCACCAAAATTCTTCTGGGGATGGAGCCCATCCTGAAGACCGAAAAGCCGGACATCGTACTGGTTCACGGGGACACCACCACCTCCTTTGCGGTGGCTTTGGCGGCATTTTATCAACAGATTCCGGTGGGCCATGTGGAAGCGGGACTTCGTACCTACAACCGCTATTCCCCCTATCCGGAAGAGATGAACCGCATGCTTACCGGACGGCTGGCCAACCTTCATTTTGCGCCGACGGAGCTTAACCGTGCCAATCTGGTCCGGGAAAATGTTACGGAGGGCATCTATGTCACGGGGAATACCGTTCTGGATGCCTTTAAGACCACCGTTCACGACCGGTATGTATTTGAAAATCCCACTCTTCGTCAGCTGGATCTGACCAAAGGGCGTACCATTCTGATGACTGCCCATCGCCGGGAAAATCTGGGCGCCCCGCTGGAGGCGATCTGCCGGGCAGTCCGCCGGATCGTTTCGGAGTTTGACGATGTTTCCGTGATTTATCCGGTTCATCCCAATCCCGCTGTCAGCAACACGGCCCACGCCCTGCTGGGCAAACTGCCCCGGGTTCATCTGCTGGAGCCTCTGGACGTTACCGATCTCCACAACCTGATGGCCAAAAGCTTTCTGGTGCTCACCGATTCGGGAGGACTGCAGGAAGAAGGCCCCTCCTTTAAGAAGCCCGTTCTGGTCATGCGCACGGAAACGGAACGCCCCGAGGCGGTAGAAGCCGGCGGTGTCCGGGTAATCGGTGTGGATGAGGATGCCATTGTGGCCCAGGTCCGCAAGGTGCTGACCGATCCCAACGAATACCAAAGCTTCCTGAAAAATCCCAATCCCTATGGCGACGGCAACGCCAGCCGGAAAATCATTGATGCCATTCTTTCCTGGAAAGGCATTGAGCATTGAGAAAAAGGGTCCCGTTCCGATTGGAGCGGGACCCTTTTTGACGGCAAACACTACTGTTTTGCCTCCATGGAATATTCCGAAAGGATGGCTTCCAGTTCCTGTCTCTTTTTTTGCAGCTCCTGAAAAGCAGGAAAAAGATTTTCGCCCTTCCCCCGGCGCAGGGGCTCCACAATCTTCTGGGCGGCAGAGCAGAGCGGGGTTAATCCCGACGTCTCGCAGATTCCCTTAAGCGTGTGGGCCGCTTCAAATGCCGTGTCCGTATTGTGTTCCCGGAGACTGCTTTCCAGCTCGGAGAAGGTGCTGTCCGCCGCCACCTGTTCCGCACACTTTAACAAAAGCTCCTTATCTCCCAGCATCCGTTCCAGCGCGCCGTCCGTATCGCACCCCCAACGTTTCAGTTTGCACAAAACTTCGTCCATGGTAAATCCTCCCGTGATTTTTTCTCCCGCCCAATCCACAGAACGGCGGAGCATCGTTCTATTCTTTTTCACTGTGCCAGATTGCCTGCAAGGCGGCATACAGTGTCTGCGGTTCAATGGGTTTCGCCAGATGGGCATTCATTCCTGCTGCTTTGGATTTTTCCACGTCTTCCTCAAAGGCGTTTGCGCTCATGGCAATAATCGGGACGGTTCTGGCGCTTTGCTTTCGCAGCTGACGGATGGAGCGCGCGGCTATAATTCCATCCATAACCGGCATCCGAATGTCCATCAAAATCAGATCATAATAGTCGTCGGGAGCCAGAGTAAACAGTTCAATGGCCCTCAGCCCGTTTTCAGCCACATCCACCTCTGCCCCTTTGGCAGAAAGCAGCCTCCGGGCTACCTCGATATTCAGTACATGATCCTCCACCAGCAGCACTTTTTTTCCGGTAAAGTCGTATTGGGGTTCGGGCTTGGGGGCCTCCTGCACTTTCTGCTGATAAATCTTTTCAAAAGCGGAGCAGATGGAGGACTGGAAAAGGGGCTTTGACATCAGCAGATTCACCCCTGCCCGTTTTGCGTCCGCTTCAATTGCCGCCCAGTCGTAAGCCGTCATAATAATGATGGTCACATCCGGGCCTACAATCCCCCGAATCCGGCGGGCCACTTCAATCCCGTCCAGATCGGGCATTTTCCAGTCCAGCAGAATCAGGTCGTAGAACTCCTTTGCCTCCCACTTCCGGGTAACCAGCTCCACCGCCTTCAGGCCGCTGTCTACCCATTCCGCAGAGGTGCCCATTTCCTGGAGGATGCGCTGCGTCTGCTGGCAGATGGCGATCTCATCGTCTACCACCAGAGCGGAAAGCGCCGTCCAGTTTACCTCCGCTTTCATAGCGGCCAGTCTGCGCCTGCTTCCGGTCAGGCCGAGAGAAACATCCACGATAAATTCGGTGCCGACCCCTTCAATGCTGTTTACGCCAATGCTTCCCCCCATCAGGGTAATCAGATTTTTGCAAATGGCAAGCCCCAGACCGGTGCCGCAGTAGGGAGAGGTGGTACCGCTGTGGGCCTGTTCAAAGGGTTCAAACATGCGTGGGAGGAATTCCTCGCTGATGCCGATCCCCGTATCGTTTACCGTAAAGCGGAAATGCACCCGGCCCCCTTGGGGCTCTGACTGGTGGATGATAAACTGCACCTTTCCGCCCGCCGGCGTAAATTTGACCGCGTTGGAAATGATGTTGATCAGCACCTGCTGCAGCTTCATGGCATCCCCGATGTAGCTGTCCTCCGTAAAGCTGGTCAGGATGCAGTCATAGTCCACCCCTTTGGTTTCGGCCAGTCCGTTGGCAATGGTGTTGATCCCGCGGACAAATTCCTCAAAGGGAATCTCTTCATTCTTAATGGTCACTTTACCGCTTTCAATGCGGGACATGTCCAAAATGTCGTTGATTAGGGAAAGCAGAAAACGCGCCGAAATTCCAATCTTTGAAATGCAGTCCGCTACCTGCTCGGGGTCGTTGACACACTGCGCCGCCAATGCCGACATCCCAATGATGGCATTCATAGGGGTGCGGATCTCATGGCTCATGCGGGAAAGAAACTCACTTTTGGCCACGCTGGCCTGTTCCGCCTGAAGCAGCGCTTCCTTTAGAATTTGCTGCTGCTGTTCCTGCTGAAGGAACAGCTCTGTCACATCGGAACGAATCATCAGCAGCCGGGTGTGACTGTCATCCAGATAAGCAAATTCCCAGCGCTTCCAGTACTCTTTTCCTTCGCTTTCCACATGAAACGTGCAGCCGTACAAGGCAGTCTCTGTCAGTTTCTTCCGGATGGTGTCAAGCTCCAGCGCCTGCCTTGCCTCCTCCTGCTGCTTTTCCACTACGAAATTATCTATAATTTTGGCCATAATATCCGGGTAAAACAGGGGCACACTGCCCCACAGCCGTTTTTCCAGCCGGGAGCGGCGAACGCAGGTGATGCCTGCGTCGGACAGATCGACAATGGCAAGAAATTCAAAGTCAATATCCACAATGCGGTTTACCAGAAGCTGCATCGTTTTTTCCTCGTTGATGTCATAGGTATACATAAAGGATTTGATATCGCCGCTTTCCGGATCCTGAAAGGTTTTTACCGTTGTATTGACCCAAATCACCCGACCGCTGTGGGTTTTTCGCTGGTATTCCAGCGAATAGTCGGTATCCCCCTCCTCGTACGCCTGAAGGACTCTCTCTCTGTCCAGCATTCTGCGGATCAGCTGCCGCTGCTCTTCGGTGAATCCGGTATTGGCCAGTGCCTCGCTGGCCCGGGTATAGCTCATGCCTTCCTGTGCAACGCCTACGGTATCTTTGGCAATGTGGCTTTCCACCGTGTTTTTTGTCAGATTGGACCGCACCTTTACAAGAAGGCTGTCGCTCTGTGCGGCCTCCTGATAGTGCATTGCCTCATTGAATTTTTTTTTGGCTGTCATAAACTCGGTAATGTCCTCGCCTACCGCTGCACCGATTACCGGTGAACCGCATGGATCGAATACCGTGGAATATGTAATGCGCTGCCACTCTACCGGCGTTTTGTGGACATTGTAGTGAATTACCGCAGTGGCGGAACGCTCTCCCCGCTCCAGGGCCTGATGCAGCCGGCAAAAATCCTGTTCGCTTTCCGGCATGACATATCCCAATTCAAGAATCCGCCGGTACCCGCCCTCCATTTCTTTCGGGAATCCGCTTTTTCCCGTCCCGCTGCCGGCAGAGTGAAAGACGCCGTTGGGAATGTCATATGTCCACATGGCAATTGTGGTGGAGGACAGCGCCAGTTCCATCTGTTTGCGGGCAGATACAAGCTCTGTCTGATCCCGGACTTCCTCCGTAATATCCATCGCCACGCAGCTGCAGTATTCCTTTTCCATCCGGCAGCATTGGACGGAAAACACTTTTCCAATATCATCCCTGTTCCGGAGGAAGGTTTTTGTCTCTCCCCCAAAGGCCACGGAATCGTAAAGTGCCAGCAACTCGCGGTCACAGCCGCCCCAGTCCTCCGGACGAAAATCTCCCAACCGGCTCATTGCCGGATTGACATAGACCGGAGACAGTCCGCAGGGGGCCTGTTGTTCCCCGCGCAGAACTCTGAAAATGCAAAAGGGAACGGAAAGCTCCTCAAAGCATTGGATTTGTGGTATCAGCTTATCTGGTGTGGTCATGTTTTTTCGGCAGACGAATGCGCCCCAATTGGCTGATCCGCCGACCTTTCCTTTCAAACAAATTTTTTCGGCACTGCTTTGGGCACGTGCCATGCGGCTCCAATCTGTCCCTCGTAGGGACAGATTGGAGTGAAAAAACAAGCCGCAGACTATTCCGCCGCCAAATAGTCCGCGACCGCCTGTGCAAAGGACCGGATAATCTGCTTTTCTTTGCCTCCGTACATCTCCGGGACCGTACCGACCCGGCGAATCAGCCCGGCAAAGGACGCCGTCAGCCAAAGGTAAACGGAATCCGGATCCAGGTCGCCGCGGATACTTCCGTCCCTTCTTCCGGCGTGAAGAAGGGTGTGGAACAAATCATACTTGTACTCGCCGGTTCCGTAAAATTTCTCGGCGGCCGGGGGAAATAAGACATGGAAAGGTGGGTTTTCCCGTTTCCGCCAATAGGTTTCAATTTTGGTCAAAACCACTGCCGAGGGCATTCCCTCATCAAAAAGGGCTTCATAGGAGCAAAGAAAAAATTTCAGATGTTCCAGCCCGCTCTTCCCGGCAATATTCTGCGCGTGGAAAGCCTCACGGTGGCACTGGTTAAAATGCTCCAGATACCGCTGAGTCACCGTCTGCATCAGGTTGTCCAGCGTTCCGAAATACCGCTGGAGGGAACGGGGCGTCAGCCCCGCACGGTTGGCGATTGCCACACGGGTAACCTCATTGACCGGCATCTGTTGGATGCAGTCCAGCGCGGCGGCAATCACCTTTTCTTTGTTCCGCGCTCTCTCTTCCTCTTTTGTCACCGGGTCTTCACCTTCTCTGCCTGTATGCCTACCTCCCGCCGCAAATATCATTCTATGGGCCTTCCATGAGGCAAGTCCGGCTTCTTTCATTAAAATTGTACACTCTCATCCGCCGTTTTTCAATAAAAAAATGCTTTTTCCAGCCATTTTGTCCAAAACGGAAGCTTCAGTTTTCTTCCGGCGTTTTACGCAAGGCCTTCGCCAGCGCACCGTACAGCTTTTTCGGCTCAATGGGCTTTGCCACATGATCATTCATGCCGGCAAGAAAACACGCTTCTTTATCCTCTTCAAAGGTATTGGCTGTCAGCGCTATTATGGGAATTTCCGGGGCATCCGGTCTGGCCATGGAGCGAATTGCACGCGCCGCTCCAAGCCCATCCAGCACAGGCATCCGAACATCCATGAGAACAGCGGAATACTCCCCCGGCGCGGAAGCGCAAAATGCGTCCACACCCTCCTGTCCGTTTTGGCAGCGTACTACGGCGGCGCCTTCCCGCTCCAGCAGTGCCGTCACAATTTCCGCATTCACATTGTTGTCCTCGCACACAAGAATTTTTTTGCCCCGCAGTCCGCAGCCCCATGCCGGGTCCTCTCCGCACCCGGCGGCCGGGGGCTCCGCAAGCTCCATCTCCATTTCCACAATGACGGACGTGCCGCATCCCGGGCTGCTCTCAATGCGGATGGTTCCATCCATCAGATCCACAAGCTTTTTCACAATGGACAGGCCCAGCCCTGTCCCCTGGGTTCCGTCATTATCCCGTTCCTGCGCAAAGGTGTCGAAAGCGTGAGGAAGAAATTCCGCCGACATCCCGATGCCGGTATCCCGCACAGTAAAGCGTTCGCAGATCCGGCTGCCTTTTTGCCACAAATGCTCGATCACCAAATCCACTGCGCCGCCCGGGGGTGTGAACTTTGCTGCGTTGGAAAGCAGATTTACAAAAATCTGGTTGAATCTCATCCGGTCAAGGGACGTGCAAACCACGTTGTTGTCGGGAGGAACAACAACGCGGAAGCGGAGGTTTTTCTCCCTGCAGGGTTCTTCCATCACACTGTTGACGGTTTCCATAAACTCATCCAGCCGATAGCATTCCGGATGAAGCGTCAGCTTGCTGCTTTCGATCTTGGACATATCCAGAACATCGTTGATCAGGCTAAGAAGGTAGCTGCCGGAAAGGGCAATCTCATGCAGGTAACGCAGGCGGGTTTTTTCGTCCGCTTCGGGCTCCAGCGCAAGATTGGCCATACCGATGACACCGCTGAGGGGCGTGCGCAGATCATGGCTCATCCGATTGAGAAACTCATTTTTGGCAGCGCTGGCCGCCCGCTCCTTTTCCAGATTGAGCTGGAGCGCCTGCTGTTCCTCGGCCGCGGCAAGATAGGCGTCATACTGGCGGCGCTGCTGCTCCAGCAGCGCAAAATACCTGCCGTGCAGGTTATTGGCAAAAAAGAAGCCCACAGCGGTAATGCTGGCAATTTCCAGATAGTAATGGGCCGATGTGTTGCCGGCATACAGTGCGGCGGCGAAATTCATCACACCGGAAACCGTAAAAATCACTTTCAGTTCCTTTACCTGCAAAAGCGGTGCACAAATCAGCACGGTACACAGAATCACGCAGTTGATCGGCATATCAGCCCCGCCCGCGTCCCGCACAAGAAACGGAAAAACTCCCAGCGTAAGCAGGGACCAAAAAGCCGTATGCAAAAGCCTCAAGTTTTTTTCGGTTTTCTTTTGGCTTACACGATGGGCCAAAAACAAAAAAGTGACGGAAAACACTACCAGATAAACGGAACCGCCCCAAAGTATGGGCTGTTCCCAGAAGTCGGGATTCAACAGGTTGATCAATTGTATTCCCATTGCGCAAATGCAGGTGTAGATCATCCTCTTGAGATTAATCGTCTCAATCTGTTCGGCGGAAATAGCACCGGAAAGGAAAGACGGTTCTGTCACAGGCACAGCGTTTTTCATCAGCAAGGCTCCTTGTCACATCGCAAAAATACCGTCAATTCAGCAGAATACCCCATATTCCTTTTGAGTATATCACAGGGGATTGTTTCAGGCAACAGAAAAGAGAAAAGAAAAAGCCTCTTCCACTTGCTTTGCGAATCGGGAAAGGGCCGGTCTGCGCCATGCACAGACCGGCCCTTTCCGCAAATCGGTTGACTTCGCCTCTGCGGCGGAAATCTTCTTCAAAGGCTACTGCCCCAGCAGCCCGGCGATCTCCTTCCATTCCACAGATGCACCGCAGGTTGCCTTGTCTCCCGCCCCGTAAAGGAAATACAGCTTTTCCTGATAAAGATGTGCGCTCATCGGAAATACAATGTCGATCCGAAGCTTTTGATTGCATTCTTCGGGCGTTTCGGGTACCATAAACGGCTCCAGCCGATGGGAAATCATGTTTTCCACATGCCCCTTTTCATATTTCTCAAAGTCAATCAGGCAGCAGGCACCGTCATATCTGCGGTAATCATTTTGAAAGAAGCATCCTGTGTGGTACAGCAGCAGATATTTTCCGTTCCCCAGCGGCAGCGGCGGGGCGCCTCCCCCCACCCAGGAAAATTTTTGTTCCGGACTTTTTATGCCCCGGAACAGGATTCCTTCATCTGTCCATTCCCCATCCAAAGCATCGGCGCTGGCAAGCCGCACTACATAATCGTCGGCGCTTTTCAGGCCGCTTCCCCATGGACGGTGCAGAAGCCACCACTTATTTCCGATCTTTTCCGGGAACAGCACGTGATCCTTATTGCCGGTGCCGTTGATATTCCCCTTCAGCGGATTATGCTTGGTCCAGTTCAGCAGATCGCTGCTCTCCGCACAGCAGGCCAATCCGTCTTTTCCGTTATAGCCGCAGTACCACAGGTAAAATTTATCCTCCGTAAAGGTGACTCTGGCATCCTCTATCCCCAAAGAATCCACACTGTCGGGAGAGGGGTCGGGTTCCAGAATAAAGTCCTTTCGGCGGTACTTCAGTTCAAGGGCAGGGGTAAACAATGCCAGCCCTCTTCTTTGCCGCGTGACCGGATCGTCCTCCGTAATACCGCAGCCGGTATAGATGCAGACTACAAATCCATCCTGAAAGCAGCTGTCTTTGGAAAGATCCGCACCCAAAGCAGCGGAGAGAATGGCCTCCATCTTTTTGGAATAAGGAAGAAAGACAGCTCCCGAATTGGAAGTGCCCTGTGCCTCCCACAAATGGTCCGTCGGCGCAATCAGATAGCGTCCATGATTGATACGTTCAATGTTCATCTGTATTACCTATCCTTCCTCCGAGTCGGGGAACGGATAACGGCGGCTCCCCGGGGGCACTCAACGATTGATATGGATCGGGACAGCAACTGGCGGCATTTTTTACGCTGCACGTCGCGACACCTATGTTGCTGTCGGAAGCCCCATAGTAGGCATACCACTTTCCACTGCTGGCAAAAACGCTGTCCAGAAATATGGTGCCCCTCGCCGCTTCCCCACTCAGACGCTCCAGAGATTTTTCATAGGGATATTCCGCCTGAATAATGGGAACCGTTAAACGGTCTACCTGCTCCATGGGGTTTTCCCGGGACATAAGGCATTCTGTAATCGCATAGAAAAGGTTCCGCTCGGGACATAACCGGTCCATGTTTCCGGCTACAAAGAGAACAATATCGTCCTTTCCGGGAACCTGATAATCCGTCACAGCGGTGCAGACCTCGTTCAGGCTGCCGCTGTATTCCGAGGCGCAACAGGGGGTGCATTCCCAATGGACAAAATCCTCCGAAAGCGCAAAGAATTCGTTGGTGTACATCACATATTTTCCGTTAATCTTTACGGCCTCCAACGATGGATTGACCACCGGACAGGCAGATTTGCTCTCTTTCTCTTCCTCATACTCTTTTTGAAACAGAGGGCCCTGCTTCTCCCAATGAATCAGATCTGTGCTTACAGCGCTGCAAAGAAAAACCCGGGGAAAGCGGTAGGCGGTATAAAGCAAGTGATATACCCCGTCAACAATGCAGATTCTGGGATCCTCCAAGCCTCCGGGCAGCTCGTAGTCGCATTCGGCATCCAGAATAATTCCCTGCTTGCTGAAATGGATGCCATCCTTACTGGTGGCATGACCAATACGGGATGTGCCGTAATACTCTGTTCCCTTGTCATCCGCGTTTTCCGCCCGGTAAAACATGTGAAACACGCCGTCTTTTACAATTACCGCGGGATTATATGCCGCCCATGAATCAAACCCGGTCGCATCCGGCCTTAGAACCGGATTTTCCGGTGCCTTTTCAAACGGTCCGATTGCCCATGCTTTTTCCTGTATCATGACCATTCCCCCAGCATCATCGCTTTTTCCCCAAAAGGGTGCCGCTCCGCACCGCCCTTATTAAAATTTGTCCAGAAACCGGTCTACCACCAATTGACGGAACTCCGGGGAAAGCGTTACGAAATAGGCCGTAAAGCCCGTAACGCGCACCACGAGGTCGGGATACAGTTCCGGATTATCGTGAGCGGCCATCAGCTTTTCCCTGTTCAGTATATTGATGTTGATCAGCGTTCCGCCCATGTCCACATGGGCCCGTATCAGCTGTTCCACTTTTTCCAGTCCGCCTTCCTCCACAGAAAGGCGGGGATCCATCTCAATCTGGAAGGGACAGGTGTTGCCGTATCCAGTCTGCGCCAGAGCGATTCCCGTAGCCGCCGCAGTGGGAGCTCCGTCCTTCCGGAAGCCCGGATTGGGGTTGGCGCCGTGCGTGACGGGAGCGAAATTCTTCCGTCCGTCCGGAGTTGCCTTTACCGCCTTTCCGAACGCGATCGTGCTCGACCATGAAAACCATCCCGGCACCAGGGTTCTTCCTTCCGGCATGGGCTGCGATACAACGGTCTCCGCAAATTTCCGGGACAGCAGCTGGGCATACTCATCCCCCAGAGAGCTGCCCTGACAGTATTTTTCCGAGCTTTTGAGCATCAGCCGGATGCGCTCATTGGCCGGCCCCTCAAAATCAGCATCCAGGGCGGAAAACAGTTCCTCCCACGTAAGAATTTTTTCCTTTTCGATTCTCTGCTTCATGGCGGCGAAGGAGTCCGCTACAGTGCCCAGACCTACTCCGTCCACACCCATGGTGTGATACTTCGCGCATTCGGAAATGTCCCGGCCGGTCTCGATGGTGTTTTCCATCATCAGATTCATCACCAGCTCCGGCATAATAAAATACTGGTGGTCCAGATGATGGTTGATTCCTGCGGCAGTAACCTCCACGGCCTTTTTCAGATGCTTTTCCAGCAGACGGAAGAGTTCCTCAACGGAATATTCCCCGCCGGTTCTCATTTCCTGCAGCGCAACCTCAAACACTTTGGCCACATTGATTTTTACGCAGTCGTTAATGGGGTATTCCTTTCCCGGAACCGCCATCCAGTTACATCCTACCGCAATCCGCTCACGGGCATCTTTTTTGGGAATCAGGCCGTTTTTCATGTAATTCATCAGCCCCTTGTCGCCGCTGAAGCGGGGCCAGCCGTTTCTGTCCAGAAAAAGATAGTACACCGCTTTCCGGAGGAAGGCGGGATCAATCCGGTCATGCACCCTGACCGTAAGATTGACCGATACGTTGAGCCGGTGGGCTGCTTCCAGTATGAGGTAGGAAAGGGGATTGGTCAGGTCGTTGTCGTTTTCATCCGCGCCGGAAAGCTGGTAATAATGGGTGTCGTTCACCAGAAGATTTCCCAGAATGAAAATGGCCTTTTCCTCTGTCAGAATGCCGTCCTGTAAATCCCTTTGATAGAAAGGATAAAGAAGGACGTCCAGATTGCAGCCCGCACCATCCCGGTCATACATCCGCGAAACGGTATTGAACCAGGCAATCCACTGGCACGCCTGCAGGAATGTCCGGGGTGCTTCTTTCAGAATGGCCTGATTGGTCTGAATCATATCCTCCAGTGTGCTCTGTATTTCCGGGCGTTTCTCCTCTTTCCGCATTTGTTCTGCAAGCCGGATATGCCTTTCAATAAATTCCATGATTGCCAAAATGACAGTTTCCTCGGCCTTTAAAAGCTCCTGTCTGTCCTCCGGAAGAGTATTCATGGAATGACGTATTTTTTCGAGGATTCCGGGAAATCCCAGTGCAAGCCCGATGCGATAATCACAGGCGCAGTGGGCGTCGGCGCCGATTCCGCTCCCAATGTCATACAGCCGCTGCCCGGGTTTGAGAAAATCATAGGGGAAAAAGTGCTCATAGGCATTGCCTGCTCTGCGGTATCCCGGAAGCATGTCGCACCAGCGACCCGCCAGTATTTCCATAGGGTCAATGTACAACGGATGATTTTCCAGAAACGCCTTAAAATTTACTGCATTTCCTTCCGGGCCATAAAAGAAGTTCTGCCCCTCCTTATAAATGGGGGTAAAGTGATACCCTTCGGGAAACGGGGTTGAACCGTAATCATCCCCGTCCATGTAACCGTTTTGCTTTGTCTTTGCAATGGTGTGTTCCAGCTTTGTCTTTTTTATGGCGGCCAGCCTGTCATCATAAGTAATTGGCATACTTTCTCTTCTTTCTTCTTTGGGATTGGCAATCCATCTGCCGGTGCAAATGGATTGCCGCATTGTATTCTGCTGTGCGGGGGCCGGCCGGATTGCTAATCCGGGATCCGGATACCGTCTATGTACAGGGGAACTCCCGCGCTTTTTACACACTCGCCCAGCTTTTGCATCGCCGCTTTCTCCGGCTTTTGAAAAACGGTGGGGGTAAAATGTTCCGATTTCCCCTTGGACAGGCCCAATGGGTGGTAGCTGATGAGCTCATAGTACCGCAGGCCCTTTATGTCCTTGAGAAAGCCCGCAATGGAACTGATTTCCGAGGGGGTATCGTTGATCCCCGGTACGACAGGGGTTCTTACCACCAGGGACGCTCCGTTTCGGGAAAGAGCAGCAATGTTTTCCAGTGTGTTCCGGTTGGAGACTCCTGTAATTTCTTTGTGCCGTTCGGAGTCCCACAGCTTGATATCACACATAATGAGCTCGCACCCGGACGCCAGCTTTTCCACCGGAATACCCGGCAGCGACAGGTTTGTTTCGATTGCCGTTTTGATATTTTCCTTCCGGCATTCCTCCATCAGCCGGCTGACCGCCTCCGCCTGGAGGAGCGGCTCCCCTCCGGAAAAGGTGACGCCGCCGTCCTTTCCGTAGTATGGCACATCCTGTTTGATTTCCTCCATAATCTGAGGGATCTCAAGATATTCTCCGCAAGGCTCCCGCGCTCCGGAAAAGCAGCCCTTCTCGCATTGCCCGCAGCCAATACATTTTTCCGGATTGGAGAGCACTTCCCTGCCGGGATAAACCGTTTCCGGATTGTGGCACCATGGACAGCGCATATTGCACCCCTTGAAAAAAATGGTGGTGCGTATTCCGGGGCCATCGTGAACGCTGCAATGCTGAATGGAAGCAATCAGTGCGTTTATGGCATCCCCACCCCTTTCTTTATGCCGACTGCCTGTTCTCCTTCTTTTCCGCCAGTGTATGCAGGTTTCCGAACCGGTCAAATCAGCTTTACTTTATTTATTCTTCTTATTACTTAATATTACAATAAATATTTACATTAACATGCTAGCATCTGCACCCATAATTGTCAATGCAATCATTAAAATTCAAAAAAGAAAGCTGTATTTTGACGACGGCTCCATTTTGGGGATATGCCTGTTAAGCAAAGTACAAAAAGGGAAAAAACAGTTGGTACTTCCGGTCATATGCAAGATGCAGAAACATGCAGATTCGTTTTTTCAACCAAAAATATTTTGCGTTCTTCTTCCGGACCGTTTTACTAAGAGAAACAAAACTGCAAAAAATAAAAATATTTTTAGATAGAATTGACAAGAGAGTAAATTAGAGTTATACTCTTTGTGTAAAGTAATTAACGGAGGAACAGTAAATGAACATTATCAGGCATCCCGCCAATCCGATTTTAA